>NZ_LQXA01000014.1 GCF_001618005.1 Clavibacter tessellarius
GCCCGAGGCCGCGCAGGTCGGGCCCACCGAGCCCGCGCCCGAGCAGGCCGTGCCCCTCGTGCCCGCGACGACCCCCGACCGCGAGGAGGCCGTGGTCCGCGACGACCGCGACGCCGCGCGGGCGTCCACGCCCTCGGCCTTCGCCGAGGCGGCCCGGGTGGATCCGCTGCCCGCACCCGCCGCGGAGCCCGCGCGGGCTGCGGAGCCCGCACCCACCGCGGAGCCCGCGCGGGCTGCGGAGCCCGCGCCCGCCGCCGAGCCCGTCGCCGAGAGCGAGCGGACCGCTCCGGCGGAGTCGACGCCGTCCCGCGACGTACCGGTCGTGCACGAGCCCGATCGCGAGCCCGTCCAGGAGCCCGCGCCGGTCGACGACGCGCCGCCTGCCGCGTCGACCCCGAGGGCGCCCAGCCGCCGCAACGGCGGGGG
>NZ_LQXA01000015.1 GCF_001618005.1 Clavibacter tessellarius
GCGCCCGCCGCGCCGAGCACCGGATCCATCCGCCGCCTCCCCGAGGGCACGGGCGTGATCCGCCTGCCCGACCTGTCCGACGGGCAGGGCGGCACCGCGTCCGCCGACGGACGCGACGACGCCGAGCTCGCCGAGCTCGGTCTGGCCGAGAAGCTGGGGCTCCGCGCCCGCGGCGAGTCGCCGGACGACACCGGCGCACAGGATGTGGGGCCCACGCGATGAGACTCGGACTCGTCCTCTCCGAGGTCGGCCACGGCCTCCGTCGGAACGTCAGCATGGTCGTGTCGGTCGTGCTCGTCACCTTCATCTCGCTCACGTTCGTGGGCGCCGCGGTGCTGCTGCAGATGCAGATCGGCCAGATGAAGAACTACTGGTACGACCGCGCCCAGGTCGCCATCGACTTCTGCACCGACACGTCGGTGCCGAGCGCCACGTGCGTGAACGGCAAGGCCACGCAGGAGCAGATGGACGCGGTGAAGGAGCGCCTCGACAGCGCGACGCTCACCCCGTTCATCGACAAGTACTACTTCGAGGACCAGGACACGGCGTACAAGAACTTCCAGGAGCAGTTCAAGGGCGATCCCGTCACCGAGCTGGTGCAGCCCGAGTTCCTCAACGAGGCGTTCTGGGTGAACCTCAAGGACCCGTCGAAGTCCGACATCCTCAAGGACAGCCTCTCGGGGCTCGCGGGGGTCGAGAACGTGGTGGACCAGCGGCAGTACCTCGACCAGATCTTCTCCATACTCAACGCCGCGAGCCTCACCGCGGTCGGCATCGCCGGCCTCATGCTCGTGGCCGCCGCCCTCCTCATCGCCACCACCATCCGGCTGTCCGCGTTCTCGCGGAGACGGGAGCTGGGCATCATGAGGCTGGTCGGGGCGTCGAACCGCTTCATCCAGACCCCGTTCATCCTCGAGGGCGTGTTCGCGGCGCTCATCGGGAGCGTGCTCGCGAGCGCGGCCACGGTGGCACTCGTCAAGTTCTTCGTGCAGGGCTTCCTGAGCACGCGCCTCACGTCGATATCCCTGGTGAACATGGACGACGCTCTGCTCGTGGTGCCGATCCTGCTCGCGGTGGGCGTCGTGCTGTCCGCGGTCTCGGCGAACTTCGCGATCAGCAGGTACCTGCGGATCTGATCCTCCGGTAGGCTGATGGGCTGCCCGGATCCGGGCGCATCCACCCGAACCATCGAGGAGTCCACCGTGCCCAGGGAACGTGGCGAGAAGGTGGTGGCGACCAACCGCAAGGCTCGCCACGACTACACCATCGAGTCGACCTACGAGGCCGGCCTCGTGCTCACGGGCACCGAGGTCAAGTCGCTCCGGCAGGGGCGCGCGTCCCTCGTGGACGGCTACGCCTTCGTGGACGCGGGCGAGGCGTGGCTCGACGCGGTGCACATCCCCGAGTACAACCAGGGCACCTGGAACAACCACCCGGTCAGGCGGAAGCGCAAGCTGCTCCTGCACAAGGAGCAGATCCTCAAGATCCACTCCAAGGTGAAGGAGGGCGGCTACACGGTCGTGCCCCTGCAGCTCTACTTCGTCGACGGCCGCGCCAAGGTGGAGCTCGCCATCGCGAAGGGCAAGAAGGAGTACGACAAGCGCCAGACGCTCCGGGAGCGCCAGGACAAGCGCGAGGCCGATCGCGCCATGTCGTCGCACCGCCGGCTCGGCGAGTAGGCGCACCGGCCGTCGGCGGTGGTGCGGGCGTCGCGCGTCGGCTATCATTGAGGGCTGGCCGGGGTTCGCTCCGGTCGACGATTGACAACTCGACAGCGTGGAACATGCGACCCGGCTCGGGTGCCTCTCGAGGCGCTCTGCCGTTCATGGGGATGATCGGTTTCGACATTGCCTGAATGACTGCGAGAAGCGGGTCGAGGATGCAGGGCTATCTCGTAAACGCTCTCTGCAAAATACAACTGCCAATAACAAGCAGTCGTCCTTCGCTCTCGCTGCCTAAGCGAGCGCACTAACAGGACCGTCGACCCGGTGATGCTCTCTAACCGGTAAGTCGGCGTCAGAAAAGGGAGCTCGCTGCGCGGTCGTGCCTCAGGGCCGCGCGGGACTCGAACTGAGGCTGGGCCCGTCGGATCAGATGCCAGGAGCAAGTTCCGGGGCCGAGCAGGACGCCTTTCCTGGATACACCCGTAGAAGGCGCAGGATTACAGCAGTGGACCGGGGTTCGATTCCCCGCATCTCCACCATCGCGTCGCATGTCCCACGCTCGTCGAGGGGCCGGATCCGTCCGGTCGCGACGAAGGCCCCGTCCACCGGACGGGGCCTTCCGTCTGCCCGGTCTCAGCCCACGGGCGCGCGCGGCGCGGCGGGGGCGGGTGCGCCGGGGTCGCTCGTCGCCAGCGCCGGGGCCGTCGTCTCGACCGCGGGAGATCCGGTCCGGCCGCGGCGCCGCTTCCGCCCGCCGGAGCGCCCGTACACGAGGTACATCGTGAGCCCCATGATGATCATGAGGAGCACCGTGTACACGAACGTGATGCTCATCGAGTCGAGGTTCGCCTCTCCCTCCGTGCTCGCCTTGATGGCGATGCCGAGCGGCTCGTACAGCGGCTGGTAGAGGAACACCGCGGCGTCGTAGTCGTCGAGGAGGCTGTTGAAGTTGAGCGCCGTGATGGCGGCGACCGTCGGGATCACGAGCGGCACCAGCACGCGGCGGAACGTCGTGAGCGAGCGCGCCCCGAGGATCCGCGCGGCGTCCTCGAGCGATTGCGGCACGCTCGCGAACGCGGCCTTCAGCAGCCGCAGGGTGAACGGCACCTTCACGATGATGTACGCGACGAGCAGCAGCCACGTCGTGCCCGTGAGCACCTGCCCGCCGATGAGCGGCTGCGGCCGGTCGAAGGTCTGCAGCAGCGCCAGGGCGATGAGGATGGTCGGCAGGATCCACGGGATGTGCAGCAGGTACTCGATGGCCGCGGTCGCCCAGTTGCGGTTGCGCTGCACGAGGCGCGCGACGAAGAGCAGCCCCGCCACCACGATCACGGCGGCCAGCGCGCTGTAGACGAGGCTCACGACGAACGGGCGCAGCACGTCGGGGGAGCCGAGCACGGTCGCGTAGTTCCGCAGGGTGAAGGAGTCGAGCGTGATGGTGCCCGTCTGCACGCTCTTCGAGTCGAGGAACGAGAACAGCACGATGAGCACGACGGGCAGGGCGTAGACCACGAAGAGCACGTACGCGACGACGTGCACGACGCCGTTGACGATCGGGTTCCGGATGCGCTGCTTCTGCAGCGGCGTCGCGACCTTCGCCACCGAGAAGTACACGCCCGACTTCTCGACGCGGTTCATGATCGCCAGCAGCGCGATGGTCGCGACGCCCAGCACGATGGCGAGCAGCGCCGCGAGGTCGCGGGAGCTCGTGCTCTTGGAGAAGGTGACGATCATGGGCGCCACCGTCTGGAAGCCCGTGCCGCCGAGCACCAGGGGAGCGGTGAGCGCCCCGAGGCCGGTGAGGAACGTGAGCACGGTGACCGCGAAGATCATGGGCCGCAGGGCCGGCAGCACGATGCGGAAGAGGATCCGGCCGGTGCCCGCGCCCATGCTCCGGGCCGCCTCGATGGTCTGGTGGTCGATGGCCGCGAGCGAGGAGCGGAGGAAGAGCATGTGGTTCGTGGTCGTGGCGAACGTCATCACGATGACGACCGCGAAGTACCCGGAGAACCAGTCGGGGTCGAGATCGGGGACGACGCGCTGGGCGATGGCCGTGACGAACCCGTAGCGTCCGTAGATGAAGTCGTAGCCGGCCGCGAGCACGATGCCGCCGTAGATGAGCGTGGTGGCGTACCCGAGCCAGAGCACGCGGGACCCGCGCACCACGAAGTACTCCGTGACCAGCACGATGAAGATGCCGACCACGTTGACGGTGATCGCGAGGGTCACGGCGAGCAGCAGGCTGTTGCCGACGCTCCGCATCGCCCGGTCGGAGCTGACGAGCTTCTCGAGCGCCCGCCCGCTGAACGACCCGTCGGGGAAGAACGTCGTGATCAGCAGGTTGGCGTTCGGGAACACCAGGAACGTGACGATGAACCACAGCGCGGCGATGAGCACCACGACGCCGAGGGGGGAGCGCAGCAGCGCGCGGACGGGGGTGCGCACGGCTACGACCGGTACCGCAGGATCGCGGCCGGGTCGATGCCCACGACGACCTCGGCGCCGGGCGCGAGGGGCGCGGCGCCCGTCTCGGCCACGAGCGCCTCGACGGCGTCGTCCCCGAGGTCGACCCGGTACGTGCTGTAGGACCCGTGGTACTTGCGCTCGGCCACCACGCCGTCGAGGCGGACGCGGCCGGCGTCGGTCACCGCGGATCCGCGCGGATCCACCGACACGCGCTCGAGCCGCACGTAGGCGCGGCTCGAGGCGTCGAGGCCCGGCGCCCCCGCGTCGCGGAGGCGGGCGACCGTGGACGGGCCGAGCGCGTTGATCGCCCCGACGAAGGTCGCGACGAACTCGGTGGCCGAGCGGTCGTAGATGTCCTCCGGGGTCCCGACCTGCTCGATCCGCCCCGCGTCGAAGACGGCGATGCGGTCGCTCATGGTGAGCGCCTCCTCCTGGTCGTGCGTGACGTAGACCGTCGTGATCCCGAGCCGGGACTGCAGGCCCTTCAGCTGGTCGCGCAGCTGCACACGGAGCTTGGCGTCGAGGTTGGAGAGCGGCTCGTCGAGCAGCAGGATCCGCGGCTCCAGCACGAGCGCCCGCGCGATGGCGACGCGCTGCTGCTGACCGCCGGACAGCTCGGCCACGTCCTTGTCGAGCTGGGCCGCGCTCAGCTCGACCTGATCGGCCATGGCGCGCACGAGCCGGTCGGTCTCGGCCTTGCCGGCCTTCCGCACCGTGAGGCCGAACGCGATGTTCTGCCGCACCGACATGCTCGGGAACAGCGCGTAGTTCTGGAACACCATGCCCACGCGGCGCTTCTCGCTGGGCAGCCGCGTGGCGACCTGCCCGTCGATGACGACCTCGCCGCGGCTCGGGTCGACGAAGCCGGCGAGCGTGCGCAGCGCCGTCGTCTTGCCGCAGCCCGACGGCCCGAGCAGGGTGAAGAACTCGCCCTCGTGGATCTCCAGGTCGAGCCCCGGGATCGCCACCTGGTCGCCGAAGCGCACCTCGACGTCGTCGAAGCGGATCATCAGGGCAGGTACTCCAGCTCGGTCTTCTCGACCCAGTCGGCGATGTGCTCGCGCACGAAGCCGTAGTCGACGTCCTGCTTGTCGAGCGACTCGATGAGCGTCTTCACGGCCGGCAGCGCCTTCTCCCGCGCGGTCGTGTTGACGGGGTAGCTCGAGAACTTCTCCGCGAACGCGCCCTGCACGTCGGCGCTGCCGAACCAGTCGATGAAGGCGCGGGCCCGCTCCTCCTTCTTCGTGCCGGCGATCTCGGCGATCTGCTCGGTCACGAACGGGACGCCGGCCTTCGCGGGCACGATCTCGGTGGTGGTGCCGTACTGCGCGTCGCGCGCCGCGATGCCGCTCGACGCCAGGGTGCCGAAGGACACCTCGCCGCGGGAGAGGCGCGCGTAGAGGTCCGTGCCCTCGACCGCGGGGGAGCCGTTCGCGAAGTAGTCCTTCACGACCTGCCAGCCCTCGTCGCTGATGCCCAGGTCGCCGTCGGGGTCCGCGTAGGGCGCGAGGAGGCCCGCGAGGATGAGCTGCGGCGTGGCCTCGCCGAGGCGCGTGTTGACCTCGTACTTCCCCTGGTACGCGGAGGAGTGCAGGTCGGTGACGTCCTTCGGCACGTCGCCGCCGGAGGTCTGCTTCGCGTCGTGCACGGTGACGATGGCCTGCTCCACGAGCGGCCAGTAGGCGCCGCCGTCGGGGTCGCCCGAGGCCTGGTCGACCTCGCCGGACCACGCGGGCGTGTACGCCGTGATGGCGTCCTCCGCCTTGAGGTTCTCGAAGTACATGTTGTTGAGGCCGAACACCACGTCCCCGACGGGGTTGTTCTTCTCCGCGACGATGCGGTTCGCGAGGTCGGCGCCGCCGAGGCCCACGATCTGGATGTCGAAGCCCGCCTTGGCCGCCTCGGCCGTGACCCAGTCCCCGCGGCCATCGCCGTTGGAGTTCGTGTAGACGATGAGGGTGTCGCCCGAGGCGGGGGAGGCGCCGGGATCCGCGCTGCCGCCGCCCGACGATCCGCATCCGGAGAGGGCGAGCCCGGCCGCGACGACGGCGGCGAGGGAGGCGGTGAGACGGCGGGCGCGGTTCTTCATGGTGTCCTCTCGGAGGGAGCACGTCGGCGTGCTCGCGGGCGGCGCGCCGTTCCGGCGCGAAGTCCCCACCCTAGGAGCGGGATCCGCGGCGGCCCGGTCCGGCGGTCGCTGTTGGCTCGCTGTTCAGCATAGGGACACCGGAGACGATTCCCTCACCTGGGGAGCAAGCTGGTCGGGGCGCGTCGCGCCGCTCGCGGGAGCGGGAATACATAGCACGTGCATTGGATTCGATACCTCATGACCGGACGCACCATCGCGGGGACCCCCTCGAGCACCGAACCCGCCGACGACCGCGACCGCACGCGCTGGCAGGCGTTCTGGGTCTGCGTCGGCGTCGCGGCCCTGACGATCCTCGACCTCTCGAAGGTGAACGTCGGGCTGCCGTCGATCGAGGAGTCGCTCGGCGCCGGATCCACGGACCTGCAGCTCATCGTCGCCGGCTACGCGCTCGCGTTCGGCCTGGCCCTCGTGCCGGCCGGGCGGCTCGGCGACATCCGCAGCCGGCGCCTCATGTTCGTGATCGGCCTCAGCGCCTTCACGCTCGCGAGCCTCCTCTGCGCGCTCGCGCCCGACGTGAACACGCTCGTGGTCGCGCGGATCCTGCAGGGCGTCGCCGCGGGCATCCAGATGCCGCAGGTGCTCGGCCTCATCCAGCAGCTCTTCCAGGGCGAGGAGCGCGCGCGGGCGTTCGGCCTGTTCGGCGCGGTCGTGGGCGTCGCGACGGCGTTCGGCCCGACCGTGGGCGGCCTGCTGATCCAGCTCGGTGGCCCGGAGGACGGCTGGCGGCTGCTCTTCTGGATGAACATCCCGCTCGGCATCGCCGCCATCCTCTTCGCGCTCAAGCTCCTGCCGAAGCGGCAGGCCCGGCCGGAGGGGAAGGTCGGGCTGGATCCCGTCGGCATCCTGCTTCTCGCCGTCGCCACCTTCTCGCTGATGCTGCCGTTCGTGCTCACGACCGGCGGCCCGGACGACGACCCGCGCCGCTGGCTCGCGCTCGCGGTAGCCGCGGTGGCCGCCGGGCTCTTCGTCGCGTGGGAGCGGCGCTACGCGTCGCAGGGCAAGTCGCCCGTCGTGCACTTCGCGCTGTTCCGGCTGTCGTCGTACCGGAACGGGATCCTCATCGCGACGGCGTACTTCGCCGCGATCCCGGCGGTGTTCCTGCTCACGACCCTCTACCTCCAGCAGGGCCTCGGCCTCGCACCCGTGTTCGCCGGCATGGTCGGCATCCCGTTCGCGCTGTCCTCGGCCGTGACGGCGTGGATCGGCGGACGGCTCGTGTCCCGGCTCGGCCGGCAGCTCGTGGTCATCGGCCTCGCGGTCGTCGTGGTCGGGATCACCCTGCTGCTCCTCGCGGCCGTGCTCACGCCGCGCGAGGTCACCCCGTGGGCCATGGCCGCGGCGATGCTCGTGGCGGGCATCGGCGCGGGCTTCGTCATCTCGCCGAACCAGACCCTGACGCTCGCGGAGATCCCGGTCACCGAGGGTGGCGTGGCCGGATCCATGGCGCAGGTGGGCCAGCGCGTCGGCACGGCCGTGGGCGTCGCGGCGGCCTCCGCCACGTTCTTCAGCACGCTCTACGCGGAGGCGGCCGGCGGATCCGACGCGAGCCTGGCGGTGTACCACGACGGCTTCCGCAACGGCTTCCTCGTCACCATCTCGCTGGTGGCGGTGGCGCTGCTGCTCGGCCTCGTGGACCTCGGGCAGCGGCGCCGACGTCAGCGGGCCGCGACCGCCTGAGCGCGTCGGGCCGGCCGCGTCCGGCGACGGCTCGCGACGGTCAGCGCGCCACGACCGCCAGAACGGCGTCGTGCAGGTGCCCGTTGGTCGCGAGCGCGGACCCGTGCCAGGGGCCGGCCTCGCCGTCGATGGAGGTGAAGCGGCCGCCGGCCTCCTCGATCACGGGGATGAGCGCGGCCATGTCGTAGGGCTTGAGGTCGTGCTCGCCCGCGATGTCGAGGAGCCCCTCGGCCAGGAGCATGTAGGCCCACATGTCGCCGAAGTCGCGGG
The DNA here is from genome assembly GCF_001618005.1 of Clavibacter tessellarius. Classification (GTDB taxonomy): domain Bacteria; phylum Actinomycetota; class Actinomycetes; order Actinomycetales; family Microbacteriaceae; genus Clavibacter; species Clavibacter tessellarius_A. The sequence goes on from NZ_LQXA01000015.1 coordinate 8,227, forward strand.
AGCGCTTGACCCGGGCCGAGAGGTCGAGGAGCTCGTCGAGGCGGTCGGCGTCGCGCCAGCGCTGCACGCCGGCGACGCTCATGGAGGCGTCCTCGAGCCGGGCGACGTCCGAGACGCGGATGCGCCGCTCCTCGGAGGTGGTGGCCTGGCCGAGCGTGTCGTCGACGTAGGCGCCGAGCCCGGTCGCGCCCCACCAGCGGCGGCCGAGCGCGGGCGCGCTCACCACGCCGACCACGGGCACGCCGTCGACCGCCAGCGCGATGAGGGTGCCCCACACGGGCACCCCGCGCGCGAAGTTCGAGGTGCCGTCGATCGGGTCGACGATCCACTGCCTCGATGACGAGCCGGACGTGCCGTACTCCTCGCCGAGGACGCTGTCGTGGGGCCGGCTCTCGGCGATGCCCGCCCGGATCGCCCGCTCGACGGAGGTGTCGGCGTCGGTGACCCAGCTGGAGTCGGCCTTCGTCTCGATGGCGAGGTCGGCGGAGCGGAAGCGGTCGAGCGAGATGGCGTCGGCCATGTCGGCCAGCTCCCTCGCGAGCCGCAGGTCGGACGACAGGGAGTGCAGGGGTTCGGAGGCCACGGGGACGAGCCTAGCGATCGGCCCCGCGCCGCCCGGTCACTCTCCCTTGACGGCGTCCGACCGGTTCGACACGAGGTGCTGCAGCGAGTGGAGGCGCTCGCGCCCCGCGTCGCCGAGCTCGCCCGCCTCGACCCGGTCGACGATCTCCCAGTCGTGCGCCTCCGTGAGCGGGATGCCGCCCGGGGGCTCGCCCTCGGGCAGGTGCGCGTAGCTCGCGAACGAGCGGAGGATGTTGGCCGGATCCACGTGCCCGAGGCCGAAGGAGCGCACACCCGGGGTGTCGATGATCCAGCCGTGTCCGCCGTCGCCCGTCTCGACGCGCATCGAGACCGTGGAGCTCGACGTGTGCCGCCCGCGCCCGGTGACCTGGTTGACGACGCCCGTGGCGCGCTTGGCGTCGGGCACGAGCGCGTTGACGAGCGTGGACTTGCCGACGCCGGAATGGCCCACCGCGACGGTCGTGCGGTCGGCCAGCAGGGCGCGCAGCTCGTCGAGCGGCACGGCGTCCGAGCGGCTCAGCACGATCGGCACGTCCAGCACCCGGAAGTGCGCGGCGAACGGCGCGGGATCCGCGACGTCGGCCTTCGTGATGCAGAGGATGGGCTGGATCCCCGCGTCGAAGGCCGCGACCAGGTAGCGGTCGACGAGGCGCGCGCGCGGCTCGGGCTCGGCGGCGGCGACCACGATGAGCATCTGGTCGGCGTTGGCGACGATGACGCGCTCGACGGCGTCGGAGTCGTCGGCGCTGCGGCGCAGCAGCGTGCGGCGCGGGGCGATGCGGACGATGCGCGACAGGCTGCCCTCGTCGCCCGAGGTGTCGCCCACGATGTCGACGCGGTCGTTGGTGACCACGGCCTTCTTGCCGAGCTCGCGGGCGCGGGTGGCGGTCAGGGTGTGCTCGTCCGGGGTGTCCTCGCCCACGAGCACCCCGAAGCGGCCGCGGTCGACCGTGAGGACGCGGCCCTCGACGGCGTCCGTGTGGCCCGGCCGCTGCTTGCTGCGCGGCTTGTTGCCCTTGGGGTTCGGCCGCACGCGCACCGAGGACTCGTCGTAGGCGTCCCAGACGCCGTCGTCCTGCTCGGGATCCGCGAGCCAGCTCACAGGATCCCGCCGAGGCCGCCCGGGCCGGTCATGCCGCCGAGCGCCAGCGGATCGACGACCACGCGCGGGCCGCGGCCGAGCAGCGCGCCGAGCCACAGCTCGGGGAACTGGGGGAGCGTCTTGGCGGTCGTGCCGATGTCGTCGATCTCGACGCCCGGCACCGCGAGTCCGATGATCGCCCCCGCCGTGGCCATGCGGTGGTCCTCGTACGCGTGCCAGAGGCCGCCGTGCAGCGGCGCCGGCTCGATGGCGAGGCCGTCCTCGAGCTCCGTGACGGATCCGCCGAGCCGGGTGATCTCCGCCGCCAGCGCCGCGAGGCGGTCGGTCTCGTGCCCGCGGAGGTGGCCGATGCCGGTGATCCGGCTGGGTCCGTCCGCCAGCGCCGCGAGCGCGACCAGGGCGGGGGCGAGCTCGCCGCCGCGGCTGAGGTCGAGGTCGACGCCCGGGATGCGGCCGCCCGCGGCGAGGCCCGGCCCGCCGTCGACGACGAGCGCGCCGCCCTCGCGCGTGACGGTGGCGCCGAAGCGCGGCAGCAGCTCGATGAGGTCGGCGCCGACCTGCGTGGTCTCCGAGGGCCAGCCGGGGACCGTGACGCGTCCGCCGGCGACGAGCGCCGCGACGAGGAAGGGCGCGGCGTTGGACAGGTCGGGCTCGATGGACACGTCGCGGCCGGCGATGGCCGACGGCGGCACCACCCAGACTCTCGGCTCCGGACTCTCGACGACCACGCCGCGCTCGGCGAGCGTGCGGATCGTCATCTCGATGTGCGGCATGCTCGGCAGCGTCCGGCCCGTGTGCCGGAGCCGCAGGCCGTCGGTGAAGCGCGGCGCCGCCAGGAGGAGACCGGAGACGAACTGGCTGGAGGCGGACGCGTCGATGCCGATCTCGCCGCCCGGCACCTCGCCGGTGCCGTAGAGGCTGAAGGGGAGTGCGCGGCGGCCGTCGTCGTTCACGTCGACGCCGAGGGCCCGCAGCGCCTCGATCGTGCCCGACATGGGCCGGCGGCGGGCGCTCGGGTCGCCGTCGAACGAGACGGGTCCGAGCGCGAGCGCGGCGACGGGCGGCAGGAAGCGCATCACGGTGCCGGCGAGGCCGCACTCGATCGTGACGCCGCCCGCGAGCTCCGCCGGCGTGATCCGGAGGTCGGGTCCGAACGCGCCGTCCCCCTCGACCTCCTCGATGCCGGCGCCGAGCGCGCGCAGGGCCTCGATCATGAGCCGCGTGTCCCGCGAGTGCAGCGGCGCGCGGAGGAGGGAGGGCGCATCCGCGAGGGCGGAGAGCACGAGCTCCCGGTTCGTGAGGCTCTTGGAACCCGGCAGCGGCACGATGGCGTCGAGCGGGCCGTCCGCGACGGGCGCGGCCCACGGCCCGTCGTCCTCGGGGACCGGCTGGTGGGTCCGGTCGTCGTCGTACGGGCTGAAGGTCGGACCGGAATACCTGAAGATCTCCATGGGTTCACCAGAGTACCGGGCACGCGTCCGGCAGGCCCGGATCCCGGGCCGGGAAGGAACACCCGTGATCACGAGGACAGCACCGGCGGCCCCGTCCGCCGAGCTCGTGCGCGCCGTAGAATCTGCCTTGATGGCCAATTCGAGGAACACCAGTCACGACGCGCCGGCCGAGACCGCGGAGGGCGTCGCGCCCGCCGCATCGACCGCGCCCGCCGAGCTCGTGGAGGCCGTCGTGCACTCCACCGAGGAGGCGGCCGACCAGCAGGAGGCCGAGCGGGCCGAGGCGGAGGAGCCGCGCGCGGCCCAGCCCGGCGACAATCGCGAGCTCTTCGAGGAGCAGGCGCTCCCGTTCATCGACCAGCTGTACGCCGCGGGCCTCCGCATGACGCGCAATCCCGCCGACGCGCAGGACCTCGTGCAGGAGACGTTCGTGAAGGCCTACACCGCCTTCCACCAGTTCAAGCAGGGCACGAACCTCAAGGCCTGGCTGTACCGGATCCTCACGAACACCTTCATCAACAACTACCGCAAAAAGCAGCGGGATCCCTACAGCGGCACCATCGACGAGCTCGAGGACTGGCAGCTGGGCGGGGCCACCTCCGCCACCGCCACCACCACGCGCTCCGCCGAGGCGGAGGCCATCGACCACCTCCCGGACAGCACCGTCAAGGACGCGCTGCAGTCCATCCCGGAGGACTTCCGCATGGCGGTCTACTTCGCGGACGTCGAGGGCTTCTCCTACCAGGAGATCGCCGACATCATGAAGACCCCCGTGGGCACCGTCATGAGCCGCCTGCACCGCGGCCGCCGGATGCTGCGGGGCCTCCTTTCCGACTACGCGCGCGAGCGGGGCATCTCCACCGCGCACCTCACTGGAGCGACCAAATGAGCGACTGTGGCTGCGACAAGGCCAAGAAGGATCTCGAGGAGTACCTGCACCACGAGCTCGACAAGGCGGACGCCGCGGACATCCGCGAGCACATGGCGAACTGCGCCGACTGCGCGCGCGAGCACCGCGTGGGCGTCGTCCTGCGCGACACCGTGCGCCGCGCCTGCACCGAGGCGGCCCCGGAGGACCTCCGCACGCAGGTGATGGAGAAGCTGCGCGCGATCCAGGCGACCCACTGACCGGAGCGGTCGCGCGCGGCCGGTAATCTCGGCATGTGACCAACACGATCCAGTCCCTCGGGATGCCGTCCCCCTCCGACCTGACCGTCATCGTCGAGCTTCTGCGGCTGCTCGACTACGAGGTGGACGAGGAGCGGGTGGCAGCCCGCCTGTCGCGCATGACCGCGGCGGCGGGCCACGAGACCTGGGTCGTCCGGGACGACGCCGGCGAGATCGCCGGTCTCGCGGGCGGCCACCTCATGTGGGGCCTCGCCGACGACGAGCCGATCGCGCAGCTCATCATCCTGGTGGTCCGCGAGGGGCGGCAGGCCGGCGGCATCGGCTCCGACCTCATCCGCCACTACGAGGCCTGGGCGCGCGAGCACGGCGCCTCGCGCTTCCTCGCCACCAGCGCCGCCGCGCGCGACAACGTCACGCGGTTCTACGCCCGGCGCGGCTATCACGCGTCCGGCATCCGCTACTCGAAGCTCGGCTGATCCGGCCACGCGGGCTCGCGCCCGCCACGGACCATCGACGAGGAGAGGCCCGATCCCAGGGGGATCGGGCCTCTCGTCGTCCCAGGGCATGCGCCCCGGTGGATCACTCCGCGGTCGCGCGCGCGATCAGGTCGGTCTGCTCCGTGGCGTGGCGCTTGCTCGAGCCGGCGGCGGGCGATGCGGCCGCCGGACGCGACACGACGCGCACGGCGCGGTCGGGGAGGACCCGGCTGAGCTCCACGTGGACGAACGGCCAGGCACCCTGGTTCTCCGGCTCGTCCTGCACCCAGACCACCTCGGCGTCCGGGTACGACTCGACGACGCGGCGCACCTGCTCCTCGGGGAACGGGTAGTACTGCTCCAGGCGCACGAGGGCGATGGACGTGTCCTGGCGCTTCTCCAGCTCGCCGAGCAGGTCGTAGTGGACCTTCCCCGAGTGCAGGAGCACGCGCCGGACGGCGCCGCGGTCCTCGATGCGCACGTCGTCGATCACCGGCTCGAAGCGGCCCGAGGTGAAGGCCTCGACGTCGCTCGTCGCACCGCGCAGCCGCAGCATGGCCTTCGGCGTGAAGACCACGAGCGGGCGGCGCGGCCGCGAGTACGCCTGGCGACGCAGCAGGTGGAAGTACGACGCCGGGGTCGAGGGGCGCGCGACCGTCATGTTCTGCTCCGCGCAGAGCTGGAGGAAGCGCTCGATGCGCGCGGACGAGTGGTCCGGCCCCTGGCCCTCGTAGCCGTGCGGCAGCAGCAGCACGACGCTCGAGCGCTGGCCCCACTTCTGCTCGGCGGACGAGATGAACTCGTCGATGATGGTCTGCGCGCCGTTCGCGAAGTCGCCGAACTGGGCCTCCCACAGCACGAGGGCGTCGGGCCGCTCCACGGAGTAGCCGTACTCGAAGCCCATCGCGGCGTACTCGCTGAGCAGCGTGTCGTAGATCCAGAACCGCGCCTGGCGGTCGCTGAGGTTCGCGAGGGGCAGCCACTCCTGGCCGTTGTCGCGGTCGTGCAGCACCGCGTGGCGCTGGACGAACGTGCCGCGGCGGGAGTCCTGACCGGCGAGGCGGACGGGGGTGTTCTCCAGGAGAAGGGAGCCGATGGCGAGGAGCTCGCCGAACGCCCAGTCGATGGATCCGCTGCGGCTCATCTCCAGGCGCTTGCGCATGAGCGCCTGCAGCTTCGGGTGCACGGAGAAGCCCTGCGGCGGGTTGTCGTGCGCGTCGCCGACCGCCTGGACGACGGACTCGGAGACGCCCGTGGTCTCGGGCTCGCCGTGGCCGTCGTCCTGCTGCGAGTCGGGGCGCTCGAGGTCGGACACCGCGCCCTCGTCGTCGGTCTGGATGGGGATGGAGGAGGTCTGCGCCGCATGCGTCTCCGCGAAGGCGCGCTCCAGGCGGTCCTGGAAGTCCTTCTGCGCCGCGTCGTACTCCTCCTGCGTGATGTCGCCGCGGCCGACGAGCGCCTCCGTGTACAGCTTCCGCACCGAGCGCTTGGCCTCGATGAGGTTGTACATGAGCGGCTGCGTCATCGACGGGTCGTCGCCCTCGTTGTGGCCGCGGCGGCGGTAGCAGACGAGGTCGATGACGACGTCCTTCTTGAACTCCTGGCGGAACTCGAACGCGAGGTGCGCGACGCGCGCCACGGCCTCGGGGTCGTCGCCGTTCACGTGGAAGATCGGCGCCTGGATGCTCTTGGCCACGTCGGTCGAGTACACCGACGAGCGGGACTCCGACGGCGGCGTCGTGAAGCCGACCTGGTTGTTGATCACGATGTGGACCGTGCCGCCCGTGCGGTACGCGCGCAGCTGCGAGAGCTGCAGCGTCTCGAACACGACGCCCTGGCCGGCCATCGACGCGTCGCCGTGCACGAGGATCGGCAGCACCGAGAACGAGCCGATCGGCTTCCGGTCCTGCTTCGCGCGCACGATGCCCTCGAGCACGCCGTTGACGGCCTCGAGGTGCGACGGGTTCGCCGCGAGGTACACCGGCATCTCCTCGCCGTGGACGCCGCGGAAGGTGCCCTCGGTGCCGAGGTGGTACTTGACGTCGCCGGAGCCCTGCACGGTGCGCGGGTCCTGCGTGCCCTCGAACTCGCGGAAGATCTGGCCGTAGCTCTTGCCCGCGATGTTGGTGAGGACGTTGAGGCGGCCGCGGTGGGCCATGCCGATCGCGACCTCGTCGAGGCCGTGGTCGGCCGCGCCCTGGAGCAGGGTGTCGAGCAGCGAGATGGTGGACTCGCCGCCCTCGAGGCTGAAGCGCTTCTGCCCGACGTACTTGGTCTGCAGGAACGTCTCGAAGGCCTCCGACTCGTTGAGCTTGGAGAGGATGCGCATCTGCTCGTCGTGCGTGGGCTTGGCGTAGGGCTGCTCGACCTTGCCCTGGATCCACTCGCGCTCGTCGGGCTGCTGGATGTGCATGTACTCGATGCCGATGGTGCGGCAGTACGAGTCGCGCAGGATGCCGAGGATGTCGCGGAGGAGCGCCTGCCGGCGTCCGCCGAAGCCGCCCGTGACGAACTCCCGGTCGAGGTCCCAGAAGGTGAGGCCGTGGTTCGTGATCTCGAGGTCGGGGTGCGTGCGCTGCTGGTACTCGAGCGGGTCGATGTCCGCCATGAGGTGGCCGCGGACGCGGTACGCGTTGATGAGCTCCTGCACGCGGCCGGTCTTGGAGACGCGCTCCGAGAGGTCGACGTTGATGTCCGTGGCCCACTGGATGGGGTCGTAGGGGATGCGCAGCGCCGCGAAGATGTCCTCGTAGAAGCCGTGCTGGCCGATGAGGCGCTCATGCACGATCTTCAGGAACTCGCCGGAGCCCGCGCCCTGGATCACGCGGTGGTCGTACGTGCTCGTGAGCGTGATGGTCTTGCCGATGCCGAGCTCGACGAGCGTCTTCGGGCTCGCGCCCTGGAACTCGGCCGGGTACTCCAGCGCGCCGGCGCCGATGATGGCGCCCTGGCCCTTCATGAGGCGGGGGACCGAGTGCACGGTGCCGATGCCGCCGGGGTTCGTGAGGGAGATGGTGGTGCCGGCGAAGTCGCCCGCGGCGAGCTTGTTGCCGCGCGCCTTCTTCACGAGGTCCTCGTAGGCGGTGAGGAACTCGCCGAAGGTCATGCCCTCGGCCTCCTTGATGCTCGGCACGAGGAGGGCGCGGGTCCCGTCGGGCTTCGGCATGTCGATGGCGATGCCGAGGTTGATGTGCGCGGGGGAGACGACGCTGGGCTTGCCGTCGACCTCGTCGTAGTGCACGTTCTGGCTCGGGAACTCCTTGAGCGCCTGGATGAGCGCCCAGCCGATGAGGTGCGTGAAGGAGACCTTGCCGCCGCGGGCGCGCTTGAGGTGGTTGTTGATGACGATGCGGTTGTCGATCATCAGCTTCGCCGGGATCGTGCGCACGCTCGTCGCGGTGGGGATCGAGAGCGACGCGTCCATGTTGGTCGCGAGGCTCTTCGCCATGCCGCGGAGCGGGGACACCTCGTCCTCGCCGGGCGGGGTGGGCTCGGCGCCCTTCTTGGCCGGCGCCTTCGCGGGGGCCTGGGCCGGGATCGGCTGCTGCTTGGGCGCGATGCTCGTGGTGCGCGCCGCGGGCTGCGACCCGGTCGCGGGCTGCTGCGCCTGCGCGTCGGGCTGGCCGGCGGAGGCGGGGGACGGCGTCGCGGCCGGGGCGCCCGTGTTGGTCGCGGCGGGCGCGGACGTCTCGTCCGACTCCGGGATCTGCGGCTCGGCGGTCTGGTCGCCGGTGGCCGGCGTCGCCTCGCGGCCCTCGATCACGGTCGCGTGGTAGTTCTCCAGGATCGGCCACCAGCTGCGGTCCACCGCGTCCTTGTCGACCACGTACCTCTCGTACATCTCGTCGACGAGCCACTCGTTGGCTCCGAAGTCGCCCGTGGAACCGTCATCGGTCCCCGTACCAGTCACCTGGCTCGACACAGTTGATCGCCCGCTCTCTTGCTGTTGGTCGTCTGCCTCGCGCGGTCGTTCGCTCGCCGCGCGTCCACGATGACCCAGCCTAAACCTTCCGCCGGTGGGGCCGGAGGGGTCGTCGGCGGAGCGGCGCGTCGCGCGCGCCCGATCCATCCGGAGGGTGCCCTGGTGCGGACGCGGAGCCCGGGTTAGCGTCGGGGCATGAGGTTCACCGGAGAGGCTCCCGCCCACGACCTGACGTACTCGGACGTGTTCCTGAGCCCCGGACGGTCGGACGTCGGCAGCCGCATGGACGTGGACCTCGCGCCGGGCGACGACACCCCGTGCACCATCCCGGTCGTCGCCAGCAACATGGGCTCGGTCACCGGCCCGCGGCTGGCGGCCGTGCTCGCGCGGCGCGGCGGCATCGGGATCCTCCCGCAGGACCTGCGACCGCAGGAGCTCGACGCGGCCATCCGCCGGGTGAAGGACCAGCCGGTCGCCTACGACTCGCCGCTCGAGCTGCCGCCGGACGCGACGGCCGGGCAGGCGCGGGAGCTGCTGCCGCCCATCGCCGGCCACGGGATCGTGCTGCGGGACGCCGACGGGGAGATGGTCGGCTGCCTCGAGGGGACCCAGCTCGCCGGGGTCCCGGACGGCACGCGCCTCGCCGACCTCCCGCACGGCGCGCTCGCCTCCCTGGACGCCGACGACGTGCCCACGGGCCGCGCCGCGTTCGAGCTGATGCACGCGGCCGGCATCGACTTCGCGCCCGTCCTCGCGCACGGCCGCCTCGTCGGCACGCTGAGCCGTCGCAGCGCCCTCCGCTCCACCGTCTACGCGCCCGCCGTCGACGGACACGGCCGCCTCGCCGTGGGGGCCGCCGTCGGGGTCAACGGCGATCCGGTCGGCCGGGCCCGCGCGCTCCTCGCCGCCGGGGTGGACGTCATCGTGCTCGACACCGCCCACGGGCACCAGGAGGCGATGCTCCGCGCGGTCCGCGCCGTGCGGGCGCTCGATCCCGCGGTGCCGCTCGTCGCCGGCAACGTCGTGACCGCGGGCGGCGCGCGCGACCTGGTCGAGGCGGGAGCGGACATCGTCAAGGTCGGCGTCGGCCCCGGCGCCATGTGCACCACGCGCATGATGACCGCCGTCGGCCGCCCGCAGTTCTCCGCCGTGCTCGACACGGCGGAGGCCGCGCGGGCCGCCGGCGCGCTCGTCTGGGCGGACGGGGGCGTGCGGTACCCGCGCGACGTGGCCCTCGCGTTGGCCGCGGGCGCCGCGAGCGTGATGATCGGATCGTGGTTCGCGGGCACCGTCGAGTCGCCCGGCCGCCTGCTCGTCGACGAGGACGGCGGCCTGGCCAAGGAGAGCTGGGGCATGGCGTCCACCCGCGCCGTGCAGGAGCGCTTCGGCCGCCGCGAGGCGTTCGAGCTGGCCCGGCGCACGCTGTTCGCGGAGGGGATCTCGACGAGCCGCATCCGCATCGACCCGCTCCGTCCCGGGCTCGAGGACCTGCTCGACACCATCACCTCCGGGGTCCGCAGCGCGTTCACCTACGCCGGGGCGCGCACGCGGGCCGAGTTCGCCGAGCGCGCCACCGTCGGGATCCAGTCCGCGGCGGGCTACGAGGAGGGCAAGCCCCTGCCGGTCGGCTGGTGAGCCCCGGTATGCTCGACGGACGATGGACGACCCCCCTCCTGCTCATAGACCCCCGCCCCGCGCCGCCCACGACCTGAGGCCGGCCGCGCGCCCGGTGCCCGGGAGCCGCTCCGGTGCATGAATGGCTCCTCCTCGCCGTCGGCCTGCTCCTCACCCTCGGCACCGGCCTCTTCGTGGCCAGCGAGTTCGCGCTCGTCAACCTCGACCGCTCCGACCTCGAGAAGCGCCAGGAGCGCGGCGAGAAGCGGCTCGGCCCGCCCATCCGCGCCCTCCGAATCACCTCCACGCACCTCTCGAGCGCCCAGCTCGGCATCACCCTGACCACGCTCCTCACCGGATACACGATGGAGCCGGCACTCAGCCTGCTGCTCGCCGGTCCGCTCACGTCCGCGGGCCTCGCCGAGGGGCTCGTGTCGCCGGTGTCGACCGTGGTGGCGCTCGTCGTCGCGACGCTCCTGTCGATGATCATCGGCGAGCTGGTGCCCAAGAACTTCGCCCTGGCCCTGCCGCGCGAGACGGCCAAGCTCGTCATCCCGTTCCAGACCCTGTTCACCACGGTCTTCAAGCCCGCCGTGCTGCTGCTCAACGACAGCGCGAACGGCATCCTGCGCCTCGTCGGCATCGAGCCGAAGGAGGAGCTGTCGGGCGCCCGGAGCGCCGAGGAGCTGTCCTCGCTCGTGCGGCGCTCGGCGCTCGCCGGCCTCCTCGAGGACGACACGGCGATGCTCCTCAGCCGCACGCTGCGCTTCGCCGACCTCACGGCGTCCGACGTCATGACGCCGCGGCTCCGCGTGAAGTCGGTCGAGCGCACCGACAGCGCGCAGACCGTGATCGAGCTGGCCATGACCACGGGCTACTCCCGCTTCCCGGTCACCGACGACGGCGTGGACGACGTCATCGGCCTCGTGCACGTGAAGCAGGCCGTGGCCGTGCCGCGGGAGAAGCGGGCCCAGGTGCCCGTCACGGCGCTGCAGTCCGAGGCGATCCGCGTGCCCGAGACCATGAAGCTCGACGATCTGCTCGGCGAGCTGCGCGGCCGCGGCTTCCAGATGGCCGTCGTGGTGGACGAGTACGGCGGCACCGCCGGCGTCGCGACGCTCGAGGACCTGGTGGAGGAGCTGGTCGGCGAGCTCGCCGACGAGCACGACCGCACGCGAGCCGGCGTCGTCCGCTCGCGCGACTCGCTGACGTTCCCCGGCATGCTGCGGCCCGACGAGCTCCTCGAGCGCACCGGGCTCCGGATCCCCGAGGAGGGCCCCTACGAGACGGCCGCCGGCTTCGTCATGAGCGAGCTCGGCCGCCTGCCCGTCGTGGGCGACGAGCTGCAGCTCGAGACGGGGATCCTCCGGGTCGAGCGGCTCGACGGCCGGCGCATCGACCGCATCCGCTTCACCCCGTCGCCCGAGCCCGTCGCCACCGCGGTGGGCACCACCCGCGCCGAGCGCCAGGCCGACAGGCAGGCGGGCCGCCAGGCCGATCGCGAGGCGGGCCGCCAGGCCGTCGCGGATCGCGCCGCCAGCAGGAAGGAGCCGTCCCGTGGGTGAGTACGCCGGGGGGATCATCGCGCTCGTCGTGCTGCTCGCCGTCAACGCGTTCTTCGTCGGCGCCGAGTTCGCGGTCATCTCCGCGAAGCGGTCGCAGATCGAGCCGCGGGCGGAGGAGGGCAGCCGCGCCGCGCGCGTCACGCTCTACGCCATGGAGCACGCGACGCTCATGCTCGCGACGACGCAGCTCGGCATCACCGTGTGCTCGCTGCTGATCCTCAACGTGTCCGAGCCGGCGATCCACCACCTGCTCGAGATCCCGCTGCACGCGACCGGGCTGCCCGAGGAGGCGATCTCGACGATCGCGTTCGTCATCGCGCTGCTCCTGGTGTCGTTCCTGCACGTCGTGCTCGGCGAGATGGTGCCGAAGAACATCTCGTTCTCGGTGCCCGACCGGGCGGCGCTGCTGCTCGCGCCGCCGCTCGTGGGCATCGCCCGCGTGGTGAAGCCGCTCATCGTGGCCCTCAACGCCATCTCGAACGCCGTGCTGCGCGCGTTCCGGGTGGAGCCGAAGGACGAGGCCGCGAGCGCCTTCACGCTGGACGAGGTGCAGGGCATCGTCGACCAGTCGACGCGCGAGGGGCTGCTGGAGGACCGCACGGGCGCGCTCACCGCGGCGTTCGAGTTCACGGGCAAGAAGGTCGAGGACATCGCGATCCCGCTCGGCGCGCTCGTCAGCCTGCCCGAGACCGCGTCGCCCTCCGACGTGGAGCGCGCCGTCGCGCGGCACGGCTTCTCGCGCTACGTGCTGGTGGACGAGGCCGGTGAGCCGTCCGGCTACCTGCACCTGAAGGACGTGATCGACCTCGACGAGGCCGACGAGTTCGTCCGCCCGGTGCCGGCCAAGCGGATCCGCCAGCTCGTCTCCGTCTTCGAGGGCACCGAGCTCGAGGACGCGCTCGCGATGATGCGCCGGTCCGGAGCCCACCTCGCGCGCGCCTTCACGGAGGCGGGCGAGACGACGGGCGTGCTGTTCCTCGAGGACATCATCGAGGAGCTCGTCGGCGAGGTGCAGGACGCCACCCGGCGGGTCTGACCCCGTGCACGACGACGGCCCGGCACCCCTCGCGGGTGCCGGGCCGTCGTGGTCGGCGCGGGGAGGTCAGGCCGCCCAGCGGGCGCGGTCGTACTGCTTGGGCCAGTAGTCGATCTCGACGCCGAGCTCGTGCGCGGCGCGGAGCGCGAAGTGCGGGTCGCGCAGCATCTCGCGGCCGAGCATCACGGCGTCCGCGCGGCCCTCGGCGACGACCGCCTCGGCCTGCGCGGGCTCCGTGATGAGGCCCACGGCGTTGAGGGCGACCTTCGCGTGCTCCTTCACGTACTCGGCGAAGGGCACCTGGTAGCCGGGGGCGACGGGGATGGTGACGCCCGTGGTGTTGCCGCCCGTGGAGATGTCGAAGAAGTCCGCTCCGTGCTCGGCCGCCCAGCCGGCGACGGTCGCGGTCTGCGCCTCGTCCCAGCCGGCGTCGCCCGCCCAGTCGGTGGCGGAGAAGCGCACCAGCAGCGGCGCGTCGGGGACCTCGGCGCGCACGGCGTCGATCACCTGGAGCAGCAGGCGCGCCCGGTTCTCGAGGCTGCCGCCGAACTCGTCCTCGCGGTGGTTGCTGAGCGGCGAGAGGAACTGGTGCAGGAGGTACCCGTGCGCCGCGTGGAGCTCGAGCACGTCGAAGCCGGCGTCCACGGAGCGGCGCGCGGCCGCGGCGAAGTCGTCGACGACCTTCCGGATCCCCGCGGCGTCGAGCGCGACGGGCGTGCCGTAGCCGGGGAACGGCTCGGCCGACGGGGCGACCGTCTCCCAGCCGCCCTCCTCGGCCGGCATCGTGCCGCGCCCCGAGAACGAGTACGTGGATGCCTTGCGGCCGGCGTGCGCGAGCTGGATCGCGGCGACGGCGCCCATCCCGTGGATGAAGTCGACGATCGGCCTCCAGGCGTCGCGCTGGGCGTCGTCCCAGATGCCGGTGTCCTCGGGCGTGATGCGCGCCTCGGGGCTGACGCCCGTGGCCTCCGCCATCACGAGGCCGGCGCCGCCCCGGGCGAACGAGCCGAGGTGCGCGAGGTGCCACGCGCCCGGGACGCCGTCGCGCGCGTCGATGCTGTACTGGCACATGGGCGCGACCCAGATGCGGTTGCGGGCGGTGACGCCGCGGACGGTGATCGGCTCGAAGAGCGGGGACGTGGTCATGGGGATCCTTCCAGGCGGGCGGCGGCGCGGATCCGGGTGGGAGGCGCGGCGCGCGGGGACGGGCGGAGGGCGACGGCGGCCTCATGGACCCAAGGCCCGGCGTGGTCGTCGCATTCCCTCCCGCCTATCGTGAGGGGATGAGCGACGCGCGCGACGACCAGGTGCCCGAGGGCTGGATCCGGCAGGACGAGGAGCGCACCCGGCGGGAGATCCGCCTCCCGCGGGACGACGACGACAAGTACACGCGCGGCGTCCTGGGCGTGCGCACGGGGTCCGACCGCTACCCGGGCGCCGCGGTCCTCGGCGTGGAGGCCGCCGCGCGCACGGGCGTCGGCATGATCCGGTACCTCGGCCCCGCGGGCGCCTCCGCCTCGGTCCTCGCGCGACGCCCCGAGGTCGTCACGGCCGACGGCCGCGTGCAGGCGTGGCTGGTGGGATCCGGCATGGACGCCGCCCATCGGGACGACGAGACGACCGCGGCGCTCGCAGCGGCGCTCGCGCAGGGCCTGCCGGCGCTCGTCGACGCGGGCGCGCTCGACCTCGTGGACCGCGCGACCGGTCCGGTCGTCGTGACCCCGCACTTCCGCGAGCTGTCGCGGCTGCTGGCGGGGGCGGGCATCCGCGCGTCGGCCGAGGACATCGCCGCGGACGCGCCCGCGTGGGCCGAGCGCGCGGCGCGCGAGCTCGGGGTGTGCGTGCTGCTGAAGGGCGCGACCACGCTCGTCGTCGGCGGGGCGGCGCGCATCGCCGTGCGCGCGGGCACGCCGTGGCTCGCGACGGCGGGGTCCGGCGACGTGCTGGGCGGCGTGCTCGGGGCCCTGCTGGCCGGGGCGTCGACGCGCGTGGCGGACGCCGCCGATCCGCTCGCCGAGCTCGCCGCGGTGGCCGCCGCCGCCGCGTGGCTGCACGGCCGGGCGGGGGAGCGCGCGTCCGGTGGCGGACCGATCACGGCCCTCGACGTCGCCGAGGCGATGCCGAGGGCCGTGCGGGACCTGGTGGCGGGATCCGCCTCCGACTAGGCCTTCGGCGCGACGTCGAGCGAGAACTCGACGGACCCGTGGTCCTCGACCGTGACGAAGCCGAGGCTCGGCGCCTGGACGCCGAAGTCCTGGAACGTGATGGGGATGGAGCCCGTGATCTGGCCGGACCCCTCGGTGAAGGCGGCCTGCATCTTCGCGGTGACGGGCTTGGTGACACCGTGCAGCGTCAGGTCGCCGGTCACGTCGTACGTGGCGGGGACGCCCGCCTCGACGCCGTCGGTCGTGATCGGCTGCGTGAGCGTGAAGGTGGCCGTCGGGAACTCCGACGTCTTCATCGCCTCGCCCTGGAAGTACGCATCGCGCGGCGCCGCGTCCGTCGCCATGGTCGTCACGTCCACCTGGATGGTGCCGGCGGTGACCTGCTGCCCGGTCACCGTGATGTCGCCCGTGACGCCCTTCGTGCGGCCGTTCACGGTGACGGGCGTGCCGTTCAGGACCTCGTTCACCCGGTAGCCGGCGTAGGAGTCGCCGCCCACGGACCAGTCGCCGGACAGGTTCGTGAGCGCCTGGCCGGATGCCGCGTTGGCGGAGAGCGACGGCGGCGCGTCGGGCGTGCCGGCGAGCTGCGCGTAGAGGGGGCCGCCGAACGCCGCGAACGCGCCGACGACGACGATCGCGCCGCCCGCCACCCCGATGATGATCTTCGTCTTCTTCTCCATGGCGTGCTCCTCCTGGTGCGATGCGGGCGGCCGCACGGGATCGCCCGGTATGTGAACCCTCAAGTACTCGACGAGTGTCGCGGCAGGCGTGGACGCGCGTCGGTGACCGTCCACAGGAGCCGCGCGCTCGGTAGCCTGGGCGCACAGCCGGCCGCCGGCCGGGCGCCCGCCCGGAGCACCGCCGCCCGTCGATCCCCGGGGGTCCCCATGCTCGTCGCCTTCTCCGTCGCTCCCAGCGGGGGCGACGCGCCCGACGCGTCCGTCCACGACGCCGTGGCCGCCGCCGTCGAGGTGATCCGCGCCTCCGGGCTGCCGAACCGCACCGACTCGATGTTCACCACGATCGAGGGCGAGTGGGACGAGTGCTTCGACGTCGTCAGGCGGGCCACCGAGGCCGTCGTGCCCTTCGGGACGCGCGTCTCGCTCGTGCTCAAGGCGGACATCCGGCCCGGCTACGCGGGCGAGCTGACGGGCAAGCTGGAGCGGCTCGAGTCCGCGCTCGAGGCCCGCGGCACCGGGGCCTGACGCGCCGGGCGGTCGCCTCCGTCGTCGGAGCCGCCGTTAGGCTCGTCGGGTGAATCCCCCCACCTCCGGGCGGGCGACGCTGTCGCCGGCCCGCGTCCGCATCGCCCTGCTCGCCCTCGCGATGGGCGGGTTCGCCATCGGGACCACCGAGTTCGTCGCGATGGGGCTGCTGCCGCAGCTCGCCGCCGACCTGCTGCCGGAGGTGGCCGCGCGCTCCACCGAGGCCGCGAACGCGCAGGCCGGCACGCTCATCAGCGCCTACGCCCTCGGGGTGGTCGTGGGAGCGCCGACCATCGCCGCCGCGTCGGCCCGTGCGCCGCGGCGGAAGCTCCTCCTCTGGCTGCTGCTCGCGTTCACGCTGGGCACGGTCCTCAGCGCGATCCTGCCGAGCTTCGGCCTCGTGGTCCTCGCCCGCTTCATCGCGGGCCTGCCGCACGGCGCGTACTTCGGCATCGCGTCGCTCGTGGCCGCGCAGCTGATGGGGGAGGGCAAGCGGGCCCGCGGCGTCGCGTTCGTCCTGGCCGGGCTCACCATCGCGAACGTCATCGGGGTGCCCATCGTCACCTGGATCGGGCAGAACGCCACGTGGCGCATCGCGTACCTCGTGGTCGCCGCGATCTTCGCCGCCACCTTCCTCGCCGTCTTCCTCGCCGTGCCCGCGCAGGACGGCAACCCGGATGCCACGCTCCGCCGGGAGCTGCGCGCCTTCACCCGCATGCAGGTGTGGCTCGCGCTCCTCATCGGCGCCATCGGCTTCGGCGGGTTCTTCGCCGTCTACACCTTCGTGTCGCCCATGGTCACCGAGGTGACCGGCCTGCCGGAGTGGTCGGTGCCGCTCGCGCTGGTGGTGGTGGGGCTCGGCATGACGACGGGCAACCTCGTCGGCGGCTGGTGGGCGGATCGCGACGTCCGGGCGTCGCTGCTGTCGCTGTTCGGCCTGCTGATCGCCTCGCTCGTGGGGCTGGTGCTCACCGCCTCGAACCCGGTCGGGCTCTTCGCGTTCCTGTTCCTCATCGGCGGGTCGGCCGCGGCGCTGTCGCCCGGGATCCAGATCCGGCTGATGGACGTGGCGCACGACTCGCAGTCCATCGCCGCGGCGCTGAACCACTCCGCGCTCAACACGGGGAACGCCGTCGGCGCGGCGCTCGGCGGCGTGACGGTGGGGGCCGGCCTCGGCTACACCTCGCCGGCGCTGGTGGGCGTCGGGCTGAGCGTCGCGGGCCTCGGCATCGCGCTGGCGAGCTTCGGGCTCGACCGCCGGCGTCGCGGGGCGCGCGGGCCGGTCGACGGGTCGCGTCCCTCGACCCAGCCCATCGGCATCGGGGGCTGACCGCGCCTCCGGGGCCCGGCGCCCGGGCTACTCGCCCTGGAGCAGGATGCCGTCCTGGATGGCGCGCTTCCGCAGGGCCACCTTCGTGCCCACGTCGAAGCCCGCGACGCGGTACTTCTCGCGGATCCGCTTGAGGTACGACTTCGCCGTCTCCTCGGAGATGCCCAGGCTGTAGGCCACCGACTTGACCGGCTCGCCGCCGCCGTAGAGGGCCATGACCCGGCGCTCCTGCGCGCTGAGCTTGGGCACGCCGCCCACGTCGGTGCTGTTGATCGCGAGGTCGAGCTCGCTCGAGATGTAGGACTGCCCGTCGGCCGCGAGGCGGATGGCGTCGACGATCATGCTCGCGTCCTCGCTCTTCACGAGGTAGCCGAGCGCACCCGACGCGAGCGCCTCGCGCACCACGTTGGGCTCCGAGTACGTGCTCATGAGCACGGTGGGCACGCCCGTGGTCTTCAGCATCGAGAGCTTGAGCGAGATGGGCAGGTTGTCCTTGAGGTCGAGGTCGAGGAGGACCACGTCGACGGGGAAGCGCGGGTGGGTGAGCAGCTCCGGCCAGGTGGACACGGCGGCGACCATCTCGATGTCGGAGGCGGCGTTGCGGATCCACTCGGTCAGCGCCCCGAGCAGCATCTTGTGGTCGTCCACGATGGCGAGGGTGATCGGTCGGTTCTCAGCTGGCACGTGCTCTCCGGTCCTTGTGCGGGGCCCTCACCGGTCGGCGGGGTCGTCCACGACGCAGTCGATCGTGATGAGGAGGCTCGCACCGCGGGTGGTGTCCGTGTGCGCGCCGACCTTGTCGATAGCATCCCACGTCGAGGGATCGAGTCGGGTCCGGGGGAGACCCGTGGTCGTGATGGCGATCGGCACGATCGCGCGGCGCAGCGGCACCGGCTGCTCGCCCGCTGGCCGACCGCGCAGGGGCCCGAGCGCGAGCTGCACCGAGACGCCGGGCACGCCGTTGCGCCGCTCCGTCGAGGTGAGCAGGAGCCACACGGCGGAGAGGAGGCCGTCGCGCTGGCGGCGGTCGAGGAGGCCCGCGAGCGCGTTCGGGTCGCTGAGGGTCACGTCCGGTCCGAGGAACTCCGACTCCGTGATCGCGTGGTGCAGCCACGTCTCGCGGCGCCCCTCGATGAGGTGCAGGCGCAGCTCGGTGGCGAGCGAGGCGGCGGTCGACGCGGCCAGCGGCGACAGGGGCAGCGGCTCGTCGCCCGTCGCCACGCCCTCGAGCAGCTGCTCGGCGGCGAGGTCCAGTCGCGCGAGCTCCTCGGACGCGAGCATGCCCACCGCGTAGCGCGGCGCGGAGACGGTGCTCTGCACGAGCACGCGGTCGAGCTCCATCTCCACGACGCGACGGAAGCCGCGGACGACGGCGACGCCGAACGCGGCGGGGACCACGGCGCGGGCGATGGCCGAGATCTCGGGCGCGAGATCACCGGGCCGCACGGGATCCGACACCAGGAAGACGAGGAGGAGCACGGCACCGAGGGCCGCGTCGACCACGAGGACCTCCCGGGCCGGGCGGTAGGTCACGGTCGTGAGCAGGGCCGCGCCGGCCGCGACGCCCGCGGTGGCGTGCTGCATCACGTCGCCCAGGGGCCACACGGCCACCAGGTCGAGGGCGACGACGATGCCGAGCCCGGCGACGAAGACGGCCATGAGCGGGCCGGGCATCCTGTCGCGGAGCGCCCGCACGGCGACGACGGACGCGACGAGGAGCGCGACCAGGAGGATCCAGGCCGTCGCGGCGAGGCCCGGCGCCGGGAGCGTGCGGTACTCGAGCGCGAACCGCACGAGCCCGTAGCCCAGCGCGATGGCGCACACGACCGCGGACCCCGCTCCCAGGTAGCCGAGGCCGATGGACGTGGGCTGCGCCGGCGTCCCCTCCGGCAGCCGGATGCGGCGGCTGGTGCGGGCCGGCGCGGACCGGTCGGTGCGGCTCACCTGGGCACCTCCAGCACGACGGTCGTGCCGGATCCGGGCGACGAGAACAGCCGCGCGTTCCCGCCGACGTCCTTGAGCCGCGCGACGACGGACTCCTTGAAGCCGAGCTTCGCCGGATCCACGTGCGAGAGGTCGAAGCCCACGCCCGCGTCGGTGACCATGGCCCGCACGGTCGTGTCGTCGTCGGTGATGGTCACGTGCGCCTCGGTGACGCCCGCGTGCCGGCGGACGTTCTCCAGGCACTCGGCGAGGGAGAGCAGGAAGGCGTCGAGGATGTCGCTCGGCAGCAGCACCTGGCCGGTCCCGTGCCAGCTGACCTCGAGGCCCATCCGGCCGAACCGCTGCTTGACCGACTCGAGCGTGTTCCCGAGCACCGACTGCTCCACGGGCTCCAGCGTGTAGCCGCCGGAGGCCTGCGGCGTCGGATTGGCGCCCAGCCGGAGCTGCCGGAGGAGCCGCGCGTCGTCCGCCGCCTGCTGGCGCATGGCCTGCGGGGTGACGCCGACGCCCGAGTGGGCGAGGAGCGTGAGGGTCGCGAGCACGGTGTCGTGCAGCAGGCGCGCGCCCTGGCGGCGCTGGGCCTCGAGCTCGCTGGCCAACCGCTCGGCCCGGTGGGCGCGGCCGACGTCGGTGATGCGCCGGCCGACCCGACGGATCGCCACGCTGAGCCAGTAGCCGAGGATCGCGACGAGCAGCCAGCCAAACACGTGCACGAGGACGACGTACGGGAACGCCGGGGTGCCCCAGGACGAGGCGACGGCCGCGGTGCTGGTGAGGGCGAACGCGGCCACGACGATGCGGAGCCGCCCGCGCTTCATGGTCTCTAGGAGGGCGAGGGAGCCGACGGAACCGGCGGAGACGTGGGTGAGCGCGGTGAGCGACGAGGCGCTCCGTCCGCCGAGCTGCGCGACGACCATCGCGGCGATGCCCGCGACCACGACCGCCACCATCCACCGGCGGCCCGCGTCGACGCCGAGGCGCCACTGCGCGAGGGCGAGGACGGCCAGGAGGGCGAGGCTCGCGGCCTCGACGGGCAGCGACAGCTCGCCCGGCAGCACGATGCAGGCGGCGGCGACGGCCGTGAAGCACAGGCCGTAGACGCGCGCCGTCCTCTGCAGCAGGCGCTCGCGCTCGCGCTTCATGCGATCCATCGGGTCCCCGCTCGGAGTGCGACGCCGCCGGAGGCGCGCGCTGGGTGTGCCTCGATCCTAGGCGCGTGCACGAAGCACTTGTCACGTCCGGGTCTCGCGCGCGCTGATCATCCACATGCCCTACCCTCGGTGGCCCGCCGGCCTCGGGCGACCACGCGGATCCGGCTACTCCGGGGAGATCCAGCCGTGGCGGATGGCGTGACGGCGCAGCAGCACCTTGGTGCCGAGGTCGGTGCCCGCGTGCAGGTACTTCCGGCGGCCGCGCTTGATGTACGACTTGACGGTCTCCTCGGTCGTGCTCATCGCCTCCGCGACGTCGCGGATCGAGCGCCCGCCCGCGTAGAGCACGAGCGCGCGCTGCTCCTGCTGGCCGAGGCGCGGGTCCTCCGCGGCGTGGAAGTCCTGCATCGCGCGCTGCACGAGCGTGGTCTGGCGCGGCGTGCCGTCTGCGGCCGCGTGGATGGTCGCGATCAGCTCCTCCGACGACTCGGCCTTGGGCACGACGGCTGCGGCGCCCGCCCGCATGGCCCCGTGGATGGTCGACGCGTCGGCATGCGTGCTGAGCAGCACGGAGCTGAGGCCGGCGCCCGTGAGCGTGCGGATCTTCTGCGCCACCGGCACGTCGTCCCGGAGGGCGAGGTCGAGGACCACGACGTCGAAGGCGTCGGGGAAGCGCTCGTCGCGGATCAGCCCGCTCCAGGTGGGCGACGTCGCCACGACGTCGACCCCCGTGCGCGGCCGGGACAGGCGCGCGCTCAGCCCGTCGAGCAGCAGGACGTGGTCGTCCACGAGGGCCACGCGGACCCGGTGGCCCTGACCCGTCGCGTGCGGCGGCCGTCGGCTCATCGGTGCTCCCCTCGTGCGCCGGCGCCCGGAGGCGGCGGCGTGCTCCCAGGGGAAGCATAGGAACGCATGATGTCGCGCGGCGACGGCGCACGCCGAACTCACCCCCGGACTGGGGCGCTGCTCCTAGGCCTCCGTAGCCAGGAGCCGGGCGAGCTCTCGGCCCACGGCCTCACCCTCGATGAGGAAGCCGTCGTGCCCGTAGTCGGAGGAGATCACCACCACCTCGCCGCCGTCGATCGAGCCCGGGACGTGTCGGGCGATGAGCCGCTGGTCGTCCACGGGGAAGAGCCGGTCGCTGTCGATCCCGAGCACGAGCGTGGCGGCGCGGACCCGGGCGAGCGCGGCAGGGATGCCGTCTCGTCCCCGGCCGACGTCGTGCGAGCTCATGGCGTCGATGAGGCGGATGTAGCTCGTCGCGTCGAAGCGTCGCGTGAACTTGTTGCCGTGGAAGTCGAGGTACGACTCGACCGCGTACCGTCCGGCATCGCCCAGGGGGCTGATGCCGCTCTGCCACGACCGCGCGAAGCGCTGGTTGAGCTCGTCGGGGCTCCGGTAGTTGAGGAGCGCCATGCGGCGGGCGAGGGCGAGTCCGCGGTGTGGCCCGTCGCCGTCGGCCGCGTCGAAGTAGTCGCCGTCCCGGTAGGCGGGATCCATCCGGATCGCCTCGGCTTGGACGGAGTTGAGCGCGATCTGGTCGGCGCTCGCGAGGGCCGGGGCCGCGAGCACCGCGAGCCGCCGCATCCGGTCGGGGTGGCCGACCCCCCACTCGAGCGCCTGCATGCCGCCCATGGACCCGCCGACGACCGCCGCCCACACGTCGATCCCGAGCGCGTCCGCCAACGCCGCCTGCACGGCGACCTGGTCGCGGATGGTGATGAAGGGGAACCGGTCGCCCCACTCCGCGCCGTCGGGCGCGAGCGAGGCCGGACCCGTCGTGCCCTGGCAGCCCCCGAGCATGTTGGGGGCGACGACGAACCAGCGGTCGGTGTCGATCGCGAGCCCGGGCCCGACGATGCCGGACCACCACCCGCCGGTCGGCTGCCCGGGGCCGGCGGGACCGCGCAGGTGGCTGTCCCCCGTGAGCGCGTGGAGGACGAGGACGGCGTTCCGCCCGTCCGCGTCCCGCTCGCCGAAGGTCTCGTACGCGACGCGGACGGAGGGCACCCGCCCGCCCACCTCGAGCTCCACGTCGCCGATCGACGCGAAGAGCCGGTCGGCGACGGGGTCGCCCTCGCGCCACGCCCCGGATGCGGGCGGCCGGCCGATCAGGGAGCGGATCTGCGCGTCCGTCACCAGGCTCGACGGGACGGTGTCCTCGGGTGTCTGCCAGTCCATCCCGACCAGTGAAGCACCGCGGGCGACGCGCGCGCGGAGTGTTACGCCCCGTGCGCCGCGGCGTCCGCGGACGCCGATCCGTTCGCGGCCTCCTTGACGGCCCGCGCCGCCCGCAGGCCGCTCCCGAGGTCGTCGAGGATGTCGTCGATGCTCTCGAGCCCGACGGACAGCCGCACCAGCCCCGGGGTGACGCCGGCGGTGAGCTGCTGCTCGGGCGTCAGCTGGGCGTGCGTGGTCGACGCGGGGTGGATCACGAGGCTCCGCACGTCGCCGATGTTCGCCAGGTGGCTGAACAGCTGCAGCGAGTCCACGAGCGCACGCCCGGCGTCCACGCCGCCCTTGAGCTCGAACGAGAGCACGGCGCCGACGCCGCGCGGGGCGTAGCGGTCGGCCGCCGCCCGCCACGGGCTCGACGGCAGGCCGGCGTAGTACACCGCCGCGACGTCCTCGTGCGCCTCGAGCCACTCCGCGACGGCCTGGGCGTTCTGCACGTGCCGCTCGATCCGCAGGCTCAGAGTCTCGATGCCCTGGATGAGCTGCCAGGCGCTCGCCGGCGCGATCGAGGCGCCCAGGTCGCGGAGCAGCTGCACGCGCGCCTTGGTGACGTAGGCGATCCCGTCGCCCACGGCGTCCGCGTACGTGACGCCGTGGTACGAGGCGTCGGGCGTCGTGAGCCCCGGGAAGCGCTCCGCGTGCTCGGACCACGGGAAGCGCCCGCCGTCCACGACGAGGCCGCCGATCACGGTGCCGTGGCCGCCGAGGAACTTGGTCGCCGAGTGCACCACGACGTCCGCGCCGTGCTCGAACGGGCGGATGAGGTAGGGCGTCGCGATCGTGTTGTCCACGATGAGCGGGACGCCGGCCTCGTGCGCCCGGTCGGCGACGCTCCGGATGTCGAGGATGTTGATGCGCGGGTTGCCGATGGTCTCCGCGAAGAAGAGCTTGGTGTTCGGCCGCACCGCGCGTGACCAAGCCTCGGGGTCGTCCTGGTCCTCGACGAACGTCGTCTCGATCCCGAGCTTCGCGAGCGTGTACTTGAAGAGGTTGTAGGTGCCGCCGTAGATGGAGGAGCTGGAGACGATGTGGTCGCCCGCCTCGGCGATGTTGAGCACCGCGAACGTCGACGCCGACTGCCCGGACGCCACCAGGAGCGCCGCCGTGCCGCCCTCGAGGGCGGCGACGCGCTCCTCGACCACGGCCTGCGTCGGGTTCATGATGCGCGTGTAGATGTTCCCGGGCTGCGCCAGCGCGAAGAGGTCCTGCGCGTGCTGCGCGTCGTCGAACACGTAGGACGTGGTCTGGTAGATCGGCGTGGCGCGTGCGTGCGTGACCGGATCCGGCGCCGCCCCCGCGTGGATCTGCTGCGTCTCGAAGCGCCAGCCGGCCGCTCGGTCCTCGTCGTGGTCGCTCATGTCGGGCCCGTCCTTCCCCTGTCGGTGCGCGCCGCGGTCGGGCGCACGCCGACACTAGGAAGGGCGTCGCGGCCGGGTCAACGCGAGGCGTCGCGGGGCGTAACCCTCCGGGTCCGCGCGTTCCCTACGCTGGGGTCATGTCCACAGCCAAGAGGGTCGTCGTCACGGGTGCGAGCTCGGGCATCGGCGCCGCCACCGTCCGCCTGTTCCGGAGCCGCGGATGGGACGTCGTCGGCGTCGCCCGCCGCGAGGACCGCCTGCGGGCGCTCGCCGAGGAGACCGGCGCCTCCTACGCGGTCGCCGACCTCACCGTGCAGGCCGACGTCGACTCCCTGCGCGACCACCTCCGCGAGACGGGGGACGTGCACGCGCTCGTCAACAACGCCGGGGGAGCGGTCGGCACCGACTCGGTCGAGGGCGGATCCGCCGCGGACTGGGCCTGGATGTACGAGATCAACGTGCTCGCCGTGCAGCGTGTGACGAGCGCGCTGCTGCCGCTGCTGCGCGCGGGCGTGCCGGCGGGCGGCAGCGCCGACGTGGTGACGGTCAGCTCGATCGCCGCGCACGTTCCCTACGAGGGCGGCGGCGGGTACAACGCCGCGAAGGCCGCGGTGCACGCGATGCTCGGCGTGCTGCGCCTGGAGCTCGCGGGCGAGCCGATCCGCGTGATCGAGATCGCGCCCGGCCAGGTGCGCACCGAGGAGTTCTCCCTCGTGCGCTTCGGCGGGGACCGGGCCCGGGCCGACGCCGTCTACGACGGCGTGCCCGGCCCGCTCACGGCGGAGGACGTGGCCGAGGCCATCGTCCACGCGGTGGAGCTGCCGCCGCACGTGAACGTCGACCTGCTCACCCTCAAGCCCGTCGCGCAGGCCGCCCCGCACAAGCTCGTGCGGAAGCCGCTGGCCGTGCGCGAGGAGCTGACCGACCGCCCCTGAACCGCAGCGCCGGTCCCGGGCCGCCTCGGCCCGTCCGGTCAGGCGGCGGGCTGCGTGGCGTCGGCGGCCGGCAGGTCCGGGAGGGGCCCCGTCAGGAACCCCTGCACGACGGGTCCGTGCAGGGCGACGACCATCTCGCGGGGCATGCTCGCGATGGGCTCGCTGCGCCAGATGTAGCGCGTGATGGCGATGCCGCCGAGCGCCGCGCCGACGAGGGAGTTGCGGATGTCCGCCTCCTCGGGGGGCGTGCCCTCGGGCAGCGCGTTGGTCCAGTGCTGCGGGGCGGCCTCGACGAAGCGGCGGTACGCGCCGCTGTCGTGGTCCGAGGTGACGGTGACCCAGCGCATGATCGTGGACCCCACCGGGTGCTCCCACGTGTGCAGAGCCGCGTCGACGAGGGCGGCGCCGCGCTCCTCGACGGGCAGCTCGCGGAGGCGGAGGTACGGGGCGACCAGGTCGTCCGAGGGGCGCAGCGCCTCCTCGAGGAGCGCCTCCAGCGAGCCGAAGTAGTAGCGGACGAGGCTGGGGTCGACGCCGGCCGTGGCGGCGATGCGGCGGGCGCTGACGCGGTCGGCGCCCGACTCGATGAACAGCATGCGGGCCGCGTCGATGATGCTGGCGCGCGCGTCGCCGGAGGTGCGCGGCCCCCGGCGCCTCGGGGTGGCGGCGTCGTCGGCGCGGTCGCGGGCATCGAGCTCGTTCGCCAGGACGGCCATGGGGCGTGCGTCTCGTGTCATGGTCCATCAACGTAGTGCGGGGCCGCTGGCCGGATGCCCCGCATGAGGGAATTGTGAACAACCCGTCGGGCGACCTGTAGTTTCGTCGAGGCGTCCTCGTGCCGCCTCCCCCTCCCTCCCGCTGAAGAAGGCGTCCGCGTGCCCCTGGTCCTCCCGCCCCTGTTCGAGATCGTCTCGCTGACGATCCTGGTCGTCGTCCTCGTCGCCGACCTGCTCATCGTGTACCGGCGCCCGCACGTGCCGTCCACGAAGGAGTCGGCCCTCTGGGTCGCGTTCTACGTGGGGCTCGCGCTCGTGTTCGCGGTCATCATGCTCGTCGTCGGCGGACCCGAGCACGCGGGCCAGTTCGTGGCGGGCTGGCTCACCGAGTACAGCCTCAGCATCGACAACCTCTTCGTCTTCGTCATCATCATGGGGCGGTTCAGCGTGCCCCGGAAGTACCAGCAGGAGGTGCTGATGGTGGGCATCATCATCGCGCTCGTGCTGCGCGGCGTCTTCATCCTGCTGGGCGCCGAGCTCATCGAGAGCTACAGCTGGATCTTCTACATCTTCGGCGCGTTCCTGCTCTACACGGCTGTGAAGCAGGCCGTCGGCGACGAGGACGAGGACAGCGAGGACTCGCTGTTCATCCGCTTCCTCCGCCGACGTCTGAAGATCGCGCCCGACTTCGACGGCTCCAAGGTGCGCACCGTCGTCGACGGCCGCAAGGTGCTCACGCCGATGGTGATCGTGTTCGTCTCGATCGGCACGACGGACCTGATCTTCGCGCTCGACTCGATCCCGGCCATCTTCGGCATCACGGAGTCGCCGTTCATCGTGTTCACCGCGAACATCTTCGCCCTCATGGGCCTCCGCCAGCTCTACTTCCTGCTCGGCGGGCTGCTCGACCGGCTCGTGTACCTCAAGTACGGGATCGCGTTCATCCTCTTCTTCATCGGCGTCAAGCTCGTGCTGCACGCGATGCACGAGAACACCCTGCCGTTCGTCAACGGCGGCCGGGGGATCGAGTGGGCGCCCGAGATCCCGACCGTGGTGAGCCTCGTGGTGATCCTCGCCTCCATGCTCGTCGCGACGGTCGCGAGCCTCATCAGGATGCGCGCCGACGGCACGCCCGTCACCGGCCCCGACGCCGGTGCCGCGCCGGTCGATCGCGCCGACGACGACCGGTCCGACCGGTGACCGACGCCCGCAGCATCGCGATCGGCGGCCGCAGGATCGACGTCTCCTGGGCCGCCCGCACCGACGTGGGCAGCGTCCGCGCCGTCAACGAGGACGGCCTGCTGGCGGATCCGCCGGTGTGGCTCGTGGCCGACGGCATGGGCGGCCACGCGTTCGGCGACCGGGCGAGCGCCACGCTCGTCGAGACCTTCGGCGGGCTGACGGGCGAGCAGCCCGTGACGCGCGACCTCATCGTGGAGGCCGTCGAGGCCTCCAACGAGGCGATCGGCGACCTCATCACGGGCGACGACCCGCCGGGCACGGTGGCGGGCACCACGCTCGCCGGCATCGCCCTCGTGCGCGCCGATGACGGCGAGCCCCTCTGGATGGTCTTCAACGTCGGCGACTCGCGCGTCTACGCGTGGACGGACGGGCGCCTGCAGCAGGTCACCGTCGACCACTCCGCCGTGCAGGAGCTCGTCGACCAGGGGCGCATGACGCGCGCGGAGGCCGAGCGCAGCCCGGTGCGGAACCTCATCACGCGGGCCGTGGGCTCGCACGACGAGGTCGCCGCGGACGAGTGGCTGCTGCCGGTCGCCGCGCACCAGGTCTTCCTCATCTGCTCGGACGGGCTCACCAAGGAGCTCGACGACGACGCCATCGACGCGGTCCTGCGCCTCGCGCACGAGGACGGCGGCGGCGTGGACCGCGCCGCCGACGCGCTGGTGGCGCAGGCCCTGGCGTCCGGGGGCCGGGACAACGTCACGGTCGTCGTGATCGAGGCGGCGTCCGACGAGCAGCCGGAGGCCGACGCGTCCGCGGGCGCGCCCCGCACCTGAGGAATAGCCGCGGGCACCCGGCGTTAGACTCCCATGATGCGCGAGGGCACCCTCGCGCCCCTGCCATGAGGAGAGCCGCGTGCGGACTGCGAAGACCCTGGCCGAGAAGGTGTGGGCCGACCACCTGGTCGCCGCGGGGGAGGATGGCACCCCCGACCTCCTCTACATCGACCTCCATCTCGTGCACGAGGTCACCAGCGCCCAGGCCTTCGACGGCCTCCGCCTCGCCGGCCGCCCCGTGCGCCGCCCGGACCTCACCATCGCCACCGAGGACCACAACACGCCGACGGTCGGCATCGACCGGCCCATCGCCGACCTCACGAGCCGCACGCAGATCCACGCCCTCCGCGCCAACGCCGAGGAGTTCGGGATCCGCCTGCACTCCCTCGGCGACATCGAGCAGGGCATCGTCCACGTGGTCGGCCCGCAGCTGGGCCTGACGATGCCCGGCATCACGGTCGTCTGCGGCGACTCGCACACGTCCACCCACGGCGCGTTCGGCGCCATGGCCTTCGGCATCGGCACGAGCGAGGTCGAGCACGTCCTGGCGACGCAGACGCTGCCGCTCCAGCCGTTCAAGACCATGGCGGTCACCGTGGAGGGCACCCTGCGCCCGGGTGTCACGGCCAAGGACATCATCCTCGCGGTCATCGCGCGGATCGGCACGGGCGGGGGCCAGGGCCACGTGCTCGAGTACCGCGGCAGCGCCATCCGCTCGCTCTCCATGGAGGGCCGCATGACGATCTGCAACATGTCGATCGAGGCCGGCGCGCGCGCGGGCATGATCGCTCCCGACCAGACCACGTACGACTACCTCCGCGGTCGGCCGCACGCCCCGACGGGCGCCGACTGGGACGAGGCCGTCGCCTACTGGGAGACGCTCGCCACCGACGACGACGCGGTGTTCGACGCCGAGGTCCACCTCGACGCCGACGCGCTCGAGCCCTTCGTGACGTGGGGCACGAACCCCGGCCAGGGCGTCTCGCTGAGCGAGCCCGTGCCGGATCCCGCCGCCGTCGCCGACCCGAACGAGCGCGCCGCCGCCGAGCGCGCCCTCGCCTACATGGACCTCGCCCCCGGCACGCCCATGAAGGACATCCGGGTCGACACCGTGTTCATCGGCTCCTGCACCAACAGCCGGGTGGAGGACCTGCGCGCCGCCGCCGAGATCGTGCGCGGCCGCACCAAGGCCGAGGGCGTCCGCGTGATGGTCGTCCCCGGCAGCGCGCGCGTCCGGCTCGAGGCCGAGGCCGAGGGCATCGACGAGGTCTTCATGGACTTCGGTGCCGAGTGGCGCTTCGCGGGCTGCTCGATGTGCCTCGGCATGAACCCGGACCAGCTCGCGCCGGGGGAGCGCTGCGCCTCCACCAGCAACCGCAACTTCGAGGGCCGCCAGGGCAAGGGCGGTCGCACGCACCTCGTGTCGCCGCTCGTGGCCGCGGCCACCGCCATCCGCGGCACGCTGTCGAGCCCGTGGGACCTGCAGGAGGACGGCGTCGTCGACGCGTCCACGGTGCGCATGGCCGCCGCCGTCGGACAGGGGGCCTGAGCCGTGGAGCCCATCACCCGCGTCACCGGCACCGCCGTCCCGCTCAGGCAGTCCAACGTCGACACCGACCAGATCGTCCCGTCCCAGTTCCTCAAGCGGGTCACCAAGACCGGGTTCGAGGACGCGCTGTTCTTCCAGTGGCGCAAGGACCCCGGCTTCTTCATCAACCAGCCGGTCTACGAGGGCGCCACCGTCCTCGTCGCCGGTCCGGACTTCGGCACGGGCTCGTCCCGCGAGCACGCCGTGTGGGCGCTGCGCGACTACGGCTTCCGCGCCGTGCTCAGCCCGAGGTTCGGCGACATCTTCCGGGGCAACTCCGGGAAGCAGGGCCTCCTCACGGGCATCGTGAGCGAGGACGACGTCGAGAGGCTGTGGACCGCGATGGACGCGGAGCCCGGGCTCGACCTCACCGTCGATCTCATCGAGCGGGTCGCCACGGCACCCGGCCTGACGGTCCCCTTCGAGATCGACGAATACACTCGGTGGCGGCTCCTCGAGGGGCTCGACGACATCGCCCTCACCCTCCGGGATGAGGACGCCATCACCACCTTCGAACACGAACGGGCCGCATGGCGCCCGCGCACCTTGCCGGCCCGGCCGGCAGCTCTGGAGAACTGAATGAACTCACTAGTCAGCGACGCCAAGAAGGCGGGGGAGCGGGTGGGCCTCCTGTCCGACTCCATCGTCATCAACGGCGGGATCCCGCTGCGTGGCCGCATCGAGGTCCGCGGGGCGAAGAACCTGGCCACCAAGGCCATGGTCGCCTCCCTCCTCGGCGAGAGCCCCAGCCTGCTGCGCTCGGTTCCCGACATCAGCGACGTCCGCGTCGTCTCCGGGCTCCTCGAGGTGCACGGCGTGACGCTCCGCAAGGGCGAGCAGGAGGGCGACCTCATCCTCGACCCGAAGGACGTCGAGAGCGCCCACATGGCGGACATCGACGCGCACGCCGGCAGCTCGCGGATCCCGATCCTCTTCTGCGGCCCGCTGCTGCACCGCCTCGGCGAGGCGTTCATCCCCGACCTCGGCGGCTGCCGCATCGGCGACCGCCCCATCGACTTCCACCTGGACGCGCTGCGCGCGTTCGGCGCCGTCGTCGAGAAGCTCCCGAGCGGCATCCGCCTCACGGCGCCGGACGGGCTGAAGGGCGCGAACGTCGAGCTGCCCTACCCGAGCGTGGGCGCGACCGAGCAGGTGCTCCTCACGGGCGTCCGCGCGAAGGGCGTCACGGAGCTGAAGAACGCGGCCATCGAGCCGGAGATCATGGACCTCATCGCGATCCTGCAGAAGATGGGCGCGATCATCTCCGTGGAGCCGAACCGCGTGATCCTCATCGAGGGCGTCGACCGCCTCGAGGGCTACACGCACCGCGCGCTCTTCGACCGCAACGAGGCCGCGAGCTGGGCCTCCGCCGCGCTCGCGACCGGCGGCGACATCTTCGTCGGCGGTGTCCGCCAGGCCGAGATGATGACGTTCCTCAACGTGTTCCGGAAGGTGGGCGGCGCGTTCGACATCGAGGAGGACGGCATCCGGTTCTACCACCCGGGCGGCGACCTCAAGCCCGTGGTCATCGAGACCGACGTGCACCCGGGCTTCATGACGGACTGGCAGCAGCCGCTCGTCGTGGCGCTCACGCAGGCGCCCGGCGTCTCGATCATCCACGAGACCGTGTACGAGAACCGCTTCGGCTTCACGGACGCGCTCAACGAGATGGGCGCGGACATCGTCGTCCACAAGGAGGGCCTCGAGGGCCACGAGCGCCGCGTGGCGCGGCGCGACTTCGAGCAGGCCGCGGTCATCACGGGGCCGACGCACCTGCACGGCGCGGACATCACCGTGCCGGACCTGCGCGGCGGCTTCAGCCACCTCATCGCCGCGCTGACGGCCGAGGGCCGGTCCACCGTCAGCAACGTGGGGATCATCTCCCGCGGCTACGAGGACTTCATCGGGAAGCTGCGCCAGCTCGGCGCGGACTTCTCCTACGAGGGCTAGCCTCGCCGGCGGCGCCCCGCGCCGCCCCGCCGGCCGGGCCCGTCCGCAGGGACGCGCCCGGCCATCCGCCGGGTGGACCGCACCCGGCGGGCGCCCGACGACGACCGCGACCCGACCGGAGCACCCATGGCGAACGAGAAGGCCCTACCGTCGATCTTCTGGGTGCTGGCCGCCCTCGTGCTGCCGGTGCTGAACACGGCCGTCCGGTTCGAGATCCGGCACCCCGAGCGGCTCCCGCGAACGGGCTCGTACGTGCTGGCGCCCAACCACTACAGCGAGATCGACCCGGTGGTCATGGGGGCCGTGGCGTGGAAGCTCGGGCGGCTGCCGCGGTTCCTCGCGAAGGCGTCGCTGTTCGACGTCCCGGTGGTCGGCTGGTTCCTCCGCCGCTCGGGGCAGATCCCGGTGCAGCGCGACGGCGGCGTCCGCGGCGGCGAGGCCCTCACCGCCGCGAAGGACCTGGCGCGCGACGGCCGCATCGTCGTCGTGTATCCGGAGGGCACGCTCACGCGCGACCCCGACCTCTGGCCCATGCGGGGCAAGACCGGCGCCGTGCGGCTCGCGCTGCAGGCCGGGATCCCCGTGGTCCCGATGGCGCACTGGGGCACGCAGCAGCTCATGGGCCGCTACTCGAAGCGCGTGCGCCTGTTCCCGCGCTCGACCGTCCACGTGGCCGTCGGCGAGCCGGTCGACCTCTCCCGCTTCCGCGACCGGAGCCTCGACTCCGCGACCCTGACCGAGGCGACCGCGGTCGTCATGGCCGCCATCACGGAGCTCCTCGAGGAGCTCCGCGGCGAGACCGCCCCCACCGAGCGCTGGGACCCCCGCTCGAACAACCAGAAGGAGACCGGCCGATTTGAGTGACGCGACCGCGAGCCCCCGACCCGCAGGATCCACCGTCCCGAGCGCGTCCGCATCGACGCCCGTCGACGCGACGGCAGGCCCGGGGGAGCGCCGCAAGGTCGTCGTCCTCGGCGCCGGCAGCTGGGGCACGACCTTCGCCAAGGTCATGGCCGACGGCGGCAGCGACGTGCTCATGTGGGCACGCCGCCCCGAGCTCGCGCGGGAGATCTCCGAGGCGCAGCGCAACAGCGACTACCTGCCGGGCGTGAACCTCCCGCGCCGGCTCACGGCGGACGCCTCCCTGGAGCGGGTGCTCGACGGCGCCACGGACGTGTTCGTCTCGGTCCCCAGCCAGACGCTGCGCCAGAACCTCGAGGCGGCCCGGGAGCTGATCCCGGCGGACGCCGTCGTCGTCAGCCTCATGAAGGGCGTGGAGAAGGGCACGGGCCTGCGCATGAGCGAGGTCATCGCGGAGACGCTGGGGCTCGGTGCCGCGCGCATCGCCGTGGCGTCGGGCCCGAACCTGGCGCTCGAGATCGCGCGCGAGCAGCCGACCGCCGCGGTCGTGTCGTCGGCGGATCCGGCCACGGCGGAGCGCATCGCCAAGATCGCCCGCAACCCCTACTTCCGGTCGTTCGTGAACACCGACGTGATCGGGACCGAGTTCGGCGGCGTGCTCAAGAACCTCATCGCGGTGGCGGTCGGGATCGTCGACGGCGTGGGGTACGGCGAGAACACGAAGGCGTCGATCATCACCCGCGGCCTCGCCGAGATGACCGCGTTCTCCGTCGCCTACGGCGCCCGGGCCGAGACCCTCGCGGGCCTCGCGGGGCTCGGCGACCTCATCGCCACGTGCGAGTCGTCGCTGTCCCGCAACAACACGGCCGGCCGCCTGCTCGGCCAGGGCTACAGCTTCGGCGACGTCGTGTCGCGCATGCAGCAGACCGCCGAGGGGCTCTCCTCCGTGGCGCCCGTGCTCGAGCTCGCCCGCCAGCGCGGCGTGGTGATGCCCATCGTCGAGCAGGTGTCGCAGGTGCTCGCGGGCACGCTCTCGCCGCGCGACATCGCCCCGCACCTCACGACCGACGACGACACTCCGCAGGGGGAATGACCATGGCCGACCGCATCCGCGTCGTCCTGCTGTTCGGCGGGACGTCCAGCGAGCACTCCATCAGCTGCGCGACGGCGAGCGGGGTCCTCGGCGCGCTCGACCGGGAGCGCTTCGAGGTGATCCCGGTGGGCGTCACCCGCCGCGGCGCCATGACGCTGCAGGCGGACGACGCGTCCGCCCTCGCGCTCGACGCCGAGGCCCTGCCCGAGGTCGCCGACAACGGCACGCGCGTGCGCTGGCCGGAGGACGCGTCGTCGCGCGAGCTGCACGTGCGGGACGCGGACGGCCCCGAGCGCTCGCTCGGCCGCGTCGACGTCGTGTTCCCCATCCTCCACGGCACCCAGGGCGAGGACGGGACGGTGCAGGGGATGCTCGAGCTCGCCGGCCTCCCGTACGTCGGCTCGGGCGTGCTGGCCTCGGCGCTCGGGATGGACAAGCACTTCGCGAAGACGGTGCTGCGCGACGCCGGAATCGCCGTGGCGCCGTGGACCACCGTGACGCGACGCGACTGGGAGGCCGACCCCGACGCCGTCCGCGCCCGGGCGGCGGAGCTCGCCCTGCCCGCGTTCGTGAAGCCGGCGCGCGCCGGATCGAGCGTCGGCGTGAGCCGCGTGGCGGAGCCGGGGGAGCTCGACGCCGCCCTCGCGACCGCGTTCCGGGAGGACGACCGCGTGCTCGTCGAGGCCGGCCTCGTCGGACGCGAGGTGGAGTGCGCGATCCTCGACGGCGGGCCCGGCACGCTGCCGCGCGCGTCCGTCGCGGGCGAGATCGTCGTCTCCGGCCGCGACTTCTACGACTTCGAGGCGAAGTACCTGGGCGCCGACGGCATCCAGCTGGTGTGCCCGGCGGACGTGACCGCGGATCAGCTCGCCGACATGCAGGAGCTGTCGATCCGCGCCTTCCGCGCCGTCGGCGCCCGCGGCCTCGCGCGCGTGGACTTCTTCCTGACGGCCGAGGGGTTCGTGCTCAACGAGATCAACACGATGCCCGGCTTCACGCCCATCTCGATGTTCCCCGCCTGCTGGGGCGCGTCGGGCGTCGCGTACCCCGACCTCATCTCGGAGCTGCTCGACGTGGCGCTCGCCTGGGAGGCGGAGGGACGGCGCACCTGAGGCGGCTCTCCGGGGCCGCGGCGGGCATCCGCGGGGCAGGCCGTCGAGGCAGGCGGCCGACGCCGACCGCCGGTCGCCGCGACGGGGAGAGCCTAGGCTCGACGCATGCTCGTAGGACGATCCGTCGCCCGGCCCCGCCTCCACCCCGACGCCCGGATCGGGTTCGCGGTGCGCCCGGCGGCCCGTCTCCGCGGCGAAGGCTCGCGGCCGGTGGGCGAGACCCCGACCGTCCGGCGGCCGACGGTCTCCGTCGTCATCCCCGTCCGCGACGACGCCGGGCACCTGCGGGCCTGCCTCCGGGCCCTCGCCGGCCAGACGGTCGCGCCGGACGAGGTCGTGGTCGTGGACAACGCCTCCCGCGACGACAGCGCGGAGGTCGCCCGCGCGGGCGGCGCGCGCGTCGTCCACGAGCCCGTGGTCGGGATCCCGGCGGCCGCGTCGACCGGCTACGACGCGGCGCGGCACGAGGTCATCGCGCGGCTCGACGCCGACTGCGTACCGCCCGCGGACTGGATCGAGCGGCTCGGCGACGTGCTCGCCGCGCGTCCCGACATCGCCGCCGTCACGGGCGCCGCGCGCTTCCTCGACGGCCCGCGCGCGCTCCGCGGCGTCGCGGCCGTCGCCTACCTCGGCGCCTACTTCGCCTCGGTGACGCTCGCGCTCGGGCACCCGCCGCTGTTCGGATCCAACTTCGCCCTCCGCGCCGACGCCTGGCGCGAGGTGCGCCACGAGGTGCACCGCGCGGGGACGCACCTGCACGACGACATCGACCTCTCGGTGCACCTGGGGCCCGAGCGGCGGATCGTGCTCGACCCGCGCCTGGGCATGGGGATCAGCATGCGTCCGCTGACGCGCCCGTCGACACTGCCGCTGCGGATGAGCCGGGGCATGGCGTCGCTCACGACGCACTGGCCGCGCGAGCTGCCGTGGCTGCGATGGTGGCGCGCGGGCCGGCTGGTCGTGGCCGCGCGCCGGGGGCACGGGCCGGATGCGCTCGAGGCGCCGGTCAGCTCCCGGGCGGCGGTGCCACGCCGAGGTCCTGCGCGCTGACGCAGCGGTTCGTCTGCGGGATGGCGCCGACGACCCGGCTCAGGTCCGTGAGGGCCGTGTAGCTCGCCTGCGTGGAGTCGATGACGACCTCCACGGCGGGCGTGCGCCCGTAGGTCGTGTAGCGGATGTTCGGCGCCCTGGTGTCGTCCTCCACCCAGTCGACGTCGTCGTAGCTGATGCAGGCGTCGGTCGTGGGCCCGGGCGGCGTCACGCCGCAGCGCAGGATCACCGTGCTCTGCGGATCGCCCCACGCTCCCGTGCCCTGGGCGTCGGTCTCGCGGAGCGGAGCGGAGCCGAGCTCGGCGGGCAGGTGCACGACCACGTCGGCGCAGAGCGGATCCGCCGCGTCGGCCGCGGGCTCGAGCGAGACGGTGGGGGTGCAGCCGGCGAGGAGGACGGCGAGGCCGCACGCGGCGACGGCGGCTGCGGCGGCGCGCACGGCGCGGGCGGGGCGGCGGGGAGTCATCGGGGTCAGGCTACCGTGGCACCCGTGACGACTCCTGAGACGCCCCGGCCCGACGACGCGACCCTGGGCAGCGCGGGGGAGCTCGCGACCCTCGCGCGGATCCTGCCCCGCCTGCCGGACGCCGACGCCGCCGACGCCGGGCCGGGTGACGACTGCGCCGTCGTGCGGGCGCCCGACGGCCGGTTCGTCATCACGACCGACATGATGGTCGAGGGGCCCGACTTCCGCCTGGCGTGGTCGACGCCGCACGACCTCGGGATGCGCGCCGCCGCCTCCAACCTCGCCGACGTCGCCGCGATGGGCGCCCGACCGACCGCCCTCCTCGTCGCGATCGCCGCGCCCGCCGACACGCCCGTGCGGGACCTCGAGGCGCTGGCCGACGGGCTGCGCGACGGCTGCCGCGCCCAGGCGCCCGGCTGCGGCGTGGTCGGCGGCGACCTCTCCGTGTCGGACGCGCTCGTCATCACGGTCACCGCGACGGGCGACCTCGAGGGCCGCGCCCCGGTGCTGCGCTCCGGCGCGCGCCCCGGGGACGTGATCGCCGTGGCGGGCACGCTCGGCATGGCCGCCGCCGGCGTCCGGCTGCTGTTCGACCACGCGCGCCGGGCCGATGCGGGCGGCGAACCGGTCCCCGACGCTGACCTCGCGCGGGCGCTCCGGTCCGCGCATCCCGACGCGGTCGAGGCGCAGCTCTCGCCGGTCGCGCCCATCGCCGCCGGGGTGGAGGCGGCCCGCGCCGGGGCCACGGCGATGCTCGACGTCTCCGACGGGCCGCTCCTCGACCTCGCCCGGATGGCGCGCGCGAGCGGCGTGGCCATCGACCTCGCGACCGCGGCCCTCGCCGCCGACGTCCGGCGCGTCGCGGACGCGCATCCTGCTCTCCCGTCCCTGGCCCTCGACCTCGTCCTCACGGGCGGCGAGGACCACGGACTCGCCGCCGCCTTCCCCGCGGGCGCCCCGATCCCCGGGTCGTTCCGGGTCGTCGGCGTCGTGCGGGAGGCGGGCGCCCGGGGTCCGTCGGTCACGGTCGACGGCGCTCCGTACGAGGGCCCGCGGACCCCGCGCGGCGGCTGGGACCCGTACGCCGACTGGGACGGCGCGCGCTAGCCCCGATCCGCCGCGGCCCACCACACGACGGTGTCGCCGTAGGCCCGGCGTCGGTCGAGCGCGATGCCGACGGGCCACGCGGGCTCCGCCGATCGGGCGCTCCGCTCCACCATGACGACCGCGTCGTCGGCGAGCCGCGGCGCGAGGGCGGCCAGCTCCTCGGCGAGCTCCGCGTCGCCCACCTCGTACGGCGGATCCAGGAACGCGACGTCGTAGGTGCCGCGGTCGCCGAGGAGGAAGGCGTGCACGCTCTGGGCGGCGACGCGGATGGCCAGTTCGGCTCCGCGCGGCGCCGCGCCCTCGAGGATGCGCGCGTTCGACCGGCACACGGACGCGGCCGGGGTGGCGCGCTCCACCAGCACCACCTCGCGCGCCCCGCGGCTCGCGGCCTCGAGGCCGAGGGCGCCGGATCCGGCGTAGAGGTCCAGGACCCGTGCGCCGTCGAGCGCGTCGCGGGCCTCGAGACCGGAGAAGAGGGCCTCGCGCACCCGGTCGCTCGTGGGGCGCGTGCCGGTCCTCGGGACCCGGAGCACGAGGGAGCCGGCGAACCCGGCGACGATGCGGGTCACGACGTGCGTCCGGCGGGACGCGGAGCGGCAGGGATCGGGGCGGGGTCCACGGGCGTCCACGCTACCCGTCCGCGGCCGCGTCCAGCCGCTCACGGCCGCTCCCCGGACGCGCGGGGGGAGCTGACGTATGCTCGCAAGACGCCCACGACGCTGGAGGATCCGCGTGACGAGCCCCGAGTCCGAGTCCGTTCCCCTGCACGGCGATCCGGGCGTCGCGCCCGCGCGCATCCACCCCGCCCCGCGGACGGGGGCCCACGCCCCCGCCTCACGCGGGTCCCGGGCCATGCCGCTGACGGAGGTGCGCCGGCTCGCCGACCTCATCCTCGGCAACGTCGACGCCGTCATGTCCGGCAAGCAGGACGCCACCCGCATGGCCCTCACCGTGTTCCTCTCCGGCGGCCACCTCCTCATCGAGGACGTGCCGGGGGTCGGGAAGACCATGCTCGCCAAGGCGCTGGCGCGGAGCGTCGACTGCACCGTCAACCGGATCCAGTTCACGCCCGACCTGCTCCCCTCGGACGTCACGGGCGTCTCCGTGTACAGCCAGGCCGACCACCGCTTCGAGTTCCAGCCGGGCGCCGTGTTCGCGAACATCGTCATCGGCGACGAGATCAACCGCGCGAGTCCCAAGACGCAGTCCGCGCTCCTCGAGTGCATGGAGGAGGGGCAGGTCACGGTCGACGGCGTCACGCACGGGCTCCAGCAGCCGTTCACGGTCGTCGCCACGCAGAACCCGGTCGAGATGGAGGGCACGTACGCGCTCCCCGAGGCGCAGCGCGACCGCTTCATGGCCCGGATCTCGATGGGCTACCCCGACGCCGACGCCGAGCTGGCGATGCTCCGCGACCGCGACACGGTGAGCCCGCTCGACGAGCTGCGGCCCGTGGTCGACGCCGACGAGCTCGACGCGATGATGCACGCGGCCCGCGGGGTCTACGTGTCCGATCCCGTCTCGCGCTACGCGGTGGCGATCGTGCAGGCCACCCGCGGTCACGAGGACATCCGCCTGGGCGCGAGCCCCCGCGCCACCCTGCAGCTCATCCGCGCCGCGAAGACCCGCGCCGCGCTCGACGGCCGCGACTTCGTGCTGCCCGACGACATCGACGCGCTGGCCGCGCCGGTGCTCGGGCACCGGCTCGTCGCCACG
The DNA here is from genome assembly GCF_001618005.1 of Clavibacter tessellarius. Classification (GTDB taxonomy): domain Bacteria; phylum Actinomycetota; class Actinomycetes; order Actinomycetales; family Microbacteriaceae; genus Clavibacter; species Clavibacter tessellarius_A. The sequence goes on from NZ_LQXA01000015.1 coordinate 47,103, forward strand.
GGCCGGGCGCTCGGCCGGCGCGGCAGCGGGCAGGCGGCCGTGGTCGAGATCCTCGAGCGGATCGTCGCCACCACGTCCGTGCCGCTGAGCGCCGCGGGCCGGGCGCGCTGACGTCGTGCGGCCCCTCGCGCGCCTGATGCGGAGGGTCGGCATCGAGGCCGTCCCGCATCCGACCCTCCGGGGCATCGCCCTGCTCGCCGCGGGCGTCGCGGCGTTCGCGGGCGCGTTCCTCGCGGGGCGGCGCGAGTTCGTCTTCATCGGCGCCGCGGTGCTCGCGCTGCCGCTGCTCGCGGCCGCCTGGCTCGTGGTCGCGCGCATCCGGCTGCACGTCGAGCGCTCCTTCTCCTCGGACGTCGTCGAGTCCGGCACCGCGACGACCGTCACCGTGTCCGTGTCGAGCACGGGCCCCTTCGCGACGCCGCCGGCGCAGGTGCTGGACGTCGTGCCCGGCGTGGAGGGAGCGACCCCGCCCGCGGCGCTGCCGTCCCTTCGGGGGCTCGCCCGCGGATCACGGCGCGCCGCCGTCCGGCCGGTCCTCCGCTACGACCTGACGCCCGAGCGCCGCGGCGTGCACGAGGTGGGGCCGCTCGCGGTCGAGGAGAACGACCCGTTCCGCCTCATGCTGCTGCGCCACGTCGCCGGCGGCACCTCGCGGCTCGTCGTGACGCCGCGCATCGCCGACCTCGAGGCGGAGCCCTCCGGCCAGGTGTCGTCGGAGGGCGAGTCCGAGCGCGTCCAGCGCCGGGCGGACGGCGGCGAGGACGACCTCGGCACGCGCGAGTACCGGGCGGGGGATCCGCTCCGCCGCGTGCACTGGCGCGCCACCGCCCGCCACGGCGAGCTCATGGTGCGACAGGAGGAGCAGCGGTCGAGCCCGCGCTCGCTCGTGCTCCTCGACACCCGCGCGTCCGCCTTCCCCCGGTACGCGGACGACGACGACGAGGGCGACCGCGCGTTCGAGCGCGCGGTGTCCTTCGCCGCGAGCGTCGCCGTGCACCTCCAGCGCGGCGGATACGCGGTGCAGCTCCTCGAGACCGCGGGCGCCTCCGACGCCCCCGCCCCGGGCCGCGGCGCCGAGCCCGCGAGCGAGGCCGACCTGCTGCTCCGCCTCGCCGAGGTGCGCCCGACCGATCCCGACCCCGACCGCGACGCCGTGCAGGAGCTGCTGTCCGACCTCCGCCGCAGCCGCCGGGCCGTCCCCCTGCACGCGGTGCTCGGCCACCTCGACGAGGCCGAGGCCCGGCGCCTCGCCGGGCTCGGATCCACCTGCCGTCCCGCCGTCGCGTTCCTCGCGCACCCCGGCCGCGTCGACGGACGCGACGACCGGGAGGCCCTCCGCATCCTCCGCGAGTCCGGCTGGACCACCGTGGTCCTCGGCGAGGGCATCCGACCCGCAGACGCGTGGCACGCCGCGCGCTCCGAGGAGATGGCCCGGTGACCGACCTCGGCTCCGTCGGACTCGGCGGCCGCGAGCGCTGGACCGTCGAGCCGCGGCCCCTGCCGGGCGAACGGCGCGGGGGACGCGGCGCGGGCGCATCCGGCATGCCCGGGCGCGACGGCCGTCCGCCCCGTCCCCGCGGCCGCGCCGCCGCCCGCTGGCCGCTCACGGCCGCCCTCGCGGTGGCTCTCCTGGCCGCCGCCGCGAGCCTCCACCTGCTCATCGAGACCGGTCCCTGGTTCCTGCTCTGCGCGGTCGTCGTGGCGGCGGTCCTCGGATCCGCCGCGCTGCTCCGCGCCGCGGGCGCGCCGCGGATCCTCGCCTCGGGCGGCGCGCTCGTCGTGCTCGTGCTCCTCGTCACGCTCGTGTTCGCGGGACGCACGGCGATCCTCGGCGTGCTGCCGACCCCGGAGACCGTGCGGACGCTCGTGGCCGTGGGGGAGCAGGCGGGGGAGGAGATCTACCGCCGCTCCGCGCCCGTGCCGCCGCTCGCGTCCATCGTCTTCGTGGCCGTCGCGTCGATCGGGGCTCTCGCCGTCCTGCTCGACGTGCTCGCGTCGGTGCTCCGCATGCCCGCCGTCACGGGCCTGCCGCTGCTCGTGCTCGTGTCCGTGCCGGGCGCGATCCTCGTCGGCGAGTTCTCGGTCGCGTCCTTCGCCGTCACGGCGCTGGCGTGGTTCGCGGTGCTCGCGGCCGATGCGCGCGACCGCGGGAGCGACCTGCCGGGCGGGCGGGCGTCGTCGGGCGACCGCGGATCCGGCCGCGGGAGCCCGGGCGCCGCGCGCGCGACCCTCGTCTCCGCGGGCGCGCTCGCGGCCGGCGCCGTCGTCGTCGCGTTGGTCGCCCCCGCGATCGTCCCCGGGCTCACGAGCGCCACGTTCCCCACCGCCTCCGGAGCGGGAGCCAGCGGCTCCCGCGTCGTCAACCCGATCCTCGACCTCGGCGACGACCTCCGCCGCCCGGTCGACGTCGACGCGCTCCGCTACTCGACCGGGTCGTCGACGCCCCTCTACTTCAAGGTCACCACGCTGTCCCGCTTCGAGGGCGAGGAATGGGCGCCGTCGCCGCTCCGGCCGCCCGAGGAGAACACGGTCGACGCGATCGGGCCCGACCTGGGCGCCGGCCGCGACGTGCCCGTCGAGGACGTCGAGGCGCGCGTGCAGGTCGAGGGCTCCTCGAGCGCCTGGCTGCCCGCGCCGTACGCCCCGCGCAGCGTCGCCGGTCTCGAGGGCACGTGGCGGTGGTCGGAGCAGGGCCTCGCGATCCGCTCGTCCGACTCCGATAGCCGCGACCAGAGCTACACCGTGCGCTCCGAGCTCCCCCGTCCGTCCGCCGAGCAGCTGAGGGCCGCACCGCCGGCGACCGCGGGCGATCTGTCGCCGTTCCTGCAGATCCCGGACGGGACGCCGGCCGTGGTGGGCACCACGACGGCCGACGTGCTCGCCGGGATCGACGACCCCTACGACAAGGCCCTCGCGCTCCAGCGGTTCTTCACGGACGGCCGGTTCCGCTACTCCGAGGAGGCGCCCGTCCAGCAGGGCTACGACGGCAGCGGCGTCGACGTCGTCGGCGAGTTCCTGCGGGTGCGCGCGGGGTACTGCGTGCACTTCGCGTCGGCCATGGCGATCATGGCGCGCGAGGCCGGCATCCCGTCGCGCGTGGCCGTGGGCTACCTCCCGGGCTCGCAGGTCGGCCGCGACGGCGACCTCATCACCTACCGCGTCGGCTCGCACGACCTGCACTCGTGGCCGGAGCTGTACTTCGCGGGCATCGGCTGGATCCCCTTCGAGCCGACCCCCGGCCGCGGGCAGGCCGCGCCGTACGCGCAGCCCTCCGCCGCCCCGACCGCCGCGCCGACCCCCTCCGCCGCGCCG
>NZ_LQXA01000016.1 GCF_001618005.1 Clavibacter tessellarius
GCTCATCGGGCGGCTCCGGCCGCGGCTCCTGCCGAGCGGGCGGATGCGGTCGGGCGGGCGGATGCGGTCGCGCGGGCGCGGGCGCGGGCGGGGACGGGCGCGGATGCGGGCTGCGCGGCGCGGGATCCGCGGGTCGGGTCGATCATCGGTGCTCCTGTCGGGTGGTGCGTCACCCAGGAGACGGGACGGGCCCGCACGTCATCCCGCGCGCCCAGCCGGCGCCCAGCGGGGAGCGCCAGACGTTCGCTCTCCGGATGGGCCGCGGTGCCCGCCCTTCGCTCGGCGGATGCGTCGCGCATCCGCCCACCTGTCGCGACGTCGGGTCCCGCTCCGCCCGGTTCGCGTAGAGTCCGGCACACCCGCCGTCCCCGATCCCCGGAGCACCCCCATGACCGAGATCCTCGAGTACGTCCGCACCTGGCTCGACCACCGCGTCTGGCAGGCCCGCGTCCCCGGCGCCCAGGTCGCCATCGCCCGGCACGGGGAGGTCGTGCTGTCCGAGGCGTTCGGGGTCGCGGATCCCACGACCGACGCGCCGCTCACCCCCGCGCACCTGTTCCGCGTGGCCTCGCACTCCAAGACGTTCACCGCGACCGCGATCCTCCAGCTCGCCGAGCAGGGCGCCCTCCGTCTCGACGACCGGCTCGGCCAGCACGTGCCCGAGCTCGTCGACGCCGGCTCCGAGCTCGCCGACGTCACCCTCGCTGCCCTCCTCGAGCACGGCGCGGGCGTCCTCCGCGACGGGTTCGACGGCGACCACTGGCAGCACTCCGCCCCGTTCCCCGACCGCGCGCACCTCCTCGCCATCGCGACGACGCCCGGCGTCGCCAAGGTCGCGCCCGACACCGCGTTCAACTACTCGAACATCGGGTACTCCCTGCTCGGCCTCGTCGTCGAGGCGGCGTCCGGCCTCTCCTTCGCGGACTACCTGGCCACGCGCATCGCCGCCCCGCTCGGCCTCCGCGACACCACCGCCGAGTACGACCCCGCGCGGGCCGACGAGTACGCGGCCGCCTCCACCTCGCTCCGCACCTCCCGCGAGCGCGCCGTCCTCCCGCACGTCGACACCCGCGCGATGGCCGCCGCCACGGGCGTCACGAGCACCGCGTCCGAGCTGGTGTCGTTCTTCTCCGCGCTCGTGCTGTCGGACGACGAGCGGCTCCTCACGGCCGCGTCGAAGCGCGTGCAGCAGCGGCCGCGGTACGCCAGCAGCGCGGATCCGGCCGGCACCCGCCGCTACGGCTACGGCCTCATCATCGAGCGCGTCGGATCCGGCGACAGCGAGGCCACCGTGATCGGCCACTCGGGCGGGTACCCGGGCCACATCACCCGCACGGCGGTGGATCCCGCGAGCGGCTGGGCGGTCACCGTCCTCACGAACGCGATCGACGGCCCCGCTGCCGCGCTCAGCACGGGCATCCTCGAGCTGCTCCTCGCCGACTCCGCCGCGACCGACGCCGAGCGCGCCGCCGTCGATGCGCCCTTCACCGGCCGCTTCGCCAACGTGTGGGGGATGCAGGACTTCCAGGTGGTCGGCGACCGCTTCCTCCGCATCGACCCGACCGCGGAGCACCCGCTCGAGTCGGTCGACGTGCTGGAGCGTACGGGCGACTCGTCGGCGCGCATCGTCGAGGGCGACGGGTTCGGGTCCGTCGGCGAGGAGATCACGGTCGAGCGGGCTGCCGACGGCTCCGTCGACCGGATCCGCGGGGGCGGCGGCATGACGCTGGAGCCGCTCGTGCGCGAGTGGGTCCCGCGCTCGCGCGGCTGACGCGCCGGCGCGTCCGTCCTCGGGACGCTGCCGGACGGCGGAAGGCGGATGGCGGGACGACAGTACGGCGGGACGGGAACGATCCCTCCTCCTCGCCGCCCGGCCATGCGCGGTTCACCCGGCGGAGGTCGCGCGGCCACGGTCCCTCCTTATGGTGCGGGAGGCCGATCGGCCGACCACCCATGGAAGGCACGCTCATCCCCACCATCACGACCGTCCGTCCGCGCGCCCGCGTCGCCGCGCTCCTCTCCGCCACCGCGATCCTCGGGGTCGTCCTCGCGGGTCCCGGAGCGTCGTCCGCCCAGGCCGCGACCGCGCCCGCGCCGTTCGACCAGGCCACGATCGACCACGTCTACGCGTCCGACGCGACCTACGACTTCGTCCCCATGCTCGACGCGTTCCCCGCGCTGAAGAGCGGCCGGCCGGACATCATGCAGATCAACGACGACATGACCGTGCGGATCAACCAGACCGCTCCGAAGGCGCAGTCGGACCGCGCGATCATCGACCAGTACGCCGACATGTCCGTGTCGATGTCCGACGGCCTGGGCGCCCGCCTCGGCGCGATCTACAAGGCCGCGCGCGACGCCGGGCAGCTGCCGAAGACCGCGGCGCTCCTCAACAAGGAGAACGGCCTCGTCGGACGCGGCGGGTCGACGGGCCCGGCCAAGAACCACTACGCCAACCCGCGGCCCTACGTCGCCTTCCCCGAGCGCCTCCAGTACCGCGACAAGCCCGGCGGCAACGCGTGGGCCGGCCACGACGGCTCCTACCCGAGCGGCCACACGTCGCAGGCGTTCTGGCAGGGTGTCTCGCTCGCGACGATGCTGCCGGAGCTCGCCCCGCAGATCCTCGCCCGCGCGTCCGACGCCGGGAACAACCGCATCGTGATGGGCGCGCACTACCCGATCGACGTGATGGCCGGGCACATGATGGGGCAGAAGATCGTCCAGCGGCGCTGGGCCGACCCCGAGTTCCGCGACCTCTACGCGCAGGCCGCGACGGAGCTGCGGCAGGTGCTCGAGGCCGGCTGCGGCGCGACGCTCGCGGTGTGCGTCGCCGCGGACACCCCGTACCTCCCGACCGACCAGGCGCTCGCGGTGTACCGCCAGCGGCTGACGTACGGCTTCCCGCTCGTCGGCGCGGCCGGCCAGCCGATGACCGTCCCGGACGGCGCCGAGTCGCTCCTCCGCTCCAGCCGCCCCGACCTCACCGACGCCCAGCGTCGCCAGGTGCTCGCCCTCACCGCCATCGACTCGGGCGAGCCGCTCGACCTCGGCACGGCCGGCAGCTGGGAGCGCATCGACCTCGCGGCCGCGATGACCGCGAAGATCACGGTCGCGGCCGACGGCACGGTCTCCCTCGCGGGCGCCGCGACCGTGGATCCGTCGCCCGCCCCAGCCGCCTCGTCCGCCCCCGCTGACCCCGGCGCGACGAGGGGCGGATCCGCTGCCACCCACCCCGCCGCCCGCGGCGCCGCGCACGCCGCGACCCTCGCCCGCACCGGATCCGACCTCGCCCCCGGCACCCTCGCCGCGGCCCTCGGCCTGCTGGTCGCGGGCGGCGGACTGGTGCTCGTGCGCCGCCGACGGTCCGCGCGCGGCTGACCGACCGCGTCCCGGACGCGCGAGAGGGGCGGGTGGCCACACGGCCACCCGCCCCTCTCCGTCGTCCCGCGTGATCCGCGGCGCCGCGTCCTACGCCGCGTCGACCAGGTTCCGCCGGGCGTCCGGCACGCAGTGCGTCAGCACGAGGCCCGTGACGTCGCGCGGACCGTTGTGCCCGAGGTTGGCGAGTCGCGCCAGGTCCGCCTCCGAGAGCGTCTGCGACTGCAGCGGCGGCAGGTCCTTCACCTCGTCGAGCGTGATCCCGAGGCCGTCGCCCACGCGCTGCCCGAGCTCGTCCTCCACCAGGTACAGGTGCCAGACCATGCGCTCCTGCACGCCGCGCGAGCCCTGCCCGATGAGCTCCACGAAGTTGGCGACGAGGTCGTCGCGCTCCCACTGCTCCATGAGCAGGTAGCGCTGGCCGGCCTGCGTGTAGTCGTCGGTGCGGGGGATCCGCTTGCGCGTGAGCCGGCCGGTGATCTCCGGACCCTGCTCGTCGTGCGTCGGGTGCTGCCCCTCGCGCAACCCGCCGTCGATGGACGGCTCGTAGTTGATGTGCGGGTTCTGGCCGCCGTGATCCTGGTGGAACGTCATCTGCCCGTCGCGCTGGTTCGTCGCCACCTTCGCGTGCTGCGGCGCGTTCACCGGCAGCTGGAGGTAGTTCGGGCCCACGCGGTAGCGCTGCGCGTCCGAGTAGGAGAAGGTGCGGCCGACGAGCATCTTGTCGTCGGAGAAGTCGAGGCCGTCCACGAGCACGCCGGTGCCGAACGAGAGCTGCTCGTTCTCGGCGAAGTGGTTGGTCACGTTCCGGTCGAGCACCATCTTCCCGACGGTCTTCGGCGGGAAGTCGTTCTCGGGCCAGAGCTTGGTGTCGTCGAGCGGGTCGAAGTCGAGCTCCGGGTGGTCGTGGTCGTCCATCAGCTGCACGCGCAGCTCCCACTCGGGGAAGTCGCCGCGCTCGATGGCCTCGTAGAGGTCCTTCGAGGCGTGGCCGAGGTCGCCGCCCTGCACGACGGCCGCGTCGGCCGCCGTCATGCTGCTCACGCCCGCCTTCGGGATCCAGTGGTACTTCACGAGCTTCGTGCCGCCGTCGGCGTCCACCCACTTGTAGGTGTTCACGCCGAAGCCCTGCATGTGGCGGTAGTCGGCGGGGATGCCGCGCGGGCTGAACAGGTTGACGATGAGGTGCATCGACTCCGGCGTCTGCGAGATGAAGTCGAAGATGCGGCCCGGATCCTGGCGGAACGTCACGGGGTCGGGCTTGAACGCGTGGATCACGTCGGGGAACTTGATCGCGTCGCGGATGAAGAACACGCCGAGGTCGTTGCCCACGAGGTCCCAGTTGCCGTCCTCCGTGTAGAACTTCACGGCGAACCCGCGCGGGTCGCGGGCGGCCTCGGAGGAGTCGCGGCCGCCGATCACGGTGGAGAACCGGATCGCGACGTCGGTGCGCTTGCCGGCCTCCTGGAAGAGCTTGGCGCGCGTGTACTTCGCGATGGGCTCGTCGCCCCACGTGCCGGTGGCCTCGAAGTAGCCGAACGCGACGGCGCCGCGCGCGTGCACGACGCGCTCCGGGACCCGCTCGCGGTCGAAGTGGCTGATCTTCTCGAGGAACTGGTAGTTCTCCAGCGTCGCGGGGCCGCGGGCGCCCACGGTGCGCTGGTTCTGGTTGTCGTAGACGGGGTGGCCCTGGCGGTTGGTGAGGACCTCGCGGTCGTCGCCGTCGGCGGGGCCCCGGGAGGAGACGTCGGTCATGGGGAGTCCTTTCGTCGTCGTCCCCCCAGCCTGCCGAGCGGGCGGCGACACGCCCAGCGCCGGGCCCCGACTCCCAGCGCATGCGGACGGCGCTCCGGGCGCGGGCCGCGGGGTCAGCCCGCGCGGCCCCCGGCCCACCGGCGGCGGCGCAGGACGCCGACGGCCACGACCGCGGCGCCCGCGAGCGCGAGTCCCGCGGCGATCACGGCGTTCTGCGCGAGCGTGTTGACGCCCACCCCGGCGATGCGCGCGGCGCCGGCGGCCTGCGGGACGGATGCCGGGGACGCTGGTCCGGGATCCGTCGCGTCTTCCGCCGCCGCCTCCTCGCGCTCGCCGGGCGCCGGCGGTTGCGCATCCGCGGCCGCCGCGAGCTCCGGCGTCGACGCGGGCGCGACCCGGTTCATCGTCGCCCGCTCGTACGCGTGGGCCATGGCGAGCAGGTCGCCGTCGCGGCTGCGCGGGGCCGCGAGCTCGAGGCCGACGGGCGCGCCGGTCGACGTGAAGCCCGCGGGCACCGAGATCGACGGGATGCCCGTGTTCGCGCCGATGTCGCAGAAGGTCGTGCCGGCCCAGGCGGGCGTCGCGCTGGTGGCGCTCGTCGGCATCGCGAGCGCGTCGATCCCGTGCTCGACGAAGAACGCGTCCATCGCGGCCCTGCCCGCGTCCTGCTCGGCGATCGCCGTCTCGTAGTCGGGGTGCGGGATGTCGCGCTGGCCGAGGAAGTGCGCGATGTCGCCGTCGGTGAGCGCGCTCGGCCGGTCGGCCATCACGTCGGAGAACGTGAGCACGTCCGCGGGCGCGGTGCGCGCGGCGACGCGCGCCGGCCAGGTCGCGGGTGTCTCGCGGAGGAAGCGGTCGATGGACGGGCGCATGTCCATCCAGCCGCCGCTCTGCAGCGTCCCCTCCACGAATTCGCGCGTCAGCGGTACCTCCACCACCTCGGCGCCCTGGGCCTCGAGGTCGCGCACGGCCTGCTCGATCAGCGCGGTCGTCTCCGCGAGGCCCGGCTTCTCCGGGTCCTCCTCGAACGACCAGCGCACGACGCCGATCCGCTTGCCCGCCAGCGCGTCCGGGCGGAGGCCCGCGACGTAGGCGTCGGTGCGCTGCGCGTCGGCGACCTCGGTGAGCGGATCCGCCGGGTCGCGCCCCGCGAGCACCTCCATGAGCAGCGCGGCGTCGGCGACGGTGGTGGTCATCGGCCCCACGACGTCCTGCCGCGGGGAGAGCGGCACGACGCCCGCCGTGCTCGTGAGGCCCATGGTCGGCCGGAATCCCACGAGGCTCTGGTGCGCGGCCGGGCCGAGGACGGATCCGCACGAGTCGGTGCCGAGGCCCGCCGGCGCGTACGCGGCCGCGACCGCCGCGCCCGTGCCGCCGCTGGATCCGCTCGCGCTCCAGGACAGGTCGTACGGGTTCGCGGTGCGGCCGCGCGCGGAGCTGAGCGTGTGGGTGCCGTGCCACGCGAACTCCGACATGTTCGTCTTCGCGAGGATGATCGCGCCGGCCGCCCGGAGCCGGGCCACGACGGTCGCGTCGTCGGCCGTGCGGTAGTCGCGGAGCACGGCGCTGCCCGCGGTGGTGGGCATGTCGGCGGTGGCGAGGTTGTCCTTCACCACCACGGGCACGCCGTGGAGCGGACCCCGGACGGTGCCGGCGGCGCGCTCCGCGTCGCGCTCGGCGGCCGTGGCGAGCGCCTCGTCGTTGACGGTGATGACGGCCTTCAGCCCCTTCCGGTCGCCCTGCGGGTCGTCGTAGGCGGCGATCCGGGCGAGGTAGGCGCGGGTCAGCTCGACCGACGTCGTGCCGCCGGAGGAGAGGAGCGCGGCGGCGTCGGCGAGGGTCAGGCCGACGACGGCCGGGGCGGTCACGGGCGCGTCCGTCGCGGCGCGGGCGACAGGGGAGCCGAGGCCGATCCCGATGCCGCCGAGCGCGAGCGCGAGCGCGGTCGCGAGCGCGGTCGCGAGGGCGCCCGCCGCGAGGGCGCGGGCCACGCGGCCGCACGCGCCGCTGATCCGCGTGCGGGGGCGGCGGCGAGCGGGCATGCGGATCCATCCGGACGGGGGAGGGGCGTCTCCCCAGTCTGGGAACCGGGTGTTGCGGCGGCGTTTCGGGCGCGGGACGATCCGGGGTCGCCGCCTACGGTGCGGCGCGCGGGCGGGGCGCCCGCCGGCCGGGTCAGCGCTGCTTGGGGAACAGGATCCAGAGGATCAGGTACAGCAGCACCTGCGGACCGGGCAGCACGATGGAGATCACGAAGATCAGCCGCACGAGGAACGCGCTCATGCCGAAGCGGTTGGCGAGGGCGGCGCAGACGCCGGCGATGATCTTCCCGCGACGGGGACGCATGAGGGTGGCCATGCACCGAGCATGGCAGGCGCGGGTGCGCGGCGGGTGGGGCGAGGGGCGGATCCGACCCGCGGCGGATCAGGCGGGGTCGTCGCTCGCGGACGCTCCGGCCCAGCCCGACAGCGCGCGCGCCTCGTCGAGCGCCGCGATGACCTTCTGCCCGCCCCACACGACGAACAGGAGCCGCTGCCCGGTCTCGAGGGTCACCGCGAGAAGGCGGGTGAGCCCGCTCGAGGCGTCGCGGGCGTCCGCGATCCGGGCGATCGGCACGTCCAGCTCGCCCCGCACGAAGTTCACCGGGTGCGCGCGGAACCGGAGTCCGTCGGTCGTCACCGTGAGGACCCCGCCGACCGCTTCCGTGCCGGCGAGGCGGGAGACGCCCGGGTCGGGTCTGCCGCTCGCGCGGGGGAAGGTGTCGATGCGTAGCGGGCCGGAGCCCTGCGTGGCGAGGTGGATGACCACGTTGGCGGGGCGACGGATGAGGGTGTGCGGTGCGGAGGGCTCGGTCACGCCCCGACGCTAGCGCTCGGTGCCGCGCGCCCGTCGGAGCAGCGGACGTCTCCCCGTGAGTTCTCCCGCGTCTCGCTTTGGGCACAAACCCATGGTGCGATACTCGTAGCGTCGAGCCGGGGCTCGGCGTCTCCTCGCGGTGCGGCGGGCCAGGGCGGAGCCGCCCATCGAGCCGCCGACGCCCCCGATGAGCGGGAGGAGTCGGATGGAGCAGCACCGGTCGGCCCTGCCCGCGCGCGTCGTCGCCGCGTTCCACTCCGCCCCGAGCCGCGCCGCCGGGGTGGACCTCCTGCTCGCCGCCCTCCTCGACTCCTCGTCCGCCACGGGCGCCGCCGTCGTGCTGCCGCGAGCGGCCGAGGTCGCCGTCGCGGGGGAGACCGGGGCGGACCTGCGGGCGCTGCTGTCCTCGCCCGACCCGTCCGGCGGATCCGGCGTCGTGGTCGTCGGGATGGACGATGCCGCCTCCGCGGTGCCGGGCACGGACAGCGACCTCGGCGCCGGTGCCGTCGCGCTGCACCGCGCGTCGGGGCCGCTCGGCGAGGCCGATCGCGTGGTCGCCGAGGAGGTGGCCGTGCACGCGCGCATCGCGCTCGCCGCGTGGGACTCCGCCGACGACCTCGCCCGCGGCCTCGCCTCGCGCTCCGTCATCGGGCAGGCGCAGGGCATCCTCATGGAGCGGTTCTCGCTCGACGCCGACCGCGCCTTCCAGGTGCTCCGCCGCTACTCGCAGGACGGCAACGTCAAGCTCGTCGAGGTCGCCCGCCGCGTGATCGAGACGGGTGCGCTGCCCACCGCCTGAGCCGGTCCCCGCGCGCCGCGGCCCTCCCGTCGCGGGATGCCGCACCCGAGATCACGCCCGGCGGCGCTCCCGCCACGCGATGCCGCAGCCGCGATCACGCTCAGCAGTGCTCCCGTCGCGCGGTGCCGCACCCGACGTCAGGCCGAGCGGCGGTCCGCCACGCGCGCCCGGATCGGCGACACCTCCGCGAGCGGCGCGGCCTCGGGCAGCGCCTCCGGCTCGCCGCGCGTGAGCTCGGCGCGCAGTCGCCCGAGGATGCGCGCGAGCAGCCGCGACACCTGCATCTGCGTCACGCCGAGCTCCGCGGCGATCTCGCTCTGGCTGCACTCGTCGACGAAGCGGAGGTGCAGGATCCGCCGGTCGCGCTCGCTGAGCACCCCGCGCGCCGCGTCGAGCAGCACGCTGCGCTCGGTGCGGGCGTAGCCGGGGTCGTCGGCTCCGAGGGTCTCGGCGAGCGATGTGCCCTCCTCCTCGTGCACCGTGAAGTCGAGAGAGGCCGGCCGCAGGCTGGAGTGCGCGGCCAGCGCCTCGGCGACCTCCTCGCGCGTGTGCCCGGTGTGCGCGGCGAGCTCCGCGTCGGTCGGCGTCCGGCCGAGCCGCTGCGCGAGCGCGGGCGCGACCGCGGCGAGCGCGTGCCGCAGCTCCTGGATCTGCCGGGGCGGTCGCACGACCCAGCCGTTGTCGCGGAGGTGGCGCTTGATCTCGCCGGAGATCGTGGGGATCGCGAACGACACGAACGGCGCGCCGAAGCCGGGGTCGTAGCGGCGGGCGGCCTTCACGAGGCCGAGGTAGCCGACCTGGCGGAGATCGCTCCAGTCGTGGGCGCGGCCCGAGTGCTGGCGCGCCAGCTGGTCGGCGAGCTCGAGGTGGTCGAGCACGATCTGGCCGTGGAGGCGGCGGCGCTCGGCCTCGCCCGTCGGATCCCCGCCCGCGGCGGCGGCGCGCACGAACCGGTCGTGCGTCACCCGGCGCTTCTCCTCGCGCGCGGCGGCGAGGCCGGCGGGCACGGCGGCCGTGCGCGGCAGCGTCGCCGGCATCCGCGACGGCACCGTCGTCCGCGGCGCGGATGCGGCCGGACGCGGCGAGGCGGACGAGGTGGCGACGGGGGCGCGCGAGCGCAGCGATGCGGTCACTCGGGACCTTCCGGACGGGTGTCGGACGCGGCACGCTGCTTGACCGCTCCTCCAGAGAAGCACTGCTCCTCGGGCGCGCCTAGGTCGGCCGAGCACTTCTCCTCCTGCTTCTCCTGCTCCGCCGGTGGGCCGGGCGTGTCGATCGGGCGCGGATCCGCACCAGTCCGGAGCAGCGCCCCCGGCCGGGGGCTCGGCCCGCCCGCCGGTAGGCTCGATCCCCGTTCCCCGCCGCCCCACCGAACGGACGCCCCATGAGCCTGTTCCGCACCAAGAGCATCGAGTCGTCGCTCGCCGACGCCGCGGGAGGCGAACGCAGCCTCACCCGCTCCCTCGGCACGTGGGACCTCATGCTGATGGGCGTGGCCGTCGCGGTCGGCGCCGGCATCTTCTCCGTCGGCGCGAAGGCCGCCGGGAACTACGCCGGACCGTCCGTCACGCTCGCGTTCGTGCTCGCCGCCGTCACGTGCGGCCTCGCCATCATGTGCTACGCCGAGTTCGCCTCAGCCGTGCCCGTCGCGGGCAGCGCGTACACGTTCACCTACGCGACCATGGGCGAGCTGCTCGCGTGGATCATCGGCTGGGACCTCATCCTCGAGATGCTCACGGCGGCCGCGGTCATCGCGAAGTACTGGGGCATCTACCTGGAGTCGGCGCTGAAGCTCGCGGGGCTCGACATCCCGTCCACCATCACGGTCGCCGGCGTCGGCATCAGCTGGGGCGCCGTGCTCATCACCGCGATCTTCACGGTGCTGCTCGTGCTCGGCACCAAGCTCTCCAGCCGCGTCTCGAGCGTCTTCACCGTGCTCAAGGTCGCGGTCGTGCTGTTCGTGATCGTGGTCGGCGCCTTCTACGTGAAGGCCGAGAACTACTCGCCGTTCATCCCGCCGCAGCGCCCCGCCGAGGGCGCATCGGCCGACGTCTGGACCCAGTCGCTCTTCTCCTGGGCGAGCGGCCAGGAGCCCACGCAGTACGGCCTCTACGGCCTGCTCGCCGGCGCCTCGCTCGTGTTCTTCGCGTTCATCGGCTTCGACGTCGTCGCCACGAGCGCCGAGGAGGTCAAGGACCCGCAGCGCACCCTGCCGCGCGGCATCTTCGCGGGCCTCGCGGTCGTCACCGTGCTCTACGTGCTCGTGACCCTCGTGCTCACCGGCATGGTGCCGTACACGGTGCTGGCGGACGCGAAGGAGCCGTCGCTCACGACCGCCTTCACCGCGGTGGGCGCCGGATGGGCGGCGCAGGTCATCTCCATCGGCACGCTGCTCGGCCTCACCACCGTGCTCATGGTGCTGCTGCTCGGCCTCGCGCGCGTGGTCTTCGCGATGAGCCGCGACGGCCTCCTGCCGCGCGGCCTCAGCCGCACCTCGGCGAAGCGCCGCACGCCGGTGCGGGTGCAGATCATCGCGGGCGTCGTGGTCGCGGCCCTCGCCGGGTTCACCGACGTCGGCGTGCTCGAGGAGATGATCAACATCGGCACGCTGTCCGCGTTCGTGCTCGTGAGCATCGGCGTGATCGTGCTGCGGCGCAAGCGCCCCGACATCCGCGCGTCGTTCCGCGTGCCCTTCATGCCGTGGCTGCCGATCCTCTCGGCCGTGCTCTGCGTGTGGCTGATGCTCAACCTCACGACGCTCACCTGGGTGCGCTTCCTCGTCTGGCTGGCGCTCGGCTTCGCGGTCTACTTCCTCTACGGCCGCCGCCACTCGCTGGTCGGCAAGGAGGAGGCGCGGATCGCCGCGGGCGGGGAGCCCGCGCCCGAGCTGCCGTCGGCGGCGACGCCGCGGGACTGATCCCGGTCGCGCCCGCGACGCCCCTTGCGCCCGCCGTGTCCTCCCGGACGCGGCGGGCGCCGTGCGTGGTGCGGGCGCCGTGCGTGGCGCGGTCGTCGTGCGTGGTGCGGGCGTCGGCGTCGCCTGTCAGGTCTGGCAGCGCGGGCACCAGTAGGTGACCCGGTCCTGCGAGCCCATCCCGGGGCGGACCGGATCGCCGAGCTGGCCCTGCTGGATCCTGGTGCCGCAGCGGAGGCACGGCTTGCCCTTGCGCCCGTAGACCCAGTCGGTGCGGCCGCGGCGGAGGTCGCCCGTGGTGGTGCGCTCGATGCGGTCGCGGTTGGCGCGCATGGTGCGGCGGGCGAGGGCGATCATCGCGGGCAGGTCGGCCACCTCGCGCACCGGCCGCGTGGGCAGCACGCCGCGCAGGAAGCAGAGCTCGGCCCGGTAGACGTTGCCGATGCCCGCGGCGTTCCGCTGGTCGAGCAGCGCCAGGCCGATGGGCCGGTCGGGCTGCGCCTCGATGCGCCGCACGACCTCCGCCGCCGCCTCCTCGCCCCAGTCCGGCCCGAGGATGTCCGGCCCGAGGTGCCCGACGACCGTGTGCTCCTGGTCGCGCGGGATCACCTCCAGCACGCCCAGCGAGAACCCCACCGTGACGCGCTCCGCCGTCTCGAGCACGACGCGCGCCTCGAACGCCGGCCGCCGCCACGCGGTGCCGTGCTGGTAGATGTGCCAGGAGCCCTCCATCTTGAGGTGGCTGTGGATCGTGACGTCGCCGATCCGATGCAGGATGTGCTTCCCGACGCTCACCACCTCGTCGACCTCCTGCCCGGCGAGGTCGAGCGTCGCGTACTTCGGCACGCGGAAGTCGCTGCGCGTGAGCACCTGCCCGCCGATCGCCTCGTGCAGGTGCGCGGCGGTGCGGTAGACGGTGTCGCCCTCAGGCACGGGCGCGTCCCGCGACGGGGGTCGCGATCGCGCCGGCGTCGGCGCTCGCAGCCGGGCGCGCCACCGTGCCCGCGCGCCCGCGCCCGCGCCCGCGCCCGCTCACGACCGCATCCGCAGCCCGCGCGGCGTCGCCGAGAAGCCGTGCTCCTGCAGCGCCGCCCCGAGCGGCGTGCCCAGGATGAACGCGCCGTTGACCCTCTCGATCGCGAGCTTCGCGACCCCGCCGCGCCGCACGATCCCGCCGAGCGACTCGGCCGCCGCGCGCAGGACCGCCTCGTCGTCGTCGAACTGCAGCACGGTCTTGCCGCCGCGCTCCACGTAGAGCACGAGCTCGCCGTCGACCAGCACCACGAGCGCGCCCGCCTTCCGGCCGGCGCGGTGGCCGGTGGGCCGCTCGCCCCGCGCGTCGACGCTGCCGGCGAGCGCGACGGTGCTGCCGCTGCCGCTGCCGCTGCCGCTGCCGCTCGCGCCGCCTGCCTCTGCCTCGGCGTCCGGGCTCGCGCCCGCGCCGTCGTGCCCCTCGGCCGACGACCCGTCGAGCCGCGGCCACGGCAGCGCCGCCCCGTACGCGTTGGCCGGATCCGTGGCCGCGAGCGTCAGCGCGTTCAGCGGCCGCTCGCCCGCATCCGGATCCCGCGTGAACCCGCGCAGCCGGTCGACCGTGCCGCCGGTGGAGAACTGCGCCGCGCCCAGCGTCTCGATGAAGTACCCGCGGCGCGCACGACCCGTGTCCTCGAAGCCCGCGAGCACCTTGTACGTGAGCGCGAAGCCGCCGGGCACGCGCTCGGTCATGACGGACCCGCGCGTGACCACCCCGTACCGCTCCAGCAGCAGCTCGGCCGTGCCCGCGGCGCGCACGGTGGCGTCGGTCTCGGCGAGCGGCACGATCGACCAGCGCCCGGCCGCCGTCGGCGGCCCGGTGCGCGTGGGCATGTCGGGCCGCGGCATCCGCCCGCCGCGGTACATGCGCCCGCGCGGCGCCCGCTGCGGCGTATTGTGCACGGTGGATCCGCCCGCGAGCAGCGCCCGCAGCGGCGACAGCGTGTCGTTCGTGACGAGGCCCGCCCACACGAGGTCCCACAGCGCGGTGACGAGCGCCTTGTCGTCCGTGGATCCGACGGCGTCGCTCAGCTGCCGGAAGAAGTAGCCGCCGCCCGTGCCGAGCGTGGTGAGGATCTCGCGCTGCAGCTCGTCGGTGTCGTGCGCGTCGGGCTCGGGGAGCGTCAGCGCCACCTGGTCGGCGAGGTGCAGGCTGACCCAGCCGTCGGCGCCCGCGAGCGTGCCGGCGCCCGACCAGATGACCTCGCCCGTGGACGTGAGCTCGTCGAGGAACGCAGGGCTGTAGTCGCGCACCCGGGCGGGCAGCACGAGCGTCTCCCACGCGGAGGCGGGTACGGGCGCGCCCGCGAGCTGCTCGATGACCTGCAGGACGCCGTCGACACCGCGGAGCCCGCGTTCGCGATCCGCTCCCGCCACGTGCTGCCACGCCGGGAGGAACCTGGCGTACGCGGCCCGTTCGACCGGCTCGACCTCGCTGCGGAGCGCTGCGAGCGACCGGCTGCGGAGGCGACGCAGCACCTCGACGTCGCACCACTCGCTGCCGGAGGCGCCCGGCCGGAACTCGCCCTCGACCACGCGCCGCTGAGCGCCGAGCCGGGCGAGCGTGTCGGCGATGACGGCGGATCCGAGGCCGATGCCGGTGGCCGCGTCCGCGATGGTGAACGGGCCGTGCGTGCGCGCGTACCGGCCGACGAGGTCGCCCAGCGGATCGGCCACGGGCTCGACGAACGCGAGCGGCGTGCCGATGGGGAGCGGCACCCCGAGGGCGTCGCGGAGGCGGCTCGCGTCCTCGATGGCGGCGACGCGCGGCTGCCCTCCGAACGACACGCGGAGCGCGCGCTTGCCGGCGACGAGCGCGGCGAGGTGGTCGGCGGCGGATCCGGCCTCCTCGGGCTCCAGGCGCGCCGCGACCTCCTCGGCGTCGAGCGGCCCGAGGATCCGCAGCAGGTCGGCCACGCCCTCGAGCCCCTTCGCGCGCCGGTCGGGCGCGAGCCGCTGCAGCTCCAGCTCGGTGCGCGCGATGACCGCCGGATCGAGCAGCTCGCGCAGCTCCGCCCGGCCCAGGAGCTCCGAGAGCAGCCCGGCGTCGAGCGAGAGCGCGGCGGCCCGGCGCTCGGCGAGCGGGCTGTCGCCCTCGTACATGAAGGCGCCGACGTAGCTGAACAGGAGGCTGCGCGCGAACGGCGACGCGTCCTCCGTGGTGGTCTCGACGATCTTGATGCGCCGGGCCTCGATGTCCTTCGCGAGCGACGTGAGCGCGGGCAGGTCGTAGACGTCCTGCAGCACCTCGCGCACGGTCTCGAGCACGATCGGGAATGCGGGGAACTTCCGCGCCACGTCGAGCAGCTGCGACGCGCGCTGGCGCTGCTGCCACAGCGGCGACCGGCGGCCGGGGTTGTAGCGCGGAAGCAGCAGCGCGCGGGCGGCGCACTCCCGGAAGCGCGACGCGAAGAGGGCCGATCCGCCCACCTCGCGCGTGACGATGGCGTCGAGCTCGTCCGGCTCGAACACGAACAGGTCGGCCCCCGGCGGCTCGCCGTCGGTCTCGGGGATGCGCACGACGATGCCGTCGTCGTTGGCCATGGTGGCGCCGTCGATGCCGTACAGCTCGGTGACCCGCGCCCCGACCGCGAGCGCCCACGGCGCGTGCACCTGCATCCCGTAGGGGGAGTGCAGCACCACGCGCCAGTCGCCCAGCTCGTCGCGGAAGCGCTCGACCACGAGGGTGCGGTCGTTCGGCACGTGGCCGGTGGCCTTCTTCTGGTCGTCGAGGAACGCGAGGAGGTTGTTCACGGCCCGGTCGTCGAGGCCCACGCGGCCGGCGCGCGCCCGGGCGTCGTCCACCGCGGATCCGGACAGCTCGCGCACGAACGCCCCGATGGCGCGGCCGAGCTCGAGCGGCCGGCCGAGTCCGTCGCCCTTCCAGAACGGGAGCTTGCCGGGTTCGCCGAACGCGGGCGTCACGAGCACGCGGTCGTGCGTGATCTCCTGGATCCGCCAGCTCGTGGCCCCCAGCGCGAACACGTCGCCGACGCGCGACTCGTAGACCATCTCCTCGTCGAGCTCGCCCACGCGCGACGCCTTCTCGCCCACCATGAACACGCCGAACAGGCCGCGGTCGGGGATGGTGCCGCCGGAGGTGACCGCGAGCCGCTGCGCGCCCGGCCGCCCCTCGATGGTGCCCTCGTCGCGGTCCCACACGATGCGCGGTCGCAGCTCCGCGAACTCGTCGGACGGGTAGCGGCCGCTCAGCAGGTCGAGCGTGGCCTCGTACGCGGAGCGCGGCAGGGTCGCGAACGGCGCGCTCCGCCGCACGATGTCGAACCACTCCTCGACGCCCACGGACTCGAGCGCGACGGCCGCGACGGTCTGCTGCGCGAGCACGTCGAGCGGGTTCGCGGGCACCCGCAACGACTCGATCTGCCCGCTCGCCATGCGCTCGGCGGCGACGGCCGAGTGGATGAGGTCGGCCCGGTGCTTGGGGAAGATGACGCCGCGCGAGACCTCCCCCACCTGGTGCCCGGCGCGGCCGACGCGCTGCAGGCCGCTCGCGACCGACGGCGGCGCCTCGACCTGCACGACCAGGTCGACGTCGCCCATGTCGATGCCGAGCTCGAGGCTCGAGGTGGCGACCACGCAGCGCAGGCGCCCCGACTTCAGGTCGTCCTCGATGAGGGCGCGCTGCTCCTTGGAGACGGATCCGTGGTGCGCCTTGGCGAGCACCGGATCCGCGCCCTCCGTGCTCCCCGCCTGCGCCATGACCTCGGCGGGCGGGCGCGCGGCCGTGCGGCGTGTGGCGGAGAACGCGGTGGCGTCCGCGCCGCCGCCCGACGACGTCGACGTCGCGGACGTGAGCGCCGCGGCCCCCGCGAGCACGGGCACGGCATCCGCGGTGGCCTCCGCCGAGCCGGACGCGATCACCCGCCCCTCCGCGTCGATCCGCCCCTCCTCGATGCGCCCGGTGTAGATCTCGTTGAGCCGCGCCGTGAGCCGCTCCGCCAGCCGCCTGCTGTTCGTGAAGACGATGGACGACGTGTGCTGGAGCACGAGGTCGACGATGCCCTCCTCCACGTGCGGCCAGATGGACCCCTGCTGCGGCTGATCGCCCTGCGCCGCCGACCCCTCGAGCGGCGCCGTGGTGCCGAGCTCCGTCATGTCGTCGACCGGCACGATGACCCGGAGGTCGAACTCCTTGGTGTTCTTCGGCGACACGATCGACACGGGCGAGCGCCCGCCGAGGAACCGCGCCACCTCCTCGGGCGGCCGCACGGTGGCTGACAGCCCGATCCGCTGGGCGGGCTTCTCGAGCAGCGCGTCGAGCCGCTCGAGCGAGAGCGCGAGGTGGCTGCCGCGCTTGGTGGCCGCGACCGCATGCACCTCGTCGACGATGACCGTCTCGACCCCCGCGAGCGTCTCGCGCGCGGCCGAGGTGAGCATGAGGAACAGCGACTCGGGCGTGGTGATGAGGATGTCCGGCGGCGTCTTCGCGAGCACGCGCCGGTCGCCGGCCGGGGTGTCGCCGGAGCGCACGCCCACCGTGACCTCGGGCGGCTCGGCGCCCAGCCGCTTCGCGGTCTGCACGATGCCCACGAGCGGCGAGCGGAGGTTGCGCTCCACGTCGACCGCGAGCGCCTTGAGCGGCGAGATGTAGAGGACGCGCGTGCGGCGCATCGGATCCTCCGGCGCGGGCCGCGAGGCCAGCCGGTCGATGGACCACAGGAACGCCGCGAGCGTCTTGCCGGATCCGGTGGGCGCCACGACGAGCGCGTGCGACCCCTTCTGCACGGCCTCCCACGCGCCCACCTGCGCGGCGGTCGGGCCGGGGAACGCGCCCTGGAACCACTCCCGGGTGGCCGGGGAGAAGCGCGCGAGGACGGGATCCATCTGCTCATCCTCCTCCGGACCACCGACATCGGCGCCCGGCCGGATGCTCGCCGGGCTCTCGCCGGACGAAGGCCGCGCGGCCTGGTCCCGCGTCAGCCCGCGTGCTCCCGGATGAACGCCGACACGTCCCGCAGCTCCGGCGCCGAGACCGAGTGCGGGAGGTCCTCGTAGATGCGCTCGGTGAGGTCGGTGTGGGCGCCGATCCACGCGCTCGTGCGGGCGACGGCCGCGTCCGGGATCACCTGGTCGGCCGTGCCGCGGCCCCAGAAGACCGGCGTCGGCCCGGCTGCCAGCGCCGCATCGCCCGCGTGCTCGCCGCGCACGGAGAACCCGCTGAGCTGCACCGCGTACGAGAACCGTCCGGGCGCGAGCCGCAGCAGCTGGAGCGCGGTCGCGCCGCCCTGGCTGAAGCCGAGCAGGCCCACGGATCGCGGCGGCACGGGCAGCGCGTCGAGCCAGTCGAGCACGCCCTGCGCGGCGGCGTCGGCGGCCTCCGGATCCGGGTCGCCGGTGGATCCGGGCACGATCGGGAACCACGCGAACCCGCCCTGCAGGGGGAGGGGCGCGCGGAGCGACGCGACCACCGGCCCGAGCGGCAGGTACGGCGACAGCCCGAAGAGGTCGCCCTCGTGCGATCCGTAGCCGTGCAGCAGCAGGAGCAGCGGTCGATCGGCGAGCTCGGCGGTGGAGGCCGACCAGAGGACGGCGTCGGGATCCAGCGGGAGAGCGGTCACGGATGTCCTCGTCGACGGGCCGGGCGGCGGCGGATGCGCGGACGCGGGGATCGGCCGGCGCGCCCATCCTCGCATCCGCCCCTGGGCGGCGCCGGGCCGGCGGTGTCCACTACGACAGCCACGAGCACGGGCGCGCGGACGCCGGCACCCGTCCGCCAGCGCGCCGGGTGGTCGCCGCGCTCCGGCCGTGGGTCACAATGGACCATGACCGTTCGCACCCCGGACCCGAACATCCCCGACCCGAACTCCGGCTGGCTGTCGGACGTGGAGCTCGCGCAGATCCGGCAGCGGCTGCCCCTCCTCTACGTGGAGGCCGTGCCCGTGCGGGTCGACGGCATGGGCCGGGTGAAGGACATCGGCGTGCTCCTGCGCGCCACGGTCACCGGCCAGATGACCCGGATGCTCGTCTCCGGCCGCGTCATGTACGGCGAGACCCTGCGCGACGCGCTGTTCCGCCACCTCGAGAAGGACCTCGGGCCGATGGCGTTCCCGCAGCTCCCCGCGAACCCGACGCCGTTCTCGGTCGCCGAGTACTTCCCCTTCCCCGGTGCGAGCCCGTACACGGACGACCGGCAGCACGCCGTGTCGCTCGCCTACGTGGTGCCCGTGACCGGCACGTGCGATCCGCGCCAGGACGCGCTCGAGATCACGTGGATGACGCCCGAGGAGGCCGCGTCCGACGCCGTCTCCGCTGACATGGAGGGCGGCCGCGGCGCGCTGCTCCGCGCGGCCCTCGCCTCGGTGGGCGTGCTGCCCTAGCTGGTCGACGCCCCGAGCGCGGGCACCGCCGGGACGGCGATCGGCCCGCGCCGAGGGCGCGGGCCGAGGGGTGGAGCGGAGCGACCGGGATCAGACGGCTGCCGCGCGCTCCGCGAAGGCCGGCGGCTCGAGGTAGTGGCGGCGCAGGTCCTCGAAGGCCTCGCTCGCACCCGCGCCGACGCCGTAGCAGCGCTGCACGTGCAGCCCGTCCATGGCGGAGAGCACGACGGCTGCCGCCGCCTCCGGGTCGAGCCCGGGATCGATGAGGCCGCGCGCCTGGTCGACGACGACGCCGGCCGTGATGCGCTCGAGCTCGCGGGCGCGGCGCTCGCGGAAGAGCAGGTGCAGCGGGTGACCGGCGGCGGACGCCTCCGACGACACGACGGCGATGACGCGCGTGAGGCACGCGCTCTGCTCGCCGTCGGCGATGACGACGGCCGCGTGCTCCGCGACGCTGCGCGGGCGGTGCAGCTCGATGGCGGCGGCGAGGCGCTCCTCGCGGCGCGCCAGCACGGCGAGGAGCAGCTCCTCCTTGCCGGTGAAGTGGTGCAGCAGGCCGGCCGGCGTGATCTCGGCGCGGGAGGCGATCTCGCGCAGCGAGCTGCCGCGGTATCCCTGCTCGGCGAAGACCTCGATGGCCGTGCGGATGAGGAGCTCCCTGCGCTCCAGGCCCTTGCGGTAGGGGCCACGGGTGGCGAGGGCGGCGCGAGTCATTGGCACACCGTAGCCGCATGCGCCTGGGATCCCGCGCGACCGTCCCCAGGTCGTGCCTCGACTGTGGAGGATCGGGGCACGGACGCGTCGTCGGCGCGGGTGCGGGCCGTCCCGGATCGGCGGCGCGGGGACGACGGAGGGCCCCCGTCGTCGACGGGGGCCCTCGGCGTCATGCCGGCGTGCGCTGCACGCCGCGCGGTTCTAGCGTCCGCTGGAGACGCGGCGGTGCGTGCGCGCACGACCGCCGGCCGCGGCGCCGCCGGAGGCCGCGGGGCGGTCCTGGCGGGGACGCGCGGTGCCGACGGACGAGCCGCCGCCGAAGCCCTCGGAGGAGGTGCTGAAGGTGCGGGGCGTGCCGCCGCCGCGCTGTCCGCCCGAGGCGGCGCCGTCGCGACGACCGGACGCGGCGCCCTCACGGCGACCGCCGCCGACGGGCGCGCCGTCGCGGGCCGCGCGCTTGCGCTGCGCGTTGGCGCCCTGCGAGCGTCCGGCGCCGTTGGCGCGGCCGCCCTGCGACTGGCGCTGGGTGGTCTCGCGGACCGACTTCGTCTCGCGGGGCGCGGGCTTCACGTACGCCGCGACGGCGCCCGTCAGCTCGGCCACGGCGGGGGAGGACTCGGTGACCTGCTGCGGCGTGACGTGGATGTCGGCCTTGCGCATCAGGAGCTGCACGTCCTTGCGCTGCGCCGGCAGCATGATCGTGACGACGTCGCCCGCGGAGCCCGCGCGCGCCGTGCGGCCCGAGCGGTGCAGGTACGCCTTGTGCTCGGCCGGCGGGTCGACGTGGATCACGAGCTCGATGTCGTCGACGTGCACGCCGCGCGCCGCGACGTCGGTGGCCACGAGGACCTTGACGTCGCCCGCGGAGAACGCCGCGAGGTTGCGGTCGCGGGCGACCTGCGAGAGGTTGCCGTGCAGGTCCACCGACGGGATGCCCGCGTCGGTGAGCTGCTTCGCGAGCTTCTTCGCGTGGTGCTTCGTGCGCATGAAGAGGATGCGGCGGCCGGAGCCGGACGCGAGCTTCTGCACGAGGAGGCGCTTGGCCTCGACGTCGGTCGCCTCGAACACGTGGTGCGTCATGGCCGCGACGGGCGAGTTCGCCTCGTCGACGGAGTGCAGCACCTGGTCGTGCAGGTAGCGGCGCACGAGCTTGTCCACGCCGTTGTCGAGCGTGGCGGAGAACAGCATGCGCTGGCCGGTGTTCGGGGTCTTGTCGAGGATCCGCGTCACGACGGGCAGGAAGCCCAGGTCGGCCATGTGGTCGGCCTCGTCGAGGACGGTGATCTCCACGGCGTCGAGGTTCACGAAGCCCTGCTTCATGAGGTCCTCGAGGCGGCCGGGGCAGGCCACGACCACGTCGACGCCGGCCTTGAGGGCCGCGACCTGGCGCTGCTGCGAGACGCCGCCGAAGATCGTCGTGGTGGTGAGGTTGTACGCCTCCGCGAGCGGCGCCATGGCGGCCGTGATCTGCGTGGCGAGCTCGCGGGTCGGCGCGAGGATGAGGCCGAGCGGGCGGCCCGGGCGACGACGGCCGCCGGCGAGACCGCCGCCGAGGCGCGCGATCATCGGGATGGCGAACGCCAGCGTCTTGCCGGAGCCCGTCTTGCCGCGGCCGAGCACGTCGCGGCCGTTCAGGGTGTCGGGGAGCGTGTCGACCTGGATGGGGAACGGCGTCGTGATGCCGTTCGCCGTGAGGGCCTGGACGAGGGGTGCGGGCACGCCGAGCGCGCCGAAGGTGTCAGTGGACATGCGGGGGAGTTGCCTTCCAGGCAGGGGTCCGCCCCGGTGTGCGTTCTCGGGATGTGCGATGACGCACGGAAGCGGAGGATGGCGAAGGCGCCGATGGGCGCATCCGTTCGCCAAAAGAAAGATGTCACTCGACCCCGTCGGCCTGTGCGGCGATCTGATCGGGGCGAGGAGGGAACGCGTTCTCTCGACGCAGGGAGCACGATGGTGTGCTCGCAAGTCCTCCCACCGTAGCAGGTCAGCTCGGGGAGAAGCCCATCTCGCCCACGGGCACCTCGAATCCGAGCACGTTCCCGGCGGGCGCGAGGGGGCAGGCCCACTCGGGGTCGTAGGCGCAGGAGGGGTTGTAGGCGAAGTTGAGGTCGACCACGATCGAACCGGGCGCACCCGGGCCGAGGTCGGATCCCTTCACCGTGTCGAGCAGGTACCGGCCGCCCCCGTAGGTGCCGCCCTCGCGCCGGTGCGAGGCGTCCTTCACCGGCAGGTGCAGGCCGCCGCCGTAGCTGGCGAGGCGCCAGACGTCGAGGGTGCCGGCCTCACGTCCGTCGGCCGCGGGGAGGTGCACGGATCCGAGCAGCTCGAACGGGACGACGCCGTCGGTGCCCGTCTCGACCTCGTGGCGCTCCTCGCCGCGGTCGTCGTGGATCTCCAGCTCGAACCGCCACGCCGGGTCGTAGTCCGCCACGTCGAGACGGTCGAAGTCCGCGCGGTGCTCGGGGAGGAGCGGCGTCGCCGGGTGGCTGCGGAACAGGTCGTCGCGCGTCCGCCGCCAGATCGCGTGCGCGGCCGCGGGATCCGTCTGCGCGACCCAGCGCACCTCCGCGTACATCTCGTGCGTGCGGCGGCGCCAGTCGGCGACGTGGAGGGCGGTCTCGGCGGAGGGCATGGGGACACCGTACGCGTCAGGCGCCGCGGGGCGCGGGGACGCGGTGCCGGACATCATCCGGAGGACAGCCCGCGTCGGGCGCTCGTCAGGCGGCGGATGAGTCGGCGCCGGCGTCGTCCGCCGTGGGCTCCCAGTCGTACGCCCACGTCGGCGCGAGCTGGCGCAGCCGGAACGCGCGCCACTGCCAGAAGGCCCAGAAGGTCGGCCACATGGCCGGGCCGAGGAGCCCGGCCTCGAACTCGAGCTGGTCGCGGAAGAGGGTCTTCACGCGGCCGTCGGCGTCGGGGCCGGCGGGATCCGCGGAGACGGCCATGCTGTGCCGCATGCTCGTGGGGATCGCCATGAGCCCGGAGATCCCGTGACCGTCGTCGCGCACGATGCGCACGCCCTCGACGCGCGGCTTCATGTCGCGCAGGCGGATGCTCTGGCGACCGGCCGTGAAGGGGCCGGTCTGCATCGCGGCGACGTGCTCGCGGCCGTCCCAGCTCGAGGGGAAGCCGCCGTCCTCCACCGGCACGAAGTCCACGAGCGGGCCCGCGACCTCGCGCATCACGGTGGGCGAGTGGAGCGCGCGCCAGGCGGCGTCGGGATCGCAGTCGAGGATGGTCTTCAGCAGCACGCGCATGCCCCCAGTGTGCTCCGCGCGGCTGGGCGCGCCCGCCGCCCGGCCGCCGTGGGACAGGATGGGACGGACATGATCAGGTACTGGGTGGGCGTCGTCTCGCGCGACCGCGTGCTCGACGGCCTGGACCTCGGCATCGCGCAGGTCAACCGCGGCGCGCGCGAGCCCGTCGAGCGGCTCGGCGAGGCCGACGGCTTCGTCTACTACTCACCGCGCGAGTCGTACCCCGACGGGCAGCTCCTCCGCTCCTTCACGGCGATCGGCCGGGTCGCCGACGCCGCGCCGTACCAGGGCCGCGTCGGCGAGTGGCGGCCGTGGCGGCGCCGGATGGAGTGGGACCTCGGCGCGGTCGACGCGCCCATCCGCCCGCTCGTCCCCGTGCTCGACTTCACGCGCGACTCGCTCGAGTGGGGCCGGAAGCTCGCGCCGGGGCTGCTCGAGATCACGCGCGACGACTTCGAGGTGATCCGGCAGGCCATGCGCCGCGGGGCGCCCGAGCCGTCGCGCCGCGTCATCCGCGGAGGGTCCGGGCCGTGGACGCCCGTAGCATCGGATCGTGACCTCCTCCGCTGACGCCGCGCACCCGGACCCGGACCCGTCGACGCAGGCCCGCTACCAGGTGCGGCTCGACGGCGGCGTGGCCGGCGCCCGCCGCATCGCGACCGGCGCCGACGTCATCGTCTGGGTCGACGCCCTGCCGTCCGTCCCGCCGCCCACCGCCGCCCGGCGCGACGAGGTCCTCGCGACCATGCCCGCGCGCCCGGCCGTCGTGAGCGCCGGGCTCGCCGACGCCCCCGCCGTCGCCGACTGGATCCTCGCCCTCCAGACCGCGCTCGGCCGCCGCGCGTACGTGGCCGTGGTGGCCGCGGGCGCGGTGGAGGCCGACGGGTCCTGGCGCGCCTGCGCCGAGGACCAGCTCGCCGCGGGCGCCGTGGTCGACGCGCTCGCCGCCCTCGGGATCGACGCGACGTCGCCCGAGGCCGCCGTCGCGTGCGCGGCGTACCAGCAGCTCCGACCGGCCGTCGGGCACCTCGTGACCGCGAGCGTCTCCGCCCGCCGCCTCGACGCCGCCGGACACGACGGGGCGGTCGCCGAGGCGCTCGCCGCGGGTCCCGCCGACGTGGTCGTGCACCGCCTCCACCGCGACGCCTGACCCACCGCGACGCCTGATCCGCCGAGCCGCCGCGACGCCCGACCCGCCCTGGCCGGATTGCGACGCCGTCCCCGCCTGCGGGAACAGGCTCCCGGTCGCGCGTGTTCCCCTGTTCCAGGCGCCGCCGCCCGCGCGACGCACGCATCGTCAGGAAAGGCACCCCATGAAGGCACTGCTGAACGGCGTCACCGTCGCCGAGGCTCCCAAGGACGACCTCATCGAGATCGAGGGCAACTGGTACTTCCCGCCCCAGAGCGTCGACATGTCGCTCCTCGCGGAGACCGCCACCCCGTACCACTGCCCGTGGAAGGGCGACACGCAGTACTACTCCGTGAAGGACGGCGACACCGTCCTGCAGGACCGCGCCTGGTCGTACCCGACGCCCATCCCCTCCTCGTTCGACCGCGTGGGCCGCGACTACAGCGGCTACCTCGCGTTCTGGAAGGAGGTCCGCGTCGGCGAGTGACGCGGATCGGTCACGACGGCTCGGGGGCTCCGGCTCCCGGGCCGTCGTCGCGTCCGCGGACGGGCACGGGCGCGGCGGGGGTCGCGGTCCGCAGGGGCGCCACGCGGGCCGGGATCCCCGTCCGCCGCTCCCGCAGCTGCCGCGCGCGGTGGGCGCGCACCTTCGCGCGGTTGCCGCAGCGCCGCATCGAGCACCAGCGGCGGGTGCCCGAACGGGTCGTGTCGAGGTAGAGCACCGTGCAGTCGTCGGCCGAGCAGCGGTGGATGCGCTCGGATCCCGCCCCGAACACCGCCACCGCGTCGCGCGCGGCGGACGCGAGCGCCTGCGCGGGTCGGGCGAGCGCCCGGCCGGCCTGGCGGGATCCGCCGCCGAGCGCCGGCGGGAGGTCGGGCGTCGCCGCGTACAGGTTGAGCACGTCGACATCGCGCGGCGCGGGCTCCCGGCCGTCGGCGAGGGCCGCCGCGATGTCGCCGATCGCCTGCCGGAGGGTGCGCGCGTCCGCGAGGTCGCGCTCGCCCGGCTCCGAGACGGGCGCCAGGTGCTCGCTCAGCCAGGCGCCGAGCGCGGCCGCGTCGGGCAGCGTCTCGCGCGGCTCCGGATCCCCGAGCGCCCCCGTGTAGGCGAGGTCGAGGCTCACGGCGCCCGTGTCGAGGAACCAGCGCAGGCCGTCCGGGTCGTCGATCCACTGCCCGGTCGGCCGCTCGGATCCGGGCGCCCGGCTCACGCGGCGCCCTCGCGGTGCGCGGAGGCCGCCGAGGACCCCGACGGCACCTCGCGCTTGGTCCACGCGATGAGGTGCGCCCGGTCGAAGCGCTTCGAGCACAGCCCGCAGGCGAGCGGCCGGGTCGGCTTCCGGTAGCGGAAGTGCGCGTGGCCGGCCGGGCACGCGCCCACCCACGGCGCGAGCTCCTCGGCGACGGCGCCCGAGTGCAGCCGCGATCCCTCGTAGCCGAGCTCGGCGGCCACCTTCTTCCACCTCGGGCCATGCCCGGCGCGGGATCCGGCCAGCGCGTGCGCGACCTCGTGCAGCAGCACCTGGTGGATCTCGTCGTCCTCGAAGCGCCCCGCGAGGTGCCGCGACACCGTGATGCGCTTGTCGCCGTAGTGGCAGGCGCCGGCCCGCGTGCGGGCGTGGTCGAACGCGAAGGACCAGGAGGGGTCGAGGTGCAGCGCGATCAGGGCCTCGGCCCAGATGCGCACGCGGGCGAGATCAGCCACGGCCGGCCGCCGTCGGCCGGGGGAGGAGGGGGCCCATCACGCGGGCTGGGCGGCGATGCGCTCCTTGGCGACGTCGATCGCGAGCGCCGAGCTCTCGAGCTGGTCGCTGGGCAGGCCCTCGCGGGTGCGGAGCGTGTACGCGTCCTCGAAGTCGCTGAGCGCGAGGCGGTAGTCGCCGCGGTCGAAGTGCACCTTGCCGCGGTGCTGGAGCGCGAAGGCCTCCAGCGCGTACCACTCGTGCGCGCGGGCCTCGTCGACGCAGCCGCCGAGGTCCTGGAGCGCGATGTCGAGCTTGCCCTGGTACTGCTGCACCTGGGCGCGGCGGATGCGGCAGGCGAGCAGCGTCTCCCGGTCGCCCGTGAAGCGCGCCTGGCGGACCGCGGCGTTCGCCATGTCCCACGCCTCGTCGAGCCGGCCGAGCATGCGCAGGAGCGCCACCTTCTCGGTGATCGCGGAGAGGCTGCGGAGGTTCTCCAGCTCGTCCAGGCGCTCGCCGGCCGCCCGCAGGTCCACCTTCTCCCGGAGGGTGTCCCTGTCGTAGCCGATGATGATCGCGGTGCCTGTCACGAGGAAGAGATTATCCCGCCTGGATCGGCATGAGCTCGACCCGGAGCAGCTTGTCGTCGCCCTCGCGCGGCGTCCCGCGGCCGTCGGTGTTGTTCGTGAGCATGCGCAGCGAGCCGTCGGGTGCGGCCTGCACGTCGCGGATCCGGCCGAACTCGCGCGTGTAGAACTCGGTCACGCGGTCGTCGGGGATGGGGTCGGTGACGACGGCGCCGGGCCGGATGACCCAGAGGCGCTGGCCGCCGAGGCCCGCCATGAAGATCGTGTCGCCCGCGACCGCGATGCCGCTCGGGCTCGCGTCGTCGGTCCTCCACTGGTGCACGGGGTCGACGTACCCGTCGTCCGCGGCGTCGTCCGTCGCGCCCTCCACGACCGGCCAGCCGTAGTTCCCGCCGGGCCGGATGAGGTTCAGCTCGTCCCAGGTGTCCTGCCCGAACTCCGCGGACCAGAGGTTGCCCTCGGCGTCCCACGCGATCCCCTGCGGGTTCCGGTGCCCGAGCGAGTAGACGGGCGAGCCGGGCGTCGGGTTGTCGGGCGCGCCCTGCCCGTCGGGCGTGAGGCGGAGGATCTTGCCGGCGAGCGAGATCGGGTCCTGCGCGGCGTCGCGGAGGTTCGCGTCGCCCGTGGTCGCGTAGAGCATGCCGTCGGGACCGAACGCGATGCGGCCGCCGTTGTGGTTCGCGTCGCGCGGGATCCCCGTGACGACGTCCTCGGCCGGCCCGAGCCCGAGCGATCCGGGCTCGCCCGTGACGTCCATGCGCACGATGCGGTTGTCGACGGCGCTGGTCAGGTACGCGTAGAGCTGCGTGGCGCCCTCGGCCTCGCGCACCGCGATCCCGAGCAGCCCGCCCTCGCCGAGCGGACCCACGCCCGCGACCGTGCCGGCCGTGCGCGTGGTCCCGTCGCCGAGCACCTCGACGATCCGGGCCGTGTCCCGCTCGCTGACGAGCAGCGCGCCCGACGGCAGCTCCGCGGTCGACCACGGCGACACGAGGCCCGTCGTGATCGCCGTCGGGGTGCCGGAGGGGGCGACGCCGGCGCTCGCCGCGTCCGTGCTCGTGGGGGAGGGCGACGGCGGCTCGGTCGCGCGCACGTCCACGGGCGAGCCGTCGTCGGTGGTGCAGCCCGTGAGCGCGACGAGGGCGGCGAGCCCGAGCGCGGCGAGGCGCGCCGGGCGGGTGCGGGAGCGGCGGTTCATGGG
>NZ_LQXA01000017.1 GCF_001618005.1 Clavibacter tessellarius
TCAGGGCCTCGTCTGGAAGACGCTGCGGGCGGGGGAGGGGGACGGCACGGCGGTGGCGTCGGTGACGACGGACGCGCCCGCGATGAAGTCGGCGAGCTCGCGGCCCTCGACGACCTTGGCGGGGTGCGGCCCGCCCGCGAGCAGGCGCGGGACGAAGTCGAACGGGAGCGGCGTGGCCGACGCCGCGAACACGACGTTGCCGAAGCGGCGGCCCTTGAGCACCTGCGTCTCGGCGAGCGCGGCGACGTGCGGCAGCACGTCCCGGATGGTCGCCGCCTGCCCGCGCGCGAACGCGAGGCCGTGGCCGTCGGCGACGTTGACGGTCATGATCCCGCCGGGCGCGAGGAACGACGCCGCCTCCGCGTGGAACTCGCGGCTCGTGATGTGGGCGGGCGTGCGTGCGCCGCTGAACACGTCCGTCACGACGAGGTCGACGGATCCGCGGAGGCCCTGCGGCAGCCGCCCCAGCACGTCGCGCGCGTCGCCGTAGCGGAGCCGGATGGAGGCCTTCCGCGACCACGGCAGGTGCTCGCGCACCAGGTCGACGAGGTCCTGCTCCAGCTCGATGACCTGCTGGCGGGATCCGGGCCGGGTGGCCTCGACGTACCGCGGGATGGTGAGGGCGCCGGCGCCGAGGTGCAGCGCCGTGATGGGCTGGCCGGGGTCGCCGAGCAGGTCGATGACGTGCCCCATGCGCTGCACGTACTCGAAGAACAGCTCACCCGGGTCGTCCATGTTCACGTGCGACTGGGGCGTGCCGTCGACCACGAGCTGGTACGCGCCCGGCACGAACCGGTCGGGCTCGATGACGGCCCGGTGCCCGCTCAGGGACAGGACGGTCGACGGGTGCTCGGGCATCTCCTCAGCCTAGGCGCAGGCCCCGGGCGTCGACCGGGCGGCCCGGCGTCCCGTCACCAGCCGCGCGCCCGCCAGCCGGCGAGGGATCCGCGCTCGGCGCCGAGCGTCGTCGCGTCGCCGTGGCCGGGGTGCACGATCGCGTCGTCGGGGAAGCGCGCGAAGAGGCGCTCCCCCACGTCGTCCACCAGCTGCCGGAAGCGGTCCGCGTCGCCTCCCGTGTTCCCGACGCCCCCGGGGAAGAGCGAGTCGCCCGTGAAGAGGTGCACGCTGCCGTCGCCCGGCTCGAGGACGAGCGCGACGCTCCCCGGGGTGTGGCCGCGGAGCGCGACGACGCCGACCGTCACGCCGCCGAACGCCACCTCGTCGCCGTGCGCGAGCCGCCGGTCCGCGTCGACCGGCAGGTCGCCCGCGTCGGCCGCGCCCACGGCGCTGGTCGCGCCGGTCGCGTCGAGCAGGGCCGCGAGCGCCCCGTGGTGGTCGGCGTGCCCGTGGGTGGTGACGACGACGGCGAGGCGGCCGACGGGATCCGGCTCCGCCACCAGGGCCAGCAGCCGGTCGACGTCGGCGGCCGCGTCGACGAGCAGGCGCTCGCCGGAGTCGAGGTCGGTGAGGAGGTACGCGTCGTTGTCCATGGGGCCGACGGAGGCCTTCCGGATCTCCACGTCGCCCGCCCGGTGCACGTGCGAGGGGCCGCCGGAGGTCACGTGCCAGGGAGCGCTCATGCCCCGACGCTACCCGCGGCGGGAGGGCCGGGATCAGGGCGACCGGACGTTATACACCGAGACACGCCGAGGATGCAAGATTCCGCTGGACATGGCGCGTCGCGACCCGTATGGTGATCCTTTGCGCTCCCACTCCCTTTTGCCTTCATATTGCGGTCGGTCATCGTGTGCGCTCGGGTCCATCCCGAGCCCCACCCGCGAGGTGTGGCGAGCAACTCCATCAGGATCGGCACGGGTCACCACCCGGGTCGGTCTCGGCGTATCGACGACATCGGAGCCCGACGGGGCCCACGGAGGTAATTTCCTTGGCTGCTGCGCGCAACGCAACTCCCACTCCCCAGAACGGTCGCGACGCATCGCGTCTCTCGTTCGCGAAGATCACTGACACCCTCACCGTCCCCGACCTGCTCGCGCTGCAGACCGAGAGCTTCGACTGGCTCGTCGGCTCGGACGCGTGGAAGCGCCGGGTCGAGGAGGGCACCGCGCAGGGTCGCACCGACCTGGCCCTCAACTCCGGCCTCGAGGAGATCTTCGAGGAGATCTCCCCCATCGAGGACCTGGGCGAGACCATGCAGCTCGGGTTCACGAACCCGTACCTCGAGGAGCAGAAGTACTCCATCGACGAGTGCAAGGAGCGGGGCAAGACCTACTCCGCCCCCCTCTACGTCGAGGCCGAGTTCATGAACCACCTCACGGGTGAGATCAAGACCCAGACGGTCTTCATGGGCGACTTCCCCCTCATGACGGAGAAGGGCACGTTCATCATCAACGGCACCGAGCGTGTCGTCGTGTCCCAGCTCGTCCGCTCGCCCGGCGTGTACTTCGAGCGCCAGCAGGAGAAGACCTCCGACAAGGACATCTACTCCGCCCGCGTCATCCCGTCCCGCGGCGCCTGGCTCGAGTTCGAGATCGACAAGCGCGACCAGGTCGGTGTCCGCATCGACCGCAAGCGCAAGCAGTCGGTCACCGTGTTCCTGAAGGCCCTCGGCCTCACCAGCGAGCAGATCCTCGAGGAATTCAAGGGCGTCGCGTCCATCGAGCTCACGCTCGAGAAGGACTCCATCCTCACCAAGGAGGAGGCCCTCAAGGACATCTACCGCAAGCTCCGTCCCGGCGAGCAGGTCGCCGCCGAGGCCGCCCGCGCGCTGCTCGACAACTTCTACTTCAACCCGAAGCGCTACGACCTGGCGAAGGTGGGTCGCTACAAGATCAACCGCAAGCTCGGCATCGACAAGCAGCTCACCGACTCGGTGCTGACGGTCGAGGACATCCTCGCGACCATCAAGTACCTCGTCTCGCTGCACGCCAACGAGACGAAGATGAACGGCACGCGCGACGGCAAGCCCGTCGAGCTCCGCCTCGACGTGGACGACATCGACCACTTCGGCAACCGCCGCATCCGCGCGGTCGGCGAGCTCATCCAGAACCAGGTGCGCACCGGCCTGTCCCGCATGGAGCGCGTCGTCCGCGAGCGCATGACCACGCAGGACATCGAGGCCATCACGCCGCAGACCCTGATCAACGTGCGCCCCGTCGTCGCCGCGATCAAGGAGTTCTTCGGCACGAGCCAGCTGTCGCAGTTCATGGACCAGAACAACCCGCTCGCGGGTCTCACCCACAAGCGCCGCCTCTCGGCGCTCGGCCCGGGTGGTCTGTCCCGTGAGCGCGCCGGCGTCGAGGTCCGCGACGTCCACCCGTCGCACTACGGCCGCATGTGCCCCATCGAGACCCCGGAAGGCCCGAACATCGGCCTGATCGGCTCGCTGGCGTCGTTCGCCCGCATCAACTCGTTCGGCTTCATCGAGACCCCGTACCGTCGCGTCGTCGACGGCGTGGTCACCGACACGATCGACTACCTCACGGCCAGCGAGGAGGACGAGTTCCTCGTCGCCCAGGCCAACGCGCCCCTCACGAAGGACTTCCGCTTCGCGGAGGACCGCGTCCTCGTCCGTCCCAAGGGCGGTGAGGTGGAGCTCGTCGCGAAGGAGAACGTCCACTACATGGACGTCTCCCCGCGCCAGATGGTGTCGGTCGCGACCTCGCTCATCCCGTTCCTCGAGCACGACGACGCGAACCGGGCCCTCATGGGCGCGAACATGCAGCGTCAGGCCGTCCCGCTGCTGCGCAGCGAGAGCCCGCTCGTCGGCACCGGCATGGAGGGCTACGCGGCGATCGACGCCGGCGACGTCCTCACCGCCGACGCCGCGGGTGTCGTCCAGGAGGTGTCGGCCGAGGTCGTCACCATCCAGCTCGACGCGGGCGGCACGCAGACCTACTACCTGCGCAAGTTCGACCGCTCCAACCAGGGCACGAGCTACAACCACCGCGTCCTGGTCTCGGCCGGCGACCGCATCGAGGCCGGCGAGGTCATCGCCGACGGCCCCGCCACGGAGAACGGCGAGCTCGCGCTCGGCAAGAACCTGCTCGTCGCGTTCATGCCGTGGGAGGGCCACAACTTCGAGGACGCCATCATCCTGAGCCAGAACCTGGTCAAGGACGACACCCTCTCCTCCATCCACATCGAGGAGTACGAGGTCGACGCGCGCGACACCAAGCTCGGCAAGGAGGAGATCACCCGCGACCTCCCCAACGTCAGCCCGGAGCTGCTCGCCGACCTCGACGAGCGCGGCATCATCCGCATCGGCGCCGAGGTCCGCCCCGGCGACATCCTCGTGGGCAAGGTCACGCCGAAGGGCGAGACCGAGCTCAGCGCCGAGGAGCGCCTGCTGCGCGCGATCTTCAACGAGAAGAGCCGCGAGGTCCGCGACACGTCCCTGAAGGTGCCCCACGGCGAGCAGGGCACGATCATCGGCGTCAAGGTCTTCGACTCGCAGGACGGCGACGACGAGCTCGGCTCGGGCGTCAACCAGCGCGTCGTGGTGTTCATCGCGCAGAAGCGCAAGATCACCGAGGGCGACAAGCTCGCCGGCCGTCACGGCAACAAGGGCGTCATCTCCAAGATCCTGCCGGTCGAGGACATGCCGTTCCTCGCCGACGGGACCCCGGTCGACGTCATCCTCAACCCGCTCGGCATCCCCGGCCGCATGAACTTCGGCCAGGTCCTGGAGACCCACCTCGGGTGGATCGCCAAGCAGGGCTGGGAGGTCGAGGGCAAGCCGAAGTGGGCCGAGCGCCTGCCCGACCACGCGCGCCAGGCCCCGGCCGGCACGAAGGTCGCCACCCCGGTGTTCGACGGAGCGCTCGAGGAGGAGATCGCCGGCCTGCTCGACTCGACGACGGTCACCCGCGACGGCGACCGCCTCATCGGGTCCAGCGGCAAGACGCGCCTGTTCGACGGCCGCTCCGGCGAGCCGTTCCCCGAGCCCGTCTCGGTCGGCTACATGTACATCCTGAAGCTGCACCACCTGGTGGACGACAAGATCCACGCGCGCTCGACGGGTCCCTACTCGATGATCACGCAGCAGCCCCTGGGCGGTAAGGCCCAGTTCGGCGGCCAGCGGTTCGGCGAGATGGAGGTGTGGGCGCTCGAGGCATACGGAGCGGCCTACGCGCTCCAGGAGCTCCTCACCATCAAGTCGGACGACATCCTCGGCCGCGTGAAGGTGTACGAGGCCATCGTCAAGGGCGAGAACATCCAGGAACCGGGTATCCCCGAGTCCTTCAAGGTCCTGATCAAGGAGATGCAGTCCCTCTGCCTGAACGTCGAGGTCCTCTCGGCGGACGGCCAGGCGGTCAGCCTGCGCGACACGGATGACGAGGTCTTCCGCGCGGCGGAGGAGCTCGGCATCAACATCTCCACCCGCTTCGAGTCGTCCAGCATCGACGACATCTAAGCCCGACACGACTTTCGACTCGAAGCTTTCCAAGGAGAGAAGGAAAATTGCTCGACGTAACAACTTTCGATGAGCTGCGGATCGGCCTGGCCACGGCCGACGACATCCGCCGCTGGTCGCACGGTGAGGTCAAGAAGCCCGAGACCATCAACTACCGCACGCTGAAGCCCGAGAAGGACGGCCTCTTCGGAGAGCAGATCTTCGGACCCAGCCGCGACTGGGAGTGCTCCTGCGGCAAGTACAAGCGGGTGCGCTTCAAGGGCATCGTCTGCGAGCGCTGCGGCGTCGAGGTCACCAAGTCCGCGGTCCGCCGCGAGCGCATGGGCCACATCGAGCTCGCCGCGCCCGTCACGCACATCTGGTACTTCAAGGGCGTCCCGTCGCGCCTCGGCTACCTGCTCGACATGGCGCCGAAGGACCTCGAGAAGGTCATCTACTTCGCCGCCTACATGGTGATCAGCGTGGACGAGGATGCTCGCCACGAGGACATGCCCGGCCTCGAGAACGAGCTCCGGCTCGAGATCAAGACCCTGCAGGACCAGCGCGACAGCCAGATCGCGGAGCGCCTCGGGCGCCTCGAGACCGACCTGGCCGCGCTGGAGGCCGAGGGCGCCAAGAGCGACCAGAAGCGCCGCGCGAAGGACGGCGCCGAGAAGGAGATGGGTCAGACGCGCAAGGCGTTCGACGAGGACATCTCCCGCCTCGAGCGCGTCTGGGAGGAGTTCCGCAGCCTCAAGGTCGGCGAGCTCAAGCCCGAGGACGCCGTCTTCCACGAGCTGCAGGACCGCTTCGGCATCTACTTCGAGGCCCACATGGGCGCCGAGGCGATCCAGAAGCGCCTGGAGGCCTTCGACCTCGAGGCCGAGGGGGAGCTGCTCCGCGAGCAGATCGCCACCGGCAAGGGCCAGAAGAAGATCCGCGCCATCAAGCGCCTGCGCGTCGTCAGCTCCTTCCTCGCCACCGGCAACTCGCCGGCCGCGATGGTGCTGCAGGTCGTCCCGGTCATCCCGCCGGAGCTGCGCCCGATGGTGCAGCTCGACGGCGGCCGCTTCGCGACCAGCGACCTGAACGACCTCTACCGCCGCGTCATCAACCGCAACAACCGCCTCCGTCGTCTGCTGGATCTCGGCGCCCCCGAGATCATCGTGAACAACGAGAAGCGCATGCTGCAGGAGGCCGTCGACGCGCTGTTCGACAACGGCCGCCGCGGTCGTCCCGTCACGGGCACCGGCAACCGCGCGCTCAAGTCCCTCAGCGACATGCTGAAGGGCAAGCAGGGCCGGTTCCGCCAGAACCTGCTCGGCAAGCGCGTGGACTACTCGGGCCGCTCGGTCATCATCGTCGGACCGCAGCTCAAGCTGCACCAGTGCGGTCTGCCCAAGCAGATGGCGCTCGAGCTGTTCAAGCCGTTCGTCATCAAGCGCCTGATCGACCTGAGCCACGCCCAGAACATCAAGGCCGCCAAGCGCATGGTCGAGCGCAGCCGCGGACAGGTGTGGGACGTGCTCGAGGAGATCATCCGCGAGCGCCCCGTGCTGCTCAACCGCGCGCCCACGCTCCACCGCCTGGGCATCCAGGCGTTCGAGCCCCAGCTCGTGGAGGGCAAGGCCATCCAGCTGCACCCGCTCGTCTGCGCCGCGTTCAACGCGGACTTCGACGGCGACCAGATGGCCGTCCACCTGCCCCTGTCGGTCGAGGCCCAGGCCGAGGCGCGCATCCTGATGCTCGCCTCGAACAACATCCTCAAGCCGTCGGACGGACGCCCGGTCACCCTGCCCACGCAGGACATGATCATCGGCCTGCACCACCTGACCACCCTCAAGGAGGGCGTCGCCGGTGAGGGTCGCGCGTTCAGCTCGGTGGCCGAGGCCATCCTGGCGAAGGACCAGCTCTCGCTGGACCTCAACGCCAAGGTGCGCATCCGCCTGCACGACCTCTACTTCGCCGAGGGCGAGACGCCCGAGGGCGTCGAGCTCGACGAGAAGGGCAAGACGGTCGGTCCCGTGCTGCTCGAGACCACCCTCGGTCGCGCGCTGTTCAACGAGACCCTGCCGGTCGACTACCCCTACATCGAGGCCGTCGCCGACAAGGGCAAGCTCTCCGAGATCGTCAACGACCTCGCGGAGCGCTACCCCAAGGTCGAGGTCGCCGCGGCGCTCGACCGGATCAAGGACGCGGGCTTCTACTGGGCCACGCGCTCCGGCGTCACGGTCGCGCTCTCCGACGTGCTGACCCCGCCCACCAAGGCGGCCATCCTGTCGGGCTACGAGAAGCAGGCCGCCAAGGTCCAGGGCCAGTTCGAGAAGGGCCTCACGACGAACGCCGAGCGTCGTCAGGAGCTCATCGAGATCTGGAACAAGGCCACGGCCGAGGTCGCGAAGGCGATGGAGGACAACCTCCCCGCCGACAACAACATCAACCGCATGGTGTCCTCCGGGGCACGAGGCAACTGGATGCAGGTCCGCCAGATCGCCGGCATGCGCGGCCTCGTGTCGAACCCGAAGGGCGAGATCATCCCCCGCCCGATCGTCCACTCGTACCGCGAGGGCCTGACGGTGGCGGAGTACTTCATCTCCACCCACGGCGCCCGCAAGGGACTGGCCGACACCGCGCTGCGCACCGCCGACTCCGGGTACCTCACCCGTCGTCTGGTGGACGTGTCGCAGGACGTCATCATCCGCGAGGACGACTGCGGCACGGGCCGCGGCCTCGACCTGCCGATCGCCACCCCGGCGGCGGACGGCACGTCGGTCCGCGACTCCAACGTGGAGAACTCCGTGTACGCCCGCTCGCTGGCCGCCGACGCGGTCAACGAGGCCGGCGAGGTCGTCGCCCCCGCGGGCAGCGACGTCGGCGACGTCATGATCGACCACCTGATCGCGGCCGGCGTGCACGAGATCAAGGTGCGCTCGGTCCTCACGTGCGAGTCCGCCGTCGGCGTGTGCGCGGCCTGCTACGGCCGCTCGCTCGCCACCGGCAAGCTCGTCGACATCGGTGAGGCCGTCGGCATCATCGCGGCCCAGTCGATCGGCGAGCCCGGCACGCAGCTCACGATGCGCACCTTCCACACCGGTGGTGTGGCATCGGCGGACGACATCACGCAGGGTCTGCCCCGCGTGCAGGAGCTCTTCGAGGCACGCACCCCCAAGGGTGCGTCGCCCATCGCGGAGGCCGCCGGTCGCATCACGATCGAGGACACGGATCGCAGCCGCAAGGTGATCCTGACCCCGGACAACGGCGACGAGCCGCACATCTACCCGGTGCTCAAGCGCGCGACCCTCCTCGTCGAGGACGGCCAGCACGTCGAGCTCGGGCAGCAGCTGCACGTCGGCGCCATCGACCCGAAGGAGGTCCTCCGGGTCAAGGGCGTGCGCGAGGTGCAGAAGCACCTCGTGGGCGGTGTCCAGGGCGTCTACCGCTCGCAGGGCGTCCCGATCCACGACAAGCACATCGAGGTCATCGTGCGGCAGATGCTGCGCAAGGTCACGGTCGTCGAGCACGGCGACACCGACCTCCTCCCCGGTGAGCTGGTCGACCGGGCCCGCTACAACGAGGTCAACCGCGCCACGCTGACGGAGGGCAAGAAGACCGCCTCCGCCCGTCAGGAGGTCATGGGCATCACCAAGGCCTCGCTCGCGACCGAGTCGTGGCTGTCGGCCGCGTCCTTCCAGGAGACGACCCGCGTGCTCACGCAGGCCGCCATGGAGGGCAAGTCCGACCCGCTGATGGGCCTCAAGGAGAACGTCATCATCGGCAAGCTGATCCCGGCCGGCACGGGGCTCGCGAAGTACCGCGACGTCACCGTCACCGCGACGGAGGAGGCCAAGGCCGAGCGCTACCCGAACCGCATCTTCACGGATGAGTCGGTGTTCAACGAGTCCGACCTGAGCTTCGTCGACTTCGACAGCTTCAGCTCGGACGACTACACGCCCGGCACCTACAACTAGGACCGCCGGCGCGCGAGCGCACGATGAGAAGGGCCCCGCTCCGGCGGGGCCCTTCCTCGTCCCCGGCCCCTCTCCCGGCCGGCGATACAGTGGGGCGCGTACCGGCGGCCCCGCGCTGGGACCCGAGGAGGCGTCGTGCGGATGCTCGAGGACGTGGTCCTGGCCTGGCGCGCGCACGCCCTCCGCCACGCGACCGAGGCGGCCTCGTCGGCGACCGGGCCGTGCGGATCCTGCGCCGCGTGCGACGCGTCCGCGTTCGCCCAGCACGAGGCGATCCCCCGCGACGCCCCGCACTCCGCCATGCACCCGCTGCTCGCCGCCCTCGAGACGGCCCGCGCCGAGGCCGCCCAGGACGCACGCGAGCGCCTCTACCTCGACTCCCGCGGCCCCGTGTACCGCGACCATCCCTTCGGCATGCCCGCGTTCGTCGACTACGGCGAGCACCACGCGGAGATCCAGCAGGCGGTCGACGCCGCCCTCGCACGCGAGCTGGCGCCTCTCGCGCCCGTCATCCGCCAGGCCCTCGACCGCATCGTGAACCTGCGGCTCGAGGAGCTCGAGGGCGAGATCGGCCCTGTGGGGGAAGGCGACGGCACGGATCCCGAGCCGCTCTTCTGACGGGCGGGTGAGTCGCCGCGCCGGCCGGGCGTCATCCGCCGACATGGGAATACCGACGTGGCGTCGGCGTTGAGACCATGGCGGACGGCGCTCCCCGGCAGATCCGGGCATCCCGCCGCCGCTTCCGCATCCCGCACGCGCCGATCCCCCGCGGATCCGCCGAGAACGCAAGGACCCCCATGACCCTCCGCTCCCGCCTCCGTCCCGCACTCGCCCTCACGGGCCTCGTCGCCGTCGCCGCCCTCGGCCTCGCCGGCTGCGCCTCGGGCGACGCGGGCACGGGCGGCGGCACGGGCACCTCCGGCACGCCGGCAGCCGCCTCGAGCCTCTCCGACGTGAAGGCCGCGGGCGAGCTGGTCATCGGCACCGAGGGCACCTACTCGCCGTTCTCCTTCCACGAGGGATCCGGCTCCGGCGCGCTCTCCGGCTACGACGTCGAGGTCGCCACGGCGGTCGCGGGGAAGCTCGGCGTGAAGCCGGTCTTCGAGGAGACCCAGTTCGACGGGATCTTCGCCGGCCTCGAGTCCGGCCGCTGGGACGTCATCGCGAACCAGATCTCCATCACCGACGACCGGAAGAAGGCCTACGACTTCTCCGAGCCGTACACGGTGTCGCCGGGCGTGATCATCGTGAAGGGCTCGGACTCCGGCATCTCCTCGTTCACCGACCTCGCCGGCAAGACCACCGCGCAGTCGCTCACCAGCAACTGGAACGAGCTCGCCACGAAGAGCGGCGCCAAGGTGGAGGCCGTCGAGGGCTTCGCGCAGGCCGTCGCGCTCCTCCAGCAGGGCCGGGTCGACGCGACGATCAACGACCGCCTCACGCTCCTCGACTACCAGAAGCAGCAGGGCGCCTCCGACCTGCAGGTCGCCGCCGAGACCGACGACCCGTCGCTCAGCGCGCTCGTCTTCCGCAAGGGCAGCGACGACCTCGTCACCGCGGTCGACCAGGCCCTCGCCGACCTGCGCGCCGACGGCACGCTCGCGCAGATCTCCGAGAAGTACTTCGGCGCGGACGTCTCCCAGTAGCCGCCCGCGTACGCTGACGGACGAGGACGGGACGAGGGGGACGCATGTCGAGGGAGTGGGAGCTGATCCTGTCGTCCTTCGGGCCGCTCGCGCTCGAGACGATCCGCGGCACCATACCGCTCGCGCTCGTCACGTTCGTCCTCGGGCTCGTGATCGCGCTGGGCATCGCGCTGATGCGCCTCTACGGCAACCGCGTGGTCTCCGCGATCGCCCGGTTCTACATCTCCGTCGTGCGGGGCACGCCGCTGCTGGTGCAGCTCTTCGTCATCTTCTACGGCCTCCCGGCCATCGGCGTCGTGCTGCCGCCGTGGCCGAGCGCGGTCATCGCCCTGTCGGTGAACGTCGGCGGGTACGCCGCCGAGATCATCCGGGCGTCGATCCTCTCCGTGCCCCGCGGGCAGTGGGAGGCGGGCCACACCATCGGCATGTCCCGGGCCATGACGCTGCGGCGCGTCATCGTGCCGCAGGCCGCGCGTGTGTCCGTGCCGCCGCTGTCGAACACCTTCATCAGCCTCGTGAAGGACACGTCCCTCACCTCGACCATCCTCGTGACCGAGCTCTTCCGGCAGTCGCAGCAGATCGCGGCCGTCACGGGCGAGTTCATGATCCTCTACCTCGAGGCCGCGCTGATCTACTGGCTCGTCTGCCTCGTGCTGTCGTTCGCGCAGACCCGCCTCGAGAGGAGGCTCGACCGGTATGTCGCCCACTGATCCCGCGCCCGTGGCGCCCCGTGCGCCCGGAGAGCCCGTCCTCACCGTCCGGGGGCTCCGCAAGTCGTTCGGCGACAACGAGGTCCTCCGCTCCATCGACCTCGAGGTGCGCCGCGGCGGCGTGACCGCGCTCATCGGCCCGAGCGGATCCGGCAAGACCACCGTCCTCCGCTCGCTCAACGGCCTCGAGGTGCCCGAGGCCGGCGTCGTCGAGGTGGCGGCCGCCGACGCCGACTCGCGCGCCGGCACCACGGGCCCGCTCCGCGTGGACTTCGGCGCGAAGCCGCGGAACCGCGAGCTCCTCGCCCTCCGCGACCGCTCCGCGATGGTCTTCCAGCAGTACAACCTGTTCCCGCACCGGACGGTGCTGGAGAACGTCATCGAGGGTCCTGTCCACGTGCAGCGCCGGCCCGTGGCCGAGGCGACGCGCGAGGCGGAGGAGCTGCTCGC
This sequence comes from Clavibacter tessellarius, assembly GCF_001618005.1. Classification (GTDB taxonomy): domain Bacteria; phylum Actinomycetota; class Actinomycetes; order Actinomycetales; family Microbacteriaceae; genus Clavibacter; species Clavibacter tessellarius_A. The sequence goes on from NZ_LQXA01000017.1 coordinate 12,128, forward strand.
GCGCGTCGGCCTCGCCGACAAACGCGACCAGCACCCGTTCCAGCTCTCCGGCGGCCAGCAGCAGCGCGTGGGCATCGTGCGCGCGCTCGCGCTGCGGCCGCAGATCCTGCTCTTCGACGAGCCGACGTCCGCGCTCGACCCGGAGCTCGTGGGCGAGGTGCTGAGCGTGATCAAGGAGCTCGCCGACGAGTCCTGGACGATGGTGATCGTGACGCACGAGCTCGCGTTCGCCCGGCAGGTCGCGGACGAGGTCGTCTTCATGGACGGCGGGGTCGTGGTCGAGCGCGGGCATCCGTCGCAGCTGCTCCAGCACCCGGCCGAGGAGCGCACGCGGCGCTTCCTCCAGCGCCTCCTCGAGCCGTTCTAGGCCCCCTGTCCGTTCTGGCCGATCCCCGGCACGCCGCCCGGGTGCGCGGCCCGCGCCGAGGTAGGTTCGTGCCATGACCGACGACAGGCCCGCCCCGCACCGACAGCCCGACGAGGCCGACCAGCCGCGGGACGCCCGCCCCGCCGACGAGTCGACGGCCGCCGCCTTCGACGACGGCCCCGCCGACCGCACGGTCGACGACGCCCGCGCCGACAACACCTCGACCTTCGACGAGACGGCCTTCGCCGCCCCGGTCGACGAGGACCACGAGTCCCGCGAGGCACGCGAGCGCGAGTCCCGCGAGGCGGAGGCCCGCATCGCCGAGGCCCGCGAGCGCGATGCCCGGGAGCGCGAGTCCCGCGAGGTCGAGGCGCGCGAGGCGGAGGCGCGCCAGCGCGACGTCGAGGAGCGGGAGCGCCGCGAGCGCGAGGCCCGCGAGGCCGACGCCCGCGAGCGCGACGAGCGCGACCGCCGGGCCCGCGACGAGGAGACGGCGCGCCAGTCGCAGCCCATCTACGTCCAGGCGCCGACCCCGCCGGAGAAGCGCGGCAACCGCGGCTTCGGCGTGCTCATCGCCGTCGTCGCCGGCATCCTCTTCGCCCTGCTCTTCTCGCTCGGCGCAGCGCTCCTCGGCTCGGTCCGCGACCCGAACGCGTTCGGCGACTCCTTCACGCGCTACATCTCGTCGCCCGTCTTCTACGTCCCGGCGATCGCGTTCCTCGTCCTGTTCGTCCTGTTGACGCTCCTCGTGAACCGCGGCGGCTGGTGGGCGTTCGTCCTCGGCGGCCTGCCGATGGCGATCCTCGTCTACGTCGCCTACGTCGCGACGCGCCTCCTGCAGAACGACGTGCTCGCCCTGGCGCCGTCCGAGCAGGCGCTCGTGCTGCAGCGCATCGTGACCTTCCCCGACGGGATCCTCGCGGGCCTGCTCGCGCGCGAGCTCATCACCTGGTTCGGCCTCGGCATCAGCGCCCGCGGTCGCCGCGTGAAGGCCAAGAACACCGAGGCGCGCGCCGAGTACGACCGCAAGCTGCAGGAGCAGCCGGACCACCGCTGACGCGTGACAGGCTGGGGGAGTGATCCCCCTCCTGGCCGCCGTGATGCACGTCGCGCTCGTCGTCTGCCTCTTCGGCTTCGTCGCCCTGTTCGGAGGCGACGACGTGATCCCCGAGCGGGATGCCGGCGTGCTGCTCGGCCCGGTCATGGTGGTCTCGGCCACCCTCGTCTTCGCCGGCGGGCTGATCCGCACGACGCGGGAGGCCGACCGCGAGCGCCGGATCCCGGCGGCCGGGGTGCTCGGCTGGGCTGCGGCGTCGTGGCTGGCCTACGGGATCCTCGGCGGCGCGCTCTACCTCCTCGGCGGGGCCGACGCGTTCGCGAGCCTCGCGTTCGCCGGGCGGCATCTGGCGGATCCGTTCGGGATCGCCGTGCTCGGGGTATCCGCGCTCCTCGGCCTCGGGGCCGTGGCCTTGGCCGCTCGGGGCCCCTCGTCCACCGTTTGACCGGCGAGTCGCGGAACTGTATCGTTGCGGGGGTGTGCGCTCAGGCGTGCGCTCGTGTCGTGCCGTGAAGTCGGGGCGCCCGAGCCGGCCATACGCGCACCGTCCAGGGTTCGGTCATTCGGCCGGCCCCCACGGCATACCCGCCGGCGCCTCCCACTCCCGTGGTCGGCGGACGCGCGGGTCCAGTTGAACTCGATCCCGTCCGCGGGCGTCGAATGCTGACCATCAACCCGCTGTCACCGTGCAGCATCGAGGAGTCCCGTAGTGCCAACCATCCAGCAGCTGGTCCGCAAGGGCCGCACGCCCAAGGTCGTCAAGACCAAGGCGCCCGCCCTGAAGGCCAACCCGCAGCAGCGCGGCGTCTGCACCCGCGTGTACACGACCACGCCGAAGAAGCCGAACTCGGCTCTCCGCAAGGTCGCCCGCGTCAAGCTCAGCAACGGCCAGGAGGTGACGGCCTACATCCCCGGTGAGGGCCACAACCTGCAGGAGCACTCCATGGTGCTCGTCCGCGGCGGTCGCGTGAAGGACCTCCCCGGCGTGCGCTACAAGATCGTCCGCGGCGCGCTCGACACCCAGGCCGTGAAGAACCGCAAGCAGGCTCGCAGCCGGTACGGCGCGAAGATGGAGAAGAAGTAATGCCTCGCAAGGGTCCCGCCCCCAAGCGCCCTGTCGTCGCAGATCCCGTCTACGGTGCGCCGATCGTCAGCCAGCTCGTCAACAAGATCCTGCTCGACGGCAAGAAGGGCCTCGCCGAGAAGATCGTGTACGACGCCCTCGCCGGCGTCGCCGCCAAGAACGGCCAGGACGCCGTCGTCACGCTGAAGAAGGCGCTCGACAACGTCCGTCCGGCCCTCGAGGTGCGTTCGCGCCGCGTGGGTGGCTCCACCTACCAGGTGCCGATCGAGGTCAAGCCGCACCGCGCGAACACCCTCGCGCTCCGCTGGCTCACGACGTACGCCAAGTCGCGTCGCGAGAAGACCATGACCGAGCGTCTCACCAACGAGATCCTCGACGCATCCAACGGCCTCGGTGCCGCGGTCAAGCGCCGCGAGGACACCCACAAGATGGCCGAGTCGAACAAGGCCTTCGCGCACTACCGCTGGTAGTCGTTCACCTCGTTCGACAGCACCACCAACCCCTTTCGGAGGAACCTGTGGCACAGGACGTGCTCACCGACCTGAACAAGGTCCGCAACATCGGCATCATGGCTCACATCGATGCCGGCAAGACCACCACCACCGAGCGCATCCTGTTCTACACGGGCATCACTCACAAGATCGGCGAGGTCCACGACGGCGCCGCCACGATGGACTGGATGGCCCAGGAGCAGGAGCGCGGCATCACGATCACGTCCGCCGCGACGACGTGCTTCTGGAACAAGAACCAGATCAACATCATCGACACCCCCGGGCACGTCGACTTCACCGTCGAGGTGGAGCGTTCGCTCCGCGTCCTCGACGGCGCGGTCGCCGTGTTCGACGGCAAGGAGGGCGTCGAGCCCCAGTCCGAGACGGTGTGGCGCCAGGCCGACAAGTACGACGTGCCGCGCATCTGCTTCGTCAACAAGATGGACAAGCTCGGTGCGGACTTCTACTTCACGGTCGACACCATCGTGAACCGCCTCGGCGCCAAGCCGCTGGTCATCCAGCTGCCCATCGGCGCCGAGAGCGGCTTCGAGGGCGTCATCGACCTGGTCGAGATGCGCGCGCTCACGTGGCGCGGCGACTCCAAGGGAGACGTCGAGCTCGGTGCGAAGTACGAGATCGAGGAGATCCCCGCGGACCTGAAGGACAAGGCGGACGAGTACCGGGCCAAGCTGCTCGAGACCGTCGCCGAGACCGACGACGCGCTGCTCGAGAAGTACTTCGGCGGCGAGGAGCTGACGGTGGCGGAGATCAAGGCCGCCATCCGCAAGCTCACCGTCAACAGCGAGATCTACCCCGTGCTGTGCGGCTCCGCGTTCAAGAACCGCGGCGTCCAGCCGATGCTCGACGCGGTGATCGACTACCTCCCCAGCCCGCTCGACGTGCCCCCCATGGAGGGCCACGACGTGCGCGACGAGGAGAAGATCATCATCCGCAAGCCCGACGCGACCGAGCCGTTCTCGGCTCTCGCGTTCAAGGTCGCGGTGCACCCGTTCTTCGGCCGCCTCACGTACGTCCGGGTCTACTCGGGCACCATCGCGGGCGGCTCGCAGGTCATCAACTCGACCAAGGGCAAGAAGGAGCGCATCGGCAAGATCTTCCAGATGCACTCCAACAAGGAGAACCCGGTCGACTCGGTCACCGCCGGTCACATCTACGCGGTCATCGGCCTCAAGGACACGACCACGGGCGACACGCTCTGCGACCCGAGCGAGCAGATCGTGCTCGAGTCCATGACGTTCCCCGAGCCCGTCATCGAGGTCGCGATCGAGCCGAAGACGAAGGCCGACCAGGAGAAGCTGGGTGTCGCCATCCAGAAGCTCGCCGAGGAGGACCCGACCTTCCGCACCGAGCAGAACCAGGAGACCGGTCAGACGGTCATCAAGGGCATGGGCGAGCTCCACCTCGACATCCTGGTCGACCGCATGAAGCGCGAGTTCAACGTCGAGGCGAACGTCGGCAAGCCGCAGGTCGCGTACCGCGAGACCATCCGAGGCACGGTCGACAAGCACGACTTCACCCACAAGAAGCAGACGGGTGGATCGGGCCAGTTCGCCAAGATCCAGATCAAGATCGAGCCCATGGAGGTGACCGCGGAGAAGACCTACGAGTTCGACAACAAGGTCACCGGCGGTCGCGTCCCGCGGGAGTACATCCCCTCGGTCGACGCGGGCATCCAGGACGCGCTCCAGGTCGGCGTCCTCGCCGGCTACCCGATGGTCGGCGTGAAGGCGACGCTGCTCGACGGCGCCGCGCACGACGTCGACTCCTCGGAGATGGCGTTCAAGATCGCCGGCTCGATGGCCTTCAAGGAGGCCGCGCGCAAGGCGAAGCCCGTGCTGCTCGAGCCGCTCATGGCCGTCGAGGTCCGCACGCCCGAGGAGTACATGGGCGACGTCATCGGCGACCTGAACTCGCGGCGCGGGCAGATCCAGGCGATGGAGGACGCCAGCGGTGTGAAGGTCATCACCGCGAACGTCCCCCTGTCGGAGATGTTCGGCTACGTCGGCGACCTGAGGAGCAAGACCTCGGGCCGCGCGGTGTACTCGATGAGCTTCGGCAGCTACGCCGAGGTCCCGAAGGCTGTCGCCGACGAGATCGTCCAGAAGAACAAGGGCGAGTAGCCCTCCAGTTCGAGCGGCATCCGCCGTTTCAGTACCATAAGCAAGATCTCCAACACGCAGGGCGTCCGGGAACACCGGACGCCCCGCAACCGAGTCCTGAGGAGGACCCACAGTGGGTAAGGCCAAGTTCGAGCGGACCAAGCCGCACGTCAACATCGGAACGATCGGTCACGTCGACCACGGCAAGACGACGCTGACGGCAGCGATCTCCAAGGTCCTGGCGGACAAGTACCCGTCGGCGACCAACGTGCAGCGCGACTTCGCGTCCATCGACTCCGCTCCCGAGGAGCGCCAGCGTGGCATCACGATCAACATCTCGCACGTCGAGTACGAGACGCCCAAGCGTCACTACGCTCACGTCGACGCCCCGGGTCACGCTGACTACATCAAGAACATGATCACGGGCGCGGCGCAGATGGACGGCGCGATCCTCGTGGTCGCCGCCACCGACGGCCCCATGGCCCAGACGCGCGAGCACGTGCTGCTCGCGAAGCAGGTCGGCGTGCCGTACCTGCTCGTCGCGCTCAACAAGTCCGACATGGTCGACGACGAGGAGATCCTCGAGCTCGTCGAGCTCGAGGTCCGCGAGCTGCTCTCCAGCCAGGACTTCGACGGCGACAACGCCCCCGTCGTCCAGGTCTCCGGCCTCAAGGCGCTCGAGGGCGACGAGAAGTGGGTCGAGCAGATCGTCAAGCTCATGGACGCGGTCGACGAGTCCATCCCGGAGCCCGTCCGCGACAAGGACAAGCCGTTCCTCATGCCCGTCGAGGACGTCTTCACGATCACCGGTCGTGGAACCGTCGTCACGGGTCGCGCCGAGCGCGGCACGCTGGCCATCAACTCGGACGTCGAGATCGTGGGCATCCGTCCCACCGTCAAGACCACCGTCACGGGCATCGAGATGTTCCACAAGCAGCTCGACGAGGCCTGGGCCGGCGAGAACTGCGGTCTCCTGCTCCGCGGCACCAAGCGCGAGGACGTCGAGCGCGGCCAGGTCATCGTCAAGCCGGGTTCGGTCACGCCGCACACCGACTTCGAGGGCACCGCGTACATCCTCTCCAAGGAGGAGGGCGGGCGTCACAACCCGTTCTACGCGAACTACCGCCCGCAGTTCTACTTCCGCACCACCGACGTCACCGGCGTCATCACGCTGCCCGAGGGCACCGAGATGGTCATGCCCGGCGACACCACCGACATGAACGTCGCGCTGATCCAGCCGATCGCCATGGAGGAGGGCCTCGGCTTCGCCATCCGCGAGGGTGGCCGCACCGTCGGCGCCGGCACGGTCACGAAGATCATCAAGTAGCACCCCGCACCACCAGCACCACCTCCGACAGGGTCGGGCCGTCATGGCCCGGCCCTGTCGGCCGTTAACCGGCGACGGAGATCACGGGCTCCTGCGGATGGGGGCGCCTGATCGATCGTGGGCTAACGAACGGTGTCCCGGCGCGTAGGTTCGAGGGATGGTCAGACTCCGGCGCAGCGACGCCACCGGCAAGGGCTACACGCGCAAGCGCTCCGGCACGGGCTGGACCTACCTCGACTCCGACGGGAACCGCGTCACCGACCGGGCGCTGCGGGCGCGCATGGAGCACCTCGGCATCCCGCCCGCGTGGACCGACGTGTGGATCGCGCCGTACGAGAACGGGCACGTGCAGGCCACGGGAATGGACAGCGCGGGCCGACGGCAGTACATCTACCACCCGACCTGGCGCGAGCAGAAGGACCGGATCAAGTTCGACCGCGCCCTGCAGCTCGCCGAGTCGCTCCCGGCCGCGCGCCGCCAGGTCACGATGCACCTCCGTCAGGACGGCTTCACGCGCGAGCGCGCGCTGGCCGCCGGCTTCCGGATGCTCGACACGGGCAGCCTCCGGGTGGGCAGCGAGCGCTACACGGAGTCGAACGGCAGCCACGGGCTGTCCACGCTCCTCTGCTCGCACGTGACGATCCACGGTGACACCGTCCACCTCGAGTTCCCCGCGAAGAGCGGGCAGGAGTGGTCGAGCGACATCCGGGACGCCGACCTCGTGAAGGCCATCCGGGGCCTCAAGCGCCGCGGCCCGAACGCGCGGCTGCTGGCCTACGAGGACGGCCGCACGTGGCACCCGCTGGGGGCCGCGGACATCAACGACTACGTGCGCGAGCGGACGGGCGGCGAGTTCACCGCGAAGGACTTCCGCACCCTGCACGGCACGGTCGCCGCGGCGATCAGCCTCGCGAAGCACGGGCCGGAGCCGACCAAGGGCAAGCGGCAGCGGGCGCTCGCGCAGGCCTACCGCGACGCGGCGGAGGTGCTGAGCAACACCCCGACCATCGCGAAGAACAGCTACGTGGACCCGCGCCTCGTCGACGAGTACGTGCACGGCCGGACCATCGATCCGCAGCGCACCGCGTCGGGCGAGACGGAGCTCCGGGTGCTGCTGTTCCGGTGACCCGACGGGGGCCGGGAGCCGGCTGGGCGGAGGCGGCGTGAGGCCCGGAATCACGGGGGAGCGGGCGCGACACGCCCGGGTTGCACGCATGGCCGGACTGTGACAAACTCGTCTAGTTCAACATTCCGGTGCACGCCGCCCTGCGCGCGAGACACCGGATCACTGCCAGGCAGTGCATAGCCGCCCGGAGCGCACGTCGCTCCCTGGGCAGGTTAGGCCGCGGGCAGCAGAGCAGAGGCACACGACACCCACCGGATGAGCACCGCTCGTCCGCGCCCGCATGCGGGCGGGTGCACGAGCTGCCCGAGGCCGCGTCCCACGATGCGCGCCCGGGTGCACCACGGATCGGCGCGCCACGAGGCGCACCGCTCCGAGCGAGGGACACACGCGTCCAATACGGTCCGAGGCCGCATGACGCACGAAAGAGAGAGAGTCACGCATGGCGGGACAGAAGATCCGCATCCGACTTAAGTCGTACGACCACTCGGTCATCGACTCCTCGGCCCGGAAGATCGTCGACACGGTGACCCGCGCGGGCGCCACGGTCGTCGGCCCGGTGCCGCTGCCCACGGAGAAGAACGTGATCTGCGTGATCCGTTCCCCCCACAAGTACAAGGACAGCCGCGAGCACTTCGAGATGCGCACGCACAAGCGTCTGATCGACATCGTCGACCCGACGCCGAAGGCGGTCGACTCGCTCATGCGACTCGACCTCCCGGCCGACGTCAACATCGAGATCAAGCTCTAAGGGAACCCATGTCTACCGCTAACAGGACTTTCACCGGTCTGCTCGGCACGAAGCTGGGCATGACGCAGGTGTGGGACGAGAACAACAAGCTCATCCCCGTGACCGTCGTCCAGATCACCCCGAACGTCGTCACCCAGGTGCGCACGCCCGAGGTCGACGGCTACGGCGCGATCCAGATCGCCTACGGCCAGATCGACCCGCGCAAGGCCGACAAGCCGAGCACCGGCCACTTCGACAAGGCCGGCGTCACGCCGCGCCGCCACCTCACCGAGGTCCGCACCGCCGACTTCGCCGAGTACACGCTCGGCCAGGAGATCACGGTCGGCGCCTTCGAGGTCGGCGCCAAGGTCGACGTCGTCGGCACCAGCAAGGGCAAGGGCTTCGCCGGCGTCATGAAGCGCCACAACTTCCGGGGCGACAACGCCTCGCACGGTGCGCACCGCAACCACCGCAAGGCCGGCTCCATCGGCGCCTCCTCGACCCCCAGCCGTGTCTTCAAGGGCATGCGCATGGCCGGTCGCATGGGCGGCGAGCGCGTCACCGTGCTGAACCTCGTCGTCCACAGCGTGGACGCCGAGAAGGGCCTCCTGCTCGTCAAGGGCGCAGTGCCCGGCGCGCGTGGCCGCATCGTCTTCGTCCGCAACGCAGTGAAGGGGAAGTAGTCATGGCTACCGACACCCAGCTCGACGTCCTCGACGCGACCGGTGCAGTCACCGGCTCCGTCGACCTGCCCGCGTCGATCTTCGACGTGCAGACCAACGTCCCGCTCATCCACCAGGTCGTCGTCGCCCAGCTCGCCGCGGCGCGCCAGGGAACGCACAAGACCAAGGGCCGCGGCGAGGTCTCCGGCGCCGGCCGCAAGCCGTTCAAGCAGAAGGGCACCGGCCGCGCTCGTCAGGGCTCCATCCGCGCGCCCCAGATGACCGGCGGTGGCATCGTCCACGGCCCGACGCCCCGCAGCTACGCGCAGCGCACCCCCAAGAAGATGATCGCCGCGGCTCTCCTCGGCGCCCTCTCCGACCGCGCGCGCGGCGCCCGCCTCCACGTCATCGAGAGCCTCTCCGCCGGAGACGTCCCCTCGACGAAGACCGTGGTCGCGCTGCTCGAGGGCATCGCCACGAGCAAGCACGTGCTCATCGTCCTGGAGCGCACCGACGAGGTCAGCCTCCGCAGCGTGCGCAACATCCCGACGGTCCACGTGCTGTCCTACGACCAGCTCAACGCGTACGACGTGCTCGTGAGCGACGACATCGTCTTCACGAAGGGCGCGTTCGACGCGTTCGTCGAGTCGAAGACGGCCAAGGAAGAGGTTGCCGCATGAGCGCCACCCAGAAGGACCCCCGCGACATCATCATCGCGCCGGTCGTCTCCGAGAAGAGCTACGGCCTGATCGACCAGGGCAAGTACACGTTCATCGTGGACCCCCGCTCGAACAAGACGGAGATCAAGCTCGCGATCGAGAAGATCTTCGGCGTGCAGGTGGCGTCGGTCAACACGCTCAACAAGCAGGGCAAGACCCGCCGGACCAAGTTCGGGATGGGCAAGCGCAAGGACACCAAGCGCGCCATCGTCTCCCTCAAGTCGGGCTCCATCGACATCTTCACGACCGTCGGCTGAGACCGGGACTAGGAAAACACCAATGGCCATTCGCAAGTACAAGCCCACGACCCCGGGTCGTCGCGGTTCGTCCGTCGCCGACTTCGTGGAGATCACGCGCTCGACGCCCGAGAAGTCGCTGCTGCGCCCCCTCTCCAAGACCGGTGGACGCAACAACCAGGGCCGCATCACCACGCGTCACATCGGTGGCGGCCACAAGCGCCAGTACCGGGTCATCGACTTCAAGCGCAACGACAAGGACGGCGTCCTCGCCACCGTCGCGCACATCGAGTACGACCCCAACCGCACGGCGCGCATCGCGCTCCTGCACTTCATCGACGGCACGAAGCGCTACATCCTCGCGCCGAACAAGCTGCAGCAGGGCGACAAGATCGAGTCCGGCGCCCTGGCCGACATCAAGCCGGGCAACAACCTGCCGCTGCGCAACATCCCGACGGGTACCGTCATCCACGCCATCGAGCTCCGCCCCGGTGGCGGCGCGAAGATGGCCCGCTCCGCCGGCGCATCCGTGCGCCTCGTGGCGAAGGACGGCCCCTACGCCCAGCTGCGCCTGCCCTCCGGCGAGATCCGGAACGTCGATGCGCGCTGCCGCGCGACCATCGGCGAGGTCGGCAACGCCGAGCAGTCGAACATCAACTGGGGCAAGGCCGGCCGCATGCGCTGGAAGGGCGTCCGCCCGACCGTCCGCGGTGTCGCCATGAACCCGGTCGACCACCCGCACGGTGGTGGTGAGGGCAAGACCTCCGGTGGACGCCACCCGGTCAGCCCGTGGGGCCAGAAGGAAGGCCGCACGCGCCACATCAACAAGCCCAGCGACAAGCTCATCGTTCGCCGCCGCAACGCCGGCAAGAAGCGCAAGTAGGAGTTGTAGAAGATGCCACGCAGTCTGAAGAAGGGCCCCTTCGTCGACGACCACCTGCTCCGCAAGGTGATCTCGGCGAACGAGGCCAGCAGCAAGAACGTGATCAAGACCTGGTCGCGCCGATCGATGATCATCCCGGCGATGCTGGGTCACACCATCGCGGTGCACGACGGTCGCAAGCACACCCCGGTGTTCATCACCGAGTCGATGGTGGGCCACAAGCTCGGCGAGTTCGCTCTCACGCGCACCTTCCGCGGCCACGTGAAGGACGACAAGAAGGGTCGTCGTCGCTAACGCGGCGACGAGAAGGAGGAGAGAAATGGTGGAGTCGATCGCACGCGTGCGTCACATCCGCGTCACCCCCCAGAAGGCCCGTCGTGTCGTGGACATGATCCGCGGGAAGCAGGCCGAGGAGGCCCTGGCCATCCTGAAGTTCGCGCCCCAGGGCGCGAGCGAGCCGGTGTACAAGCTGGTGGCCTCGGCCATGGCGAACGCGCGGGTCAAGGCCGACGCGTCCAACAGCTTCCTGGCCGAGCAGGACCTCTACATCGCCAAGGCGTTCGTGGACGAGGGCACCACCCTCAAGCGGTTCCAGCCGCGCGCACAGGGTCGCGCATTCCGTATCAACAAGCGCACCAGCCACATCACGGTCGTCCTCGCGACGCCGGATGAGGCGGACGTGGCGACGACCACGAAGAAGGCGAGCAAGTAATGGGACAGAAGGTCAACCCGTACGGGTTCCGTCTCGGGATCACCACCGACCACGTGTCGCGCTGGTTCTCGGACAGCACGAAGAAGGGGCAGCGTTACAGCGACTACGTCGCCGAGGACGTGCGCATCCGCACCATGCTCAAGACGAGCCTCGACCGCGCCGGTGTGGCGCGCATCGAGATCGAGCGCACCCGTGACCGCGTCCGCGTGGACATCTACACGGCGCGCCCGGGCATCGTCATCGGACGCCGCGGCGTCGAGGCCGAGCGCATCCGCGCCGACCTCGAGAAGCTCACGGGCAAGCAGATCCAGCTCAACATCCTCGAGGTGAAGAACCCCGAGGCCGAGGCTCAGCTGGTCGCCCAGGGCATCGCCGAGCAGCTGGCGGGTCGCGTGGCCTTCCGCCGCGCGATGCGCAAGGGCCTGCAGGGCGCGCAGCGCGCCGGCGCCAAGGGCGTCCGCATCCAGGTGTCCGGCCGTCTCGGCGGCGCCGAGATGAGCCGGTCGGAGTTCTACCGCGAGGGCCGCGTGCCGCTGCACACCCTCCGCGCGAACATCGACTACGGCTTCTACGAGGCCCGCACCTCCTTCGGCCGCATCGGCGTGAAGGTCTGGGTCTACAAGGGCGACATCACGAACAAGGATCTCGCTCGCGAGCAGGCGAACCAGAAGTCGTCCCGCCCCGAGCGCCGTAACGACCGTTCCGACGGTCGGACCGGGGACCGCCGCACCAACGCGCCGCGCACCGCGCCGGCCGCCGAGGCAGCGCCGGTCGCCGCAGCAGGAGTTGAGGCGTAACCATGTTGATCCCCCGCAAGCTCAAGCACCGCAAGCAGCACCACCCGGGTCGAACCGGTCACGCGACGGGCGGCACCGTGGTGTCGTTCGGCGAGTACGGCATCCAGGCCCTCACGCCCGCCTACGTCACGAACCGGCAGATCGAGTCCGCTCGAATCGCCATGACGCGTCACGTCAAGCGCGGCGGCAAGGTGTACATCAACATCTTCCCCGACCGCCCGATCACCAAGAAGCCCGCCGAGACCCGCATGGGTTCCGGCAAGGGCTCGGTCGAATGGTGGGTCGCGAACGTCAAGCCGGGCCGCGTGCTCTTCGAGCTCTCCGGAGTCGACGAGGTCACGGCGCGCGAGGCGCTCACCCGGGCCATCCACAAGCTGCCCCTCAAGGCACGCATCATCAAGCGCGAGGAAGGCGACGCATAATGGCGATCGGTTCCAAGGAGCTCGCCCCCGTCGAGCTGGACACTTTCGAGGACGAGCGACTCGTCGAAGAGCTGAAGAAGGCCAAGGAGGAGCTGTTCAACCTGCGCTTCCAGTCGGCCACCGGTCAGCTCGACAGCCACGGCCGCCTGCGCGCCGTCAAGCGCGACATCGCTCGGATCTACACGGTCATCCGCGAGCGCGAGCTGGGCATCCGTCCCACGCCCGCCCCCGTCGAGGTCCCCGAGAAGCCCGAGAAGAAGAAGGCGACGAAGAAGGCCGCGAAGGCCGACGACGCCGCCGTCACCGAGAAGGCTGAGGAGGCTTGATCATGGCGAACGCCGAAGAGAAGAACACGGCTGACACCGCGACGGTCGACCGCGGCTACCGCAAGTCGCGTCGTGGCTACGTCACCAGCGACAAGATGGACAAGACCATCGTCGTCGAGGTCGAGGACCGCGTGAAGCACCCGCTGTACGGCAAGGTCATCCGCCGCACCTCCAAGGTCAAGGCGCACGACGAGGCGAACACCGCCGGCATCGGCGACCTGGTCCTGATCAACGAGACCCGTCCCCTCAGCGCCTCCAAGCGCTGGCGCCTGGTCGAGATCCTCGAGAAGGCCAAGTAGCCCCGGCTGCTTGGATGAAGGAGCAACAGTGATTCAGCAGGAATCCCGCCTGAAGATCGCCGACAACACCGGTGCCAAGGAGATCTTGACCATCCGCGTGCTCGGTGGCTCGGGTCGTCGCTACGCCGGACTCGGGGATGTCATCGTCGCGACCGTCAAGGACGCGATCCCCGGTGGCAACGTCAAGAAGGGCGAGGTCGTCAAGGCGGTCATCGTCCGCACCAAGAAGGAGACGCGCCGTCCCGACGGCTCGTACATCAAGTTCGACGAGAACGCGGCCGTCATCCTGAACAGCAACGGGGAGCCCCGCGGCACCCGCATCTTCGGACCGGTGGGCCGCGAGCTCCGGGACAAGAAGTTCATGAAGATCATCTCGCTGGCACCGGAGGTCATTTAGTCATGGCGAACATCAAGAAGGGTGACCTCGTGCAGGTCATCACGGGTCGCACGCAGGCCAAGGGCGGCGACCGGGGCAAGCAGGGCAAGGTCCTGTCCGTCCTGGTCGAGCGCAACCGCGTCGTCGTCGAGGGCGTGAACTTCGTCACGAAGCACGTCCGCGTCGGCCAGACGCAGCGCGGCTCCAAGACGGGCGGCATCGAGACCGTCGAGGCGCCCATCCACATCTCCAACGTCGCGCTCGTCGACCCCGAGTCCAAGAAGCCCACGCGAGTCGGCTTCCGGACCGAGACGGTCGAGAAGGACGGGGTCTCCAAGACCGTCCGCGTGCGCTACGCCAAGAAGTCAGGTAAGGACCTCTAGCAATGACCGACACCGCCACCGCTGGCACGGCCGAGAGCACGCCGCTCCCGCGCCTCAAGCAGAAGTACCGCTCCGAGATCGTCAGCCAGCTGACCGCTGATCTCGGCTTCACGAACGTGCACCAGGTGCCCGGGCTCACGAAGATCGTCGTGAACATGGGCGTCGGCGACGCGGCCCGTGACGGCAAGATCATCGACGGCGCGGTCGCCGACCTCACCAAGATCACCGGCCAGAAGCCGCAGGTCACGAAGGCCCGCAAGTCGATCGCCCAGTTCAAGCTGCGTGAGGGCCAGGCCATCGGCACCCACGTGACGCTGCGCGGCGACCGCATGTGGGAGTTCCTCGACCGCCTGCTGTCCCTCGCCCTGCCGCGCATCCGCGACTTCCGCGGGCTCAGCCCGAAGCAGTTCGACGGCAACGGCAACTACACGTTCGGCCTCAACGAGCAGAGCATGTTCCACGAGATCGACCAGGACCGCATCGACCGGGTCCGCGGCATGGACATCACGGTCGTCACGACCGCTCGGACGGACGACGAGGGACGCGCGCTGCTCAAGGCGCTCGGCTTCCCGTTCCAGACGCCCGAGAACACGCCGTAGCCTCTTCGGAGACGCAGCACCAGCTCCACCCGCACGACCAGCACCACCGCACGATCGGCGCCGGGCACCTCCGCCCGGCGCCGCCACCACCACAGGTCGTCATCCGTGTCCGGATGAACGAAACCAGGCGAGAGAGGCACCACCAGATATGACAATGACCGACCCGGTCGCTGACATGCTGACCCGACTCCGGAACGCGAACTCCGCGCACCACGACACGGTCTCCATGCCGCACTCCAAGCTCAAGTCGCACATCGCCGACATCCTCAAGTCCGAGGGCTTCATCGCCGGCTGGGACGTCGCGGACGCCCGCGTCGGCCAGACGCTGACGCTCAGCCTCAAGTTCGGCCCCGACCGCCAGCGCTCCATCCGGGGCATCAAGCGCGTGTCGAAGCCCGGACTGCGCGTGTACGCGAAGTCCGCGGAGATCCCCCAGGTCCTCGGTGGCCTCGGGGTCGCCATCCTGTCCACCTCCTCGGGGCTCCTCACGGACCGCCAGGCTGCGAAGAAGGGCGTGGGTGGGGAAGTCCTCGCCTACGTGTGGTAACGCCATGTCACGTATCGGAAGACTCCCCATCGACGTCCCCGCAGGGGTCGACGTCGCCGTGGACGGCCAGCTCGTCACGGTGAAGGGCCCGAAGGGCGAGCTCAGCCTCACCATCGCGCAGCCCATCCGCGCCGAGGTCCAGGACGGGCAGGTGCTCGTCACCCGTCCGGACGACGAGCGCGAGTCGCGTTCGCTCCACGGCCTCACGCGCAGCCTCATCGCGAACAACATCATCGGCGTCACCACCGGCTACACCAAGGGCCTCGAGATCGTCGGCACGGGTTACCGCGTCGCGGTCAAGGACAAGGGCGTCGAGTTCGCGCTCGGCTTCTCCCACCCCGTGTACGTCGAGGCGCCCGAGGGCATCAGCTTCACCGTCGAGGGCGTCAACAAGATGACCGTCATCGGCATCGACAAGCAGCTCGTCGGCGAGACGGCCGCCAACATCCGCAAGATTCGCAAGCCCGAGCCCTACAAGGGCAAGGGCGTCCGCTACGCCGGCGAGAACGTTCGCCGCAAGGCCGGAAAGAGTGGTAAGTGATCATGGCTCTCGGAGTTAGAGGAAAAAGCAAGTCCGCCGCCCGCGGCCGCAGGCACGCACGCCTGCGCAAGAAGGTCGAGGGCACCGAGCTGCGTCCGCGCCTGGTCGTCACCCGTTCGGCCCGCCACGTCTTCGTGCAGGTCGTCGATGACAGCCGTGGTCACACCGTCGCGTCCGCATCGACCCTCGAGGCCGACATGCGCACGTTCGACGGCGACAAGACCGCCAAGTCGCGCAAGGTCGGCGAGCTCGTCGCCGAGCGCGCCAAGGCGGCCGGCGTGGAGAGCGTCGTATTCGATCGTGGTGGCAACCGCTACGCAGGACGCGTCGCGGCCATCGCCGAAGGAGCTCGAGAGGGTGGTCTGAGCCTGTGAGCGCAGCCGAGAACAACAACAAGGAGCCCGAGGTCGTGGCAGTGGCGGAGACGCCCGTCGAGACCGCGGCGTCCACCGCACCCGCGCAGAACGAGGGCCGCGAGGGCCGTCGTGGCGGACGCGACCGGAACCAGGGCGGCCGCGACAGCCGCGGTGGCCGTGATGCCGACAAGAGCCAGTTCCTGGAGCGCGTCGTCACCATCAACCGCGTGTCCAAGGTCGTCAAGGGCGGTCGTCGCTTCAGCTTCACCGCGCTCGTGATCGTCGGAGACGGCAACGGACTGGTGGGCGTCGGCTACGGCAAGGCCCGCGAGGTGCCGACCGCCATCTCCAAGGGCGTCGAGGAGGCGAAGAAGAACTTCTTCCGCGTCCCCCGCATCGGCCTGACCATCCCGCACGCCGTGCAGGGTGAGGCCTCCGCCGGAGTCGTCCTCCTGCGTCCCGCGTCCGCGGGTACCGGCGTCATCGCCGGTGGCCCCGTCCGCGCGGTGCTCGAGTGCGCCGGCATCCACGACGTGCTGAGCAAGTCGCTCGGCTCGTCCAACACGATCAACATCGTGCACGCCACGGTGGAGGCGCTGCAGCAGCTCGAGGAGCCGCGCGCGGTCGCCGCCCGTCGTGGGCTCGAGCTGGAGCAGGTCGTCCCGGCCCGCATCCTGCGCGCCCAGCGTGCCGAGGCCGACGCGAAGGCAGGTGTCTGATGGCTCAGCTCCGAGTGACGCAGATCAAGTCCAAGATCAGCGAGAAGCAGAACCAGCGCGACACCCTGCGGAGCCTCGGGCTCCGTCGCATCGGTGCCGTGGTGGTCCGAGAGGACAACGCCCAGAACCGCGGCTACGTCAACACCGTCGCGCACCTGGTGAAGGTGGAGGAGATCGACTGATGGCTGAGAAGAACGAGTCGGCCGAGACGCCCGTGAAGGCGTCCAAGGCCGCACCCAAGAAGACCGCGAAGGCCCCGGCCGCCGCCGCTTCCGCCGAGACGACCACGGTCGGCTCGACGGAGACGGTCAAGCGCGACCAGGTCCTCAAGGTCCACCACCTCCGTCCCGCCGCCGGGGCCAAGAAGGCACGCCAGCGTGTCGGCCGCGGTGAGGGCTCGAAGGGCAAGACCGCGGGTCGCGGCACCAAGGGCACGAAGGCCCGCTACACGGTGCGCGTCGGCTTCGAGGGTGGGCAGATGCCGCTGCACATGCGCACCCCGAAGCTCCGCGGGTTCAAGAACCCGTTCCGCGTCGAGTACCAGGTCGTGAACCTGGAGAAGCTCGCCGCGCTCTACCCCGACGGCGGCGACGTCACCACGAGCGACCTGGTCGCCAAGGGTGCCGTCCGCAAGAACGAGAAGGTCAAGGTCCTCGGGGACGGCGACATCTCGGTTAAGCTGACCGTTGCCGTCGACAAGGTCTCCGGTTCCGCTGCGGAGAAGATCGTCGCAGCAGGCGGCTCCGTCAAGTAGCACTGCAGGACGCTCAGGAGGGGCGGTCGGGGAACCGACCGCCCCTACTGGCACCTGGGGCCGCATCGGGTCGGCCCGACCCCCGCCTCCCGGCGGACCCTCCACAGAAAGCAGGACACCCTCCGTGTTGAGCGCCGTCGTCAGGATCTTCCGCACCCCCGACCTGCGTCGCAAGATCGGGTTCACGCTGGGCATCATCGCCCTCTTCCGCCTGGGCTCCTTCATCCCCGCGCCGTTCGTCGACTTCGCCAACGTGCAGTCGTGCCTCGCCGCCAACCAGGGCACGTCGGGCCTCTACGAGCTCGTCAACCTCTTCAGCGGCGGCGCGCTGCTGAAGCTCTCCATCTTCGCGCTGGGGATCATGCCGTACATCACGGCGTCGATCATCGTCCAGCTGCTCCGCGTGGTCATCCCGCACTTCGACACCCTCTACAAGGAGGGCCAGTCCGGCCAGGCCAAGCTCACGCAGTACACGCGCTACCTCACGATCGCGCTCGCGGTGCTCCAGTCCACGACGCTCATCACCGTCGCGCGCAGCGGCGCGCTGTTCGGCCAGACCAACGTCAGCGCCTGCACGCAGCTCGTCACGAACGACGCCTGGTACGCGATCATGCTCATGGTCATCACCATGACCGCCGGCACCGGCCTCATCATGTGGATGGGCGAGCTCATCACCGAGCGCGGCATCGGCAACGGCATGTCGCTCCTCATCTTCACGTCGGTCGCCGCGGCGTTCCCGACCTCGCTCATCGCGATCCAGCAGAGCCGCGGCTGGGAGGTCTTCGCCCTCGTCATCCTGGTCGGCCTGCTGGTCGTCGCCGCCGTCGTCTACGTCGAGCAGTCGCAGCGCCGCATCCCCGTCCAGTACGCCAAGCGCATGGTCGGGCGCCGCACCTACGGCGGCAACAACACGTACATCCCCATCAAGGTGAACATGGCCGGCGTCGTGCCCGTCATCTTCGCGTCGTCGCTGCTGTACCTGCCCGCGCTCGTCGCGCAGTTCAACCAGCCGCCCGTCGGCCAGCCGCCGGCACCGTGGGTGCAGTGGATCACCGACAACCTCACCACGGGCGACCACCCGCTCTACATGGCGATGTACTTCCTGCTCATCGTCGGGTTCACGTACTTCTACGTCGCCATCACCTTCAACCCGGAGGAGGTCGCCGACAACATGAAGAAGTACGGCGGCTTCATCCCCGGGATCCGCGCCGGGCGTCCGACGGCCGAGTACCTCGACTACGTGCTCACGCGCATCACGCTGCCGGGCTCGCTGTACCTCGGCCTCATCGCGCTCCTGCCGCTCATCGCCCTGTCGCTCGTCGGCGCCAACCAGAACTTCCCGTTCGGCGGCGCGAGCATCCTCATCGTCGTGGGCGTCGGCCTCGAGACGGTGAAGCAGATCGACTCGCAGCTGCAGCAGCGGCACTACGAGGGGCTGCTCAAGTGACCCGGCTCCTCATCGTCGGCCCTCCCGGGGCCGGCAAGGGAACGCAGGCCACGCGCATCGCCGCCGAGTACGGCATCCCGGACGTCTCGACCGGCGACATCTTCCGCCAGAACATCAAGGACGGCACCGAGCTCGGGCAGCAGGTCCAGGCGCTCGTCGACGCGGGCAACTACGTGCCGGACGAGCTGACCAACAGCCTCGTCACGGCACGCCTCCGGGAGGACGACGCGCGCGAGGGCTTCCTGCTGGACGGCTACCCGCGCACGCTCGCCCAGGTCGCGTACCTCGAGGATCTGCTCCAGGGCTGGGGCCACCAGCTCGACGCCGTGATCCAGCTCGTCGCCGACGAGGAGGAGGTCGTGGCCCGGCTCACCCGGCGCGCGGCCGAGCAGGGGCGCGCCGACGACGGCGAGGACGAGATCCGGCACCGCCAGGAGGTGTACGTCCGCGAGACGAGCCCCCTCATCGCCGTGTACCGCGACCGCGGTCTGCTGATCGAGATCGACGGCCTCGGCGACGTCGACGAGGTGGCGGCGCGCATCCGCACGGCCCTCGCCGAGCGCGGCGTCCGCCCCGTCTCCGACGCGGGCCGCGCCTAGCCCGTGGGAGCGCTCCGCCGCACGCCCGGCATCTACAAGACGCCGGACGAGATCCGCCGCATGGTCGCTCCGGGCCTCGCGACCGCCGCGTCGCTCGACGCCGTGCGCGGGCTCATCGCGCCGGGCGTCACCACGGGCGAGCTCGACGCGGCCGCCGACGCCGCCATCCGCGCGCTCGGCGGGCACTCGAACTTCCAGCTCGTGCCCGGGTACCGCCACACGGTGTGCGTCTCCGTGAACGACGAGGTCGTGCACGGCATCCCGGGCGACCGCGTGCTGCAGCCCGGCGACATCGTCTCGGTGGACAGCGGCGCGGAGATCGACGGCTGGAACGGCGACTCGGCGATGACCGTGGTCGTGCCGGACCCCGCGAACCCGGATGTCGTGGAGGCGCGCGAGCGCCTGTCCCGCGTCACCGAGGACTCCCTGTGGGCCGGCATCGCCCGGCTCGCGACCGCGTCGCACCTCAACGAGGTGGGCGAGGCCGTCGAGGAGAGCGTGGAGGCGGCCGGCTCCTTCGGCATCGTCATGGACTACACGGGGCACGGCATCGGCCGCAGCATGCACGAGGATCCGCCGGTGTTCAACTACCGCGTGCGGGGCAAGGGCCCCGCGGTGAAGCCGGGGCTCGTCGTCGCGATCGAGCCCATGATCACCGACGGCGAGGCGGAGACGCGCGTGCTCGACGACGACTGGACCGTCGCGACCGTCGACGGCAGCATGGCGTCGCACTGGGAGCACTCGGTCGCGGTGCACGCGCGCGGCATCTGGGTGCTCACGCTCGCGGACGGCGGCGCCTCGCGCCTCGTGCCGCTCGGCGTCACGCCCGTCGCCCCCTGACACGCTGATCCGCTGACCGTCGGCGGGCCCCCGCTCCGCCCGCTCAGGTGTCCATGACGTGCACGAGCTCCTCGATGAAGGAGCCGTGCGACCCGGACGCCCGCATGATCGCCTGCACGTCCCGGTGGTCGGAGAAGACCTCGACGAACTGGTCGAAGACGTGCTGGAAGCTCGAGCGCCCGCTCGCGCTAAAGGCCACGAGCGCGACCACGTGCACGCGGTTGCCGCCCCACTGCATCGCCTCGTCGTTGACGACGATGGCGATGGCCGTGCGGTGGGCGGTCATGGCGAGCGAGTGCGGCACGGCGAGCGTGTCGGTGAAGGCCGTGGACGAGAGCCGCTCGCGCTCGATCGCGCCCTCGATGTACTCGGGCTCGATGATGCCCTGCTCGACCATCCGCCCGCCGAGCAGCCGGATCATCGCCTCCTCGTCGGGGGCGTGCAGGTCGCGGAAGAAGAGCGACTCGTCGAGGAAGCGCAGCAGGTCGTGCTTCATCGCGCTGCGACGCGCGAGCCGGCGGACGCGCGCGACGGCCCGGCGGATCGCCTCGATGTCGTCGGGCGTCGGCAGCGGCTGCACCACCACGACGGCGTCGCCGGGCGGGCGGGATCCCGTAGCGTCGATGACGAGGTCGACCCCGAGCGCGTCGGCGTCCGCGTCGGTGCGCGTGATCACCGCGTCCACGCTGATGTCCGCGCCGAGCGCCTGCTCGATCCGCGAGCGCATGATCTGGTGCAGGTCGTAGTAGTTCGGGCAGACGAGCGCGCACGCGACCCGGTCGTCGCGGCGGGCGACGCGCTCCCGGTGCGAGCCCACGTGCAGCGCGATGTAGGCGATCTCGTCGTCGTTGATCGCGATGCCCCGGCGCCGCTGCACCTCGCTCGCGATGAAGACCGCGATCTCGTAGGTCATCGGGTAGGACGTCTTGATGGACCGGGCGAGCGGGTTGCGCGAGAACGAGCGGTCGGCGGCGCGGGCGACGAGGTTGCCGAGGTGCAGCGAGAAGCGCACCGTGAAGTCCTCGTCCTCGAGGTCGACCAGGTACTCCTGCTTCACGCGGCGCACGATGGCGCGCACCACGTCGAGGTCGCTCTCGACCACGTGGTCGCGCATCACGGTGGCGAGGGGCTGCTCGTTCCCGGGCGTGACGACGCGCGTGCGGACGAGGAGCGCGAGGTAGGCGACGTCGCCCGCGGGGACGGGCACGTCGAAGTGGGCGCCGAGGAGCCGGGCGAGCACGTCGCGGATCGCGAGGGCCGTGGGATCCGCGGCGGGGGAGCCTGCGTCGGCCGCGTCCGCGTCCACGTCGACTGCCTCGGCGTCGGACACCGCGCCGGCCGGTTCCGCGTGCGCCCGCCGCGGCGCCCGTGCCAGCCGGTCCACCGCGATCGCGACGTGCAGCAGCACGTTGTCGACGCCGTACTCGTTGACGAAGAAGCCGCGCTCCGTGAGCTCGCGGATGAGGTCGGTCTTGAAGGCGCGCAGCGAGTCGGAGGCGAACTCGCGCTGCACGCTCTCGAGCGGCAGGAACCCCTGCGCGCTCTCGTCGCGGAACATGCGCGACAGCAGCCGCCGGAAGTCGCGCTCGGACCCCGCGAGCACGACCTGGGATCCGGTGCGACGGAGCGCGAGCCCGGCGTCCTCCACGAGGGCGCGCACCTTGCGGAGGTCGGCCTCGATCGTGGACTCGCTCACGTGCAGCTCGTCGGCCAGCGCGAAGACGTCGAGGCCGGCGGGGGCGTCGCCCAGGCGGCGCACGAGCGCGTGCAGCCGGTCGCGCGGCGTGCCCTGCGCATCGCCCGACGCGCGGCTGCCCCGGTGCCGGGCGTAGCTGCCGGCGTCGATGCGGTAGCCGTCGGGGGAGGAGGCGATCGCCACCTCCGAGCGCTCGCGCACCGCGGCCACGTAGCTCCGGACGCTGCGGGTGGTGACGCCCAGCCGGTCGGCGAGCTCCCCGGCCTCGACCCAGCGATCCGCCGTGGACAGGTAGTCCAGCAGCCTCTCCTGGTTGTCGCTGAGCATGCGCGTCCTCCCCGCGGCCGGGCGGATCCCGGGATCGAGGGGACGGGCGCGGCTCGCGTGCAGGGTCGAGTCAACCATCCCCGGGTGCCGAGGGCGGTCCTCGCGGCCGCCCCGCCACCGGTCTTCCTACCGGGCGGAAGCGGATCTGCTGGTGGCGCGCCCCCGCCGCGGAGCACGATGGGACGACCAGCGACGACGCGAGGAGGCACAGCATGACCGGGAGGATCCTCGTCGTCTGCGGCTCCGGCGCATCCAGCACCTTCCTCGCCCACCGCCTCCGCTCCCTCGCCGAGGCCGACGGGCTCGAGATCGAGGCCGTCGCGGGATCCGTCGCGGACGTGCGCCTCGACGCCGCGGGCATGGACGTCGTCCTCCTCGGCGCCCACCTCGCCGACCGGATCGACCTCGTGCGCCGGGCCGCCGCCGACGAGGGCGCGACCGCCGTGCTCCTCGACGCGGCCGCCTCGCGTCCCGAGGGCGCCCGCGCCGCCCTCGACCGGGCCCTCGCCGCCATGCGCGCCGGCGGCCGCGCGATGGGGCTGGGCGCCGCGCCGGGCCGTCCCGTCGGGGGAGCGTCGCACCCCGCCTGACCGACCCGCCCGCCTCCGCGACCACCGGCGCCCGCGCCGACACC
>NZ_LQXA01000018.1 GCF_001618005.1 Clavibacter tessellarius
AGGGCCCCGCCGACGGGGCCGATCGAAGGAGCCACCATGGCAGAACGCACCGTCACCATCGCCTCGTCGCACGGGCTGCACGCCCGCCCCGCCTCGCTGTTCACGCAGGCCGCCGCGAAGGCCGGGATCCCCGTGCAGCTCGCCAAGGGCGACCGCAGCGTCAACGCCGCCAGCATCCTCGGCGTGATCTCGCTGGGCGTCGACACGGGCGACGAGGTCGTCGTCTCCGCCGAGGGCGAGAACGCCGAGCAGGTCGTCACCGATCTCGCCACGCTCCTCGAGTCCGACCTGGACGCCGCATGAGCTCCCGCAGCCTGAACGGCATCGGCATCGGCCGGGGATCCGCCGTCGGCCCCGTCATCCGGATGCCCGACCCGCTCCCCGAGCCCGCCGACACCGCGAGCACCCTGACCGCCGACGAGGAGCGCATCCGCGTGAGCGCGTCGCTCGCCGCGGTCGCCGCCGACATCCGCATCCGCGGCGAGAAGGCCGGCGGCGCTGCGAAGGACGTGCTCGAGGCGCAGGCCTTCATGGCGGAGGACCCGACGCTCGTCGACGACATCACCGCGCGCCTCGCGACCGGCCGCACCGCCGAGCGCGCCGTGCACGAGGCGTTCGCGGGCTTCCGCGACCTGCTCCTCAGCATGGGCGGCTACATGGGCGAGCGCGCCACCGACCTCGACGACGTCTCGCAGCGCGTCGTCGCGCACCTGCAGGGCGTCGCCGCCCCGGGCGTGCCGGATCCCGACCACGCCTTCGTGCTCGTGGCCCGCGACCTCGCGCCCGCCGACACCGCGCTCCTCGACCTCGACAAGGTCCTCGCGCTCATCACGACCGACGGCGGCCCCACCTCGCACACGGCGATCCTCGCCCGCGAGAAGGCGATCGTCGCGGTCGTCGGCGTCGCGGCCGCGGCCGAGCTCGCCGACGGCCAGACCGTCGTGGTCGACGCCCTCACCGGCGCCGTCACCGTGGACCCGACGCCCGAGGAGGAGTCCGCCGCGCGTGACGCCATCGCGGCCCGCGGCGCCCGCGTCGCCGTGCCCACCGGCCCCGGCGCGCTCTCCGACGGCACGACGATCCCGCTGCTCGCGAACCTCGGATCCGCCGACGGCGCGGCCGACGCGGTCGAGAAGGGCGCCGAGGGCGTCGGCCTCTTCCGCACCGAGTTCCTCTTCCTCGACGCCACGAGCGCGCCGACCGTCGCCGAGCAGCAGGAGCACTACACGCGCCTGCTCCAGGCGTTCCCCGGCCGGAAGGTCGTGGTGCGGGCGCTCGACGCCGGCGCCGACAAGCCGCTCGCCTTCCTCAACGACGCCGACGAGGAGAACCCGGCCCTCGGGCTCCGCGGCCTCCGCGCGCTCCGGGCGAACGAGCAGATCCTCCGCGACCAGCTCACCGCGCTCGCGCGGGCCGACGCCGCCACCGAGGCCGACCTGTGGGTCATGGCGCCCATGGTCTCCACGGTGGAGGAGGCGCGCTACTTCTCGGCCCTCGGCCGCGAGCTCGGGCTGAAGACCGTCGGCGTGATGGTGGAGGTCCCGTCCTCCGCGCTCCTGGCCGACCGGATCCTCGGCGTCGCCGACTTCGCGAGCATCGGCACCAACGACCTCACGCAGTACACGCTCGCGGCCGACCGGCTGCTGGGATCCGTGGCCGCGTTCCAGGACCCGTGGCACCCCGCCGTCCTCCGCCTCGTGCAGGAGGTCGGCGCCGCCGGCCGCGCGCTCGGCAAGCCCGTCGGGATCTGCGGCGAGGCCGCGGCCGACCCGCTGCTCGCCGTCGTGCTGGTCGGCCTCGGCGCCACCAGCCTCTCGATGTCGCCGGCGGCCCTCGCCGACGTGCGCGCCGAGCTCGCCCTCCACTCGCGCGAGGAGGCGGAGGCCCTGGCCGCCGTCGCCCTCGCCGCCGACAGCGCCGTCGAGGCGCGCGCCGCGGTCACCGCGGCGTCGGCGCCCGTCACCGTCTGACCCGCCCCCTCACCGCACAGATCCCCCACCACCACCACCGCAGCAGGCGAGCCGACCGCAGGCCCGCCACCACCACGAACAGGAGCACCACCCCCATGACGACGACGTCACCCACCCGCAGCACGGGACAGTCCGTGCGGATCGGCGTGCAGAAGTTCGGCACGTTCCTCAGCGGCATGATCATGCCGAACATCGCGGCGTTCATCGCCTGGGGCCTGCTCACGGCCCTGTTCATCAAGGACGGCTACCTGCCCAACGCGGAGCTCGCCAGCCTGGTGAACCCGGTGCTGTTCTTCCTCCTCCCGCTGCTCATCGCGAACACCGGAGGCCGCATGGTCTACGACGCGCGCGGCGGCGTCGTGGCGAGCATCGCGACCATGGGCGTCATCGCCGGCACCATCGGCACCCCGTACTTCGACGGCGGCAGCCCGATGTTCCTCGGCGCCATGATCACGGGCCCGCTCGCGGCGTACCTGCTCAAGGTCATCGAGCGGCTCTGGATCGACCGGATCCGCCCCGGCTTCGAGATGCTCGTCAACAACTTCTCCGCCGGCATCCTCGGCGCGATCTTCGCGATCGGCGCGTACTTCGGCCTCACCCCGGTGATCCGCGGCATCACGTCGGTGCTCGGCGGCGGCGTCGGCTTCCTCGTGGACAACCACCTGCTGCCCCTCACGAGCATCGTCATCGAGCCGGCGAAGGTGCTGTTCCTCAACAACGCCATCAACCAGGGCATCCTCACGCCGCTCGGCACCGAGGAGGCGACCCGCACCGGCAAGAGCATCCTGTTCCTGCTCGAGGCGAACCCCGGCCCCGGCCTCGGCGTGCTCCTGGCGTTCACGATCTTCGGCGCGGGCGTCGCCCGCAGCACGGCCCCCGGCGCGATCCTCATCCAGTTCGTCGGCGGCATCCACGAGATCTACTTCCCGTACGTGCTCTCCAAGCCGCTCCTGTTCCTCGCGGTCATCGCGGGTGGCGCCTCCGGCGTCGCGACCAACGTCGCGTTCGGCTCCGGCCTCCGCGGCCCGGCCTCGCCCGGCAGCATCATCGCCGTGCTCGGCCAGACCGAGCGCAACAGCTTCCTCGGCGTGATCCTCTCGGTGCTCATCTCCGCGGCCGTCACCTTCGTCGTCGCCGCGGTCATCCTCCGCACCGGCAAGAAGTCCGAGGGCGACTTCGGCGCCGCGGTCGCCGCGACGCAGGCCAACAAGGGCACGGAGTCCTCGATCCTCTCGGGTCTCGGCGCCGAGACCGGCACCGCGGGCACGGTCGGCGGCCTCGCCGACGGCGCCACGGCCACGGGCGCGGGCACGGACGGCGGCACGGCCACGGCCACGCGCATCCAGGACATCGTCTTCGCCTGCGACGCCGGCATGGGCTCGTCCGCCATGGGCGCCTCGGTCCTCCGAAACAAGATGAAGAAGGCCGGCGTCACCGACGTCACCGTCGTCAACAAGTCGATCGCGGCCCTCGACGGCACGGCCGACCTCGTGATCACGCAGCGCGAGCTCACCGACCGGGCCCGCGAGAAGAGCCCGGCCTCGGAGCACGTCTCGGTCGACAGCTTCATGAACTCGCCGCGCTACGACGAGATCGTGGAGCTGGTCCAGAGGCAGCGCTCGGACAGCTGATCACCCGGGTCCGCCCCCGCGGCGGATCCCGCACCACCGCAATCGCGGGGCCGGGCCAGGCTGGAAGGCGCGGTCCGGCCCCGCACCACGCACACACGTCAGGAGCACCATGTCGAACGTCCTCGAACCCGCCCAGATCCGCGTCGGCGGCACCGCCGCGAGCGTGGAGGAGGCCATCGCCGAGGCGGCGGGCATCCTCGTCGCCGCGGGCGCCGTCACCCCCGAGTACCAGGGCTACATGCTCGAGCGCGAGAAGAGCGTCTCGACCTACATGGGCAACCTGCTCGCCATCCCGCACGGCACCAACGAGGGCAAGGACACGATCCTCGACTCCGCCCTCTCCTTCGTCCGCTACGACGCCCCCATCGACTGGGCGGGCAACGAGGTCCGGTTCGTCGTCGGCATCGCCGGCAAGGACAACGGGCACCTCGACATCCTCAGCAAGATCGCCATCATCTTCAGCGACGACGACGAGGTGCAGAAGCTCCTCGACGCCCCCGACGCCGCCGCGCTGTACGCGCTCCTGGCCGAGGTGAACGAGGCGTGAAGGCCGTCCACTTCGGCGCCGGCAACATCGGGCGCGGCTTCGTGGGGCTGATCCTGCACGAGGCCGGGTACGAGGTCGTCTTCGCCGACGTCAACGCCGAGCTCATCGGGCACCTCGCCGCCGCGGACTCGTACCGCGTCACCGAGGTCGGGCCGCATGCGCGCGACTGGACCGTGACGGGCTTCCGCGCGATCGACAGCGCCGCCGACGGCGAGGCGCTCATCGCCGAGCTCGCGACCGCGGACGTCGTCACCACGGCCGTGGGGCCGAACATCCTCCGCTTCGTCGCCCCGGCCATCGCCGCCGGCCTCCGCGCGCGCTCGGCCGACCTCGGCCCCGTCGCCGTCATGGCGTGCGAGAACGCGATCAACGCCACGGACGCGCTCCGCGCCGAGATCCGGGCGGCCCTCGTCGACGAGCCCGACGCGATCGGCCGCGCGATCTTCGCGAACACGGCCGTCGACCGCATCGTGCCGAACCAGGACCCCGCCGCGGGCCTCGACGTCACCGTCGAGGACTTCTCGGAGTGGGTCGTGGAGCGCGGCCCGTTCGGCGACGCCGTCCCGGAGATCGCGGGCGCCACGTTCGTCGACGACCTCGCGCCCTACATCGAGCGGAAGCTCTTCACGGTGAACACCGGGCACGCGACCGTGGCGTACCACGGCTACGCGCGCGGCGCCGTGAGCCAGTCGGACGCGATGGCGATCCCCGAGGTCGCCGACGAGGTCCGCCAGGTCCTGGAGGAGACCAGCGCGCTGCTGGTCGCCAAGCACGGGCTCGACGAGGCCGAGCAGGCGGCGTACCGCGAGAAGAACCTCGCGCGCTTCGCCAACGCCGCCCTCGCCGACACGGTCGAGCGCGTCGGCCGCCAGCCGCTGCGCAAGCTCTCCCGCGAGGAGCGCTTCGTGGGTCCCGCGTCGCAGCTCGCCGAGCGCGGCCTGCCGCACGAGGCGCTCGTCCGGGCGATGGGCCAGGCGCTCCGCTTCGACCCCGCGGGCGACCCGCAGGCGCTCGAGCTCCAGGAGCTCCTGCAGACGGACACCGCGGCCGACCTCGTCCGACGCGTCACCGGGCTCGACGACGTGCACCCGCTCACCGCGGACCTGGTCGCCGTGGTGGACGCCGCCCAGGCCGACCGCCGCAGCGCGCCGCGCCACCGCGCGGAGTAGCCGGGCGGGAGCCGCACGACGGCATGGGCACGGGCCGGGCGGGCGACCGCCCGGCCCGTGCGCATGCTCCCGACGGCGGTGGCGCTCCGTGGGCGCAGGCGCCGCCGCTAGCGCAGGATCCGCGGATCCGACCGCGACACGCGGGGAGAATTGCGACACGCCCGGGGATGCCGTACTCTCGACCCTTGGTGCGCGGCCGCCTCCCGGCGAGCCGTCCCCACCATGCGCGCTCCACCTGATGCGCATCCGCACGACCAGCAGACACCACCTCTAGCGACAGTGAGTATATGGCCAAGAAAGACGGCGTCATCGAGATCGAAGGCGGAGTTGTCGAAGCTCTGCCGAACGCGATGTTCCGCGTTGAGCTGAGCAACGGGCACAAGGTCCTCGCCCACATCTCGGGCAAGATGCGTCAGCACTACATCCGCATCCTCCCCGAGGACCGCGTGATCGTGGAGCTGAGCCCGTACGACCTCACGCGCGGCCGGATCGTCTACCGCTACAAGTAGGCCTGCTGCACAAGGAACGGCCCCGCAGCCGCGGGGTACGAGGCCAGCGAAGAACACATAAGGAAGCGTCATGAAGGTCAACCCGAGCGTCAAGCCGATCTGCGAGAAGTGCAAGGTCATCCGACGCAATGGAAACGTGATGGTCATCTGCACGAACCCGCGCCACAAGCAGCGCCAGGGCTGATCAGACCCATCGCACGGCACCACCCGCACCACCCATAAGAAGCACGACAGCAGCGCCGGAAGCCGGGACCCGCGAGGGTCCGGGGGACACCATCGGTCGGAGGCCGATGCACAGGCTCTGCTGCAGACCTCCACCCATCACCAGGAGAAGCCTCAATGGCACGTCTAGCAGGCGTCGACCTCCCGCGCGACAAGCGCGTCGAGATCGCACTCACGTACATCTACGGCGTCGGCCGCACCTCGAGCGTCAAGACGCTCGCGGACACCGGCATCGACAAGAACATCCGCGTCAAGGACCTCAGCGACGACCAGCTCATCGCGCTCCGCGACTACATCGAGGGCAACTTCAAGGTGGAGGGAGACCTCCGCCGCGAGGTCGCCGCCGACATCCGCCGCAAGGTCGAGATCGGCAGCTACGAGGGCATCCGCCACCGCCGCGGCCTCCCTGTCCACGGGCAGCGCACGAAGACCAACGCTCGCACCCGCAAGGGCCCGAAGCGCACCGTAGCCGGCAAGAAGAAGGCGCGCTAGGCCTCCGGCCCGCGCCTCGCCACCCGTAGATTCAGGAGAATTCCATGGCAGCACCCAAGTCGGCTGTTCGCAAGCCGCGCCGCAAGGACAAGAAGAACATCGCCGTGGGCCAGGCCCACATCAAGAGCACCTTCAACAACACCATCGTCTCGATCACGGACCCCACCGGTGCCGTCATCAGCTGGGCGTCGTCGGGCGTCGTGGGCTACAACGGCTCGCGCAAGTCCACGCCGTTCGCCGCGCAGCTCGCCGCCGAGTCGGCCGCCCGCCAGGCGCAGGAGCACGGCATGAAGAAGGTCGACGTGTTCGTCAAGGGACCGGGCTCCGGCCGCGAGACCGCGATCCGCTCGCTCCAGGCCGCCGGCCTCGAGGTGGGCTCGATCAACGACGTCACCCCGCAGGCGCACAACGGCTGCCGTCCCCCCAAGCGCCGCCGCGTCTAGCTCGCGCTGATCGGCCGCTGCCGTCCCGCTCCACCAGGAGGGGACGGCGTCGGCCGATCCGCCGTGTGTCCGTTCGACCACCTCCACCACCCGCCCGGGCCGCCACCCGGGGGGCATCGCAGACGTCATATAGCGGACGCCTCGCCGAAAGGAAACAACACAGTGCTCATTGCACAGCGCCCCACGCTCACCGAGGAGACCATCTCGGAGTTCCGCTCGCGGTTCGTCATCGAGCCGCTGGAGCCCGGCTTCGGCTACACGCTCGGCAACTCCCTCCGCCGCACCCTCCTGTCGTCCATCCCCGGCGCGGCCGTCACCAGCATCCGGATCGACGGGGTGCTGCACGAGTTCAGCACCGTCCCCGGCGTGAAGGAGGACGTGACCGAGATCATCCTCAACATCAAGGGCCTCGTCGTCTCCAGCGAGCACGACGAGCCGATCACCGCGTACCTGCGCAAGCAGGGTGCGGGCCAGGTCACGGCCGCCGACATCTCCGCTCCCGCGGGCGTCGAGATCCACAACCCCGAGCTCGTCATCGCCACGCTCAACGAGAAGGCGAAGTTCGAGCTGGAGCTGACGATCGAGCGCGGCCGCGGCTACGTCTCGGCGACCCAGAACCGCAGCGAGTTCAGCGAGGCCGGCCAGATCCCGGTCGACTCGATCTACTCGCCCGTGCTCAAGGTCACCTACCGCGTCGAGGCCACCCGCGCCGGCGAGCGCACCGACTTCGACCGCCTCGTGGTCGACGTCGAGACCAAGTCGGCCATCACGCCGCGCGACGCCATCGCGTCCGCCGGCCGCACGCTCACCGAGCTCTTCGGCCTGGCGCGCGAGCTCAACTCGGCCGCCGAGGGCATCGAGATCGGCCCCGCGCCGGTCGACGCCGTCCTCAGCTCCGAGCTGTCGATGCCCATCGAGGACCTCGACCTCTCGGTGCGGTCGTACAACTGCCTCAAGCGCGAGGGCATCAACAACGTCAGCGAGCTCGTCGCCCTCTCGGAGACGCAGCTCATGAACATCCGCAACTTCGGTCAGAAGTCCGTGGATGAGGTCAAGGACAAGCTGGTCGAGCTGGGTCTGTCGCTGAAGGACGCCGTCCCCGGCTTCGATGGCGCGCACTACTACAGCTACGACGAGGACGAGACCACCACCACCTGATCGTCCGGCCCCGGCCCGACTTCCTTTCGACCATTACGGAGACATAGACCATGCCCAAGCCCACCAAGGGTCCCCGCCTCGGAGGCGGCCCGGCGCACGAGCGCCTGATGCTCGCGAACCTGGCCCAGAGCCTCTTCGAGCACAAGTCCATCAAGACGACCGAGACGAAGGCCAAGCGCCTGCGTCCCGTCGCCGAGCGCCTGGTGACCTTCGCCAAGCGCGGCGACCTGCACGCCCGGCGCCGCGTCATGGGGATCATCCCCTCGAAGAGCGTCGTCCACGAGCTCTTCACGGAGATCGCGCCCCTCGTCGCCGAGCGCGACGGCGGCTACACCCGTATCACGAAGCTCGGCTTCCGCAAGGGCGACAACGCCCCCATGGTGCAGATCGAGCTCGTGCTCGAGCCGGTGACCCCGAAGGTCCGCTCCACGCGCACCGCGACCGCGACGGCTCTCGCCGCGGCGCCGGTCGCCGAGGCGGCGCCCGAGGAGTCCGAGGTCCCCGTCGAGGAGACCGACGCCGTCGAGCACACCGACGAGACCCCCGCGGAGGCGACCGACGCGGCCGCCGCCGAGGTCGAGGCCGACGCCGCGGAGAAGTCCGACAAGTAGGACGCTCCACCGCACCACACGAGGACCCCCGTCGCCCTGCGCGACGGGGGTCCTCGTGCGTCCGGGGCCGCCGGGGCGCCCGGGAGGCGAGGAGGGCGGATCCGGCCGCGGGGCGCGGATCCGGCCCCGGTAGCCTGGGAGCATGACCGACAGCAGCACGACCATGCCGGACGCCCCCTCCTCCACCGCGCCGGTCCCGCTCCCCGAGGGGCCCGACGGGATCACCTGGCGCCCCATGTCCCCGGACGACGTCGACGCGCTCGTCGAGCTCATGGGCGACGTGGCCGACGCCGACCACCCCGAGCACCGCGCCACCCGCGAGGAGATCGCGATGGCGCAGGGCTTCTCCTTCGTCGACCTCGCGCGGGACACGATCGTGGCCGTCGACGTCGACGGGCGCCTCGTGGCCGAGGGCGTCGCCGTCGTGAAGCCGGACGACGAGGCCGTCGTCCGCGCGAACGTGTCCGGATCCGTCCGCCCCGACGCCCGGCGTCGCGGCATCGGCGGTCGGCTGCTCGACTGGCAGGTCGCCCGCGCCACGCGCACCCTCGAGACCGCGCAGCCGGCCCCGCACGTCCGGGAGCCCGTGCCGACGCGCATGGGCTCGGAGGTGTCGGTGGACTCCGCCGGCGCGGTCGCGCTCCTCGAGTCGCGCGGGTTCACGCCGGGTCGCTACTTCATCGAGATGCACCGCGACCTGGCCGAGGAGCTGCCCGACGTGGCCGCGCCCGAGGGGCTCCGGCTCGTGCCCGTCACGCCCGAGTGGTCGGAGCGCACGCGGCTCGCCAAGAACGAGGTGTTCCGCGACCACTGGGGCTCCGAGCCCGTCAGCGTCGAGCGCTGGGAGGCGTACGCGTCGCTGCCGACCGCGCGCCACGACCTGTCCGTCATCGCGGTGACGGGGGACGGCGAGGACGCCGTCGTCGCCGGGTTCGCGCTGGCCGAGGTGTACCCGGACAACTGGGATGCCGCGGGCTACAGCTCCGCGTACATCGCCCTCGTCGGCGTGCGCCGCGAGTTCCGCGGACGTCGGCTCGCGCAGGCGCTGCTCTCCACCGCGCTCGCGGGGTTCCGCGCCGAGGGGCTCCAGCGCGCTGTGCTCGACGTGGACTCCGACAGCCCCACGGGCGCGCTCGGCCTGTACGAGCACCTCGGCTTCACGGAGGCGAGCCGCTCGGCCGTGTACGAGCGCGAGGTCGGCATGACGCGTCCGCGGGGATCCGCCGACCGATGACCGGGGACGCGGCGGAGACCGGCGGCGCGCGCATCCGCCTCGACGTCGCGTACGACGGCACGGGCTTCGCGGGCTGGGCGAAGCAGCCGGGCCTCCGGACGGTGCAGGGCGCGCTCGAGGACGCGATCGCGCAGCTCCTCGCCCGCACACCGCCCGCGCCGGGACTCGTCGTCGCGGGCCGGACCGACGCCGGGGTGCACGCCACGGGCCAGGTCGCGCACCTCGACCTGACGGACGCGCAGGTCGCGTCCCTCGACCGCCCGCCGCGGGGGAGGGAGGCCGCCGGCCCCGCCGGGGGAGCGGGGCACGTCCCCTCCGCCGAGCGGGCGGCGGCCGCGCTCGCCCGGCGGATGAACGGCGTGCTCGGCGCGCGCTCCGACGTGGTCGTCACCGGCTCCTCCCCGGCGCCTGCCGGCTTCGACGCGCGCTTCTCCGCCACCTGGCGCGCCTACCGGTACCGGATCTCCGACGCGTCCGGCCCCCGCGACCCGCTGCAGCGGCACCGCACGGTCGAGGTGCCGGTCGAGCTCGACGCGGCCGTGCTCCAGCAGGCGGCCGACGCGCTGCTCGGCCTCCACGACTTCGCGGCCTACTGCAAGCCGCGCGAGGGGGCGTCGACCATCCGCACGCTGCAGGAGCTCACCTGGACGCGCGCTCCCGACGGCGCGCTCGAGGCCGTCGTGCGGGCGGACGCCTTCTGCCACAGCATGGTGCGCGCGCTCGTCGGCGCGTGCGTCGCCGCCGCATCCGGCCGCGCGACGGTCGCGCGGCTCCGGGAGCTGCTGGAGATCCGCGAGCGGACCAGCGAGTTCAGCGTCATGCCCGCCCGCGGCCTCGTGCTCGAGCGCGTGGGCTATCCGGCCGACGACGAGCTCGAGGCGCGCAACGCGATCACCCGGAACAGGCGCCGGGCGCACGAGGTGGACCCGGCCGCGGAGGGCGCCGCGGGGGCCGCACGCGCCCTCGCCCGGTTCGCCGACACGCCCGGGATTGCCTGATCCGCTCCGATCGCGTACTCTGAACCGGTTGTCTGCACGTCTGCGTGCGGCACGTACAAGGTTGAGCCCTCCACCGGATGCGTTCTCGTCAGAACGCCCACGGAGCGGGATCCACGACCATCTCACCTCGAAAAGAAGGCAGTCAGATCAATGACGCGCACCTATTCCCCCAAGGCCAGTGAGGTCCAGCACGACTGGGTCGTCATCGACGCCACGGACATCGTCCTCGGCCGTCTCGCCAGCCACGCCGCCGCGCTCCTGCGCGGCAAGCACAAGGCCACCTTCGCCCAGCACATGGACATGGGCGACTTCGTGATCATCGTCAACGCCGAGAAGGTGGCGCTCACGGGCCAGAAGCTCGAGAAGAAGCTGGCCTACCGCCACTCCGGCTACCCGGGCGGCCTCACGGCCACCACCTACGTCGAGATGCTCGAGAAGCACCCCACGCGCGCGGTCGAGAAGGCCATCCGCGGCATGCTGCCGAAGAACTCGCTGGGTGCGGCGCAGCTGAAGAAGCTCAAGGTCTACGCGGGCCCCGAGCACCCCCACGCTGCTCAGCAGCCCACCCCGTACACCCTCGGCCAGGTCGCTCAGTAGCTCCGGCTGCCGACAGCGACGACCAAAGACCTCAGAAGGAATCGAACCCAGTGGCTCAGATCTCAGACTCCCTCGACGTGGCTCCCGAGAGCTTCTCGACCGAGACCCCGAACGAGGAGGCCCCCAAGGCCCCCCGCGCGGTCCTCAACGTGTCCGGCGGCGCCGTCGGACGACGCAAGCAGGCCATCGCCCGCGTGCGCCTCGTCCCCGGCTCCGGCTCCATCACGGTCAACGGCCGTGAGTTCGCGGACTACTTCCCCAACAAGCTGCACCAGCAGCTCGTGAACGACCCGTTCAAGGTCCTCGACCTGCTCGGCAGCTACGACGTCGTCGCGCGCATCTCCGGCGGCGGCCCCTCCGGCCAGGCCGGCGCGCTGCGCCTCGGCATCGCCCGGGCCCTCAACGAGATCGACGAGGAGAACAACCGCGCCACGCTGAAGAAGAACGGCTTCCTCAGCCGCGACGCGCGCGTCAAGGAGCGCAAGAAGGCCGGACTCAAGAAGGCCCGCAAGGCGCCCCAGTTCTCGAAGCGCTAAGGCGCTCGGGCACACCGGCAGCCATGCCCCGGCTCTTCGGCACCGACGGCGTCCGCGGACTCGCCAACGGCGAGACCATCACCGCGGACCTCGCCCTGCGCCTGGCCCAGGCCGCCGCGCACGTGCTCGGCCAGGACGCGCGGGATTCCGGACGACGACCCACCGCGGTCGTCGCCCGGGATCCCCGCGTCTCCGGCGAGTTCATCGCGGCGGCCGTGGCCGCCGGCCTCGCGAGCTCCGGCGTCGACGTGTTCGACGCCGGGGTCATCCCGACGCCGGCCGCCGCCTACCTCATCGCGGACGTCCACGCCGACTTCGGCGTGATGATCTCCGCGTCGCACAACCCCGCCCCCGACAACGGGATCAAGATCTTCGCCGCCGGCGGCCGCAAGCTCGCGGACGAGCTCGAGGACCGCATCGAGGCGCAGCTGAGCCAGCCCGTCCTGCTCCCCACGGGAGCCGACGTCGGCCGCATCCGCCGCTTCGCCGACGCCGAGGACCGCTACGTCCTCCACCTGCTCGGCACGCTGCAGCACCGGCTCGACGGGATCCACGTGGTCCTCGACTGCGCGCACGGCGCCGCCGCGGGCATCAGCCCCGAGGTCTTCACGGACGCGGGCGCCCGCGTGACCGTCATCGGCAACGACCCCGACGGCATGAACATCAACGACCGGGTCGGATCCACGCACCTCGACCTGCTCGCGGACGCCGTCCTCGCGCACGGCGCCGACGTGGGCATCGCGCACGACGGCGACGCCGATCGCTGCCTCGCGGTCGACCACACCGGCCAGATCATCGACGGCGACCAGATCATGGCCGTCCTCGCGCTCTCCATGGCCCGCCGCGGACTGCTCGCGGAGCGCACGCTGGTGGCCACGGTCATGAGCAACCTCGGCCTCCGCATCGCCATGGCCGAGAACGACGTCACCGTCCTGCAGACGCGCGTGGGCGACCGCTACGTGCTCGAGGCCATGAACGAGGGCGGCTACTCCCTCGGCGGCGAGCAGTCGGGCCACCTCGTCATCGCGGAGCACGCGACGACCGGCGACGGCATCCTCACGGGCATCCAGCTGCTCGGCGAGATGGCGGCCACGGGCAAGACCCTCCGCGAGCTCGCGTCCGTCATGACCGTGTACCCGCAGGTGATGATCAACGTCCGCGGCGTCGACCGCGAGCGCGTGGGCGACGACGCGGAGCTCGCCGCCGCGGTCGCGCGCGCGGAGGCGGAGCTCGGCGACACCGGGCGCATCCTCCTGCGCGCGTCGGGCACCGAGCCGATGATCCGCGTGATGGTGGAGGCCGCCGACCAGGTGACCGCCGAGCGTCACGCGCAGCAGCTCGCCGCGCTCGTCACGGAGCGCCTCGCCATCTGACGCCCCACCGGCCGGCGGGGTCCGCGACGCCGTCGGCCGGGCGCGCCCGCCTCAGAGCTTGCGGAGCGCCACGCTCGTCACGGAGTGGTCCGCGCCCTTGCGCAGCACGAGCGTCGCGCGCGAGCGGGTCGGGCGGATGTTCTGCTCGAGGTTCGGCTCGTTGATGCTCGACCAGATCCGCCGCGCGTGCGCCACCGCCTCGTCCACGCTGAGGTCGGCGTAGCGGTGGAAGTACGAGCGCGGGTTGCTGAAGGCGCCGCGTTGGAGGCTCAGGAAGCGCTCCTCGTACCACTGCGCGATGTCGTGCGTGCGGGCGTCCACGTAGATGGAGAAGTCGAAGAGGTCGCTGACGGCGAGCTTCGCGCCCGAGGCCGAGGGCTGCAGGACGTTCAGGCCCTCGATGATGAGCACGTCCGGCTGCCGCACGACGACCTCGGCGCCCGGCACGATGTCGTAGGCGAGGTGCGAGTAGAACGGCGCGCGCACCTCGGGGACGCCGCTCTTCACCTGCGTGACGAACCGCAGCAGCGCACGCCGGTCGTACGACTCCGGGAAGCCCTTCCGCTCCATGAGGCCGCGGCGCTCGAGCTCGGCGTTCGGGTGCAGGAAGCCGTCGGTGGTCACGAGCTCGACGCGCGGGGTGTCGTCCCAGCGGGCGAGCATCTCGCGCAGAAGGCGCGCGACCGTGGACTTGCCGACGGCCACGGATCCCGCGACGCCGATGACGAACGGCGTGCTCTTGGCGCGCTCGCCGAGGAACGCGCTCGTCTCGCGGTGGAGCTTCTTGGTGCCGGAGACGTAGAGGTTGAGCAGCCGGCTGAGCGGGAGGTAGACGTCGCCGACCTCGCGCATGTCGAGCCGGTCGCCGATCCCGCGCAGCTGCACGACCTCCGTCTCCCGGAGCGGGAGGTGCGTGGCGGGGGCGAGGGCGGCCCAGTCGGCCCGGGCGATCTCCACGAACGGGGAGACGTTGCCATGGCTCGTCGGGTGTCCCGTCGCGGTGTCTGGCATGGCCATCCCATCCTACGGCGGGGCTCGGGCGGCGTCCGGGCCGCGGGGGCGCGCCGCGGCGCCGGGCGCGCAGGGGAACCCGATCCGGACGACTAAAGTGGTGCCCCATGTGCGGAATCGTGGGATACGTCGGTGAGTCCAAGAGCCTCGAGGTGCTCCTCGGGGGGCTGCGGAGGCTCGAGTACCGGGGTTACGACTCCGCGGGGGTCGCGGTCCTCGACGCCGACGGCACGCTCGGCGTCCGCAAGCGCGCCGGCAAGCTCGACCGCCTCCTGGAGGACCTCGAGGCGTCGCCGCTGCCGAACGGATCCACCGGCATCGGCCACACCCGCTGGGCGACCCACGGCGGCCCGACCGACCGCAACGCGCACCCGCACCTGGGCGACGACGGCAAGCTCGCCCTCATCCACAACGGCATCATCGAGAACTTCGCGGAGCTCAAGGACGACCTCCTCGCGGACGGCTACGAGTTCCACAGCGACACCGACACCGAGGTCGCCGCGCAGCTGCTCGGCCGCGAGTACGGCATCACGCACGACCTCGAGCAGGCGTTCCGCAACACCGTGAGCCGCCTCGAGGGCGCGTTCACGCTCCTCGCGGTGCACCGCGACCAGCCCGGCCTCGTGGTCGGCGCGCGTCGCAACTCGCCGCTCGTCATCGGCCTGGGCGAGGGCGAGAACTTCCTCGGATCCGACGTCGCGGCCTTCGTGGAGTTCACGCGCCGCGCGGTCGCCATCGGCCAGGACCAGATGGTCGCCATCCGACCCGACTCCGTCACGGTCACCGACTTCCACGGCGCGCCCGTCGAGACGCACGAGTTCGAGATCGCCTGGGACGCCTCCGCATCCGAGAAGGGCGGCTGGTCGAGCTTCATGGCGAAGGAGATCAGCGAGGGCCCGGACGCCGTGGCGAACACGCTGCGCGGCCGCATCGTCGACGGCGTCGTCGTGCTCCCCGACCTCGACGCGATCGGCGAGGTCGACCTCGCCGACATCTCGCGCATCGTCATCGTCGCGTGCGGCACGGCCGCGTACTCCGGCATCCTCGGCAAGTACGCCATCGAGAAGTGGGCCCGCGTCGCCGTCGAGGTGGAGCTCGCGCACGAGTTCCGCTACCGCGACCCGGTGCTCGACGCGACGACGCTCGTCATCTCCATCAGCCAGTCGGGCGAGACCATGGACACGCTGCTCGCCGTCCGCTACGCCCGCGAGGCCGGGGCGCGCGTGCTGTCCATCTGCAACACGCAGGGCGCCACGATCCCGCGCGAGTCCGAGGCGGTCGTCTACACGCACGCCGGTCCCGAGGTGGCGGTCGCGTCGACCAAGGCGTTCGTCGCGCAGGTCGCCGCGCTCTACCTCTTCGGCCTGCACCTCGCGCGCATCCGCGGCACGCTGTCGGCCGACGAGATCGTCGAGAACACCGAGGAGCTGCTCGCGGTCCCCGAGAAGCTCCAGGCCGTCGTGGAGCAGGGCGAGAAGATCAGCCAGCTCGCCGGGTGGATGGCGGACACGCGCGCCGTCCTCTTCCTCGGTCGCAACGTGGGCTTCCCCGTCGCGCTCGAGGGCGCGCTGAAGCTCAAGGAGCTCGCGTACATCCACGCGGAGGGCTTCGCCGCGGGCGAGCTCAAGCACGGGCCCATCGCGCTCATCGAGCCGGGCCAGCCCGTGTTCGTCATCGTCCCGAGCCCGGTGCACCAGCTCGCGCTGCACAAGAAGGTCATCTCCAACATCGAGGAGATCCGCGCGCGCGGCGCCCGGGTCATCGCGATCGCCGAGCAGGGTGACGCGTTCGTCCTCCCGCACGCCGACGAGGTCATCCCGATCCCGCTCGCCGCGCCGCTGTTCGAGCCGCTGCTCGCGGTCACGCCGCTCCAGATCTTCGCGATGGAGCTCGCGGCGGCCAAGGGCCTCGACGTCGACCAGCCGCGCAACCTCGCGAAGTCCGTCACCGTCGAGTGACCGGCCGCGCGTGATCAGGGGCATCGGCGTCGACGTCGTCGACGTCGTGCGCTTCGCCCGGAGCGCCGAGCGCACGCCGGGCCTCGTGCCGCGCCTGTTCGCGCCGGACGAGCGCCCCCTGCCCGCGCGCTCGCTGGCGGCGCGGTTCGCGGCCAAGGAGGCGCTGATCAAGGCGCTCGGCGGACCGGGCGGCATCAGCTGGCAGGACATGGAGGTCGTGCGCGACGACCACGGCGATCCGTCGTTCCGGGTGCGCGGCGCCGTGGCAGAGGTCGCGGCCGCGCGCGGCGTGACGCGCATCCACCTGAGCATGAGCCACGACGCCGGCCTCGCGACCGCGTTCGTGGTGACCGAGGGGGAGGGCGCATGACCGACGAGGCCACCGTCCAGCTCCCCGCGGCCCTCCGCCGCGAGGCGCGCATCGACGCCGGCGCCATCTCCGCGAACGTCCGCACCCTGCGCGCCACCACGGGCGCGCCGCTCGTCATGGCCGTGGTCAAGGCCGACGGCTACGGGCACGGCGCGGTCGCGTCCGCGCGCGCGGCGCTGGCGGGCGGGGCCGACCGGCTCGGCGTCGTCGACATCCGCGAGGCGCTCGCGCTGCGGGCGGCGGGCATCGAGGCGCCGATCCTCACCTGGATGCACGCGCCCGGCGCCGACTTCGCCGCCGCGATCGCGCAGGGCGTCGACCTCGGCCTCAGCAGCCTCCGTCAGGTGCGGGAGGCCGCCGCGGCCGCGCGCGCGATCGGCCGGCCCGCCGAGATCCACGTCAAGGTCGACACCGGGCTCGGCCGCAACGGCGTCACGCCGGCGGAGTGGCCGGGCGTCGTCGCGGAGGTCGCGCGGCTCGTCGACGAGGGCGCGCTGCGGCTGGGCGGCGTCTTCAGCCACCTCGCCAACGCCGGCGCCGAGGAGGACCTCGCGCAGGTGCGCGCGTTCGAGGCGGCCCTCGACAGGGTGCGGTCCGCGGGGCTCGAGCCCGGCATCCGCCACCTCGCCGCCACCGCGGGAGCACTGCGCGTGCCCGAGGCGCGGTTCGACATGGTGCGTCTCGGCATCGGGATCTACGGCATCTCCCCGCTCGACGGCGTCACCTCGGCCGACCTCGGCCTCGTGCCCGCGATGACCCTCGTCGGCAGCGTCGTCGCGGTCAAGCGCGTGCCCGCCGACACGGGCGTCTCCTACGGCTACACCTACCGCACCACCCGGGCCACGACCCTGGCGCTCGTCTCGCTCGGCTTCGCCGACGGCGTGCCGCGCCTCGCCAGCAACCGCGCGCCCGTCGCGATCCACGGCGCCCGCTTCCGGGTGAGCGGCCGGATCGCCATGGACCAGTTCGTGGTCGACGTGGGCGACGGCCTGATCGACGGGCGGCAGGTGGCCGTGGGCGACGACGCCGTGCTGTTCGGGGATCCGGCCACCGGCGCCCCCTCGGTGGAGGAGTGGGCCGAGGCGACCGGCACCATCGGCTACGAGATCGTCACGCGCGTCGCCGGCCGCGTGACCCGGAGGCTCGTCCCATGACCGGATCCGCGCACGCCGCCGCGGCTGCTTCCGCTGCCGCCCCGCTCGCTCCCGCCGCCCCGCAGGCCCCCGGCCGCCGCGCCGTGGTCGACCTCGACGCGATCCGCCACAACGTCCGCACGCTCGCGGCGCTCGCCGCCCCCGCCCGCACGATGGTCGCCGTGAAGGCCGACGCGTACGGCCACGGCGCCCTGCAGGTCGCGCGCGCCGCCCTCGAGGCCGGGGCCGAGAGCCTCGCGGTGCTCGACGTCGCGTCCGCGGTCGAGCTGCGTCGCGCCGGGATCACCGCCCGCCTCCTCGCCTGGCTGCACGGGGTGGACACCGACTTCCGCGTCGCGGTCGAGGAGGGCATCGACCTCGGCGTCTCGGCGCTGTGGGAGCTGGAGCGCATCGCCGCGGCCGGCCGCGCCACGGGGATCCGCGCCCGCGTGCACCTCAAGGCCGACACCGGGCTCAGCCGCAACGGCGCCACCCCCGAGATGTGGCCCGACCTCGTGCGCGCGGCCGTCGCCGCCGACGCCGCGGGCGAGCTCACGCTGCACGCGCTCTGGTCGCACCTCGCCGACGCCTCGCCCGAGGACGACGACGCCGCGCTCGCCCGCTTCCACGAGGCCGTCCGCGTGGCCGAGGAGCTGGGCGCGCGGCCGGTCGAGAAGCACCTGGCGGCGAGCTCCGCCGGGATCCGCCTGCCCGCCGCCCGCTTCGACATGGTGCGCTTCGGCATCGCCGTCTACGGCATCTCCCCGTTCGACGACCGCTCGGGCCGCGACCTCGGCCTGATCCCGGCGATGACGCTCGAGGCCGAGGTCGTCTCCGTGAAGCGCGTCGAGGCGGGGCAGGGCGTCTCGTACGGCCTCGACCATCGCACC
This sequence comes from Clavibacter tessellarius, assembly GCF_001618005.1. Taxonomy (GTDB): domain Bacteria; phylum Actinomycetota; class Actinomycetes; order Actinomycetales; family Microbacteriaceae; genus Clavibacter; species Clavibacter tessellarius_A. The sequence continues at coordinate 18,853 of NZ_LQXA01000018.1, forward strand.
GCCAGCCCCTCGACGCTGGCGCTCGTGCCGCTGGGCTACGCCGACGGGATCCCGCGCATCGCCGGCCCTCGCGCCTCGGTGCTCCTGAACGGCCGCCGCTTCCCGATCGCCGGGCGCATCGCCATGGACCAGCTCGTGCTCGACGTGGGCGACCTGCCCGTCGCGGTCGGCGACACCGCCGTGATCCTCGGCACGGGCGACCGCGGCGAGCCCACGGCCGAGGAGTGGGCCGGCTGGGCCGAGACCATCGGCGACGAGATCGTGACGCGCGTCGGGCCGCGCGCGGACCGGGTCCACCTGCACGCGCGCGACGCATCGGCCGCGACCGGAGCGGCCTCCGCCGACGAGGTCCTCTCCGACGAGCTCGTCCCCGTCCCCACCCCGGACGCGATGGAGGAGCTCGGCCGCGCCTTCGCCGGCGAGCTCGGCGCGGGCGACCTCGTCGTCCTCTCCGGCCCGCTCGGCGCCGGCAAGACCACCTTCACGCGGGGGCTCGGCGCGGGTCTCGGCGTCCGCGGTCCGGTCACGAGCCCCACGTTCGTGCTCGCCCGCACGCACCCGAGCCTCGTCGACGGGCCGCCGCTCGTGCACGTCGACGCCTACCGCCTCGCCGACGCCCGCGAGCTCGACGACCTCGACATCGACTTCGCGCGCTCCGTCGTGGTGGTCGAGTGGGGCGAGGGCAAGCTCGACGGCGTCGCCGAGGAGTGGTGGGACCTCCACATCGCGCGGCCCACGGGCGCCGGCGACGTCCACGCGGACGACGCCGCGGACGACGGCGAGGAGCCCGCGGATCCCGACGACGCCCCCGAGGAGCCGCGCACCGTCCGGGTCCGCCGTCTGCGCGCGCGCCCCCGCGCCTAGACTCATCCAGTGCTCCTCGCGATCGACACCTCCGCCGGAACGGGCGTCGCCGTGATCGACCCCGACGGCCGCGTGCTCGCCGAGCGCCAGGAGGCCGACACCATGCGGCACGCCGAGGTCATCGGCACCCTCCTCGACGAGTGCCTCTCCGCGTCCGGCGTCGAGCGCTGCGACATCCGCGCCGTCGTCGCCGGCATGGGCCCGGGTCCCTTCACGGGCCTCCGCGTCGGCATCGCCGCGGCCCGCGTGCTCGCGACCGGCCTCGACGTCCGCGTGATCCCGGTCGTCAGCCACGACGCCGTGGCGCACGACCACTACGCGGCGGGCGCCACCGGATCGCTCGTCGTCGTCACCGACGCCCGCCGCCGGGAGCTGTACTGGTCGGTCTACCGCGCCCCCGTCGACGGCGGCGTCGCCGAGCGCACCGCGGGTCCCGGCCTCAGCAAGCCGGACGACGTGCCGGCCGCGGACCACCGCATCGACGCCGCCGGGATCCGCGCCGCCTCCCTCGCGCAGGTCGCCCGCCGCATGGACGAGCTCGACCTGCCCTTCGCCGTCGACGAGGCCCTGTACCTCCGCTCGCCCGACGTCACGGTGTCGACCGGCCCGAAGCGGGTCACGTCGTGACCGTCCTGTTCCGCCCGGCGACCATCGACGACCTCGCCGCGCTCATGCACCTGGAGACGACCACGTTCGTCACCGACGCGTGGTCGTCCGACGCGATGCGCGGCGAGCTCACCTCCCGTCACAGCTGGTACGTCGTGGCTGCCGACGAGGCCGACGGCGGGATCCTCGGCTACGCCGGCTTGTCCTGCCCGCGGGGGGCGCAGGCGGCCGACGTGCAGACCATCGCCGTCGCCGAGTCCGCCCGGGGCCGCGGCATCGGCCGCGCGCTGCTCACGCGCCTCGTCGCCGAGGCCCACGCCCGCGGCGCGCGCGAGGTGCTGCTGGAGGTGCGCGCGGACAACCCTGTCGCCCAGGCGCTCTACACCTCGCTCGGCTTCGAGCCCATCGCCGTCCGCCCGCACTACTACCAGCCCGACGACGTGGACGCGGTCGTGATGCGCGTCGCCCTCGGCGGCACCCCGCCGTCCGTCTCCGAGCCCCGCGAGGCCACGGCCCCCGCCACCGGCGGCCCCGGAGTCGGCACGGAGGCGCGAGCCGACGACGACGCCTGCGTCGACGAGGACGAGTGCGACGCGACCGCCGGCCCCCTCGTCCTCGGCATCGAGACCTCCTGCGACGAGACGGGCATCGGCATCGTCCGCGGCCAGACCCTCCTCGCCAACGTCATCTCCAGCTCCATGGACGAGCACGCGCGCTACGGCGGCGTCGTGCCCGAGGTCGCGGCCCGCGCGCACCTCGAGGCGCTGACCCCGGCCATCGACGCGGCCCTCGAGGACGCCGGCGTCACGCTCCGCGAGCTCGACGCGATCGCGGTCACCGCAGGCCCCGGCCTCTCGGGCGCGCTGATGGTGGGCGTCGGCGCGGCGAAGGCGCTCGCCGTGGCCCTCGACATCCCGCTGCACGGCGTCAACCACCTCGTCGGCCACGTCGGCGCCGACCTGCTCAGCCTCGACGGCGGATCCGGCCGCCCGCTCGAGACCCCGTCCATCGCGCTCCTCGTCTCCGGCGGACACACCTCGCTGCTGCTCGTGCGCGACCTGGTCGACGACGTCGAGCTCCTCGGCGAGACCATCGACGACGCCGCGGGCGAGGCGTTCGACAAGGTCGCCCGCATCCTCGGCCTGCCGTACCCCGGCGGCCCGCACATCGACCGGGTCGCGGCCGACGGCGACCCGAGGGCGATCCGCTTCCCCCGCGGCCTCTCCCTCCCCAAGGACATGGAGCGCCACCGCTACGACTTCTCGTTCTCCGGTCTCAAGACCGCGGTCGCCCGCTGGGTCGAGAAGCGCCAGGACGCGGGCGAGCCCGTGCCGGTCGCCGACGTCGCCGCGAGCTTCCGCGAGGCCGTGGTCGATGTGCTGCTCACGAAGGCCGTCGCCGCGTGCGTCGACCACGGGATCCCGCGCCTGCTGCTGGGCGGCGGCGTCGTCGCGAACGCGCGCGTGCGGGAGCTCGCGGCGGAGCGGTGCGCGGCCGCGGGCATCGAGCTGCGCATCCCGCCGCTGTCCCTCTGCACCGACAACGGCGCGATGATCGCGGCCCTCGGCGCCCGCCTCATCACCTCCGGGCGTGCGCCGTCCGGCCTCGCGTTCGGCGCCGACTCCACGCTCCCCGTCACCGTCGTGCAGGTCGGCTGAGCCGGCGCACTGCAGCGACGCGCCGTGCGCATTGCATCCATTGCGCGCGTCCTCTCGCGCCGGGCCCGGAACACGGTATGTTCCCAGGGACGAAAGGAACCACCATGACCGATCCGCAGAATCCGGACCGCTCCTCCGACGACTTCCCGCCCGCACCGAGCCAGCCCTCCTACCCGGCGGCGCCCGCGGCCGGATCCGGCTCGCCCTACGCGGCCCCCTACCAGCCCGGCCAGGGCGGTGCGCCCAAGAAGGGCCTCGCCATCACCTCGCTGGTGCTCGGCATCGTGTCGCTGGTGCTCTCGATCCCCCTCTGGTTCCTCACGTTCTTCGTGGGCATCGCGGCGATCGTCACGGGTGTCCTCGCGCGCAAGCGCAACCCCGGCACCAAGGGCTTCTGGCTCACCGGCCTCATCCTCGGCATCGTCGGCGTGCTGGTCAGCGTGCTGATCGGCATCTTCGCGCTCGTGGTCCTCAACGCCATCAGCACCGGCCAGATCAACGGCACGCCGATCCCGATGCCGTCCGGGCGCTAGCACGCACCACCGCATCACACGCGCGGCCGTCCCCTCGGGGCGGCCGCGTCGTCGTGTCCGGGCAGCGGCCCGGCGGTCGGGCGTCAGCCCGCGTGCACCCCGTGCCGGTCCGCCAGGATCGCCACGCGCCGCCCGCCCACGCGCGTCGCGATGAGCGTCGCCGACGCGTCGCCCTTCAGCTGCAGGCGGGTCCGCAGCCGCGCCGGATCCACGTCGACTCCGCGCTTCTTGATCTCGAGCGTCCCGATGCCGCGCGCCCGCAGCTCGCGCTTCAGCCGCTGCTCGTCGAGCGGGAGCACCTCGCGCACCCGGAAGCCGCGCGCGAACGGCGTCGCCTGCTCCCGGTCCGCGGTGATCCAGGCGATCCCCTCGCCCACCATCCGCCCGTCGAGCGAGCGCGCGAGGTCGCCGATGAGGCGCGCGCGGATCACGGCGCCGTCCGGCTCGTACAGGTGCTCGCCGAGCTCGCCGAGCTCCGCGTCCGCGCTGTCGGCCGCCGCGGTGAGCTCCGCGTGCGACCCGCCGCTGATCACGAGCGCCGCCCGCCGCACGCCGTCCCGCCGCGTCGGCCCGAACCACAGGCCCATCTCCACGGCCTGCCCGTCGACCGACACCCACTGCGCCTCCGCCTCCGCCGGGATGAGGTCGCGGTCGAGGCCCGGGCCGAGCTTGATGCCGGCGGCGCGCCCCGACGCCCGCTCGAACGCGGCGGTGAGCGTGGGGGAGTAGGCGTCCGGATCCGAGATGCGCCGCGTCGACGAGTGCCCCTCCGTGCGCCGCGCCGGATCGAGGTAGACGCCGTCCACGCGACCCGCGTCGAACGCCTCGGCTGTGCCCTGCTCGACGACCGCCTCGGGGAACGGCGCGAGGTTCCAGCCGGCGATCGCCGCGGTCACCTCGTCGCGCTCGACCGCTGTGACGCGGATCCCGATGGCCGCCATCGCCATCGCGTCCCCGCCGATCCCGCAGCCGAGGTCGGCGACGTGCGCGACGCCGGCCTGCTGGAAGCGGCCCGCGTGCTGCGCGGCGACCGGCAGCCGGGTGGCCTGCTCGAGCCCGGCCTCCGTGAACAGCATGCGCTCGGCGAAGTCGCCGAACTTCCCCCGCGCCTTCGCGCGCAGGCGGGACTGCGTGAGCACCGCGCGCACCCGCTCGGGGGAGTGGCCCTCGGCGCGCAGGGCGCTCACGATCCGCACGGCGTCATTGCCGGGCTGAGGCTCGGGCAGGGAGTCGAGCAGGCGGAGCCCCTCGAGGGAGAGGACCTCGCGGAGGTCGGTCTGATCCATCCGCCCACCGTATCGGGGCCGCTCCCCACCGATTGGCACTCGCGTTGCGCGAGTGCAAGCGCGGCCCGTAGAATCTCACCTGGCACTCTCCCCCGGAGATTGCCAATGAAGTCTTGTCCCTTAGTCACGAAGGAAGAGGTCAACCGTGTCGGTCTCCATCAAGCCGCTCGAGGATCGCATCGTCATCCAGCAGGTCGAAGCCGAGCAGACCACCGCGTCTGGTCTGGTCATCCCCGACACCGCCAAGGAGAAGCCCCAGGAGGGCGAGGTCGTGGCCGTGGGCCCCGGCCGCATCGACGACAACGGCAACCGCGTCCCCCTCGACGTCGCCGTCGGCGACAAGGTCATCTACTCCAAGTACGGCGGCACCGAGGTCAAGTACGACGGCAAGGACCTCCTCGTCCTCTCCGCGCGCGACGTGCTCGCCGTCATCGAGCGCTGACGCTCCGCACGCAGCGACACCGCACCACGCACCATCGCACCACGCGAGAGCCCGGCCGACACGTTCGGCCGGGCTCTCGTGCGTGCGGGGCCGACGGTCGCACGCCGATGCCCTCAATGGGATCCCGCAGCTGTGGGGGAACACCGACCGGGTGCCTGGGATCTGTGACACTCGTCGAGTGCATGCCGTCCCGATCCTCGCCACCTCCGCTCTACTCGCCCTCGCCTCCGACGACTCAGCGAGCCGCAGCCTGCTGGCCTCCGCTGTCACCGCGGCCCTCATGGGCCTGGTCTTCCTCGGAGTGGGTGCTCTGGCGTATTCCGGTGTGTGGCGATGGTGGGCCCGCATGAAGCGCCCCATCGTCACCATGTTCTACTTCCCGTACTTGCCCTTGGCGATCGGCTGGATGGGCGTGGGTCTTCTGATCATCGGTGCTTTCATCCTCTTCCCGCCAGCCGCTCGCTTGCCCGTCATCTACCTCGGGATCTTCGTGGAGATCCTCGCGGTGTGCAGCGCCATGTGGATGCCTCGTGCGCTCCTGCCTCGGTGGTACCGGGCCGCGAAGGGGCTGGACGGAAGCACGTCGAGCGATCGTCGCTACCCGATCTCGGCGGGCAGCCCGTCGCCGACGCAAGCGGGGGCTGGACCGGCCGCTCAGGGCGGCGCGTCCGGGAAAGACGAGACCGCTGTCAATGACGCGGTCAGCCGGACGTTCGGCTCGGCGGACTGAGCCGAGGCTGACGTGGAGGAGATCGTCTGCTCACGGACGCTGTCGTGATGCGATCGGCCGCAGGAGTAGTCCACGCCCTCGTCGTCGCGGGAGGTGCCCCGAGCGGCGACACGTCTGCTTCGATCTACGTCGAGTCCTTCCTCGTCGGTGTGGTGATGGTGGCGATCGGGGTGGTCGCGTACACGGGGCTCTGGCGTGCGTGGTCGAGGACCCGGTACACCTATCCTTTGGGAATCGGTGTCATGGGAGTGGGAGCCCTCGCCGTATCCGCCGGCAGAGTGCTCCCACCCTTCCTCAGCTCGGTCTTCCTGTACCTCGGGCTGGGCATCGGCGTGGTGGGTGCCATGTCGATGATCGGGGTCCCGAGGGTCCTGCTCCCTGCGTGGTACCGAGCGCGGATGGACATGGACTCTGATCGGAACGGTGAGGACCCGGTCGATCGGCCCTGAACGGCCCCGGCGATCGACGTGACATGCGCTGGCAAGTGTGGAAGCTCGGTCGAGTCGATCACCTGGACCCTATTGCTGGCGAATGCCCTCTCGCCTCAGCAGGTGAGGTGGAAAGGTGCTCAGGCTGTGGGCGACAGCCGGCGCAATTCCCACCATCTGCGAGGCTCAGCAGGTGCTCCCGTTCCGGTCGTCTCCTGCGTATTCATTCAGAGCGATGCTGAGCGAGACGAGCGGCGCGAGCGGAGGCATGTCCTCCCTCGGCATCGCGGCTGAAGGACTCGTGATGGCCATCGTGTTTCTCGCCATCGGGCTGCTGGCATTCTCCGGACTGTGGAGGTGGTGGGCTCGCTTGAAGCCCCCTGTGGTGAGCATCTACTACTTCCCGTATCTGCCGCTCGGCATCGGGTGGATGGGGGTGGGCTACGCGGTCATGGCTCCAGGGTTGTTCCTGCCTCCGGCGATCGAGATGCCGGTCATCTACCTCGGCGTGGCGATCGTGTTTCTCGGCTTGATCGGTATGCGCTTCATGCCCCGGGCACTCCTGCCTCGGTGGTACAGGGCCGCGAAGGGCCTCGACCGCCGAGCGGCGGATGCGTCTCTAGGCGCCACATTCTCACGCGACTCGCCCAACGGGCGGGCGGGCGACGAGCGCGCATGCCCGGGTGCTGAGTCGCCGACGGGGACACGAGACGGCGTCGCGATGGAAGAAGTGATGAGGAAGGCCTTCGGGTCATCCGACTGAGTCGAGGTGTCGCTCCTCTCGCGCCCGGGAGGCGCCCATGCGTGCGTCGCTTCGGAAGGGACATCGAGCGGCGGCGAGACGCCTACATCGATGACTCTCCGGTGGGGCCCGTTCGTCGAGGTGATGGCTCGGAGCCGAGCCCGATGTCGACACCTTTTCCGGGGTCGGAGGAGGCGCGCACGAGGGTTGTGATCCTGAGCGACCGCCGGCTCTCGAGGGCAGGGGGTGTGGGGGACGGCCGACGGGGTTCCCCCGATTTGTGAGACTCGGCAGGTGCTGCTGCTTCTGCTCCCGATCTCCGCTTCGTCATCCTCGACCGCGATCGTCGGCATGACGAGTGCCTCGAGCCAGGACGCGTCTTCCCTTGGCATAGCGGCCCGGTTGCTCGTCCCGGCGATCGTCTTCCTCACTGTGGGTGCTCTCGCCTACTCCGGTCTTTGGAGGTCGTGGGCTCGGTGGAAGCCACCTGTGGTGAGCATCTACTACTTCCCGTACCTACCGTTGGGCATCGGCTGGACGGGAGTGGGCCTTCTCCTCGGGGCTGTGGCGCTCGTCCTGCCTCCTCCGGCTCAGATGCCGGTTGCATTCCTCGTAGTAGCCATCGTGGTGCTAGGCCTGATCGGCATGGGGTTCATGCCCCGCGTGCTCCTGCCTCGGTGGTACAGGGCCGCGAAGGGCCTCGACCGCCGAGCGTCGGAGTCATCTCGAGGTGCTGCTGTCTCACGCGATGCGTCCGCTGTGCGGTCGACCGTCGCGGGTTCGGAGCAGGACGCCCCGTCGCCGAAGGGGACACGAGACGGCGTCCCCTTGGAAGAAGTGATGAGGAAGACGTTCGGCTCAGCTGACTGATCGAGTCCTCGCGAAGGGTGCGGCGGCCCTACGTGCGAGATTCGGCCGCTCAGGGCGCTGAGCGGACTGCCTCACGTTCCGGCTCCCCCCCCAGAGCGGAAGTAGCTCGACGCCTCCCCTGTGCACAAGAGCGGTGCCGAACTCCTACCGCGTGTAAGGCTCCGCCCGTGTCCAGAATCTCGCCGATCATGCTTGCCTCGATTGCTACCGTCTCTCCTATCGTCGCGTCCGTCAGCGGTCGTCGTCACTTCGCGGCGGGACACCGGCCCACTGTGACGAACTCGTCCTCCTGGGAAGGCCGCGCGGCATGACCGGGCAGACCAGCGGCAACGGCTGGAGGATCGATCCCGACACGGTGAGGACCGTCCTCACCGCCACGCGCAATGACCTGTCCGGGCTGGACACCGCCAAGGCGGCAGTCACGAAGGCCATCGAAGGTGCCTCTGCTGTCGTCGGACCCAAGACAGCGGCAGCGCTCGCCCTCATCAGCGGGAATCCTCTCCTGTCCCAGATCGCCGCGGTCGACTCCGCAGTGGGCAAGGTCATCGACCAGACGCAGCTCGCCCTTGACGCCTACACCCAAGGCGACGACGAGATGGCCACCAACCTCTCCCAGGGGGCGGGCCGATGACGTCATCCGACCCCGCGGACCGGCTGTCGGACATACCGAGCGCGGCCGATGTCGAGACTGCGGCTGCCGCCTTCGACAAGATCGGCGCGGCGATGGACGAGGCCATGCAGTCAATCACCCGCTCATGGTCAGGCCTCTCGGCTGTCGACGTATTCGACACCCCTGACTCCGCACGACTATTCGATGCCCTCTCCTCCGCGCAGACGCTCTCGAGGACCCTTGGTGAGGATGCCGCCGCGGCGAAAGCGGCGCTCCTCGCCTATTCGACGTCTCTCGCCGACCTGCCGGCCAAGCGCAAGGAGGCGGCGGATTCCCTGGCGGCGGACAAATCATCCGAGGTTGCCACCGCGATTCCGCTCGCCCCGGGCATCATCGACGGATTCAACAACGAAGTCGACCATGCCGACGAGGAATGTGCAGAGGCTCTGCTCAAGCTGACGCGATACGCAGGCGATGCGCTCGTGGATGCGGTGCAGGGGATCGGCGAGACGCTGGAGCAGCCGGCCCTGAAGCTCGGGATCGATGGTGGTACGGACCTCATTAAGGATTCGCCGAAGGTCAAAGACGCATTTCACGCCGTGACGGACTTATTGGGGATCACGGAACAAGACGGCAACCACACTGCGGAGCCAGTCGTCGACGGCGCGCAACCTGCCTCTGAGCGTCTGACTGCGGCGGGCGACGAGGCCCTGGGTAGGCGTGTCGCCGAAGTCGGTGCTGCGGGGGAAGGAATCGCCCGAGGCTTAGGGGCCGCAGGCGTGCTGGTATCGGGTGCGGCGGCATTCGCCAATACGTACGACCACGATGAGGCGGAACATCCCGACTGGAATCCTACCGAGCGGGCCACACACGCGACGACGCATGCTGCGGTAGTTGCGGTAGGAGGAGTGGCGGGCAGCATAGTCGGCGGCGAGATAGGCACAGTCGCCGGAGAAGGCCTGGGCGCTGTGGTCGGCAGTGCAGTCTTTCCTCCGCTGGGTACCGTGGTCGGTGCGGAGATCGGTGGTTTCCTCGGCGGCCTTGCCGGAGGATATATCGGCGATAAAATAGGATCGACTTCAGGAGAGGGCTTCACCAACTTCGTTGATCACTTCTTCGGATGACGCGCGCGAGGCGATACGGCTACTTGAGTACTGAGAAAGCGATGAAATGACAGAGGACTGGACGGGCATCGAGACCCCGTGGCTGCACATGGAGATGCCCCCGACGTGGGAGAGGCTGCCGTCAGATGATGACCGCGCCGTCGCCATCGCGAACCCGAGCACGCCCGACGAGGGATTCCGGGCGAACGTCATCGTCGTGGTGCGCGCCTCGACGGAGACCGTGATCCAGCTCGGCGCGCGGAGCATCGCGGAGGGCCTGGTGTACCCGGGCTGGTCGCACGTGGTCTCGGACTCCGAATGGCGGCGTCCCGACACGACCGGGCGCGTGGTGAACTTCGTCCATGAGACCGCCGGGAGGTGCGTCGCCGTGACGCGCTCCGCGCTGGTCACCGGCTCGCACGTCCTCGAGGTGACGGCGAGCTGCGACATCGTCGACCGCTTGCGCTTCGAGGATCTGTTCAAGACGATCGCGCGCACTGCGCGAGTGGCGGTGCAGGCATGACCGATATCAGGCTGGACGAAGAGGCCGTGGCGCGCGGCGACGGCAGGCCGTTCGAGCTGGTCACCCGCGTCGCCGGGATGCAGCCGTACCCGGCCAGCTCGATCCTGCTCAGCCCGGCGGCCTGGGAGAAGCTGTGGTCGATCCGCAGGCGCGGGATCTTCGCGCGTCTCGGCGGCGACCCCGCGGAGGTGGCGGAGCTGTCCCGTGCGGGTCTGCTCGACCGGAGGGGTGGCCTGTCGGTGGCGAGCGAGGACCTCTTGCGTGTCCGCGCAACCGCGGTCCTCAACTTCGGCGGCACGGCAGACGCGCACGGCAAGCGGCGCACCTTCACCGGGTGGTACGTCGGCCGTGAAGCGCTCGTCGCCGCGGAGATCCCTCAAGAAGACGGATCGACGGTCATGTCCATCCACCGCACGACCTTCTCCGCGTCGCTGGGCCTGCTCATCTCGTGGCTCCGGATCGGGCCGGCATGGACCTTCGGCCATGACATCGGCGACGGCACGCACGATGCCGCTGCGGTGAAGCAGCGCATCGATGCGGCGCCGGATGACGAGATCCCGCTTCCCTCGGATGCCAGCCAGAGCACGACGCGAGCATGGCGCGCGGGCGAGTGGACCAGCTACTACGTCGGGTCTCCCGCCGCGGACATGGCGTTCCACCGGATCCGGACCGGAGAGGTCGGCTGGTTCAAGCCGGAGGAGCTGCCGGACGGCCGCGTCAGGCTGGCACCCGAGTCACCCCTCGACGTCATGCGCGACGTCGTCGGCCTGTTCCTGCAGGCGGTGCGCGCGACGCGCTGACGGAGGCCGGTTCATTCGCGCTGGCGGCGGCATCGCGACTCGGGCATCCATGACGTTGCAGGTCGGAGTGAGTGCACAAGGTGAGGGGAACCGGATGTCCACCCACGATGAAGCCCTGACGCCGGATTGGGCGACGGTCGAGAGCGCGCTGGCGACGGTCGAGATCCCCGACTTCTGGGAGGCTCTGCCCTCCGAGGACGACCGTGTGCTCACGGTCGCCGAGCGCACCGGCCGGAAGAGCACCTTCCGGGCGAACATCGTGGTGGTAGTGCGCCCTTCCATCGAGACGGTGGAGCAGCTGGGTGCGCGTTCGGTCGCCGAGGCGCTGGCGCTCCCGGGCTGGTCCCATGTCGTGGCCGACAAGGAGTGGCTGTACCCGGGGCTCACGGGGCGCTACGTCAAGTTCCTCTACGAGGCGTCCGGGGTGTGCGTGGAGGTCACGCGCCGAGCTCTCGTCACCGAAACCCAGGTGATGGAGGTCACCGCCAGCTGCGACGTCATGGACACGCTGCAGTTCGAGGTCGTGTTCAGCCGGATATCGCGCACCGCACAGCTGAAGGGCATCGCATGATCGACATCGCATTGGATGACGAGGCGAGCTCCCAGAACGAGGGCAAGCCCTTCGAGCAGCTCGTCGGCGTCGCGTCCCAGCAGCCTTTCCCGCTCGGCGAGATGCGGATGAGCCGCGCTGCCTGGGATCAGTTGTGGCTCATCAGGCGACGCGGCATCTTCGCCCGGGTCGGACGAGCCCCGGGCGTGACCGACGAGCTCCGCGCCCTCGGCCTCCTCGATCGACTCGGCGGGCTGACCACCGCGGGAGAGGGTCTGCTGCGCGTCCGTGCGACCGCGAAGATCGTGTTCGGGGTGCTCGCGGACACCGGCGGACGACGCCGGATCCTCAACAGCTGGTACTCCGGCAGGGAGGCCTTGGTCGTCGCCGAGCTCCCCCTTCCCGACGGCTCCACCGTCATGTCCGTCCACTCCACGACCATGTCGGCGTCCTTCGGCCTCCTCATCTCCTGGATGCGCATCGGTCCCGCGTGGGCCTTCCCCCACGGAGAAGGGCGGGGCGAGTTCGACGCTGACCTGATCACCCACCGCATCGACGCGGCGCCCGGCAACGAGCCGGCAGTCCCCGAAGGCGCGAGCGGGATGACCGCCCGAGCCTGGGCTGCCGGGGAGTGGACCCGATACACCGTCGCCTCGCCCCAGGCCGGCATCAAGTACGAGGCCATCCGGACAGGCGACGTCGGCTGGTTCCAGCCGGAGGACCTGCCGGACGGACGCGTGCGACTCGCCGTCGTGTCCGGCACCGATGTGATGCGGAGCGCCCTCGAGCTGTTCTTCGACACCATGGCCGCTCTCCGCAGGTGAGGCCGCGGCAAGAGTGCGCTCGGGTGACGCGTGGACCAGTCGCGGAGCACCTCTCGGACCGCTCGAGCGCGCGCTAGCCTCACGGATGTGACACCCGAACCGTGCGACACCCCCACCCGCACCGGCCTCCTCGCGGCGATCGGCGCCTACGGTCTCTGGGGCGTCCTGCCGGTCTTCTTCCTCCTGCTGGTGCCGGCGGGCGCGTTCGAGATCGTCGGCTGGCGGATCCTCTTCTCGCTCGTCGTGTGCGCCCTGGTCATCACGCTCGCGCGGCGGTGGCCGCACCTGGTCGCCATCGCGCGGCAGCCGCGGCTCCTGTTCGGCCTCGCCCTCGCCGGGCACCTGATCCTCGTCAACTGGACCGTCTACGTGTACGGCACGCTGTCCGGCCACGTGGTCGAGACCGCGCTCGGCTACTTCATCAACCCGATCGTCACGGTGCTGCTCGGCGTGATCCTCCTGCGCGAGCGCCTGCGTGCGCTGCAGTGGGCGGCGGTCGGCCTGTCCGCGGTCGCGGTGGCGGTCATCGCGATCGGCTACGGGCAGCTGCCGTGGGTGTCGCTCGCGCTCGCCGGGTCCTTCGGCCTCTACGGGCTCGTGAAGAAGCGCGTCAGCGGGGGAGCGGACGCGCTCTCCGGGCTCGCGCTCGAGACCGCGTGGCTCGTGCCCGCGGCGACGGTGATGCTCGTGATCACGGGCGCGGGCGCCGGCCTCACCATCGGCACGGTCTCGCTCGGGCACACGCTGCTCCTCGTGAGCACGGGCGTGGTCACGGCCGGCCCGCTCCTCCTGTTCGGCTTCGCCGCGGGTCGGCTCCCGCTCTCCGTCATCGGCCTCACGCAGTACCTGGCGCCGCTGCTGCAGTTCGCGTTCGGGGTGTTCGTGCTGCACGAGGCGATGCCGCCCGAGCGCTGGGCCGGCTTCGCGATCGTGTGGGCGGCGCTCGTGCTGCTCACCGTGGACATGCTCCGGGCGTCTCGTCGGCCGGGTATGGCGTCGACGCCCATCCGGAGGGAACCGGCGGTCGTCGACGGCATCTGATGCGGATCCCGTCGCGCATCGCGCGAACGGTAACGATCCGGTCGCGTTACACGACGGAAATGCCGATGCATTGTGCCCGTCTCATCCGCGCCCTAGGGTCGCACCAGGCGAGGCGCGCATTCGCGGGCCTCATGCACCACATTCCCGAGCATCACCACACACATCCATAAGGAGCACCATGAGCGCATTCGGCAGGGTCTCGTCCTCCCGCTCACGATCTGCCCGCACAGCCCTCAGCGCGGTGACCATCGCGGTCGCCGGCGCCCTCGTCCTCGCCGGCTGCTCCGGCGGCGGCGGCAGCGGCGGCACCACCGCGAGCGGCGACCTGGACCTCAAGATCGGCACGATCCTGCCGCAGACGGGCTCCCTCGCCGTGCTCGGCCCGCCCGAGATCGCGGGCGTCGGGCTCGCCGAGAAGGACATCAACGATGCCAAGGCCGGCATCCAGGTGACCGTCACCGACAAGGACTCGGGCGACACCACGACCGACATCGCCAGCCAGTCGGCCACCTCGCTCATCGCGGACGGCAACAGCGCCATCATCGGCGCGGCGTCCTCCGGCGTCTCGAAGACCTTCATCGACCAGGTGACCCAGGCCGGCGTCGTCCAGCTGTCGCCCGCGAACACCTCGCCCGACTTCTCGACCTACAAGGACGACGGATACTTCTGGCGCACCGCCCCCTCGGACGTGCTCCAGGGCCGCATCCTCGGCAACAAGATCCTGAAGGACGGCAAGACCAACGTCTCGATCCTCTACATGAACGACGCCTACGGCACGGGCCTCGAGGCGAACATCAAGAAGACGCTCGAGGACAACGGCGCCACCATCGCGGCCGAGCAGGTGTTCGAGCCGTCCGCGACGGACTTCAACAGCGCCATCACGTCCGTGCTCGCGCCGAACCCCGACGCGCTCGTCGTGATCTCGTTCGACGAGGTCAAGACCATCGCCGACCAGCTCGCGTCGAAGGGCTTCGACTTCAACAAGTTCTACGGCACGGACGGGAACTACGGCATCATCACCGAGGCCGACACCAACGTCGACATCGCGGGTGCGCAGTTCACGAACCCCGGCGTCGAGGCCAAGGAGGACTTCCAGTCCCGCCTCCAGGACATGGTGAAGGCCGAAGGCGACCCCGCCCTCACGGTCTTCAGCTACTCGGCCGAGTCGTACGACGGCACCGTGCTCCTCGCGCTCGCCGCTCTCCAGGGCAAGAGCACCGACGGCGCGACGCTGAAGGCCAACCTGAAGTCGGTCTCCGAGGGCGGCACCAAGTGCGAGTCGTTCGCCGACTGCGCGAAGCTCATCAAGGAGGGCACCGACATCGACTACGACGGCCTCTCCGGCCCGATCACGTTCGATGACAACGGCGACCCGACCGAGGCGTACGTCTCCGTCTACAAGTACGGCCAGGGCAACACGCGCACCTTCTCCGAGCAGGTCTACGGCAAGCTGAACTAGCACCCGCACCACGCACTGCTGAGGGCCCGGTCCGCATGGACCGGGCCCTCCGGCGTGCTCGGGGTGGAGCCGAGGCCCCGCGGGCGTGCGGCGGCGTCCACCGCGGCGATCGCGGGATCACCCACCGGCCCGTGCGCCTCGCCGTCGACGTGCTCCCGCTCCCCGCCCCCCGACACGACGACGCGGCACCCCCGGAGGGATGCCGCGTCGCGTGGTGCGGGAGGGCGGATCAGGGCTGGGGCGCCGCCTTCGCCTTCTCCTGGTCGGCCGCGAGGGTGCCGAGGTACAGCTCGATGACCTTCGGGTCGTTCATGAGCTCGCGCCCCCGGCCCTCGTACGCGTCCTTGCCCTGGTCGAGGACGTAGCCGCGGTCGCAGATCTGCAGCGCGCGGCGGGCGTTCTGCTCCACGATCATCACGGAGACGCCCGCGCGGTTGATCTGCGCGACGTTGATGAACGTCTCGTCCTGGCGCACGGGGGAGAGGCCCGCCGACGGCTCGTCGAGGAGCAGCACCGTCGGGTCCATCATCAGCGCGCGCGACATGGCGACCATCTGGCGCTCGCCGCCGGAGAGGGATCCGGCGCGCTGCTTCAGCCGCTTGCCGAGCTCCGGGAACAGGTCGGTGACGAACGCCAGCCGCTCCTTGTACATCTTGGGCTTCTGGTAGGCGCCCATCTGCAGGTTCTCGTCGATGGTGAGGGTGGGGAACACGTTGTTGTTCTGCGGCACCATGCCGACGCCCCGCGAGACGAGCTTGTCGGCCTTGAGCCCGGTGATGTCCTGGCCGTTCAGCTCGATGCTGCCGCCGCGCACGTCCACCTGGCCGAAGATCGCCTTGAGGAGCGTGGACTTGCCGGCGCCGTTCGGGCCGATGATGCCGACGAGCTCGCCCTTGTCGACGTGCACGTTGCACCCGTTGAGGATGTTGACGCCGGGCAGGTAGCCCGCGTGGAGGTCGGTGGTCTGGAGGACCCGCTCTGTCGTCACTTCTCTGCCGCTTCCTTCTCGATCTCGTCCTTGACGAGGTCGGACTCCATGTCCTTCGCCACCTCGCGCTGGCCCGTGAGCGTGCCGAGGTCGGTGTCGTGGTGAGCGCCGAGGTAGGCGTCGATGACGGCCGGGTCGCTCATCACCGTCGAGGGCGGGCCCTCGGCGACGATGCGGCCCTCGGCCATGACGACCACCCAGTCGGCGATCTCGTTGACCATGTGCATGTCGTGCTCGACGAACAGCACGGTCATGCCCTCGGTCTTGAGGTCGAGGATGTGGTGGAGCAGCGACTGCGTGAGCGCCGGGTTCACGCCGGCCATGGGCTCGTCGAGCATCACCAGCTCGGGCTCGGTCATGAGCGCGCGGGCCATCTCGAGGAGCTTCCGCTGGCCGCCGGAGAGGCTGGCCGCGTAGTCCTCCTCCTTGGCGTCGAGCTTGAACTTCTTCAGGAGCCCGCGGGCGCGCTCCGTGATCGCGTCCTCCTTCGTGCGCCACAGCGGGCGGATCAGCGCGGAGAAGAAGTTCTCGCCGCCCTGGCCGGTGGCGCCGAGGCGCATGTTCTCCAGCACGGTCATGCCGCCGAGGGCCTTGGTGAGCTGGAAGGTGCGCACCATGCCGAGGCGGGCCACGCGGAACGCGCTCATCCCGGCGAGGTCCCTGCCGGAGAACTCCCACGTGCCGGTGTTCGGCTTGTCGAAGCCGGTCAGCAGGTTGAAGAACGTGGTCTTGCCGGCGCCGTTCGGGCCGATGAGCGCGGTGATGGAGCCGCGCGGGATCTCCAGGTGCTCCACGTCGACCGCCGTGAGGCCGCCGAACTGGCGGCTGACGCCGTGCGCGACGATGATCGGGTCCTTCTTGGCGCAGCCGGGCCCGGCGTCGCCGTCGAGGATGGCCGAGACCGGGGTCTTGTCAGGCAAAGTGCGTCTCCTTCTTCTTCCCGAAGATGCCCTGTGGTCGGAAGATCACGAGCAGCATGAGCGCGACGCCCACGATGATGAAGCGGATCGGGCCCTGCTGGGTGCTCGAGATGGGCAGCCAGCCGTTGGTGACCGCGAGGCTGAGCAGGCCGTCCGAGAGCGACAGCGTGACCCAGAAGATGATCGAGCCGATGACGGGGCCGAAGATGGTCGCGGCGCCGCCCAGCAGCATGATCGTGTAGAGGAAGAACGTGAGCTGCGTGCCGTAGTTGTCGGGCTGCAGCGACCTCGGGAGGATGAAGACCACGCCCGCGAGCCCGCCGAACACGCCGCCGAGCACGAGCGCCTGCATCTTGTAGGAGTACACGTTCTTGCCGAGCGCGCGGACGGCGTCCTCGTCCTCGCGCACGCCCTTCAGCACGCGGCCCCAGGGGCTGCGCATGAGGAGGAACACGAGGAGGCAGGCGATGCCCACGAGGCCCCAGCCGACGATGCGGATCCACCACTGGTCGGAGGAGTACGTGAGCACGCCGGCGCCGAAGCGGCCCTCGGGCAGCGGGTTCAGCTCGTTGAAGCCGACGGCCGCGCCGTTGATGCCCTCGGAGCCGCCCGTGACGTCCGAGAACTCGGGTGTCTTGACGCTCAACCGGATGATCTCCGCGGCCGCGATGGTCACGATGCTGAGGTAGTCCGCCCGCAGCCGCAGCGTCGGGATGCCGAGGATGAGCGCGAACACGGTCGACGCCAGGATGGCCATGAGGAGGGACGCCCACACGGGCCAGCCGTAGATGACCGCAGTGACGGCGAACGCGTATCCGCCGATGGCCATGAACCCGGCCTGTCCGAAGTTGAGCAGTCCCGTGAAGCCGAAGTGCACCACGAGGCCGACCGTCGCGAGCGCGTACGCCGCGGTGGTGGGCGAGAAGATCTCGCCGATCGCCAGGAAGATGAAGTTGGTGTTCATGCGCGGCTAACCGATCCGATCTTTCCGGCCCAGGATGCCCTGGGGCCTGATGAGCAGGATGACGATCATGACCACGAGCGCGGCCACGTACTTCATGTTCTCGGGCAGGACCATGGTGCTGACGTTGATGAACACGCCGATCACGATCGAGCCGATGAGGGCGCCGAACGCCGTCCCGAGTCCGCCGAGCACGACGGCGGAGAAGACGAGCAGCAGGATGGACGCGCCCGTGTCCCAGCGCAGCGACTGGTAGTAGGCGATGAAGACGCCCGACAGCGCGGCGAGGGCGGCGCCGCCGACCCAGACCACG
The DNA here is from genome assembly GCF_001618005.1 of Clavibacter tessellarius. Taxonomy (GTDB): domain Bacteria; phylum Actinomycetota; class Actinomycetes; order Actinomycetales; family Microbacteriaceae; genus Clavibacter; species Clavibacter tessellarius_A. Next base: position 37,104 of record NZ_LQXA01000018.1, read on the forward strand.
CGGATCACGCGCTCCACGTCGATGCCGGATGCGGCCGCCAGCGAGCGGTTGTCGGAGACGGCGCGGGTGGCCTTGCCGATCTTCGTGTAGAGCAGCACGTACGCGACCGCCAGGAGCAGCACGATCGAGACGATCGCGCCGGCGACGTCGGTGAACTTGAGGCTCACCGGCCCGACCACGAGGAACGGCGCGGGGCTGTTGGGGAGCGTCAGGCGGTCGGCGCCGAAGATGAACTGGAAGAGGTAGCGCAGGGCGAGCGAGAGGCCGATGGTGACGATCATCAGCGGCACGAGCCCGAGGCTCCGCTTCCGCAGCGGCTTCCAGATGAGCCAGTCCTGCGCGTACCCGAACGCCCCGCCGAGGACCACCGTGATCGCGATCGCGAGCACGGGGTTGAGCCCGAGCAGGTTGCTGAAGAGGTACGCCATCAGCGCGCCGAAGGTGACGAGCTCGCCGTGCGCGAAGTTGTTGAGGCCCGTGGTGCCGTAGATGAGGGAGAGCCCGATGGCCGCGAGGGCGAGGAGGAGGCCGAAGATGAGGCCCGTCACCACCTTGGGCCAGAAGATCTTCCAGAAGTTGTTCTGGGTCACGGGCTCCGCGGTGCCGGAGACCGCGCCGGTCTCGGTGTCCGGTGCCGCCGTCTCGCCCGCGGTGGGGGTGGACGCGCCGGCGCTCGCGCTCGGCGCGGGGGTCGACCCGCCGGAGCCGCCCGCCGCCGCGTCGGGCGAGACGAAGAAGAAGGCCGGGACGCCCTTGTTGCCCGGGGAGACGTCGATCTCGCGCGGGCTCGAGCCGGCGCGGGGGACGCCGGCGCCCTGCGGGATGGTCGACTCGTCGACCTGGACGGTGAACGACCCCGGCGCGGCGAGCCCGACCTCGGCCTTGCCGTCGGCGCCGGTGACGCCCGTGGTTTCGACGCCGCCGCCGGTCACCGTGACGGTGACGCCGGCGATGCCCGTCTTGTCGGCGTCGGCCCGCACCCAGACGAGCAGCGACTGCTCGGCGGTGGCCGGGTCGACCGCCTGCGGTGCCCCGCGCGGATCCGCGTGGGCGCCGGCCGGGGCCGAGAGGACGAGCGCGGCGCAGGCGAACGCCACCGCGAGAATCAGGGCCCAGACGCGCTGCGCGCGCGCTCCGGCCGAACCAGTGGCTATCACTAGACCTCCATGGGGGGAGCCGGCGGATGGTGAGATCCGCGCAGGCGCCGCGACTACCGTCAGGACGACGTTGGTTGACAGTACGTGCTGATTATGTCCTGGATGTTTCAGCCGTGTGCCGCGTGGCGGCGTGCTACGGCGGGAATGCGCACCGGCCACGGCGGTTAACATCGACACACCGGTTGCCGACGCGGTCCCCCGGCCCCACCACCCGCCTCTCATCCCCCTGGAGGGAACTTGGATCAGTCCGACCCGTTCGGCGTCATCGGCCTCACCTACGACGACGTCATGCTCCTGCCGGGGCACACCGACGTCATCCCGAGCGAGGCGGACACCACCTCCCGGCTGACGCGCAACATCAGCGTCGCCGCCCCCCTCCTCTCCTCCGCCATGGACACCGTCACCGAGGCGCGCATGGCCATCGCGATGGCGCGCCAGGGCGGCCTCGGCGTGATCCACCGCAACCTCTCCATCGAGGACCAGGCCGCCTTCGTCGACAAGGTGAAGCGCAGCGAGTCCGGCATGATCACGAACCCGGTCACCACGCGTCCCGACGCCACGGTCGCCGAGGTCGACGCGCTCTGCGGCCAGTTCCGCGTCTCCGGCCTCCCGGTCGTGGAGTCGGACGGCACGCTCGTCGGCATCATCACGAACCGCGACATGCGCTTCGTGTCGCCCGTGCAGGCGGCGACCACCCTCGTGCGCGACGTCATGACCCGCACGCCGCTCATCACCGGCCGCGTCGGCATCGACCCGGACCACGCCATCGCGATCTTCGCGGAGCACAAGATCGAGAAGCTCCCGCTCGTCGACGACGCGGGCAAGCTGCGCGGCCTCATCACGGTCAAGGACTTCGACAAGTCGGAGCAGTACCCCGACGCGACGAAGGACGCCGAGGGGCGCCTCCGCGTCGGCGCGGCCATCGGCTTCTTCGGGGATGCCTGGCAGCGCGGCATGGCCCTCGTGGACGCGGGCGTCGACGTGCTCGTCGTCGACACGGCCAACGGCGACAGCAAGGGCGTGCTCGACATCATCCGCCGCCTCAAGTCCGACCCCGCGTCGGCGCACGTCGACGTGATCGGCGGCAACGTCGCCACGCGCTCGGGCGCCCAGGCGCTCATCGACGCGGGCGCCGACGCGATCAAGGTGGGTGTCGGCCCCGGATCCATCTGCACCACGCGCGTCGTCGCGGGCGTGGGCGTGCCGCAGGTCACCGCGGTCTACGAGGCGTCGCTGGCGGCGCGCGCGGCGGGCATCCCCGTCATCGCCGACGGCGGGCTGCAGTACTCGGGCGACATCGCGAAGGCGCTCGTCGCCGGCGCGGACACCGTCATGCTCGGCAGCCTCCTCGCCGGCTGCGACGAGAGCCCCGGCGACCTCATGTTTGTCGGCGGCAAGCAGTTCAAGAGCTACCGCGGCATGGGCTCGCTCGGCGCCCTGCAGACGCGCGGATCCAAGACCTCGTACTCGAAGGACCGCTACTTCCAGTCCGACGTGCCGAGCGACGACAAGCTCATCCCCGAGGGCATCGAGGGCCAGGTGCCCTACCGCGGGTCCCTCGCGAACGTGGTGTACCAGCTCACGGGCGGCCTCCGGCAGTCGATGTTCTACGTCGGCGCCCGCACGGTCGGCGAGCTGAAGGACCGCGGCCGCTTCGTGCGGATCACGGCGGCGGGGCTCAAGGAGTCGCACCCGCACGACGTGCAGATGGTCGTCGAGGCGCCCAACTACCGGCGCTGACGCGGGAGCGGGCGGGAGCCGCTCGGGTCCCGCGCGGCCGAGGAGGGGCCGGTGCATCGTGCGCCGGCCCCTCCTCCGCGTCCCGGGCCTCCCTCACAGGCGACGGGCGGCCACGCGCGTCCGGCGCGTCGTCGACGAGCGGCCCACCGCATCGGCGACGCGGCGACACTGCCCGCATGCCCTCGCATCCGCCCTCCTGCTGCCCGCCTCCCCCTCCACCCGTCCCCGGCCTCCGCGCGTGGGCGCTCGGTCCGCCCGGTGTGGTCCTGATCCTCTCGGGGCCCCCGGCGGCGGCTCCGGCAGCAGGCGCGGGCACGGCGGTCGCCGCGGTCGAGGAACGCGCCGAGGCCGCCACGGTGGCGCGTGCCGAGGCGCGCGGCGAGCTCGTGCGGCTGCGCGCCGGCGTGCACGTGGACCGGCGAGCGTGGGAGGCGGTGTCGGCGCGGGAGCGGCACCTCCTGCGCATCCGCGCGCTGGCCCGCGTCTCGACGACGCCCGTGGTGCTGGGCGGGGCGTCGGCGGCGGCCGTGCACGACCTGCCGCGCATCGCGCCCTGGCCGACGCTCGTCACGCTGCTCGACCTGCCGCACGCGCCGCCGGGGCGCCGGGCGGGCACGCGCATCGTGCGGGATCCCGCGCAGGGGCGCTCGCGGCTGGTGCAGATCGTCAGCGGGATCCGCGCGCCGGGCCTGGCCGCCGCCGCGCTCGCCGCCTCCCACGACGCGGCGATGGAGGCGGTGCGTTCCGCCGCTCCCCGCGGTCCCGGCTGGTTCGCCCACGGGCTCGTCGCGCTGGATGCCGCGCTCGCCGCGGGACGCCCCGCGCCCTGCAGCCGATCCGCTCTCGACGCCGAGCGCGCTCTCCGCGGGCCCGGCCCCTGGAGCCGGCGGTCCGAGGCGCTCGTCGCCGCGGCGGACGGGGCGTCGGCGTCCGCCGTCGAGTCGATCGCCCGGGGGATCGCCCACGAGGCCGGGCTCCCCGTCCCCCTGGCGGCGCCGCACGCGCCCGGGCACGGTCGTCTCGCCCTGGCGTGGCCGCGCGAGCGGGTGGCGCTGCGGATCCTCGGCGGGCCCCCTCGCGGCGCTCCGGCGGCCGCGCGGGAGACGGGGCCGACGGCCGACGCGGAGGGATCGGACGGCGGCTGGCGCGTCATCGAGGTCGCCGAGCGCGACGTCCTGGGGGCAGGGCGCCTGCGCGCGCTCCTCCTCCACGCCGGCCTCGAGCCGGAGCGGCGGTCCGCGCCCGCCGTGGCCCCGGGTGGTCGCGGCGGCCCGGCCGGCGACCGGTCGCGCAGGAGCCCGCCGCTAGGCTGTGGGGGTGAGTGATGTAGAGATCGGCCGCGCCAAGCGCGCCCGCCGCGTGTACGCGTTCGACGACATCGCCATCGTCCCGTCGAGGCGCACGCGCGACCCGCAGGACGTCGCGGTCTCGTGGTCCATCGACGCGTACCAGTTCGAGATCCCGATCCTCGCGGCGCCCATGGACTCCGTGGTCTCCCCGACCACGGCCATCGCGATGGGCCGCTTCGGCGGCGTCGGCGTCCTCGACCTCGAGGGCCTCTGGACCCGGTACGAGCACCCCGAGCGGCTGCTCGAGGAGATCCGCTCGCTCCCGCCCGAGTCGGCCACCGCGCGCATGCAGCAGATCTACGCCGAGCCGATCAAGCCCGAGCTCATCACTGCGCGCATCGCCGAGATCCGCGCGGCCGGCGTCGTCGTCGCCGCCGCGCTCTCGCCCCAGCGCACCGCCGACCACTACGAGACGGTCGTCGCAGCGGGCGTCGACCTCTTCGTCATCCGCGGCACCACCGTCTCCGCCGAGCACGTCTCCAAGGGCGCGGCGCCGCTCAACCTCAAGAAGTTCATCTACGAGCTCGATGTGCCCGTCATCGTCGGGGGCGCGGCCACCTACACGGCGGCCCTGCACCTCATGCGCACGGGCGCGGCCGGCGTGCTCGTCGGGTTCGGCGGGGGAGCGGCGTCCACCACCCGGTCCACCCTCGGGATCCACGCGCCCATGGCCACCGCGCTCTCCGACGTCGCCGGCGCTCGCCGCGACTACATGGACGAGTCCGGCGGCCGCTACGTGCACGTCATCGCGGACGGCGGTCTCGGCAGCTCGGGCGACATCGTCAAGGCCATCGCGGTCGGCGCCGACGCGGTCATGCTCGGGAGCACGCTCGCCCGCGCCACCGATGCGCCCGGCCAGGGCTACCACTGGGGCGCCGAGGCGCACCACTCCGAGCTCCCGCGCGGGCACCGCGTGCGGGTCGACCAGGTGGCGCCCCTCGAGCAGATCCTCTACGGCCCGTCCACCACGGCCGACGGGAGCGCCAACCTGGTCGGCGCGCTCCGTCGTGCCATGGCCACCACCGGCTACTCCGACCTCAAGGAGTTCCAGCGCGTCGAGGTCGTCGTCGCGCCGTACGGCAAGTAGCCCGCGTCCGGCCGCCCGGCCGGTCCGGATCGCGCAGGCGGCACGGGAACATGCGGGGCGCGGCCCGCGTTGTGAACCACAGGAAGAGGGAGGTGCGCGCATGGCGGAGGTCCGTCGCGTCAAGCTGCCGGGTGTCGGCGTGCTGCACACCTTCATCACGGACGATGGGGGCAAGGTCGGCGTCATCGCCCACCGCTCCGGCCACAGCGACCTGATCACCTTCTCCGAGGAGCAGGACGGGCCCGACACGCAGAAGGTGTCGCTCCGCCTCAGCGAGGACGAGGCCCACACGCTCGCCGAGCTCCTCGGCGGCACGCGCATCACGGAGTCGCTCGACAAGCTCGACCAGATCCCCGGCCTCAGCATCGACTGGTTCACGGTCGACTACGACGACCACATCGCCGGACAGGCGCTCGGCAACCTCGCGTCCCGCGGCGTCGTCGGCCTCACGGTGGTCGCGGTCGTCCGCGGCGAGTCCGCGAACCCGGCACCGTCCGACGACTTCACCGTCTACCCGGGCGACACGCTCGTGGTGGCCGGATCCCCCGAGAAGGTCGCCAAGGCCTTCGCGTTCTACCGGACGGGCGAGTTCCCGCACCGCCCCGCCTCCGGCTCCGCGCCGGACGGAGGGTAGCGGGTGCATCACGGCCTCGACCTCATCGTCCTCGGCCTGCTGTTCGTCCTCGCCTACGCGTTCGGCCAGCTCGGCAAGCGCATCGGCCTGCCCGCGATCCCCATCTACATGCTCGTCGGGCTCCTCGCGAGCCCGAGCGTGGAGTGGTTCCCGCTCGACTTCGCCTCGGGCGACATCGAGCTCATCGCCGTCTTCGGCCTGATCCTGCTGCTGTTCAACCTGGGCCTCGAGTTCGACCAGGACGAGTTCTTCGGCAACGCCGGGAAGCTCATCGTCTCGGGCGGCTCGTACGTGCTCATCAACATGGGCGTCGGGTTCGCGTTCGGCTTCGCCCTCGGCTGGGGCACGCGCGAGGCGCTCGTCATCGCGGGCATGACGGCGACCTCGTCGAGCGCCATCGTCACGAAGCTCCTCATCGAGCTGAACCGCCTCGCGAACGACGAGACGCCCATGATCCTGGGCGTCACCGTGGTCGAGGACATCTTCATCGCCGTGTACCTCGCCATCGTGTCGGTCGTCCTGAGCGGCCAGACGGAGCCGTGGGCCGTGGTCGGGCAGCTGGCGATCTCGTTCGCGTTCCTCGTGGTCATGTTCACGGTCGCGCGGAAGGGCGGCGCGTTCCTGTCGCGCTTCATGCGCACGCGCGACGTGGAGCTCTTCACGGTGCTGTTCTTCGGCCTCGCGATCCTGTTCGGCGGCATCGGCGAGGTGCTCGGCGTCACGGACGCGATCGGCGCGTTCCTCATCGGCCTCGTGCTCGGGGCGACGCGCATGCGCAACCGCATCGAGCAGATCGCCATCCCGCTCCGCGACGTCTTCGGCGCGTTCTTCTTCCTCAACTTCGGCCTCGCGCTCGACCCGCGGGAGTTCCCCACCGTCCTGATCCCGGTGCTCGTCGCCGTGCTGATGACCGTCGCGCTGAACCTCATCGCCGGCCAGTTCGTCGCCTGGCTGAACGGGCACGGCGCGCAGGCCGGCATCAACACGGCCTTCATCCTCCAGAACCGGGGGGAGTTCGCGCTCATCCTGGCGACGCTCTCGCTCTCGGCGGGGCTCGACGAGCGCATCCAGCCGTTCGCGGGCCTCTACGTCCTCGTGATGGCGATCATGGGGCCGCTGCTCGCCGCCAACTCGGTGCGCATCGGCACGGCCGTGCTGCCCACCCGCTACCGCTCCGCCACCAAGCGGGCCGCCGCCAAGGCCGAGCGCGACGCGGAGCGGGCGGACGCGCTGGCGCTGTTCGAGGCGGCCGAGCGCGGCGAGGCGCGTGGCGACGCGGCCTCCGAGGCGTACGACGACGGCCTCGCGGTGACGGGATCCCGCCCGGGCACGGCCGCCCGCGGCATGGCGCCGGGCACCGGCCCGGAGGCCGACGGCGCCCGCCGACCGACCGCCGCGGCGGTCGGCCCCGACGCCGGTGCGCCCGACGACGACGACGCCGACAGGCACCCCGCCCCCGACCGGCGTCGTGCCGAGCAGGCCGGCCAGCAGTCCGACCACGACACCTGGACACCGCCCACCCGCGAACGGGAACCCGACTACTGATGACCTCCGCACCCGATCCCGGCCGCGCGCGCCCCGCCGCCGAATCCGAGCCCGCCCCCGTCGGTCCCACCGTCGGCCAGGTCGCCCGCCGACCCCGCTTCATCGCGCTGCTCGCGCTGGCGCTCCTCATCGCCGCGGGCTTCGCCGCCCTCGGGCAGTGGCAGCTGGCGCGCGCGGTCGAGTCCGGCGTCGTCATCGAGCGCGACACCGAGACCGCGCTGCCGCTCGGCACGCTCGTCGAGCCGCAGGGCTACGTGACGGACCGGTCGGCGGGTCACCTGGTCACGGTGTCGGGATCCCTGGTGCCCGGCGACTACGTCGTCGTGTCCGACCGCCTCAATGACGGACGCACGGGCGCCTGGGTCGTCGGCCACCTCGCCATCTCGGACGCGGGCGCGCCCGGGGGAGACACCGACGGCGGCCTCCCGGACAGCGTGCCCGTCGCCCTCGGCTGGGCCGCCACGGACGCCGATGCCGCGGGCGTCGTCGCCGCGCTGAACGCGGGCGTCGGCGCGCCGACGGGCGACGCCGAGCTCGTCGGCCGCTTCCTCCCGAGCGAGTCGCCCGAGCCGCCCGGATCCGGCCAGGACCCCGCGCGCATGACGCGCCTCGCCACCTCCGCGCTCGTCAACCTCTGGCCGGGCGACGTGGGCGACGTCTACAACGGCTTCATCGTCGCGTCGACCCCGGTCGCCGGCCTCCAGGCCATCGACTCGCCGCCGCCGAGCGAGGCCGTGCAGCTCAACTGGCTCAACATCTTCTACGCGGCCGAGTGGGCCGTCTTCGCGATCTTCGCCATCGTCATCTGGTACCGCACCGTCCGCGACGCGTGGACGCGCGAGCAGCCCGGCTACCGCGAGGACGACGAGGACGACGAGGATCCGCTCCCCGAGGATGCCGACGACGAGGTCTCCGGCGCTCCCCGCCGCGGGAGCCGCGCAGACGCCGACCGGTAGGATCCACGCATGGCCTACGGACTCAAGCGCTCCGACGTCCCGCAGATCCGGAGGGTCCTCGGCTTCTACCGCGTCATGGCGTTCATCACCGGCGCGTTCCTGCTCCTCCTCGTCGTGGAGATGGGCTTCAAGTACCTGCCGGGCTTCCAGTTCGTCGACGGATCCCTGCAGTACCTCGCGGGCGCCGGCTACGAGCTCGAGCTGAACGGCCCGTCCGGCTTCCTGGCGCTGTCGCCGGCCGACACCCTCACGGGCACGAACCTCAGCCTCATCATCCAGATCGTCCACGGCAACATCTACGTGGTCTACCTCATCAGCGACTTCCTGCTCTGGCAGAAGATGCGCTGGTCGTTCACCCGCTTCATCCTCATCGCCGCGGGCGGCGTCGTGCCGTTCCTCTCCTTCGTCGTCGAGTCGCGCATCGCGCGCCAGGTGCGGGAGGTCATCGCGAAGCTCGAGACCCCGCGGCGCGCGAACGCCGCCGACCGCGACGACGAGGACCCCCGACCCATCGACCCGACCACCACCACGGAGGCCACCACTTGAGCGTCGACAACCCCACGAACCAGCGCCCCGTCCTCGTCGTCGACTTCGGCGCCCAGTACGCGCAGCTGATCGCCCGCCGCGTCCGCGAGGCCAACGTCTACTCGGAGATCGTGCCGTCCACGATCACGGCCGAGGAGATCCGCGCGAAGGACCCGTCCGGCATCGTCCTCAGCGGCGGCCCGTCGAGCGTCTACGAGGAGGGCTCGCCCGGCCTCGACGAGGGGATCCTCGACCTCGGCGTCCCCGTGCTCGGCATCTGCTACGGCTTCCAGGTCATGGCCCGCGCCCTCGGCGGCGAGGTCGCGCACACCGGGCAGCGCGAGTACGGATCCACCGCGGTCACGCTCACGCCCGGCAGCACCCTGCTCGACGGCCAGCCCGACGACCAGACCGTGTGGATGAGCCACGGCGACTCCGTGTCGAAGGCGCCCGAGGGCTTCGAGGTGCTCGCCTCGAGCGCCTCCACCCCCGTCGCCGCCTTCGCGAGCGACGAGCGCCGCCTCTACGGCGTGCAGTGGCACCCCGAGGTCAAGCACTCCGCGCACGGCCAGGCCGTGCTCGAGAACTTCCTGCACCGCGCCGCGGGCATCCCCGGCGACTGGAACAGCGGCAACGTCATCGCCGAGCAGGTCGAGCGGATCCGCGCCCAGGTCGGCGACGCGAAGGTCATCTGCGGCCTGTCCGGCGGCGTCGACTCCGCGGTCGCCGCGGCCATCGTGCATCGCGCGGTCGGCGACCAGCTCACCTGCGTCTTCGTCGACCACGGCCTCCTCCGCCATGACGAGCGCCGCCAGGTCGAGGAGGACTACGTGGCCGCCACGGGCGTCCGCCTCGTCACGGTCGACGCGGCCGAGCAGTTCCTCGACGGGCTCGCGGGCGTCACGGATCCCGAGGCCAAGCGCAAGATCATCGGCCGCGAGTTCATCCGCTCGTTCGAGGGCGCCGCGGAGGCGCTCGTGCTCGAGGCGAAGGCCGACGGCGAGCCCATCCGCTTCCTCGTGCAGGGCACGCTCTACCCGGACGTGGTGGAGTCGGGCGGAGGCACGGGCACCGCGAACATCAAGAGCCACCACAACGTCGGCGGCCTCCCGGAGGACCTCAAGTTCGAGCTCGTCGAGCCGCTCCGCACCCTGTTCAAGGACGAGGTGCGCGCCATCGGCCGCGAGCTGGGCCTGCCGGAGGTCATCGTGGGACGCCAGCCGTTCCCCGGCCCCGGCCTCGGGATCCGCATCGTCGGCGAGGTCACGGCCGAGCGCCTCGAGCTGCTGCGCAAGGCCGACGCCATCGCGCGCGCCGAGCTCACCGCCGCGGGCCTCGACCAGGAGATCTGGCAGTGCCCCGTCGTGCTCCTCGCGGACGTCCGCTCGGTCGGCGTGCAGGGCGACGGACGCACCTACGGCCACCCCATCGTGCTGCGTCCCGTCTCCAGCGAGGACGCGATGACCGCCGACTGGACCCGCCTCCCGTACGACGTGCTCGCGCGCATCTCGAACCGCATCACGAACGAGGTGGACGGCGTGAACCGCGTCGTGCTCGACGTCACGTCGAAGCCGCCGGGCACCATCGAGTGGGAGTGATCCTCCCGCGCACGCCGTGAACGACGAAGGCCGCTCCCCTAGGGGAGCGGCCTTCGTCGTGCTGCAGGTCCGCGGTGCTGTGCCGGGGACCTGCGGTGGTGCTAGTTGTTGCCGCGCAGGATGGCGAACAGGCGGAGCAGCTCGACGTACAGCCACACGATGGTGACCACGAGGCCGAACGCCGCGGTCCAGCCGTAGCGACGCGGGGCGCCCGAGCGGACGCCGCGCTGGATGAAGTCGAAGTCGAGCACCAGCGAGTACGACGCGAGGATCACGACGAAGATGCCGAGGATCACGCCGAGCGGGATGCCGAAGACGGGCTCGCTCCGGAGGCCGAACGCGCTGTTCGTGACGCCGAACGCCATGAGGGCGAAGTTCAGCACGGAGAACAGCAGGTAGCCGACCATGGCGACCATGAAGATCTTCGTGGCCTTCTTCGACGCCCGGATCCTGCCGCTGCGGAACAGCAGCAGCACGGTGACGAAGACGGCCGCCGTGCCGAGGACGGCCTGCGTGGCGACGCCGGGGTAGATGCCCTCGAAGACGCGCGAGATGCCGCCGACGAAGAGCCCCTCGAACGCCGCGTACGCGACGATGAGCGGGACGGACGGCTCCTTCTTGAAGGAGTTGACGAGGCCGAGCACGAGGCCGCCGATGGCACCGAGCATGGCGAGGGGGAGCGCGAGCGGGCCCGAGAGCCACGCGACCGCGCCGAGGACGACGACGATGGCGAGCAGGCTGACCGTCTTGACGGTCGTGTCCTCGAAGGTCATGCGGTCGGTCTCGGAGGCCGTCGCGGACGGGCGGCTGTACAGCTCGTCGAGGCTCTCCGGGGTCACATCCCTCGTGGGCGTCGCACCTCGGCCGTTGAAGACCGGGTTGTTGGAGAACGTGGGGTTGGCCATGATCCTTCTACTCTCGATGGTGGATGAACGTGATCGCTGTCAATTTAGCCGACCAGGCTGGGAAAGCACTCGCGCGGGCCCTGAATTTCCCCAGATGAGTACGCGCCCGCCGTCCACCCGGCGCCTGTAGCGTGCGCGGCGTGCATCACGCCTCCCGCCCCCGCCCCCTCGTCATCGCCCATCGCGGAGCCAGCGGCTACCGCCCTGAGCACTCCGCCTCCGCCGTCCGGCTCGGCTTCGCCCAGGGCGCCGACGCGGTCGAGCCCGACCTCGTCGCGTCGTCGGACGGCGTGCTCGTCATCCGCCACGAGAACGAGCTGTCCGGCACGACCGACGTCGCCGACCGTCCCGAGTTCGCCGACCGCCGCGCCACCCGCGTCGTCGACGGCGTCGAGCGCACCGGCTGGTTCACCGAGGACATGACGTGGGCCGAGATCCGCACGCTCCGCTGCCGCGAGCGGATCCCGGCCGTCCGCCCCGCGAGCGCCGCGCACGACGACGAGGAGACGGTGCTCTCGCTGCCCGACCTGCTGCGCATCATCGACCAGGAGTCCGCGCGCCGTGGCCGCCCGTTCGGGATGGTCGCCGAGATCAAGCACGCCACGCACTTCGCCGGCCTCGGGATGCCGCTCGACGAGCTGCTCGCCCGCGACCTCGAGGCCCACGGCTGGGCCTCGGACGCCTCGCGGCTCACCATCGAGTCGTTCGAGCGCGACGTGCTGCTGGGCGTGCGGGAGCGGGGGATCCGCGCCCGGCTCGTCTACCTCCTCGAGGGTCGCGGCGCCGCGATCGACGAGGTCGCGCGGCACGGCGACGACGCGATCACGTTCGACGCGCAGCTCACGGACGCCGGGCTGGCGGCGCTCGCCGCGGACGTCGACGGGATCAGCGTGGGCCTCGAGCGCATCTGCCCGGCGGCCGGCTTCGGCGGTGCCGGGAGCCCGGGCGACGCGCCCGTCTCGGACCTCGTCGACCGGGCGCACCGCGCGGGGCTCTCCGTCTTCACGTGGACGCTCCGGCCCGAGAACGCGTTCCTCCCCCGTCCCCTCCGCGGCGCCGGCGCGAAGTCGGACCACGGCGACCACCGCGCGTACTGGGGCCGCCTGCTGGACGCGGGCGTCGACGGCGTCTTCGCCGACCATCCCGACCTGGCGGTGCGGCTCGTGGCCGACCGCGCGGAAGCGGCGGGCGTGGCCGCCGGGTAGGGGAGGCCCGCCCGGCGGCGCGCGAGGTGCCCGGCCGCGTCGTGAACCTGTCGTGTCGGCAGGACGCCCGACGACCGTCGGCGGCTGCGCCCGGAGGCCCGTCGGGGGCAGAGCCTAGGATCGAAGCCGACATGAGTGCCGACCCCGCAGCCGTTCCCGCCTCCCGCCCGCCGATCATCCTCGACGGTCGGCAGGGCGGCGTCGGCGGGCCGGGTGCACCCGCGGATCCGCTGCTGGAGGGGCTGAACCCGGAGCAGCGCGAGGCGGTCGTGTACCGGGGCCCCGCGCTGCTCATCGTGGCCGGCGCCGGCTCCGGCAAGACGCGCGTGCTCACCCACCGCATCGCGAGCCTCATCGAGTCGCGGGAGGCGTGGCCCAGCCAGATCCTCGCCATCACGTTCACGAACAAGGCGGCGGCCGAGATGCGCGAGCGCGTCGAGTCGCTCCTCGGGCAGGCGTCCGAGGGCATGTGGATCTCGACCTTCCACTCCGCGTGCGTGCGGATCCTCCGCCGAGAGGCCGAGGCGTTCGGCTTCACCCAGAACTTCACGATCTACGACTCGGCCGACAGCCGGGTCCTCATCAAGCGGATCATCAAGCAGCTCGACGCGGACACGCTGGGCTTCACGGTCTCCTCGGTGTCCGGGCGCATCTCGAAGCTCAAGAACGAGCTCTCCGACGCGGACACGTTCGCGCGCACCGCGAACTTCAACGACCCGGCCGAGGCGATGTTCGTGGAGATCTTCCGGCAGTACACGCGCTCGCTCGCCGCGGCGAACGCCTTCGACTTCGACGACCTCATCGGCCAGACCGTCTTCCTCTTCCGGGCGTTCCCCAAGGTCGCGGCGCTCTACCAGCGCCGCTTCCGCCACGTGCTCGTGGACGAGTACCAGGACACGAACCACGCGCAGTACTCGCTCATCCGCGAGCTCACGCGCGCCGTCGCCCCGGAGGACGTGCCCGTCGACACGCGCATGTCCACCAACGGCATGGGCGGCATCGACGGCGCCTCCCTCACGGTGGTGGGCGACAGCGACCAGTCGATCTACGCCTTCCGCGGCGCCGACATCCGCAACATCACCGAGTTCGAGCGCGACTTCCCGCAGTCGAAGGTCGTGCTCCTCGAGCAGAACTACCGCTCGACGCAGAACATCCTCACCGCCGCCAACGCCGTGATCTCGAACAACTTCGACCGCAAGGACAAGAAGCTGTGGACGTCCATCGGCGACGGCGACAAGATCATCGGCTTCACCGGGTACTCGGGCCACGACGAGGCGCAGTTCGTGGCGGACGAGATCCAGAAGCTGCACGAGGAGGGCACCGCGTACTCCGAGATCGCGGTGTTCTACCGCACGAACGCGCAGACCCGGGCGCTCGAGGAGATCCTGATCCGCTCCGCCGTGCCGTACCGGATCATGGGCGGCACGAAGTTCTACGAGCGGGCCGAGATCAAGGACGCCATGGCCTACCTGATCGCGGTGGCCAACCCCGCCGACGTGCTGGCGCTCCGCCGGATACTCAACACCCCGAAGCGCGGCGTCGGCCCGGCGACGGAGACGGCGCTCGCGAACTTCGCCGAGGCGCACGGCGTGACCTTCCGCGAGGCCATGCGCCGTGCGTCCGAGCTGGGGCTCGGACCCAAGGTGACGCAGGCCATCCTGACGCTCTCGCGGATGCTCGACGAGGTCGCCCTCCTCCTCGACCCGGAACGACCGGAGGGCCGCACCTCCGTCGGCGACCTCGTCACGACCCTCCTCGAGAGGAGCGGGCTGGTGCAGGCGCTGCGCGCGAGCAAGGACGCGCAGGACGAGGCGCGCGCCGAGAACGTCGAGGAGCTCGTCGCCGTCACGAAGGAGTTCTCGCGGAACAACCCGGAGGGCCAGCTGGTGGACTTCCTCACGGAGGTCTCCCTGGTGGCCGCCGCGGACGAGCTCGACGACTCGAGCGGCACGGTGTCGCTGATGACGCTGCACACCGCGAAGGGCCTCGAGTACGACTCCGTGTTCCTCACGGGCGTCGAGGAGGACCTGCTCCCGCACCGCATGTCGGCCAACGAGCCGGGCGGACCGGCTGAGGAACGGCGACTGTTCTACGTGGGCATCACCCGCGCCCGCCGTCGGCTCTTCATCTCCCTCGCCATGACCCGCGCCCAGTTCGGCGAGGTCAACGTGGCGATGCCGAGCCGGTACCTGCAGGAGATCCCCGCCGAGCTCATCGACTGGAAGCAGTCGCCCGGCATGGCGACGTCGCGCGGCGGCACGCAGCCCCGGGCCCTGAACGCGCGCCGCGAGGGCGGCGGGTACGGCGGCCGGTCCCGGTCCTCGAGCGGCTTCGAGGATCCTGCCCTGCCGCCGCCTCCCCGCCCGAAGACGCAGTGGGCCAACACGGTCACCGGCCAGGTGCGCGACAACGGCGACCTCGAGCTCGCATTCGGCGACCGGATCCGCCACACCGACTTCGGCGACGGGCGCGTCACCGGCGTGACCGGCGAGGGGCGCAAGCGCATAGCCGAGGTGCAGTTCGACGGGCCGGCCGGCCGGAAGCGCCTGCTCATCAAGATCGCGCCCATCGAGAAGCTCTAGCCGAGGCGCGGCGTCGGCCGGTGCGTCCCAGACCGACCCCGGCGGCGCCGAGCAGGCCGAGGACCGATGCGCCGATCGCGAGCTGCGGCGCCGACCATCGCATGGGCGCGGTGATGCCGGGCGCTCCGCCCGTCATGGCGAGCTCGTGCCGTGCCGGGGGCGTGACCTGCGCCACCGGGGGAGGCGGGCTCGCGTGGAAGGTCTCGCTCGCGTGCGCCACCATGTCCGAGAAGGGCGCGACCGCCGCCCCGTCCGCGTCGGACGCGGGCCGTCCGGGGCTGTCCAGCACGGCGACGTACCAGCCAGGAGCGTCGACCGGGATGCATGGCGTGGCCATGTCGCCGTCGTCGGTGAGCGTCACCTCGGCGGATCGACCGGTCGCCCCGGCGAGGTCGCTCGGGGAGACGGGCGCACCATCGGTCGGCGTCGAGGCGAAGGGGCCCGCGAGGCGCACCCGCACCGGCACCGGCCCCGTGCCGGCGAACGAGGTGACGTGCAGGGTGTCGGTCTGGCAGGCGCCCGCGAGGACCTCCTGCGCGGCCACGGTCGTGTCGATGGTCGGGGGATGCGGGACCTGCGTCGTCTCGAGGGCGGATCCGAACGTCGAGCGCCACGGGAGCACCCGCGACCGGCCGTCGGCCACGGACGTGTCCTCCGGGGCGATGGACGTCACCCACGTGTAGTAACCGCCCGACGGCAGCGTGCACGGGGGCGTGACGTAGTCGCCGGGGCCGTGGTCGACGAGGGTCGCGACCCGGCAGACCTCCGGCGCGTCGACGGGGACGTCGTCGCGTTCGGGGCCCACCTGCTCGGGGAAGGGGCCGAGCAGTCGGCTGCGGACGACGACGGGCACCGGACGCAGGCCGCCATCGGGCCGCCGGGTCGTTCCCCAGCCGGCGGACACCGGCGTCGATCCCGCGGCGGGGTCCGCCGTGACGTGGAGGGCGTCCGTGACGACGTCACCCGCATGCGCGACGGCCGAGGACGCATGGGTCTCGACGCGCGGCGCGAAGGGCAGCGGGTTCGGGGTCGTCGCCTCCGCCTCCGCGTCCGCCCTCGCGTCCGCCGGACGGGCGAGGACGAGCCCCTGCGAGGCGCCGCCGTCGCCGACGACGTCGAGCGCGTCTCCGTACGGGAGGTCGGCGAAGACGACGCGCGCGTGCACGTGCAGGGTCGGATCCGACCCGGTGGCGCGGATGGCCGTGTCCACGCCGTCCGCCACCCGTGCCGTCGTGCTCCCGTCGGCGAAGGTCGCCCCCTCGAGCTGGACCGTGCCGGTCCGCGTGCCGGCGGGGACGGACGCCGGACCCGTCGCCAGGAAGTCGGCGCGCAGGTCGACGCGGACGGTCCCGCGACCATCGTCGCCGAGGACCGCGCTCGCCGCAGCCGTGACCGAGCGCGACGCCCCCGCTGCCGAGTCGGTCTCGGCGAGCATCTCCCGTGCGCGCGCCTCCACGACGCCGGCTCGATCGCCCGCCCGTGCCGCGTACCACCCGAGATCGTGCCCGCCGAGCCCGGTGATGCTCCAGGTGGCGAGCTGGCCGGCGGCCGCGGTGTCCGGATCGGAGGATCCGGCCCACTCGCGCGCGATGTAGGCGAGCCGGGCACGGTCGTCCGCCGAGCGGCCCGCGTCGTCGACGGGCGCGTAGGCGTGCCCGGGCGGCGCGGCGAGCCCGACGTCGATGCAGAATCCCAGGCGGCCGTCGTCGAGCCGGTACGAACCCAGCCACCTCCCGTCGCCCGGGGACGAGTACCCGATGCCGTGCGAGACGGCCGTGAGGGCTTGCGCGGACGGGACGGCGCTCGCCGCGATCCCGAGGGCGAGCCCGATCCCGACGGCCGCCGAGACGAGGCGCCCCGCGCGCGATCGACTCGGCCGGTGCGTCGTCGCGGGGCCGGGGCCGGGGCCGGGGCCGGGGCCGGGGGCAGCGGAGGCGGAGCTGGCAGAAGCGGAGCGAATGCGTGTCATGGCCGGATGGTGCTCCGGACCGATCCGCCGGACGTCGCGCAAGGCCCGCATCGGGGACGTCGGGCGGCGTCCGGTGCCTGTGCAGGAGGCGCGGCGCACGGCCGATCGCGCGTCCGGCTACCCGGCTTCCCGTCGCGCGTACCGCCGCGTGACCACGGTGCGCGGCGCCTCCCGCACGCATCGCGGCATCCGCCGGTACGGCACCAGGATCGCGCTGATCGCGCGCGTCGCCCGTCGCTCGAGGCGCGCATCCCAGCGCAGGCCGAAGCCCGCTCGGATCCGCGGCGGAAGCAGCGCCGCGGTCATGAGCGCCGCCAGGGGCATGATGCTCCGGAGCCACATCGGGCCGTCGCCTCCTCGCAGGAGCGCCCGCGCGATCCGGCGTGCGTCCGCGGTCGGCTCGAGGATCGCGACCCGCTCCTCCCAGTAGGCGCGGAACGCCGCGCGATCCGGCGGCCACCGCCCTTCGGGCACCTGGAGGGCGGTGCCCAGCACGGCGTACTGGCGGTAGACGCGGTCGGCCACCTCGTCCGGCAGGGGTCCGAAGGCGATCTCGAACATCGTCACCGCGCTGTCGTAGATCGTCGCCGCCACCCACAGCTGCAGGTCGGGGTCGTAGGCGGAGTAGGCCGGGGCCGATCCGTCGGCGGCGGGGGCGTCGGACCGCACCGGCGCGTGCGCGCGGCCGACGATGCGCCGGGCCCGGGCGACCTCGGCCGGCGACCCGAAGACGACCGCGTACACGTAGCCGAGCGTGCCCTCGAGGCGGTCGAGCGGCCGGGACGCGAAGTCGCTGTGCTCCGCGACGCCGCGCGCGACCGCCGGATCGGCGATCTGCAGCAGGATCGCGCGGCCCCCCGCGGCGAGCAGGATGCCCTCGCCCGCGATGTCGCGGATGGACCCGCCGCGCCTCCGGGCGGGGTGGGTCCTCGGGCTCATCCCTCCAGTCTCCCTCCACAGGTGCCGTCGCCGCACGGCTCCCGCCGACCCGGGTCGGCCGACCCGTGACCCGATAGGCTCTCCACGGTCGTCGACGCGGCGGGCCGGCCCCTCCGGGCGGTCAGCACGCGGGCCGACCAGCCGCAACACACCGGGTGCCGCCACCAGACGGTCGTGGCACCGCAGCCTCGAACGACGCACGTACCGCCTGGCGCGGGTGCGGATGGGATGACACGCGTGGATCTTTTCGAATACCAGGCCAGGGACCTCTTCGAGTCCTACGGCGTCCCGGTCCTCCCGGGGATCGTCGCCGACACCGCCGAGGAGGTGCGCGCCGCGGCGGAGAAGCTCGGCGGCACCGTGGTCGTGAAGGCGCAGGTGAAGACCGGCGGCCGAGGCAAGGCCGGCGGCGTCAAGGTCGCCCAGAGCGCCGACGCGGCGTTCGAGGCGGCCAAGGGCATCCTCGGCCTCGACATCAAGGGGCACACCGTGCACCGCGTGATGGTCGCGGCGGGCGCCCGCATCTCGCAGGAGTTCTACTTCTCGATCCTCCTCGACCGCGCCGAGCGCTCCTACCTCTGCCTCGCCAGCTACGAGGGCGGCATGGAGATCGAGGAGCTCGCGGTCACTCGGCCCGAGGCCCTCGCCCGCATCGAGATCGACCCGGTCGCCGGCATCGACGCCGCCAAGGCCGAGGAGATCGCCCGCGCCGCCTCCTTCCCCGAGGAGCTCATCGCCAAGGTCGCGCCCGTCTTCGAGCGCCTCTGGTGGGTCTACCGCGACGAGGACGCGACGCTCGTCGAGGTCAACCCGCTCGTGCTCACCGAGTCGGGCGACATCATCGCGCTCGACGGCAAGGTCACCCTCGACGAGAACGCCGGCTTCCGCCACGAGGGCCACGCGGCGCTCGAGGACGCGGCCGCCGCCGACCCGCTCGAGGCGAAGGCCAAGGAGTCGGACCTCAACTACGTGAAGCTCGACGGCCAGGTCGGCATCATCGGCAACGGCGCGGGACTCGTCATGTCCACGCTCGACGTCGTCAGCTACGCGGGGGAGAAGCACGGCGGCGTGCGGCCCGCGAACTTCCTCGACATCGGCGGCGGAGCGTCGGCCGAGGTCATGGCCGCCGGTCTCGACGTCATCCTCGGGGACGAGCAGGTCACCAGCGTCTTCGTCAACGTGTTCGGCGGCATCACGTCGTGCGACGCGGTCGCGAACGGCATCGTCGGCGCGCTCGACAAGCTGGGCGACGCCGCCACCAAGCCGCTCGTCGTCCGCCTCGACGGCAACAACGTCGAGGAGGGCCGCCGCATCCTCGAGGAGCGCGCGCACCCCCTCGTCACCGTCGTCGGCACGATGGACGAGGCGGCCGACAAGGCCGCCGAGCTGGCCTCCGCTTAACTCCCGAGAGAGAACAGGAACAGATAGATGTCGATTCTTCTCGACGAGAACAGCAAGATCATCGTCCAGGGCCTCACGGGCTCCGAGGGCACCAAGCACGCGGGCCGCATGCTCGCGTCCGGCAGCAAGGTCGTGGGCGGCGTCAACCCGCGCAAGGCCGGCAGCACCGTCACCATCGAGGGCGTCGAGCTCCCGATCTTCGGCTCGGTCGCCGAGGCCATGGCGGAGACGGGTGCCGACGTGTCCGTCATCTTCGTGCCGCCGGCGTTCGCCAAGAGCGCCGTGGTGGAGGCGATCGACGCCGCCATCCCGCTCGCGGTCGTCATCACCGAGGGCATCCCGGTCAAGGACTCCGCGGAGTTCTGGTCGCACGCCAAGAGCACGGGCGGGAAGACGCGCATCGTCGGCCCGAACTGCCCCGGCATCATCAGCCCCGGCAAGTCGAACGCCGGCATCATCCCGGCGACCATCACCGAGGCCGGCCCCATCGGCCTCGTCTCCAAGTCGGGCACGCTGACCTACCAGATGATGTTCGAGCTGCGCGACCTGGGCATCTCGACCGCCATCGGCATCGGCGGCGACCCGATCATCGGCACGACGCACATCGACGCCCTCGAGGCGTTCGAGGCCGACCCGGAGACGCGCGCCATCGTCATGATCGGCGAGATCGGCGGCGACGCCGAGGAGCGCGCGGCCGAGTACATCAAGGCGCACGTCACCAAGCCGGTCGTCGCGTACGTCGCGGGCTTCACCGCCCCCGAGGGCAAGACCATGGGCCACGCCGGCGCCATCGTCTCCGGCGGGAGCGGCACGGCGCAGGGCAAGAAGGAGGCCCTGGAGGCCTCCGGCGTGAAGGTCGGCAAGACGCCGACCGAGACCGCCAACCTCCTCCGCGAGGTCTTCGCCGCGCTGTAGACGCAGGATCCGCCACCCCGGCGACGACGACGGCCCGCATCCACCCGGATGCGGGCCGTCGTCGTGCAGCGCCGGTGCGGCCTCCTCCTCCCCAGCCGGTCGGAGCGCGCCTTCCCCGGCGCGCCCGCCGGCCGACGGGGCACGCAGGGGGCGGCCGGTAGGGTCGTCGAGGCATGAACCGACACGCAACCGCCTTGTTCGCGGCACTCGAAGCGCTCCTGGTGGTGGGGGTCGGCGTCGCCCTGCCCCTCGTGCCGCTCACCGTCCTCTGGGCCGGGCAGTACGACCTGCAGATCGACTGGGGCGTGTTCGCGCGGACGGCCGTCGACCTGTGGCTGCTCGGCCACGGCGTGCCGCTCACGGCATCGCTGGATCCGGCGCTCTCGACGGCCCTCGGGCTCCCCGCGGTCGACGCCCCGTTCGCGCTCTCGCTCGCCCCTCTGGGCTTCGCGTTGCTCACGCTGCTGCTCGGCACGCGGGCCGGTCGCCGCATCGTCGAGACGGACCACCCCGGCGCCGGTGCCGCGGCCGCCGTCGCCACGACCGCCGTCCTCTCCCTGGGCCTCGCGCTCGCGGCGCAGCACGAGGGCATCGCACCCGCCGTGGTGCGCGGCGCGGTGCTCCCGACGCTCGTCCTCGCACTCGGCCTGCTGATCGGCGTCGTCACCCGCGTCGATCGCGCCCGGGCCGGCCGGTGGTGGGGCTCGCTGTCGTCGGGACGCGCGGCCGGGTCCATCCGCTCGGTCCGGGACGCTCTCGACCGCCTCCCCGAGGGCGCCGCATCCGTGGCCGGGACGGCGGTCCGCGGCGGAGCGGCCGCGGCATTCGCCGTCGTCGCCGTCTCATCGGCAGTCGTCGCGGTCCTGCTCGGCGTGCGGTACGCGACCGTCATCACGCTCTACGAGACCCTGCAGACGGGGATCGTCGGGGGAGTCGCCCTCACGCTCGGGCAGATCGCGCTCCTGCCGAACCTGGTGATGTGGACGTCGTCCTGGCTCGTCGGGCCCGGCTTCGCCCTGGGGACCGGGTCCTCCGTGTCACCGCTCGGCACGACCGTCGGCCCGATCCCGTCCATCCCGGTCCTCGGCATCCTGCCGCAGGGCACCCTCGACCTGGGCTACCTCGGGATCCTCGTCCCCGTGGTGGTGGCGTTCGTCGCCGCGGTGGCGCTCTCGCCACGCGTCGCGCGCATCCCCGAACCCGAGGCCCGCCGCTGGCCGTGGTTCCTCGCGGCGGGCCTCGGCATGGGCGTCGTCGGCGCCGTCGTGCTGTGCCTGCTCGCGGCCCTGTCGGGCGGGGCTGCCGGTCCCGGCAGGCTGGCCGACGTCGGTCCCGCTGCCGGCTGGATCCTCCTGTACGCGTTCCTCGAGATCGGCGTCGCCTCCGTGGCGGGCATGTTCGTCTCCGGCCTCATGGCCCCGCTGGTCCGACGGAGCCCGGAAGGACGCGGATAGGCTGTGGCCGTGTTCAACGTGGTGGTCCTCGTCTCCGGCAGCGGCACCAACCTCCTCGCCCTCCTCCAGGCGGCGGATCACGCGGACTACCCGGCGCGCATCGTCGCGGTCGGCGCCGATCGCGAGGCGGACGGGCTGCGGTTCGCCGAGGAGCGCGGCATCCCCACCTTCACGGTGCCGTTCTCGAGCTTCCCGGATCGCGCGACCTGGGGGGACGAGCTGGTGGCTGCCGTCTCCGGCTGGGATCCGGACCTCGTGGTCCTCAGCGGCTTCATGCGCCTCCTGCCCCCACGGGCGGTCGAGGCCTTCGCCCCGCGTCTGGTCAACACGCACCCCGCCTACCTGCCGGAGTTCCCCGGCGCCCACGCGGTGCGCGACGCCATCGCCGCGGGGGTCCCGGCCTCCGGGGCCTCCCTCATCGTCGTCGACGCCGGCGTCGACACCGGCCCCGTCCTCGCGCAGGAGCGCGTCGCGGTGGAGCCGGGCGACACCGAGCACACCCTGCACGAGCGCATCAAGGTCGTGGAGCGCAGGCTCCTCGTCGACACGGTGCGCGCCATCGCCCTCGGCACCATCGACCTCAAGGAGCTGACCACCGCATGAGCGGACCCCGTCACGACCCGTCCCTGTTCCGCGACCGCGACGGCATCGCCGTGACGCGCGCCCTCGTCTCCGTGAGCGACAAGACCGGGCTCCTCGAGCTGGCGTCCGCCCTCGTCGAGGCCGGCGTCGAGATCGTCTCGACCGGATCCACCGCCAGCACCATCGCCGAGGCGGGCTTCCCCGTCACCCCCGTGCAGGACGTGACGGGCTTCCCGGAGGTGCTCGACGGGAGGGTCAAGACCCTGCACCCGTCGGTGCACGCGGGCCTCCTCGCCGACCTGCGGCTCGAGTCGCACGAGGCCCAGCTCGCCGAGCTCGGCATCTCCCCGTTCGAGCTGGTCGTCGTCAACCTGTACCCGTTCGTGGAGACCGTCGCCTCGGGGGCTCCCGCAGCGGACGTCATCGAGCAGATCGACATCGGCGGGCCCGCCATGGTGCGCGCGTCCGCCAAGAACCACGCGAACGTCGCGATCGTCGTGTCGCCGACCAGCTACGGCGAGGTGATCGAGGCCGTGCGCTCCGGCGGCACCACCCTCGCCCAGCGGCGTCGTCTCGCTTCCGCGGCCTTCGCCCACACGGCCGAATACGACAGGGCCGTCGCGGACTACTTCCGGGATGCCGTAGTGGGATCAGGCGAGGCGTCGCCGACGTGGCCGGCGTCCTTCCGCGTCGCAGGCGACCTCGCGCAGGTGCTCAGGTACGGGGAGAACTCGCACCAGGATGCGGCCCTGTACCGCAGCGCCGACGGGGCGGGGATCGCCCAGGCGACCCAGCTGCACGGCAAGGAGATGTCCTACAACAACTTCGTCGACGCGGACGCCGCCGTGCGCGCCGCGTACGACTTCACCGAGCCGGCCGTCGCCATCATCAAGCACGCGAACCCGTGCGGGATCGCGGTGGCGCCGCCACGCGCGGTCGACGCGATCGCCGCCGCGCACCGGAGCGCGCACGACTGCGACCCGGTGTCCGCGTTCGGGGGAGTGATCGCCGCCAACCGCACCATCACGCTCGGGATGGCGGAGACGGTGAAGGAGATCTTCACCGAGGTGCTCGTGGCGCCGGGCTTCGACGACGACGCGCTCACGCTCCTCAAGTCCAAGAAGAACCTCCGCCTCCTGACGCTCCCCGAGGGGTACCGCCGCGAGCCGCTGGAGGCGCGTCAGATCTCGGGCGGATACCTCGTGCAGTCGACGGATGCGTTCCCCACCGACGGCCGACGCCTCTCGGCGGGCTGGACGCTCGCGACAGGGGAGGCGGTGGACGAGCAGACGCTCGCCGACCTGGAGTTCGCGTGGAAGGCGTGCCGGGCGGTCAAGTCGAACGCCATCCTGCTCGCGCACCACGGTGCCTCGGTGGGGGTGGGCATGGGCCAGGTCAACCGGGTGGACTCGTGCCACCTCGCGGTGCAGCGCGCGGGAGCGCGCGCGGCGGGATCGGTCGCGGCGTCCGACGCGTTCTTCCCCTTCGCCGACGGCCTGCAGGTCCTGCTCGACGCCGGGGTCCGCGCCGTGGTCCAGCCCGGCGGATCCGTGCGCGACGAGGAGGTCGTCGAGGCTGCCCGGGCTGCCGGCGTGGCCATGTACTTCACGGGCGAGCGCCACTTCTTCCACTGATCCCGTGGGCTGGCGGTCCTCCGGGCCGCCGGCCCACGGCCGCCGCGACACGCCCGGGATGCGGGTTGTTTTGCGGGGGTGGGGTGGTCCGCGTAATGTCTCCTCTTGTCGCCGGAACGGGCGGGAAGCGAAATGCTTCCGGAGCTGTTCTGGTGGGCTTGATCCTGGTGAAACAGAAGTTGCCGCGGCTTACGGGTTGCGTGTTTACCATCAACTGAGCTAGGGTCTGATTCTGCTTCCGACGTGAGTGCTGGGCCTTGTGGTCTGGATCACTCCCACGGGGAGCGGTGGAGTGTGAGCTCCGATGGCTGGCTGTGATGGTCGGTGTCGGGAGCGTCCGTTCCTTGAGAACTCAACAGCGTGCACAATGTCAAATGCCAAATACCCGTTGCGGGTGTCCTTCGGATGCTCGTTTCGGATTCCTTTGGAATACATTTAAACAAACAAGCAAGTCAGTAATGATTTGTTCTGTCGGTTTCAAACTTGCTGGTTCGTGTTCGATTCCCGTTCACGTCTGGCTTTAGATGTGCCGACTGCTTTCGGGTGGTCGTGCGTTTAAGCATTTATGGAGAGTTTGATCCTGGCTCAGGACGAACGCTGGCGGCGTGCTTAACACATGCAAGTCGAACGGTGATGTCAGAGCTTGCTCTGGCGGATCAGTGGCGAACGGGTGAGTAACACGTGAGTAACCTGCCCCCGACTCTGGGATAACTGCTAGAAATGGTAGCTAATACCGGATATGACGATTGGCCGCATGGTCTGGTCGTGGAAAGAATTTCGGTTGGGGATGGACTCGCGGCCTATCAGGTTGTTGGTGAGGTAATGGCTCACCAAGCCTACGACGGGTAGCCGGCCTGAGAGGGTGACCGGCCACACTGGGACTGAGACACGGCCCAGACTCCTACGGGAGGCAGCAGTGGGGAATATTGCACAATGGGCGAAAGCCTGATGCAGCAACGCCGCGTGAGGGATGACGGCCTTCGGGTTGTAAACCTCTTTTAGTAGGGAAGAAGCGAAAGTGACGGTACCTGCAGAAAAAGCACCGGCTAACTACGTGCCAGCAGCCGCGGTAATACGTAGGGTGCAAGCGTTGTCCGGAATTATTGGGCGTAAAGAGCTCGTAGGCGGTTTGTCGCGTCTGCTGTGAAATCCCGAGGCTCAACCTCGGGTCTGCAGTGGGTACGGGCAGACTAGAGTGCGGTAGGGGAGATTGGAATTCCTGGTGTAGCGGTGGAATGCGCAGATATCAGGAGGAACACCGATGGCGAAGGCAGATCTCTGGGCCGTAACTGACGCTGAGGAGCGAAAGCATGGGGAGCGAACAGGATTAGATACCCTGGTAGTCCATGCCGTAAACGTTGGGAACTAGATGTGGGGACCATTCCACGGTCTCCGTGTCGCAGCTAACGCATTAAGTTCCCCGCCTGGGGAGTACGGCCGCAAGGCTAAAACTCAAAGGAATTGACGGGGGCCCGCACAAGCGGCGGAGCATGCGGATTAATTCGATGCAACGCGAAGAACCTTACCAAGGCTTGACATATACCGGAAACATGCAGAGATGTGTGCCCCGCAAGGTCGGTATACAGGTGGTGCATGGTTGTCGTCAGCTCGTGTCGTGAGATGTTGGGTTAAGTCCCGCAACGAGCGCAACCCTCGTTCTATGTTGCCAGCACGTAATGGTGGGAACTCATAGGAGACTGCCGGGGTCAACTCGGAGGAAGGTGGGGATGACGTCAAATCATCATGCCCCTTATGTCTTGGGCTTCACGCATGCTACAATGGCCGGTACAAAGGGCTGCGATACCGCAAGGTGGAGCGAATCCCAAAAAGCCGGTCTCAGTTCGGATTGAGGTCTGCAA
Organism: Clavibacter tessellarius; assembly: GCF_001618005.1. Taxonomy (GTDB): domain Bacteria; phylum Actinomycetota; class Actinomycetes; order Actinomycetales; family Microbacteriaceae; genus Clavibacter; species Clavibacter tessellarius_A. The sequence goes on from NZ_LQXA01000018.1 coordinate 63,140, forward strand.
CTCGACCTCATGAAGTCGGAGTCGCTAGTAATCGCAGATCAGCAACGCTGCGGTGAATACGTTCCCGGGCCTTGTACACACCGCCCGTCAAGTCATGAAAGTCGGTAACACCCGAAGCCAGTGGCCTAACCGCAAGGGAGGAGCTGTCGAAGGTGGGATCGGTGATTAGGACTAAGTCGTAACAAGGTAGCCGTACCGGAAGGTGCGGCTGGATCACCTCCTTTCTAAGGAGCATGTGCACCTCTCCTCTGTATACAGGGAGATCAAGGGTGCCAAGTCACGCGTCAGGCGTATGTCCTGGTGGTGGCGCTCATGGGTGGAACATTGACATTGATGCCGGTTGATTCGTCGTGCTGCTAGTACGCCTCCTTGTGGGGTGGGAACGTGGTGTGGGGTGTCGCGGGCATGTTGCACGCTGTTGGGTCCTGAGGGACCGGGCCGCACCGTTTGGTGTGTCTGGTTTCTTGTCGGACCCTTTCTGTCGTCCCTGAGTGGATGGTGGTGGGGTACCGCCCGTATATTGAGAACTACACAGTGGACGCGAGCATCTTAGATTCACCGGTTTACCGGTGGATCACAAAGATCTATTTATAGATCATTGGTCAATTCTGTCTCCTCTAGGGGAGGCGAAACGATTCAATCTCATGTGATTTCAAGATTCTAAGAGCAAACGGTGGATGCCTTGGCATCTGGAGCCGAAGAAGGACGTATAAATCTGCGATAAGCCTCGGGGAGCTGATAATAGAGCTTTGATCCGAGGATCTCCGAATGGGGAAACCCCGCCAGGCCCTTTGGGTGACCTGGTGACTCCCGCCTGAATATATAGGGCGGGTAGAGGGAACGTGGGGAAGTGAAACATCTCAGTACCCACAGGAAGAGAAAGCAAAAGCGATTCCGTTAGTAGTGGCGAGCGAAACCGGAAGAGGCCAAACCGATCATGTGTGATATCCGGTAGGAGTTGCATGGTCGGGGTTGCGGGACTTTCCGTACAGTTCTACCGAGCTGTGAGGGCAATGAGCGCGATATAGACGAATGGTCTTGAAAGGCCAGTCATAGAGGGTGCGAACCCCGTAGTCGAAATGTCGTCGCCTGTCCGGAGAGTATCCCAAGTAGCACGGGGCCCGTGAAATCCCGTGTGAATCTGTCAGGACCACCTGATAAGCCTAAATACTCCCAGATGACCGATAGCGGACAAGTACCGTGAGGGAAAGGTGAAAAGTACCCCGGGAGGGGAGTGAAATAGTACCTGAAACCGTTTGCTTACAAACCGTTGGAGCACCCTTGTTGGTGTGACAGCGTGCCTTTTGAAGAATGAGCCTGCGAGTTAGTGATATGTGGCGAGGTTAACCCGTGAGGGGCAGCCGTAGCGAAAGCGAGTCTTAATAGGGCGTATGAGTCGCATGTTCTAGACCCGAAGCGAAGTGATCTATCCATGGCCAGGTTGAAGCGACGGTAAGACGTCGTGGAGGACCGAACCCACTTCAGTTGAAAATGGAGGGGATGAGCTGTGGATAGGGGTGAAAGGCCAATCAAACTTCGTGATAGCTGGTTCTCTCCGAAATGCATTTAGGTGCAGCGTTGCGTGTTTCTTGCCGGAGGTAGAGCTACTGGATGGACGATGGGCCCCAAAAGGTTACTGACTTCAGCCAAACTCCGAATGCCGGTAAGTGAGAGCGCAGCAGTGAGACGGTGGGGGATAAGCTTCATCGTCGAGAGGGAAACAACCCAGACCACCATCTAAGGTCCCTAAGCGCGTGCTAAGTGGGAAAGGATGTGGAGTTGCATAGACAACCAGGAGGTTGGCTTAGAAGCAGCCACCCTTGAAAGAGTGCGTAATAGCTCACTGGTCAAGTGATTCCGCGCCGACAATGTAACGGGGCTCAAGCACGCCACCGAAGTTGTGGCATTTATATTACAGGCAGGCCTTCGTGGTCCAGCCGTATAGATGGGTAGGAGAGCGTCGTGTGGCCAGCGAAGCGGCGGTGTGAACCAGCCGTGGAGGCCACACGAGTGAGAATGCAGGCATGAGTAGCGAAAGACGGGTGAGAAACCCGTCCTCCGAAAGACCAAGGGTTCCAGGGCCAGGCTAATCCGCCCTGGGTAAGTCGGGACCTAAGGCGAGGCCGACAGGCGTAGTCGATGGACAACGGGTTGATATTCCCGTACCGATGAAGAACCGCCCAAGACAATCCAGTAATGCTAAGTGTCTGAATCCTTGATTCGATCCCTTCGGGGTGACGGTCTTGGCCTAGCACACGACCCTACGCTGAGGCGTTTAGCGTATTAACAGGTGTGACGCAGGAAGGTAGCTGAGCCGGGCGATGGTTGTCCCGGTCTAAGGATGTAGGGCAGAAGATAGGCAAATCCGTCTTCTATGTAGCCTGAGACCCGATGGGTAGTCCTCACGGACGAAATCAGTGATCCTATGCTGCCGAGAAAAGCATCGACGCGAGGTTCCAATCGCCCGTACCCCAAACCGACTCAGGTGGTCAGGTAGAGAATACTAAGGAGATCGAGAGAATCGTGGTTAAGGAACTCGGCAAAATGCCCCCGTAACTTCGGGAGAAGGGGGGCCTGAGGCGTGTAGGGATTTACTCCTGAAGCGTTTGAAGGCCGCAGAGACCAGTGGGAAGCGACTGTTTACTAAAAACACAGGTCCGTGCTAAGTCGCAAGACGATGTATACGGACTGACGCCTGCCCGGTGCTGGAAGGTTAAGAGGAACGGTTAGCACGCAAGTGCGAAGCTGAGAATTTAAGCCCCAGTAAACGGCGGTGGTAACTATAACCATCCTAAGGTAGCGAAATTCCTTGTCGGGTAAGTTCCGACCTGCACGAATGGCGTAACGACTTCCCAGCTGTCTCAACCGCGAACTCGGCGAAATTGCACTACGAGTAAAGATGCTCGTTACGCGCAGCAGGACGGAAAGACCCCGTGACCTTTACTACAGCTTGGTATTGGTGTTCGGTGTGGCTTGTGTAGGATAGGTGGGAGACTGTGAAGCTCGGACGCTAGTTCGGGTGGAGTCATTGTTGAAATACCACTCTGGTCACTCTGGATATCTAACTTCGAACCGTAATCCGGTTCAGGGACAGTGCCTGGTGGGTAGTTTAACTGGGGCGGTTGCCTCCTAAAGAGTAACGGAGGCGCCCAAAGGTTCCCTCAACCTGGTTGGTAATCAGGTGTCGAGTGTAAGTGCACAAGGGAGCTTGACTGTGAGACTGACAAGTCGAGCAGGGACGAAAGTCGGGACTAGTGATCCGGCAGTGGCTTGTGGAAGCGCTGTCGCTCAACGGATAAAAGGTACCTCGGGGATAACAGGCTGATCTTGCCCAAGAGTCCATATCGACGGCATGGTTTGGCACCTCGATGTCGGCTCGTCGCATCCTGGGGCTGGAGTAGGTCCCAAGGGTTGGGCTGTTCGCCCATTAAAGCGGTACGCGAGCTGGGTTTAGAACGTCGTGAGACAGTTCGGTCCCTATCCGCTGCGCGCGTAGGAAATTTGAGAAGATCTATCCCTAGTACGAGAGGACCGGGATGGACGAACCTCTGGTGTGTCAGTTGTTCCGCCAGGAGCACCGCTGATTAGCTACGTTCGGAACGGATAACCGCTGAAAGCATCTAAGCGGGAAGCCGGCTTCGAGATGAGATTTCCATCCCTTTTAGGGTGAAGGCTCCCGGCTAGACTACCGGGTTGATAGGCAGGATGTGGAAGCGAGGACTAAAGACTCGTGGAGCTGACCTGTACTAATAAGCCGATATCTTGAAAACACTTTGCTTGCGTCCACTATGTGGTTCCCGATATACGGTCGGGTATCAATTGAACAACCAGCTTGACTGGTCGATTCATCACAGATTTCATGCCCTGAGGGGTGTGTATGAGGTGTTTCGGCGGCCATAGCGAGAGGGAAACGCCCGGTCACATTCCGAACCCGGAAGCTAAGACTCTCAGCGCCGATGGTACTGCAGGGGGGACCCTGTGGGAGAGTAGGACACCGCCGGACTTAACTTGAGTAAACGGGGAGGCCCGTCGC
>NZ_LQXA01000019.1 GCF_001618005.1 Clavibacter tessellarius
TCCTCGTCGAAGCCCGCCGCGACCGCGACGACCGAGGCGAACCCGACCGCTCTCGCCACGATCCCGAAGCTCACCGGCGTCGACACCAAGGTCACGCTCGACTCCGGCTTCACCGGCGCCCTCACGACCCTGGGCCTGACCCCCGGCGTCATCGGCACCGCGACCCTCGACGGCGCCACCGGCACCCTCGCGTTCCCCATCACCGGCGGCAACGTGAAGTACTTCGACCCGCAGCAGTCCTACCGCCCCTACGTCCAGGGCGAGATCGACCACTCCGGCTCCGGCATCAGCCTCACCGCCGGCTCGACCGTCGTGAAGCTCACCGACTTCGTCATCGACCCCGGCACCAGCCGCCTCACCGGCTCGGTCCAGGTCGGCGACGGCGAGGTCATGAAGGACGTCTACATCTTCAACCTCGACGGCACGACCCTGAAGCCCCTCGCGATGGAGGGCGACAAGGCCGTCCTCGAGGGCACCACGGTCAAGATCAGCCCCGACGCCGCATCGCTGCTGAACAGCACCTTCAAGACCGACGCCGTCACCGACAAGCTCGTCGTCGGCATCGCCAAGATCACCGTCAACACCAAGTAGCACCCACCCGGGCTCGACCCCGGGAGCACCACCAGGAACGGCCCGGCCCACGACGCCGGGCCGTTCGTCGTGCGCCCGGCGCCCTGCGCGCGGCGCCCCGCCGCCCGGCCGCCGCGCGCAGGGAAGCCCCCTCGCATGCGCGGCGAGGGGGCCCCTGCCGGGCGACTCGGGTCCCGGTGCACGGACTTCGGAACGGAGCGGGGATCCGGCGGGGCGGCTGTCCGCCCGCGGCCCGTCCCCTCGCCGGAGGACGCGTGCGCATAACAGGAGAGCCCGATCAGCGTGCCATCCATGCACATCGGAGCTTCCCAGCCACCACCCCCATCGTGGATACATGAGCATTCAACGAACTCCCGTGTCCCTGCTCGCGCGCGGCACCGCCGCGCTCGCTGGCGTCGTCGTCCTCGCCGGCTGCCAGGCTGCCGGATCCACCGCGGCCTCCGCCGACACCCCCACCGATGCCACCCCCGTCGTCGCCACCGCTCCCGCGGGATCCGGCGGCACCACGGCCGATCGCGCCGACTCCGACACGGAGGACGCCAACGCGGACGCCGTCTCGAAGCTGATCGCGGCCGCGTTCCCCGATCCGACCAGCGAGGCCGCTCAGTCCGCGGTCGTCGCGGCCGTGGCCCCCGACGCCACCTCGCACGGCTCGAAGGCGGGCCCCGGCGGCCTGCTCGACGAGTTCGTGCAGGCGCACGCCCGGGTGCCCGGCGCGAAGGCCGTCGTCAAGCACATCGGCGCCGACGGCGACCTCGTGGCCGTGCACTGGCAGATCACCGCGAACCCGGACGACGAGCGCACCGGCGAGGCCGCCATCGACCTGTTCCGCCTCGCCGGCGGCAAGGTCACCGAGCACTGGGCGTTCGACCAGCCGGTCCCGCAGGGCAAGCCCGCGAGCGGCAACACGAACACCATGTTCAGCGACCTCTACAAGGGCAAGGGCGGCAGCGCCGAGCCCACCGAGCAGCAGGAGGAGGCGAACCGGCAGCTGGCCGTGGGCGCCTACGACACCCTCTTCAAGGACCACGACCCGAGCGTGCTCGACCGCTCGTTCGACCCGGCGTACCTCCAGCACAACACCGTCGCGGCGAACGGCACGGCGGCGCTGAAGGCGTTCTTCTCCGGCGGCGCGCAGTTCCCGGCGCAGCAGTCGGTGGTCTCGATCTCCGACGGCGACCTGGTCTGGACCTTCTCGCAGACGGTCGGCGCGAAGGCGGACGACCCCTACCTGGCGGCGGATGTCTTCCGGGTGGACGACGGCCTCATCCGCGAGCACTGGGACGTCGTGCCCGCGAGCTGATCCGACGCACGACACGAGGAGGGGCGGCCCGACGGCCGCCCCTCCTCTCGCGTCCCGGGGGGTCAGCGCCCGGCGTCGTAGTGGGCCTTGACCTGCGTGGCCGTGAGCGCCGTCTTGTAGAGCGCGGCGAAGCGCATGCTGCCCGTGAAGTAGCCGCTGCCCGGGTTCGGCCAGCCCGACGTGTTGTCGTAGCCGATCCGCCAGTAGCCGGTGTTGCTCTCCGGGGCGGTGAACGCCGTGTTGCCGGCGACGCGCTGGCCGTCGAGGTAGAGCGTCATGCCCGTGCTCGGCGACATGGTCGACACCACGTGGTGCCAGGTGCCGTCGGCGACGTTGCCCGGGCTCGTGAGCGTCTGGTAGCCGTTGTTGTAGGTGCCGAAGACGAGCTGGCCGGTCGTGGAGACGTAGGTGTGGCGGTCGTACGCCGACGAGGATCCCGACGGGGAGTTGCCGAAGCCGATGAGCTTGCCGGCCTTCACCGACGTCGTGAACCAGACCTCGGTGCTGAAGGTCGCGGGGCCCTGCTGCATGAGGGAGTTGGTGAGCTGGCTCGTGGATCCGTTCAGCGTGTAGGCGCCGCCCGTGTCCCGTGAGCAGGCGATCGGGGAGCCCGACGTGCTGACCATGCTGCCGCGGTAGGTGCCCGGGTAGGTGCCGGCCGCCGCGTCGACGGCGCGCGTGGATCCGCTCGCCTCGTTCAACGGGTACGCGAAGACGGCGTTGGCCCGGTCGGCCGCGAACGCGCTCGAGCAGGTGAAGAACGCGGCGGACGACGCGGCGGTGTTGTTCGTGTTGGCGATCGCGGCGGTGTAGGCGCCGTTGGTGCCGGGTGCGAGCAGCAGCACCGCACCGAGGGCGGCGGCGGCGAGCGACGCGGTGATCCCGGCGAGGCGCGGGGCGCGACGGGGCCGGAGGCGGGCGTCCGCGGCGGAGGCGGCACGGCCGAGGAGGCGGGCGACGAGGCTCATGCGCGGCGCTCCTCCTCCGTCGGGAGGCCGACGACCAGCGTCCAGAGGAGGGGGACGGCGCAGAGGGCGAAGAAGACGACCCAGCCCCAGAGCGGCAGGTCGAGCGTGGACGAGATGTCGTGGAAGTGGCCCGCCTCGGCCGCCGGGGCGGTGATCGTGCTGACCGCGCCGGAGACGACGGAGGTGGCGGAGCCGCCCTCGGCCGCGACCCGGATGGGCAGCAGGCCGGTGTTGACGATGGTGGCGCGGACGTCGGAGCCGGCGGTCGCGGCGTCGAGCACGACGAGGCCGACGAACGGCTTCAGCAGGAAGACGGTGAAGGCGGCCACGAGGGATCCACCGAGCATGCGCATCGAGGCGCGGTGCGTGGGCGAGGAGATGAGGCGGGTGAGGATCATCACGATCACGAGGCCGGCGAGCATCAGCGGCAGGCCCTTCGCGAGCCAGCCGAAGCCGGGGAGGATCGTCGTGGCCTCGCCGATGAGGTGCTCCTGGTCGGTCTTCCACGGGTCCACGGCGCCGTTGATGTCGCCCTGGGTGGTGAGGCCGTCGGCGCCGACCGCGATGACGCGGTGCGTGTAGGTCTCGTCGGGCGCGGTGGAGGGGTGGAAGCTCACGACGTCGCCGGGCTCCACGTCCTCGAGGAGGACCGGGGTGGTGAGCAGCAGCGTGCCGACGGGGGCCGTGGTGCCCATGGAGGGCGTCTGCACGACGAACCAGCGGCCGCCGGAGGCCTGGAAGAGGAGCGTCGCGGCGACCAGCAGGGTGAGGAGGACGGTTACCGTCCACATCACGACGGTGCGGCGGCGGGTGCGCGCGGCCCGGCGGGCGGCGCCGCGCGCGGGGAGGGCGGAGGAGGCGGGGTCGAGGTCCGCCTCCTCCACGATGGGGTCCCGCTCGACGAGGGCCGGCTCGGTGGCGGCGGGCTCGAGGCGGGCTGGCTGGACGGGCGCCGGCTCGAGGAGGTCGAGTTCGACGGGCGCCAGCTCGAGGAGGTCCAGCTCGAGAAGGTCGAGCTCGAGGGCGTCGAGCGCGGAGACGGTCGTGGCAAGGGGAGCGGTCGCGGGGGCGGTCGCGCGGTCCTGGATGTCGGTCATGGGGCACCTCCCGGGTCAGGGGCTCATGGGGATGGGGCGCGCTGGGGATGCGCGGAAGGGCGGGGCCGCCGTGGCGGCCCCGCCGGGTCGAGCCGGTGCTAGCTGGCGAAGGTCCAGGTGAGGGGAAGCGAGGCGCCGAGGCCCTGGTGCGTGTTGCCGGCGGAGGAGTCGAGCGTGACGGCGAACGTGAAGTCGGTGCTGCCGTTCGCGGCGAGGGCGGTCAGCGTCTTGGCGGAGGAGCCGGCGAGGGTCGCGGCGGTGCCGGAGAAGACTGGCGCGGAGGTGCCGGCGGCCGTGATCACGACGTTGAGCTTGGAGCAGAAGTCGGTGGCGGAGCCGTTGACGGTGCCGTTCTTGGTCTGGGTGCACGCGGCGCCCGGGGTCAGCGTGAAGGTGGAGGCCTTCGAGGTGCCGACGTTCTTGATGCTCACGACGCTCGTGACCGTCTGGCCGGGGACCATCGTGGTCGAGCCGCCGAACTTGTTGATGGTGGAGCAGGTGGCGGCGTTGGAGTCGACGCCGGTCGCCGCGCTCGTGCTGAGGCAGGTGACGGTGGGGGCGCCGTTGGCGCCGGCCTGCGACTCCTGCATGACGAGCGAGCCGGAGGCCGCCGTGTTGGTGTCGTTGGTGATGGAGGCGACGAAGCCCGACAGCGTGCCGGACATCGAGACGGAGAGGAGGACGGCGGCGGCGACGCCGGTCGCGATGGCGAGGGGGGCGAAGCGGACGCGCTTGATCTTGGCGGCGGGGGCGATGTGGTTCGACATGTTCGTGGCTCCTGGGTTCGGAAGGGGTGAGGGGCTGGGTGAGCCCCCGGTCTGAAGATCGTTGACTCGCTTTACAAGTAACTCGAATGTACAGCTACTTGGATTCCGTGCAATCCCCCCACTGCGGGGGACATCCCCTTCGCGGAGCGGATGACCCCCCTCCGCCGCGTTACAGTCGCTGGACCGCTCGGATCCGCCCGGATCCCCGACTCAGGGACACCGCCCATGACCCCGGAGAGAACCGCTCCGCGCCGCCGCGACGCCGCGGCCGTGGACGCGCTCGCGAACGCGCTGCACATGGTCGAGACGGCGCAGCGGCAGCTGCGCACGCGCATCGCCCAGGACGTGGGCATGAACACCACCGACCTGACCGTGATCAGCCTGGTCGGCGACCTCGGCCGCATCACGCCGAAGCTGCTCGCCGCCGAGATCTCCATGGGCACGGGCGCGGTGACCGCCGTGATCGACCGGCTGGTGGTGGCGGGGCTCCTCGGCCGCGTGCCCAATCCGCGGGACCGGCGCAGCGTCTTCCTCGAGCTCACCGACACCGGCCGCGCCAAGCTCGCGCGCGTGGCCGCGGACTACCGCGCGGCGGCCGAGGTGGCCCTGCGGGCGTCGCCGGGGCTCGGATCCGAGGAGACGGCGGAGGACATCGCGCGCGCGGCGATCGCGATGACGGCGCACACGATGGACGGGCCGGACGCGGCGGGGACCGCGTGAGCGCTGCGGCGGGAGCGGGCGCGGGCGTTGCGGCGAGCGCGGCCGCGGGCGAGGGCTGCCAGGTCGTGCTCGTGGACGGCAGCGGGCGCATCCTCCTGCAGCTGCGCGACGACATCCCGACCATCCCCTTCCCCGGCATGTGGGCGCTGCCCGGCGGGATGCTCGAGCCGCCCGAGACGCCGCTCGCGTGCATCGTGCGGGAGGTCGAGGAGGAGCTGGGCGCGCGGATCCCGGCCGCGGAGGTCACGCACCTCATGACGCGGACGCGGTCCTACGGCGTCGAGCACACGTTCACGGCCAGGCTCCACGTGCCGGCGGAGGACATCGCGCTCACCGAGGGGCAGCGCGTGGCGTGGTTCCCCGTCGACGAGGCGATCGGGCTGGGGCTCGCCTACGAGGACGCGGACGTGCTGCGGGAGGTCGCGGGGCTGCTGCCGCGCGGGTGAGGGCGGCGGGTGCGGCGGGTCGCCGGTCAGGCGTCGGCGGCCCGGTCCGCGTCGAGGATCCCGCGGAGGTGCGCGGCGTCGGCCCGGTAGAGCACGGCCTCGTCGCGGAGGTGCGGCTTGCCGAGCTCGTCGGCCTTCGCGTCGGACATCTCGGCGAGGTCGTGGAGGCGCAGCATGGCGACGCGGATCACGTCGGTCCAGGTCGCGTCGGATCCGTACGCGTCGAGGAGCAGGGCCACCCGGCGGCGCGCGTCGTCCATGCCGGGCGCGCCCGCCGGGGTGGACCCGGTGAGCGGCACCGCGCGCGTCGCGAGGTACGCGATGTCCCAGATGCGCGGGCCGGGCGAGCACATGTCGACGTCGATCACGCCGATGAGTCGGCCGTCGGCGAAGACCAGGTTGTGCGGCGCGAAGTCGTTGTGGCAGATGACCTCGCTCGGCACCTTGGCCTCCGACTGCCAGACGGCACCGCCGAGGAAGAAGCCGACGCTCGCGTCGTGCAGCTCGCGGAGGCGGCGGCCGGCCTGGACGAGCACGTCGTCGGACCAGATCCAGTCGGGCAGCGGGTAGACGGGTACGACGCCGTCGAGGAAGGTGAGCCGCTCGCGGCCGCCCTCGACGCCGAGCGGCTCGGGGATCCCGTCGACGCCCGCGAGCGCGAGGTGCCGCAGGTAGCGGTGCACGGTCGGGGTCCACGGGCCGGCGTCGCGGAGCACGGTGTCGCCCTCGCGCTCGACGCGGTTCATGTTGCCGCCTTCGAGGGGTCCGTCCATCGGGCCAGCGTAGGGCGGGCCGGGCGGCGGCACGACCCCGGCGGGACACGCGCACGGGCTAGGTTGCGAGCATGAGCACCACCGCGCCCGCCGCCGTCGCCGGACCCGACCCCGCCGCCCCTCCCCGCCGACGCGTCGCCGCGTGGGCGCTCTGGGACTGGGGATCCGCGGCCTTCAACGCGGTCGTCACCACCTTCGTCTTCAGCACGTACCTCGCCAGCAGCCTGTTCGTGGATCCCGCGATCGTGGCCGCCGCGGGCGACGACGACCGGAACCCGGCGCTCGTCGCGGCGAAGGCCGACACGTCCGGCGTGATCTCGCTGGCGCTGACCCTGGCGGGCCTCCTCATCGCGGTGCTCGCGCCCGTGCTCGGGCAGCGCTCCGACGGATCCGGGCGCCGACGCCTCTGGCTCGGGATCAACACGGGCATCGTCGTGCTCGCGATGCTCGGCATGGTGTTCGTGGAGCCGGTGCCGTCGTACCTGTGGCTCGGCGCCGTGCTGCTCGCCACCGGGAACGTGTTCTTCGAGTTCGCGAGCGTGAACTACAACGCGATGCTCGTGCAGGTGAGCACGCCGCGCACCGTCGGCCGCGTGTCCGGCCTCGGCTGGGGCATGGGCTACGTGGGCGGCATCGTGCTGCTCGCGCTCCTGCTCGGCCTCTTCCTCTTCGACTTCGGGACGCCCGGCGCATCCGGCCTCCTCGGCCTGCCGTCGGGCGAGGCGGGCGGCGCGCTCGACGTGCGCGTCGCCATCCTCGTGGCGGCGATCTGGTGCGCCGTGTTCTCGATCCCGGTGCTCGTGGGCGTGCCCGAGATCCCGGCGGCGCCGGGGCGCAAGCGGCAGGGCATCCTCGCGTCGTACGGCACGCTGTTCCGCCGGATCGCCGAGCTGTACCGGGAGTCGCCGCGCGTGCTCGTGTTCCTGCTCGCGAGCGCGGTGTTCCGCGACGGGCTCGCGGCGGTGTTCACGTTCGGGGCGATCATCGCGGCCCAGGTCTTCGGGTTCACGACCACCGAGGTGCTGCTGTTCGGCGTCGCGGCCAACGTCGTGGCCGGCATCGGGACCTTCGCGGCCGGCTGGTTCGACGACCGGTTCGGCGCGAAGCCCGTCATCGTGGTCTCGCTCGTCTGCCTCATCGTCGGCGGATCCGCGGTGCTCGCCGTCGGCGACGCCAAGGCCGGCTTCTGGGCGACGGGCCTGTTCCTCTGCCTGTTCGTGGGGCCGGTGCAGTCGTCGAGCCGCACGTTCCTCGCGCGCATCTCCCCCGCCGGCCGCGAGGGCGAGATGTTCGGCCTCTACACGACCACCGGCCGCGCGGTCTCGTTCCTCGCGCCCGGCCTGTTCGGCATCGCGGTGGCGATCACGGGCGACACCCGCTTCGGCATCATCGGCATCGTGATCGTGCTGCTCGCGGGGCTGCTGCTGATGCTGCGGGTGCGCGGGGCGGATGCGCGGGTGGGCTGATGCCGCCACGGATCAGGCGAGCCCCCTGCCGGCCGCCTTCACGTCCGCTGCCGACCTCTGGGAATTCATCTGACTCGTCCTTAGGACGTAACGGAGGAGTGCCGGCCCTGCTTCAGCATCGGGCCGTACTTCAGCTCGACGAACATGACGATCAATGAGTCGAGATGGCCTCGTGGGCTTCGGCGCGATACACCATGATCGTTGAAGGTTCCTTCAGATCCAGCACCGTTGGCCGCGTGCAGTATCGTCGCACGGACAAAGCGCATCGGGAGGAGCTCATATGAAGCGCTACATCGTCGCGTCCGCCGTCATCACTGCGTCAGTCATGGCCATGTCATCATGCACGACCACCGATCCCGGACCCGTGGACACTGTGCCCTCGCCACAAAGTCTCATGCGCACCCTCGACGGATCCCTCAAGGAAAAGAGCGGGGAGTCCTATGGCGGCCTTGCCGGAAGCGGAGGGGGACCGCAGTCGTCCTCTGTCGAAATAGCGGGGGACCGAAGCGGACTCGCCGTCTATGCCATGTGTATCGGCGCTGCAGGCGAGGCAACGGTGAAGATAGCCGACGAGTCCGCCGTGAAAATGAAATGTGACTCAAGCTCCGGCGTGCAGGTCCTAGCCGATAATGTGCCGCTGAAGGGAGTGCGCCTCACCGTGGCTGTGGAAGGTGCGCCGACTGGTTCGACGTGGGCGATCGCAGCCGGCGCACCCAATCTCGACTAGCCGGCCTGGACCCGGCAATCGATGCCAGTGGGCAGGAACGCAGTCCCACTAGTGCCGTTATAGGTGAAGATCACGAAAGTGCCCTGTAGGTACGCGTTGTACAGCTGCCCCTGTCCGAGCGTGGGCGATGTGCAGGACACGCCCAAGGTGACCGACTCCGAGTACGAGCCGCCGAGGTTGGCGTTGAGCACCTCGAAGCTGATCCCCGCTCCCCCGCTGATGGTAGCTGTCGCTGTGACGGATCGATCCAGCGTGCAAGTCGCTCCGGGATTCCGGCAGGACGAGATGACCTGCGGCATCCTTGTCCCCGGCTGAATGCTCGTCGCCTCGAACCCGGCCGCTGTGATGTTAGCCCGCTCGGCTGCAGCGATGGATACGTCTCTGGAGTCGGATGCGAACTCGGTCGCGGTCGATGCATGCCGCAAGACCTCTTGTGAGAATTCAAGCGGCCTCGCGTCCGCCGGAGTTCGCTCCGCCGGTATGGCAGGCGCCGCTAGGCCCATGACTGAAGATATCGCGAACATTGTCGCGATGATCGCCTTTTTCATCTTTCACACTCCTTGATCGACATCGGTTATTCGATTCATCCGCGCAGGGGCGAGCGCGTCGTGGTTCATCTGTCGATTAACTCTCACACCCAGCCCTGGACGCACACGAATCTGCCTAACCGAGACGAAGGGCGCTACCGGCCTGTGATTGCGCCCCATCAGGTGTATTGTCAGACGCTTTACCTCATGACTGGCGTAGCCCCCCCCCACTGAGTGCAGACAGCCCAAGCGTCCAGCAAGTTCACCTGGCTGTAGAACTTGCGTGATGTGCAAGTCAGCACTTATGTGGACAGGTCCATCGCTGCTTCCGGAGAGGCGAGTGGTGCGATACCGAGGCCCTGATAGCGGACGAGCGCGCCTCCGACTCGGACAGGCACGAGAGGCACATCACTCTCTAGAGGTGCACCCGCACGCACCTGCCGTCCACGCGGGGGCAGCACCTGACAAGACACGAACCCACTTACGCGTGTGCGCTCAGTCCTTCCTCACCCGTGCGCGGCACGACAAGCAGGACGCTCCGGCGTGAGGCAATCCGCCTGAACCCCTATCGGACGGGGTTCCAGCTTCGGTCGACCTCCGCCTGGACTCGATCCCACTGCGACGCCGTCCCCGCGCGCCGCCAAACCGCCTGCGGTCTTGCCCGAGGGACTTCGTAGCGCGTCGTTCTTCAGCCGCAGCTCAGTCGAGCGACCCGCCGCCCACCTTCACGTCGGTCGCGTTCGCGAGCGTCGCGCGGACGACCGCGGTGAGCGCCGTCGCGATCCGGTCCATGCGCATGTAGGGGCGGTCGGTGCCGATCGCCTCCTCCGTGGAGTACGGGATGTGGACGAAGCCGCCGCGGGTACCGGGCCGGTCGCGCAGCTCGTGCATCAGCAGGTAGAAGACGTGGTTGCACGTGTAGGTGCCGGCGGTCTGCGAGACGACCGCGGGGATCCCCTTCGTGCGCACGGCCGCGACCGCCGCCTTGATCGGCAGGGTGCTGAAGTACGCAGCCGGGCCGCCGTCGACGACCGGCTCGTCGATGGGCTGGAAGCCCGTGTTGTCGGGGATGCGGGCGTCGTCGACGTTGATCGCGATGCGCTCCACCTCGAGCGTCTCGATGCCGCCGGCGAGGCCCACGGAGATCACGACGTCCGGATCCACCTCGGCGAGCGCCGCCCGCAGCGCGTCGTCCACCTTCGCGAAGTCGACCGGCAGCTGGCGCACCTGGATCTCGGCGTCGCCGTCCCAGCGGTCGCGCACCTCCTGCACGGCCGTCCACGACGGGTTGCTGGTGTCGCCGTCGAAGGGCTCGAATCCGGTGAGGAGGACGGTGGGCATGCGGGGGCTCCTGACGGATCGGCGGAGGAAGGGCGGGATCCACGCTACGCCCCGCGCCGACCGGAGGCCGATCCACCGTGGGACCGATCCCGGCCGCTAGCTTCGGGAGATGATCTCCACTCCGGGCGCCGGCATCGGCATCGTCCTGTACGTCCTCGTCCTCCTCGCCCTCGTGGTGCTGTCGATCGTCGCGACCGTCGTGCTCATCCGGCTCGCGCTCGTGGCGCGGCGGACGCTCCTCGTCACGACCTCGCTGCAGGAGGCGCGGCTCGAGCTCATCCGCGAGCAGACCGCGCGGCTCCAGGCCGACGACGACGGCGACGCCGACGGGAACGGCGGGCCGTACGCGCCCGGGTCCGGTCCCGTGGGCCCGGCGGTCTGAGCGTGGGCGGCGACAGCATCCTGATGCCGACCGCGTACGACGTCTTCGGGTCGGGCGTGCTGCTCGTGTTCGTCGCGCTGCTCGTGCTCGTGGCGGTGGCGCTCATCGTGATCATCCGGGTCGCGCTCGCCGGCCGGCGCACGCTCGCCGCGACCGCCGCGCTCGGCGAGGCGCGCCTCGAGCTGGCGCGCGAGCGGACGGCGCGGCTGCGCGCGGGGCTGCCGGACGCGCCGGGTGCCGGGGGCGGCGATCCCGCGGCCTGACCGGCGCCGCGACCGGCCTACGCCTGCGAGGGCTGCCCGTTGCTCGCCGTGGTGCCGCCGTCGACGGGCAGGATCGCGCCCGTGATGAACGAGGCGTCGTCGCTCGCGAGGAACGCGATCGCCGCCGCCACCTCGTCGGCCTCGCCGCCGCGGCCGAGGGAGATGCGCTTGGCGAACTCGGCCTTCAGCTCCTCGTCGTCCTCCTTGCCGGCGACCAGCTCGGTCCAGATGAGGCCCGGCGCGACCGCGTTCACGCGCACGCCGTCGACGCCGTGGTCGAGCGCGGCGGCGCGCGTGAAGTTGCTCACGCCGCCCTTCGCGGCGTTGTACGCGCTCATGTGGTGGTCCGCCGCCATGCCCGACACCGAGGAGACGTTGACGATGGATCCGCGCGTCGCCACCAGGTGCGGGAGCGCCGCGCGGGTGCCGTAGAAGACGCCCGAGAGATCCGTGTCGATGACGCGGTGCCACTCCTCGTCGGTGATGTCGGCGATCGGGCCGGCCTGGAACGTGCCGGCGTTGTTGACGAGCACGTCGAGGCGGCCGTGCGCCTCGAGCGCGGCGGCGACCGCGCGGTCGGCGTCGGCCGAGACGGCGGCGTCCGCGACCAGCGCGGTGGCGCTGCCGTCGGGCAGTGAGTCGGCGACCGCGCGGATCTTGTCCTCGACGCTGTCGGTGATCACGACCTTGGCGCCCTCGGCGACGAAGCGGCGGGCCGTGGCCTCGCCGATGCCCGAACCTGCGCCCGTGATGATGACGACCTTGCCGTCGAAGCGTCCAGCCATGGTGATCCTCCTGAGGGTTCGCGGGGACGACGGGCGCCGTCGCCGTGAGGCGCGCGCACCGCCGTCGGGAGCATCCAGCCGACTCCCCGCGGGCGCTTCCGTCAAGGACCGTGGAGGCGATTCCGAGGCGCCGGGCGGCAGGGGCGGACCGACCGCTCGACGCCCCCGCTCGTCGCCCCCGCGCGTCCGGCGGCGTAGTGTAGTACGGTCCCCGCGACCCGGGAACCTCGGAGGAAGCGGGCGTTTAGTTGTGTCAGTGCAACTACTATCGCGGATCCTCGAGGGGGCCCTCCTCCCCGACTCCGTGGTCGTGGTGACGTCGAGGGACGACCTCGACGGGGCCCTCGCCGACGACGAGCGGGAGGCCGTCGCGACGGCGCTCCCGGGCCGTCGCGCGGAGTTCGTGACCGGTCGCGTGCTCGCGCGCCAGGCGCTCGCGGCACTGGGCATCCGGGGCGCATCGATCCCCGTCGCGCGGAGCGGAGCGCCGGTGTGGCCGTCCGGGGTCGTCGGCAGCATCACGCACTGCGTCGGGCTCCGCGCGTGCGCCGTGGGGCGACGCGACGAGCACGCCGGGATCGGCATCGACGCGACACCCGCCCGGCCCCTGCCCGGCGGCGTGCTGGCGCGCGTGGCGGATCTCGGCGGCGCACGCGTCGCCGCGGGCCTGGAGGCGCTCCGCGCGGCCGGTGTCGGGAGCCCGGACAGCGTGCTGTTCGCCGCCGCCGAGGCCGTCGCGAAGGCGCGGACGTCGGCGCACGGCGGCTGGTACGGCATCGACGGCGCGCACGTCGTGCTCCACCCGGACGGCTCCTTCGCGGTCCGCGCACGCCGCGGACCGGCGTTCACCGGGACCGGGCGGTGGACGGTGGCCGACGGCATGGCGCTGGCGGGCATCACGCTCGACGAGAACTGAAGCCGGAGCGCAGGAGCGCTCCGGGACGAACGAGGAGAGGACGAACACCATGGGGACTGAGCAACTGGAGAACGAGCACGACGACACGTCGGTCGAGGCGATATTCCAGCAGCACGCCGAGCGGACGGCACTGCGGGAGCGCTCCGGGCCGGACATCACCGACACGAGCTTCCGGGAGCTGTGGGACCGGGCGAGCGCGCTGGCCGCGGCGCTCGGGGAGACCGTGTCCGCCGGCGACCGCATCGCGGTGCTCGGCAGCGCGACCGCGGACGCCATCACCCTCGACCTGGCCACGTGGATCCTCGGCGCGGTGAGCGTGCCCCTGCAGGCGAGCGCGCCCGCCGGGGCCCTGCGCGCCATCGTCGAGGAGACGGAGCCGGCCTGGATCGCGGCCACCGTCGAGCAGGGCGCGATGGCCCGGGCGGTCGCCGGGGCATCGGGCGACGGCGTACGGACGATGCTGCTCGACACGGGCGCCGACACCGGCGCCGGCACCGACGCCGACGCCGACGCCGACGTGACGCTCGACGGCCTCGTCGCCCGGGGCGCCGCCCTGCCGCGCGTCAGCCCGTGGCACCCCGCGCCCGGCGAGGACCCGCTCGCGCTCCTGCTCTACACGTCCGGCAGCACCGGCACGCCGAAGGGCGCGATGTACACGCGCTCCATGGTCGAGCGGCTGTGGCACGCCATCCCGTCCGCCCCCGCCGCCGACGCATCCGCGACCGCTGACGACGCCGACGGCATCGTCGGGTACGCGTACCTCCCCCTGAGCCACCTCACCGGCCGCCTCGCCCTGCTCGCCACGCTCGGCCGCGGCGGCACGGTCGCGCTCGCGACCTCGACCGACCTGTCGACGCTCTTCGACGACCTCCGCGCCTTCACGCCGACCGAGTTCGTCTTCGTGCCGCGCGTCGCGGAGATGGTCCGGCAGGAGGGCGAGCGCGAGGAGCAGCGACGGCTCGCCGCGGGCGACGCGGACCCGGATGCGGTCCGCGCCGCCGTGCAGGCCGACCTGCGCGTCCGCGCGTTCGGCGGCCGCATCGGCGACGCCATCTGCACCAGCGCCCCGCTGACGCCCGCGCTCCGCACCTACGCCGAGGAGTGCCTCGGGATCACGCTGCACGACATGTACGGGTCGACCGAGGCCGGCGGCATCCTCCGCGACGGGGTCGTCCAGCAGCCTCCCGTCACCGAGCACAAGCTCGTCGACGTCCCCGAGCTCGGGTACCGCACCACCGACCTCCCGTACCCGCGGGGCGAGCTGCTCGTCAAGAGCGCCGCCGCGATGGCCGGGTACTTCCGCCGGCCGGACGTCACCGCGGCGGTGTTCGACGAGGACGGCTTCTACCGGACCGGCGACGTCATGGCCCGGACCGCCCCCGACACCTACGAGTACGTCGACCGCCGGAACAACGTGCTCAAGCTGTCGCAGGGCGAGTTCGTCGCGGTGGCCTCCCTCGAGGCGACGTACGGCGGGACGCCCGAGGTGCACCAGATCGCGCTGCACGGCGACAGCCGGCACGCGTTCCTCGTCGCGGTCGTCGTGCCGGCGACCGAGGGGGCGTCGGAGCGCGACATCCTCGCCGCGCTCCAGCGCACAGCCCGCGAGCACGACCTCGCCCCCTACGAGGTGCCCCGCGGCGTGATCGTCGAGCCGCGGCCGTTCACGGTCGAGGACGGCATGCTCTCCGACGCCGGCAAGCTCCTGCGCCTGCGCCTCACGCAGCGGTACGGCGAGCGCTTCGCCGCCCTCTACGACGCGCTGGCGGAGCAGCAGACCGGCACGCTGGTGGCCGCCCTCCGCGAGCGCCCCGACGACGAGCCGACGGTCGACACGGTGGTGCGCGCCGCCCTGCAGCTCCTCGGGGCCGAGGCGTCCCCCGCGACCGCCGCCGCGGCCCGGTTCTCCGACCTCGGCGGGGACTCGCTGTCCGCGCTGACGTTCTCCGGGATCCTCGAGGACGTGTTCGAGACCGAGGTGCCCGTCGGCGTCATCACCGACCCGACCAACGACCTCGCCGCCGTCGCCGCGTTCGTGGAGCGCTCCGCCTCCGACGACCGGCCGACCGTGACCCGCGTGCACGGCGCCGGCGCCTCCACCCTCCGCGCGAGCGACCTCCGTCTCGACCGGATGCTCGGCGGCATCCCGATCCCGGTCCCCCGGGCGTCGGCCACCACGCCGGGATCCCGGACCGTCCTGCTCACCGGCGCGAACGGCTACCTCGGCCGGTTCCTGGCCATCGACTGGCTCGAGCGCCTCGCCCCGACGGGCGGCACGCTCGTGTGCATCGTGCGCGGCGCCGACGACGCCGACGCCCGGCGCCGCCTCGACACCGCGTTCGCCGCCGATCCCGCGTTCGCCCGGCGCTTCGCCGAGCTGGCGGGCTCGCTCGAGGTGCGGGCCGGCGACGTCAGCGAGCACCGCCTCGGCCTCGACGAGGAGCGGTGGACGGCCCTGGCCGCCCGCGTCGACCTCGTCGCGCACGCGGCGGCCCTCGTGAACCACGTGCTCCCGTACCCGGCGCTGTTCGGCCCGAACGTCGTCGGCACCGCCGAGGCGATCCGCCTGGCGATCGCCGCCGGCAGCGTGCCCGTGACGTTCGTGTCGAGCGTCGCCGTCGCGGGCGGCGCGCAGCCGGGCACGACCGCGGACGCGGAGCCGTCCGCGCCCGCCGCGCTCGACGAGCACGCCGACATCCGCGTGATGATCCCCGAGTGGGCCGTCGGCGACGAGTACGCCAACGGGTACGGGGCGAGCAAGTGGGCGAGCGAGGTGCTGCTCCGCGAGGCGCACGAGCACCACGGCGTCCCCGTGGCCGTGTTCCGCTCCGACATGATCCTGGCGCACCCCCGCTGGCGCGGCCAGGTGAACCTCCCCGACGTCTTCACCCGGCTGATGTGGAGCGTGCTCACCACCGGGCTCGCCCCGGCCTCGTTCGTGCGGCGCGGCCCCGACGGCGAGCGGCAGCCGTCCCACTACGACGGCCTGCCCGCCGACTTCACGGCCGCGGCGATCGACGCGATCGGCGCCGCGCTCACCGAGGGGCACCGCACGTTCAACGTCGTGAACCCCCACGACGACGGCGTCTCGCTCGACACCTTCGTCGACTGGCTCCGCGAGGACGGCCACGACATCGAGCGCGTGGACGACCACGCGGAGTGGGTCGCCCGGTTCCGCGCGGCGCTGGCCGCGCTGCCCGACGCGGACCGCGCCCGGTCGGTCCTGCCGCTGATGCACGCGTTCGCCGCCCCCGAGGAGCCGCACGCCGGCTCCGCGATCCCCGCCGAGGCCTTCGCCGCGGCCGTCCGCGAGGTGCGCCCGCTCGGGGAGCCGGAGATCCCGTCGCTCGACCGCGCGCTCATCGCCAAGGTGGCGGACGATCTCGCGTTCCTGGGGCTGCTCGCGCCGGCGCGGGTGGCCGCGCGGTGACGCTCGCGACGTGACCCGATCCCGAGGCGGGACGCACACGGAGGGGCCGGCAGCGATGCGCTGCGGGCCCCTCCGTGCGTGTCGGGGCCGGTGACGGCGGGCGGCGACGGCCACCGGATCCGCCGCCCCGAGAGAAGATACACGCCGGTAACACGAGGGAAACGGCCGCGATACGGGGCAGAACCACACTGGATCGAAATACCTATCGCTCGATAGATACTCCGACCGGGCAACCGGATCTCCGGCGCATCCGCAGCACCGCGCCCTCGTGAGAGGCCAGAAGATTGAGCACCCCGCACACCCCCTCGCCGGCGGCGGCACCCGCCGTGGCCCCCGCCCCCGTCGTCCCGTCCGGCCACGCCCGGGACACCGCGGCCCGCGCTGATCACGTCCCGTCGGGCTACGCGCAGGAGCTCCATCGGGGCGTCGGCCCGTTCTCCTCGTTCGCGGCCGGGTTCTCCTTCGTGTCGATCCTCACGACCGTGTTCCAGCTGTTCGGGCTCGGCTTCGGCCTCGGCGGCGCCGCGTTCTTCTGGGCGTGGCCGGTGGTCTTCGTCGGGCAGCTGCTCGTGGCCCTCAACTTCGCGCAGCTCGCGGCGTCGTGGCCGATCTCGGGCGCGATCTTCCAGTGGTCGAGCCGGCTCGCGGGCACGACGTTCGGGTGGTTCACCGGCTGGACCATGATCGTCGGCCAGATCCTCACGGTCGCCGTCGCGGCCATCGCGGTGCAGGCCGTGCTGCCCGCCATCTGGGCCGGGTTCCAGATCGTCGGCGGCCCGGACGCGGATCCGTCGGTCGCCTCCCCCACGGGCGCGGCGAACGCCGTGCTGCTCGGGATCCTCCTGCTCGCCGTCACCACGGTCGTCAACATCCTGAGCGTGCGGCTCATGGCGCGCGTGACCACGGCGGGAGTGCTGATCGAGATCGTCGGCGTGGTCGTGCTCGTCGCGGTGCTGTTCCTCCTCCCGCAGCGCGGGCCCGAGGTCGTGCTCACGACCGCCGGCCGCACGGGCGACGAGCCGTACGTCTTCGCGTGGCTCGCGTCCTCCCTCATGGCCGCGTACGTGATGGTCGGCTTCGACTCCGCGGGCGAGCTCGCCGAGGAGACGCACAGCCCGCGGAAGACGACGCCGCGCACCATCGTGCGGGCGCTGGTGGTCTCCGGGCTCGGCGGGGCGCTCCTCATCGTGGGCGCGCTGGTCGCGGCGCCGAGCGTCACCGACGGGCAGCTCGCCACGAAGGGCCTCGCCTGGGTCATCACCTCGGCCGCGGGCGAGGTGGGCGGACGCCTGCTGCTGTGCGCGGTAGCGGTCGCGGTGTTCGCGTGCACGCTCGCGGTGCAGACGTCGGGCACGCGGATGATGTACTCGATGGCGCGCGAGAAGGCCCTGCCGTTCCACCGCCAGCTCGCCCGCGTGTCCCCGCGCACCGGCACGCCCGTGCTCACCTCGGTGGTCGTCGGAGCGGGCGCGGTCCTCGCGCTGGTGGTCAACGCCGGGCAGTCCGCCATCTTCACGGCCCTCTCGAGCCTCTGCATCGCGATGCTCTACCTCGCGTACCTCGGCGTCACCGGGCCGCTGCTGGTCGCCCGGATCCGCGGGCGCTTCCCGCAGGGCGGCGTCGACGAGGACGGGAAGCCGCTGTTCACGCTCGGCCGCTGGGGCATCCCGGTGAACGTGGTCGCCGTGCTGTTCCAGGCCGGCATGGCCGTGAACCTGATCTGGCCGCGCGCCGAGATCTACGACCTCACGGGCGGGTCGTGGTGGCTGCAGCACAGCGCGCTCCTCTTCATCGGCGCGACGCTGCTGGTCGGCGCGGGGTACCACGCGTGGCGGCACCGCTCGCACGGGCCCCTCGAGCTGCGGGACGTGCCGACCACGGCCGCCATCCCGGTCGTCGAGGCGGCGGGGGCGACGATCCGATGAGGGACCTGCACACGACCGACAGCGTCACCGCCTCCCGCGACGACGCCCGCGCGCAGGCCGCCCTCCGGAGCGACTGGATGCCGTACGTCCCCGCCTCCTCGTCGCCGTTCGCGCCCGCGGGCGTGGATCCGGCCGACCTCACTTGGGCCGAGACCGTCGCGCCCGGCGGGTACGGGCACCGGGTGCTGGCGCGCGGATCCCGCCTCCGGTTCAACGACCCCACGGGCGACGCCTGCGCGCACCTGCTGCTCTACGACGCGGAGGCGCCCGGCGAGCGGCTGAACGTGGCCGACACCGTGAAGATCCCATGGCAGGCGTACCTCGGCCAGGGCTCGCCGCTGCTGAGCGGTGACGGGCGGATCCTCGCGAGCGTCGTCGAGGACACCTCCGGCCACCACGACGCGCTCTGCGGCACCTCGACCGACGCGCTCAACGAGCGGCGCTACGGATCCGGCGCGCCCGAGGGCTCGACGCCGAGCGGCCGCTCGCTCCTCGTGAAGGCCGCCGCGAAGCACGGGCTCACGCGGCGCGACCTGCCGCCCGGCGTCTCCTTCTTCCAGGGCGTGCGCGTGGAGGAGGACGGCGGGCTGCGGCCCACCGGATCCGCCGGGCCCGGCACCCACGTGACCCTGGTGGCCGAGATGCCGCTGCTGGTGCTCGTCGCGAACGTGCCGCACCCGCTCGACCCGCGGCCCGACCACGTGGTGGGGCCCCTGCGGATCCACGCCTGGCGCGGCTCCCCCACCGGGCCCGACGACGCGCGCTTCCACGCGACGCCCGAGCTCACCCGCGCCTACCTCAACTCCATCGACCGCTGCGAAGCGAGAGGGAACCGATGACCCCGACCGTCACCTCCACCGTCCCCACCGGCGCCGTGCACGCGCCCGACGCCGTGCTCGACTGGGGCGCGTCGCTCGTGCCGGGCCGCGTGGTGCGCGACGACCGCGTGGCGCCGCTCGCGCCCTGGTCGGCCGTCGTGCGCGCCGGACAGGTGCTCACGATCGTCGACGTGGGCGGCAACCAGTCCGCCGACTTCCTCGTCTACGACGCCGACGATCCCGAGGAGCGGTACAGCGTGCCCGACACGATCGTGGCGCAGGGCAACGCGTACCTCGGCACCGGATCCGTGCTCATGTCGAGCGAGGGCCGGCCGCTGATGACCGTGGTCGGCAACGAGATCGACCGCCAGGACACCCTCGGCGGCGCCTGCTCGAAGGAGTCGAACACGCTCCGCTACGGGCACCACACCGCGCACCAGCACGCCTGCCGGGAGAACTTCCTCACGGAGGGCGCGCGCCACGGGCTGGGCGCGCGCGACATCGTCTCGAACGTGAACTGGTTCATGAACGTGCCGGTGGAGGCCGACGGCGCCCTCGGGATCGTCGACGGGATGAGCGCGCCCGGGAAGCGGGTGGCCGTGCGGGCGGAGCGGGACGTGCTGGTGATCGTCTCCAACTGCCCGCAGATGAACAACCCGTGCAACGACTTCAGCTGCACGCCGCTGCGGATGATCGTGGTGGAGCCGTGAGCGCCGCCGAGCGCGGCGCCGCCGAGAGCCGGGCGCTCGACCTCGACACCGTGCTCGTCGCGAACCGCGGCGAGATCGCGTGCCGCGTGATCCGCACCGCGAAGGCCATGGGCATGCGCACGGTCGCGGTCTTCTCCGGCGCCGACCGGGCGGCTCCCCACGTGCGCGAGGCCGACGAGGCCGTGCGCCTCGGCCCGGCGGCGCCGCGCGAGTCGTACCTGCGCATCGACGCGATCATCGAGGCGGCGCGCGCGACGGGCGCCGGCCTCATCCACCCCGGCTACGGGTTCCTCAGCGAGAACCTGGAGTTCGCGTCGGCCTGCGAGGAGGCGGGGATCCGCTTCGTCGGGCCGACCGCCGACCAGATCCTCGCGTTCGGCGCCAAGCACACCGCGCGCGAGCTCGCCGAGGCCGCAGGGGTGCCGATGCTCGCCGGCACCGGCCTCCTCGCCGACGCCGACGAGGCCGTGCGCGAGGCGGCGCGCGTGGGGCTGCCCGTGATGCTCAAGGCCACGGGCGGCGGAGGCGGCATCGGGATGCAGGCCTGCGCGACGCCCGAGGAGGTGCGCGAGGCGTACGGCCGGGTGACGCGGCTCGCGGAGTCGGCGTTCGGATCCACCGGGATCTTCCTCGAGCGCCTCGTGCGCCCGGCCCGCCACGTGGAGGTGCAGCTCGTGGGCGACGGCACCGGCCGCGTGGCCGTGATCGGCGACCGCGACTGCTCGCTCCAGCGCCGCAACCAGAAGGTCATCGAGGAGGCGCCCGCCCCCGCCCTGCCCGACCGCGTGCGCGCCCAGCTGCACGCCTCGGCCCGCGCGCTCGCGGAGTCGGTCTCCTACCGCAGCGCCGGCACGGTCGAGTTCGTCTACGACCCGGTGCGCGAGGAGGCCGCGTTCCTCGAGGTGAACACGCGCCTCCAGGTCGAGCACCCCGTCACCGAGGAGGTGCACGGCGTCGACCTCGTGGAGCTGATGCTGCGGCTCGCCCGCGACGGCGCCGCGGGGCTGCCCGACGACCTCTTCACGCGCGAGTGGATCCCGCAGGGCCACGCCGTCGAGGCCCGCCTCTACGCGGAGGACCCGGCCAAGGGATCCCTGCCGTCGAGCGGCCTCGTGACGCAGGCCGTGCTGCCGGCGGGGCCCGGGATCCGCGTCGACGGCTGGATCGAGACCGGCCTCGAGGTCTCCGCCTCCTACGACCCGCTGCTCGCCAAGGTCATCGCCATGGGCGAGACGCGCGACGACGCGCTCGACCTCCTCGGCGAGGCGCTCGACGGCACGCGGATCGACGGCATCGTCACGAACACCGGCCTGCTGCGGGCGCTCACCGACGACCTCGAGCTGCGCACGGCCACGCACTCCACGTCGACCCTCGACGTGACGGACGACCCGGCGCCGCGCATCGACGTCGTCTCCCCCGGCACCCTGACCACCGTGCAGGACCTGCCGGGCCGGCTGGGGTACTGGCAGGTCGGCGTGCCGCCGAGCGGCCCGTTCGACCCCGTCTCGCTCGCGGAGGCGAACCTCGCGGTCGGCAACCCGGAGGGCGCGCCGGGGCTCGAGATCACGGCCGACGGCCCGGTGCTGCGCTTCTCGACCGCCTCGGTGGTGGCGGTGACGGGCGCGCCCGCGCCGGTCACGGTCGACGGGACGCCTGCCGCGATGTGGGAGCCGATCGAGGTCGCCGCCGGGCAGACCCTCGCGATCGGGCGCGCCGACGGGCCCGGGCTCCGCCTGCTCCTCGCCGTGCGCGGCGGGATCGACGTGCCCGCGTACCTGGGATCCGCCTCCACCTTCACGCTCGGCCGCTTCGGCGGGCACGCGGGCCGGGCGCTCCTCGCGGGCGACGTGCTGCGGCCCGGATCCCCCGACTCCGACGCCGACCACCCCGCGTTCCCCGCGGGCGCGCGCCTCGGGCTGATCGGCGGCCCGACGCCCGCGCACCGGCGGCCGGCGCTCACCTCCACGTGGGAGATCGCCGTCACCGAGGGCCCGCACGCGGCGCCCGACTTCTTCACCCGTGACGACATCGACGTGCTGTACGCCACCGACTACGGCGTGCACCACAACTCGGCGCGCACCGGGATCCGCCTCATCGGCCCGCGGCCCGGCTGGGCGCGCGAGGACGGCGGCGAGGCGGGGCTGCACCCGTCGAACATCCACGACACCCCGTACGCCGTGGGCGCGATCGACTTCACGGGCGACACCCCGATCATCCTCGGCCCCGACGGCCCCTCCCTCGGCGGCTTCGTGTGCCCGGCGGTGGTCGCGAGCGGCGAGCTGTGGAAGCTCGGGCAGCTGCGGCCCGGCGACACCGTGCGCTTCGTGCCCGTGAAGGAGGCGGATGCCGCATCCCTCGTCGACGCGCGCGCCTCCCTCACGGTGATCCGCACGGGCGGCGACGGCGACGACGGCGTGATCGGCCGGCTCGAGGCCACCGACGCGCGGCCCTCCGTGGCGTACCGGCGCGACGGCGACGACGACGTGCTGGTGGA
This sequence comes from Clavibacter tessellarius, assembly GCF_001618005.1. Lineage (GTDB taxonomy): Bacteria > Actinomycetota > Actinomycetes > Actinomycetales > Microbacteriaceae > Clavibacter > Clavibacter tessellarius_A. The sequence continues at coordinate 22,450 of NZ_LQXA01000019.1, forward strand.
GTACGGCGACATGACCCTCGACATCGCGCTCCGGATGCGCGTGCACGCGCTCATGACCCGGCTGCAGGAGGAGCGGCCCGCGGGTCTGCTGGAGCTCACGCCGGGGATCCGCTCGCTGCAGGTGCGCACGGATCCGCGCGTGCTGAAGGCCACGGCCGTCGCGGGCCTGCTCCGGGAGCTGGAGGACGAGATCCCGCCGACGGACCAGCTCGTCGTGCCGTCGCGCACCGTCCGGCTCCCCCTCTCCTGGGATGACCCGGCGACGCGCCTCGCCATCGAGCGCTACATGGCGGGCGTCCGCGACGACGCGCCCTGGACGCCGTGGAACATCGAGTTCATCCGCCGGATCAACGGCCTCGACTCGGTCGACGACGTCTACCGCACGGTCTTCGACGCCAGCTACCTCGTGCTCGGCCTCGGCGACGTGTACCTCGGCGCGCCCGTGGCCACGCCGCTGGATCCGCGCCACCGCCTCGTGACCACGAAGTACAACCCCGCGCGCACCTGGACCGCCGAGAACTCGGTCGGCATCGGCGGCGCGTACCTCTGCGTCTACGGGATGGAGGGGCCGGGCGGGTACCAGTTCGTCGGCCGCACCGTGCAGATCTGGAACCGCTTCCGCCGCGGCGGGCTCTTCCAGGAGCACCCGTGGGCGCTCCGGTTCTTCGACCGGATCGAGTGGTACCCCGTCGGCGCCGAGGAGCTGCTCGAGCTCCGGGCCGAGACGGACGCGGGCCGCGGCGACTTCGCCACGGAGGACGGCGAGTTCTCCATCGCCGACCACCACGCGTTCCTCGCCGCCAACGACGCGTCGATCCGCTCCTTCCGCGAGACGCAGACGCGCGCGTTCGAGGAGGAGAAGGCCCGCTGGCGCCTCTCCGGCGAGTTCGACGTGCGCGACGAGCCGGTCGTGGCGACGCCGGACGAGGTGCCCGTGCCACCGGGCGCGACCGCGGTCACGGCGCCGTTCACCTCGACCGTGTGGCGGGTGGACGTGCGCCCCGGCGACGACGTCACGGCCGGCGACGCCGTGCTCGCGGTCGAGGCGATGAAGATGGAGTCCGTGGTGGGCGCGCCGGTCGCGGGCCGCGTGCTGGAGATCCGCATCGCGCCCGGCGAGCAGGTCGCGCCCGGGCAGGTGCTCGCGGTGATCGGCGCGGCGTCCTGATCGCCGTCGCCGCGGGAGGCGGCCGGGTGCGCGCCGCGCGTGACCCCGGCCGCCGCGTGATCCCCACCTGCGAGGATGGCGGGATGGCCAAGGACGACAAGCCGGCCCGCGTCGGCCGCCCCCGCGCGATGCCCGACGCCGGCTCGACGCTGAGCCCGCGCGAGCAGATCCTCGACGCGGCGGCGGCGCTCTTCGCGGAGTACGGGCTGAGCGGCACGTCCACGCGCCTCATCGCCGAGCGGGTGGGCATCCGCCAGGCCTCCCTCTACTACCACTTCGCCGGCAAGGACGACCTGCTCGTCGAGCTGCTGACGCGCTCCGTGCGCCCCAGCCTCGACGTCGTCCGCGGCATCGAGGAGGCCGTCCCCGACCGCGCGTCGGCGGCCGGCGCCCTGCACGCGCTCGTGATGGCGGACTTCCGCACGCTCGCCGACACGCCGCACAACATCGGCACGCTCTACCTGCTGCCGGAGGTGCAGGGCGAGCGGTACGACGGCTTCCGCACGCAGCGGCGCGAGCTGCAGGACGCGTACGGGCGGATCGGCACGGCCGCGGCGAGCGCCGACGTGCGCCGCACCATCGGGCCGGAGGCGCTGGGGGCCGTGCTGATCCAGCTGGCCGAGCTCGTGATCCAGCTCCGCCGCCGCGGCGAGCCCGGAGACGCCGACCGCGACGCCATCGCCGCTACGTGCCTGCGCGCATGCGGGCTGGGGACGGCCGAGATCGTGGAGGCGCGGCGCGAGGCCGAGCGGCTGCTGGCCGTCACGGCCTGAGGCGTCGGCGCGGCCCGGTCGCGCGGCGGAGAGCGACACGAACGACTCGTAGAAGAGCGCGCCGCGGGCACCCGGGCGGGTCTGCGTGATCTCGGCCATGGCGCGCCTCTCGTCGTCGGCGCCGGGCGCGGATCAGTAGTCGATGAGGCCCTGCTCCAGCGCGTACGCCCGGAAGCTGCCGATCGGGAAGGGCAGGAAGTACTTGCCCATGATGAGCTCATCTGCCAGCTGCTCCGTCATCGAGACCGTGAGCTGGCCGGCCCGGATCGCCTGGCAGAGCAGAGGGACGGTCGCGGTCACGCGACGCCGTTCCGACTCGGCGATTGCGCGAGGAGCGGCGTCGTCGAGCACCATCTGTCAGCCCTTCGTGGCACCTAAGGCGAGGACTCCGCACTCACCGCGGTTCCTCCCGTCGACTACGAGTCGTCGCTCGTAGCGAGCGAAGGCGGCCAGATGTTCCATGTCATCGGCACGATGGACATCGATCCAGTCCACGTCGATCACCATGCGCAGTTCGTGATGATCATCAGCCTGGGCACGCAACTCCCTGTCGACGGATTCCGGAATTACGACGCCTCTCTCGCTGGTGAGAAATCGCAGCGGCCCGAGCCAGCCCTGCATCGCGAAGTGCCTCAGCGGTCCGGTGTCGAAGACCAGAGGATCGCTCACCGCGCTCACGAGACGAACTTCCAGAGCTCGCCCTCGCTCCGGATCCTCCTCTCAGGGAGGTCCGATTCGACGTAGGTGCCCTGAAGGAGCTCGAGGGCACGGTCGAGACTGATCTGCTCATCCCGGTACAGCCGCAACACACCCTTCTCGTAGGCCGTGGGGAAACTCGTCCCCTCCATCTCCGAGGTGTCGTTCAAACCCCACTCCACGATGTCCGACTTGGTCGTCCGCACCCGCCGGATCTCATCGACCTCTCCGGGAAGGCTCAATTCGCTGACTCGCCGGGCGAGCGTCGCCATGTCGACGTAGAAGGTGGACGCCGTGATGACCGACGCCTCGCGGAGCGAACGGAGTTCCAGCTGGCCCCGCCAGAACTCCGGAAAGGTTGAATTCGGCAGGAGCATCGCTCGCGCAAAACGGTCCAGCCGCGCCTCCGTGCCGCCGCCGTCGCTCACGCGCCAATCCACCGTGTAGTCGTCCTGCACGAGGTAGTGGCCGAGCTCGTGCGCAAGGGCCAGCCGCCGTCGACCGACCTTGTTGCTGCTGTTCACCAGACACACGCCTCCGCTCGAGAGCCGGATCATCCCGGCGTCCGCGGTATCCACGCCGAGTTCGCGAGAGAAGGCCCACAATCCGATGCCGCTGACCCTCTCGACGAGCCGTGTAGCCGGATCATCCGGCGCATATCCGATCAGCTCCCGAGCCTTTCCCGCCAAGGCCTCGGCCTCGTGGTCCGACTGTGGGAGCGGCCACACACGTTCCCTCGGGTCGCGCTCTGTCGAGTCAGACGGGCCCAGTGTCCGGATGAAGTCCACTTCGTCGGCGATGTCCGCCAGGGCCCTGTCAATCCGGGAATCGACTACCTCAAGTCCCTGGTGGGAACGGTGGGACACGATCGCGGGCAGCGGCTCCTCCAGCAGACGAGCCATCCTCATGCCCAGGACGTCGGCCACCGCGGCCAACTCGAGCGCAGTGACCTTGCGGATCCCCGCCTCGATCTTGTTGACGGCTGTCCTGTCGAGACCGATGGCACTCGCGACCTGCCCCTGGCTCAGCCCGGCGCGTTCCCGCTCGTCGTGGATTCGTCGTCCCAACCCCACTGCATCCATGTGTGCCACTTTCGCACACCTCAGATCTCACCGCGCTTCTCATTCCAGATCGCATCCAGTCGCAACCGAAGCGTCGCGATGCGCGGAGGCTACGGGCGCGCGGATCCTCCGAGGTGCCCGCCGAACGACCGGCGGCGCGCGTCGTCCACCGCGTCCTCGAAGCGGAGGGACGGGTCGCGGAGCATCGCGAGGGTGGCGAGCGCGTGGATCCGCACCCGGGCGTCCGCCGCCTTCCGCGACCGCTCGACCACCGGGAGCGCCAGACGGCCGACCGCGACGAACGCGCGCGTGAGGCTGTGCTGCATCTCCGCGGATCCGCGGCCCAGCTGCGACGCCAGCTCGCGGAGGAGGAGCCCGGCGCCGGTGGGGTCGCGGTCGGCGTCGATCAGGCCGGACGCCGTGCGCCACGCGGTGCGGGCGACGTGCTCGTCCGGGTCCCGCAGCAGCTCCCGCCCGATCGCCGGCAGCGCGCGCCGGTCGCCGATCTTGGAGAGCGTGTGCAGCGCCTGGCTGCGCGCCTGCGGCACGGGCGACGCGAGCTCGGCGACCAGCGGCGGGATCGTGAGCTCGCGGTCGTGGCGGATGAGCGCCCACGTGAGCATCTCGCGCACGTTGAGGTCGGGCTCGACGCGGCAGCGGTGGATCAGCCCCTCGACGAGCGCCGGATGCGGCCGGGTGCCCGCGCTGAGCGCGGCCCGGAGGCGTGCGGACGGGTCGGGGGCGCGGAGGGCGGCGGCGAGGCGGGCGGCGATGGCGTCGTCGTCGAGGCGATCCGAGGGTCCGGGCTCATCCCGCGCGGCATCGCTCACAGCACGTCCCCGATCGCCGCGAGCACGCGAACCGGGTCCTCGAGCTGCATGTCGTGGTGGATCCCCGGCAGCCGCCGCACATCCCAGCCGGCGCCCTCGAGCTCGGCCGCGTACGCGTCGGGCAGCACCGAGGGCGCGTCGTCGGAGAGCACCACGGTGGACGGCACGGTCGGCGCGCTCACCGCGAGCGGATGGAAGGCCACGTCGCGGAAGACGCCGATCGCCATGCCGCGGTCGAAGCGCGCCTGGGCGGCGTCGAGTGACGCCCGCACGGCGGGGGCGTAGGCGGCGCGGATCCGGGCGGCGGCCCGGGCGCGCGGCAGCTGCGCGACGGCGAGGCCCACGAGCGGGGCGGCCCAGAACAGGCGGCCGCGGATCCCCGAGGTCGGCAGCGCGAGCCGGAACCCGGGGTCGAGGTACACGGCGCGCGCGGGCTCGAGGCGGGCGACGGCGCGCACCAGCACGGATCCGCCGAGCGAGTGCCCGATGACCGCGTCGAGCCCGCGCGGCAGCGACTCGGCGACGTCGTCGGCCATCTCCTCGATGCCGTAAGACCCGGCCCGGTCGCTCGCCCCGTGCCCGCGGACGTCGACGGTCGTGACGGTGAACCGGCCGGTGGCCACGAGCCGGTCGACGACGGGTCGCCAGGTCGCGCCGTCAGCCCCGAGGCCGTGCACGAGCCCGACGTGGCGCGCGCCGGTGGTGACGCGGTGCAGCTGCATGGGTCCAGTCTCCTCCCGGTGGGCGTGGGGCGGCGGGCGACCCGGAAGTGTGGTCCCGCCGACACGGTCTGCGGTCGTCGGAAGCGACCCTTGCCTCTGGAGTGGCTTCCCACACGGTGCTGTTGTTGGATACCGTCGGGTCATCACGATCAGCCCGCTCGCCTCACGGCTCGGGCTGATTTTCTTTTGCGCGTCGGAGGAGCGTGAAGAGCTACGACAAGGAGTGGTTGTCGCTCACGCAGCGGATCGCGCCCCTAGCTCTGGCGGATCCGACCTTTCAGACTGCGACTCCTACATGTACTCGCATCGTCGTGTATGCTTTTGCCAACACCTCTTGAAGTAAGCGGGAGTCCGGTAAATAGGCCATAGAGGTCAGATAACCCCAGGACCAGCTTTGCTGTGAAGTGCGTATTAGTGCCCAGGTACGGATTCCGTCACCAGGCAGCTCGCGGAAAGACCGCGGGTTCACACTTCGGCGTCGTGAGACACAGCTGCGAACACTCGAGTCCCCTACGACTTGAGAGCAACGTTCGTGGTTGCCCTCAGGACTCGCGGATCCGCAGCCGACTACGTCGCCAGACCAGTCATCAGAACCGGCGAAGGTCAGTAGGGAGTCCTCGCCAGTTGTTGGAGACATGGTGTTCGGCTTCGCTCTTCTCTCTGCGTCGATTTCGTCTGGATCGATCGCTCTCACGGTCCTCGTGGTAATTCTCGCTGTTCCCGTTTTCGTGGCGACTTTTGCCCGCGGCGAACGGCACGAGAACGCCATGAAAGTACTCAAGGTACTCACCAGAACGATGCGACGTAACTCTGACGAACCTCCGGTGGAGCGAGATCCTGGCTGACTTCTGTCACTCGGGGACTCGAGCACGCTATGCGGGACGGCCCCGCGTCCGAATCCGGATGCGGGGCCGTCGCGAGCGGACGCGGCGCTACAGCGTCGCCGCCGCCGGGTCCCAGTCCTCGGCGAGCGGCGTCGGCTTCGTGACGCTCGACGCGACCTGCACGACCTCGCGGCTCTCGGCCGCGTCGCGGATCGCGAGCAGCACGTCGAGCACGTGGGCCGCGACCTCGCCGGATGCGCGCACCGGGTCGCCGCCGCGGATGCTGCGCGCGAGGTCCAGCACGCCGGAGCCCCGGCCGTACGTGGATCCGGAAGCCGTCAGCGTCTCCGGCTCCTCCTGCCCGAAGCGCCACAGCTGGCTGTCGCCCTCGAACGTGTTCGGGTCGGGGAGCACGATGGTGCCCTCGCTGCCGGAGATCTCGACGAAGCCCATGCGCGGCAGCGCGTTCTGGAAGCTGAACGTGGACTGCGCCGACTGCCCGCCCGCGAACGAGATGAGCGCCGCGTGGTGCGTGGGCACCTCCACCGGGAAGTCGGTGCCGGCGCGGGGTCCGCTGCCGATGGTGCGCGTGGTGCGCGAGGTCGAGGAGACCGCGCTCACCGTCTCCGCCGCGCCGAACGCGTGCACGAGCGTGGTGACGTAGTACGGGCCCATGTCGAACAGGGGCCCGGCGCCGTGCGCGAACAGGAACTCGGGGTTCGGGTGCCAGGCGTCGGGGCCGGGCACGTGGAACAGCGTCGTCGCGGTGAGCGGCTCGCCGATGTCGCCGCGGGCGATGGCGCGCATGGCCGACTGGATCCCCGCGCCGAGCACGGTGTCGGGCGCGCACGCGACCTGCACGCCGGCCGCGCGGGCCGCCTCCAGCAGGTCCTGGCCGGATGCGTGATCCAGCGCCAGCGGCTTCTCGCTCCACACGTGCTTGCCGGCGGCGACGATCCACCGGCCGACCTCGGCGTGCGTGGCGGGCAGCGTGAGGTTCACGACGATCTCGATCTCGTCCATGGCCAGGAGCTCGTCGACCGTGCCGTGGTGCGGCACGCCGTGCTCCTCGGCGCGCGAACGGGCGCGGTCGAGGTCGATGTCGGCGACGAACAGGACCTCGAGGTCCGGCATCGCCGTCATGTTCTCCAGGTAGGTGCCCGAGATGACGCCCGCGCCGATGACGCCGACGCCGACGCGGCCGGTGCCGCCGGTCACTTGTCGTTCTCCTGCAGCCAGGCGAGCGATGCCGCGATGCCGTCGAACACGTCGCCGGCGTAGTCGTCGAACTCGACGACGCGCAGCGCGTGCGGGGCGGCCGCGAGCACGGCGGCGACGTCGACGTCGCCCCGGCCGGCGGGCTCCTGCATCTTGAAGGCCTGCGCGAGCTCCGGCGGCACGACGAGCGCGGACTCGGCGCTCGGCAGCACCTTCGCGATGGCGTCGGAGATCTTGCCGTCCTTCACGTGCAGGAACCGCACGCGGTCGCCGAGCTGCTTCAGCAGGGCGGGCGTGTCCATGCCGCCGACGGTCGACCAGAACGCGTCGAGCTCGAGCACGACGTCCGCGTTCAGGCGCTCCACGAAGAGCTCGTAGATGGGGCGCCCGTCGACCTTGTTCGCGAACTCCCACTGGTGGTTGTGGTACCCGAAGGCGAGGCCGCGCGCGGCGGCCTGCACCTGCAGCTCGTTGACGCGGTCGGCGATCTTGTGCGCGTCGTCGGCGGTCTGCCAGCGCTCGCTGGGGATGAACGGGTCGATGACCGTCTGGATCCCGAGGGTCGCGGCGGCGTCGAAGGTGCGGGCGGCCTGGTCGTCGTCGCCGTCGATGACGGGCGCGTGGCCGGAGGGGGCGGTGACACCGGACGCGGCGAAGGCGGCGGCGAACTCGTCGGCGCGCTCGACGAACGCGTACGGCTCGACCTGCGTGTAGCCGATCTCGGCGACGCGGGCGACGGCGCCCTGCAGGTCGGCGGAGACGGCGTCGCGGACCGTGTAGAGCTGGACGGAGGGGGCGGACATGGTCGCTCCTTTCAGGAGGGTGACTGGTGGCCCGACGGCCTCGCACGCTCCTGCCGTCGTCTGGACGGCTGAGCCACGATGCCCGCTGGGTGTCCGGCGCGGGAGACGCGCCGTGCCGTCAAACCTACCGGTGGTCGGGGTCTGAAGCCCAGAGGGGCGGGCGGTGGATCCCGGTCGCTGTGACGCCCCGGTGCCAGGGTGGACGCACCCGCTCGACGACGAGAGAAGGAGCAGCCCATGAGGATCCGGCAGACGATCGTGGTGCTCGACGCACCGGACCTGGCCGTGGAGAGCGCCTTCTGGGCCGGGCTCCTCGACGGCGAGGTGCACGTGGGCGGGGACTGGCACTACGTGTCCTTCGACGCCGGCTGGCAGATCGGGATCCAGCCCGCGCCCGACTTCGTGCCGCCCGAGTGGCCGGGCGAGGGTCCCCGCCAGCAGCAGCAGATCCACCTCGACTTCTACGTCGACGACCTCGACGCGGGCCGCGAGCGCGTGCTCGCCCTCGGCGGCCGCCTGCTCCAGCCGGCCGCGGACCCGACGGCGCCCGACCGCTTCGACGTGTACGCGGATCCGGCCGGGCACCCGTTCTGCCTGTGCGCGTCGGGCGGGGACGCCGGAGACTAGGGCCGCCGCCGCGGGGCTCCGCGCGCAGCGTCGACGAACGCCGCGAGGAGCCCCGACGACGATGCGTCCGCCTCCGGATGCCACTGCACCCCGACCACGAATCCGTCTTCCCGCGGTCTCTCGACGGCCTCGACCAGGCCATCGGCCGTGGTCGCGGTGACCCGGAGCCCGGGGCCGGTGGTCGCGATCGACTGGTGGTGGTGGCAGCGCACCCGCGCCTCCGGCCCGAGAGCCTCGTGGACGCGCGATCCCGGTGCGAGGGAGATGCGCGTGCTGCCGAGCACGCCGGGTGCCACCAGGTGCTCGTCGCCCCCGGCGTCCCGCTCGATGTGCTGGTGCAGCGTGCCCCCGCCCGCGACGGCGAGCAGCTGGGCTCCGCGGCAGACGGCGAGGACCGGGAGCCGTCGCCGGAGGGCAGCCGCGACGAGGTGCAGCTCGGCGTCGTCCCGTCGCCGCTCCGGCTCGCCGGTCCGGGGATCCGCTGCGGCCCCGTATCGTGCGGGGTCGATGTCGGGCCCGCCCGTGAGGAGGAGCCCGTCGAGCCGACGCACGAGGTCGTCGGCGGATCCCTCCCCCGGCGCGAGCGGCACCAGGACCGGCAGGCCGCCGTGCCGCGCGACGCCGTCGGCATACCGCGCGTCGGCGACGTCGGCGACCAGGTCCCACGCTCCGAAGGCGGCCCGCTGCCGGCCGACCACCACGCCCACGAGCGGCGGGCGGCCGGCCGTCCCGGACGTCACAGGGGCGTGCGCGTCGCGTAGAGGCACTTCATGGCGTACAGGTCCTCGGCGCTCCACGTCGCGGTGTCCGCGAGGTCGCGGAGGCGGGCGGGCGTGAGCGGGACGAGTCGTCCCCGGGTGCGTCGGAAGCCCCGGAGCTCGTACACCGCCATCCCCGACGAGACGACGCCGTCGAGGACCTCCTCCAGCGTGCAGTCCACGAGGTAGTCGGGCGTGTGCAGCTCGAGGAGCAGGTGGTCGGCCCTCCGCAGCACCTCCGGCATGCCGCGCAGCGCCGGCCCCTCTCCCCCGTGCACGTCCATCTTGATGACGGAGGGCCAGAACCCGTGCTCCTCCGCCCACGCGTCGAACGTCGTGGCGGGCACGCGGTGGCTGGCGTCCGCGACGGCCGGGGGTCGGCGTCGCTCGCGCAGCGTCTCGCCCAGGATCGACCGGGCGGAGTGGCGCGGGCCGTCGCCCTCGCTCGACAGGAGGACGTGGTCCTCCGCCGACGCACGGCCGCTGGCGCGGCGGACGAGCGAGCCCCGCACCGCCCCGACGTAGTCGCGGCGCCACGGCGTGAAGCCGTCCTCCGGCTCGACCGTGCGCCCGTGGAAGTCGAGCGTGCCGATCCGGTCGCTCAGGGCCACCTGCGCGATCTCGAACGAGGATCCCGTCCGCCGCCGGTTGCGTTCCAGGACCTCGACGTGCACGGGCTCGGGTTCGAACGCGACGACCCGGGTGGCGGGGCTGTGCCGGGCCGCCCAGCAGGAGAAGAAGCCGTAGAGGGCGCCGACGTCGGCGAAGGACGCGCTCCCCGCCCGCAGCGCCTCGTCGATCAGCGCCGCGACCAGGGGCTCGTAGGGCTGGCCCGGGATGGCATCGCGCGCGATGCTCCCGGTCGGGTCCTCGAACGGGAACGTCGTCCCGCGGACGGTGTAGTGGGTGATCGTGCGGCCCGGTGTCGTGGAGGTCATCAGGCGATCGCCAGGTAGCCCTCGAAGCACAGGTACTTCTGGATCGTCACGACGCTGCTGAAGCCCGCCTCGCGCAGGTCGGACAGGTTGCGCTCGGACGGAACCGGAGCCATGACCGACCGGAGGCTGCGAGCCTTGTTGTAGATGTCGTCGGTGTCGAAGCCGTTGAGGATCTTGTGCTCCTGGTACAGCTGGCCGATGATGTCCTGCGTCCGCGCGTCGGGCGCCAGGACCTTCTCGAACAGCAGCAGCGCGCCGCCGGCCTCGAGCCCCTCGCGGATCCGACGCAGCACGGCCAGCCGCCGACCCGGGGCGGCGAACTGCAGCGTGTAGTACATGATGACCGCGCCGGCGCCCGAGTAGTCGATGGTCTCGGCGTCGCCCTGCGTGATGTGCACGTTGTCGAGGTCCGCGCAGCGGTGCCGGGCCGCGCGCACCATGTCGGCCTCGATGTCGTAGCCGATCAGCTGCAGGCCGCGGCTGGTCGGCTTGTCCGCGAGCCGGTGCAGCAGCGTGCCCGTGGAGCACCCCACGTCGATGATGCGGACGCCGGGACGCGAGAAGAACTCGACGGCATGGTCGATGAGGAGGTGCCCCTCCCCGTAGAGCGGCACCGAGCGGTTGACGTGCGCGTCGAACTGCTCGTGCGTCTTCCCGCCGAAGCTCCATCGGGTGTCGGTGGCGACGATCCCGTCCCCGACGGCGATGTCGGCGGCGTCGTGCGCGGCGGGGACGTCCGCGACGGCGACGTCCCCGTCGTCCAAGAGCTGCTCTCCGGGGTGCGATGCGATCATGACGAGCTTCCTTCCCGTGGGGTGGTGCGATGGCGGATGACGGATGCGAGCACGAGGGCGGCCACGACGCCCACCACGGCCAGCCCCGCCATGAAGCGGGGGAGCGACCCGGCCGTCCCCAGGGCGGCGTGGACGCCGAGTACGGATCCCGCCGTCTCGCCGACGCCCATCGCGGCGGCCGTGAGCGTGAAGACCGCGGCGAGGCCGGTGGAGCTCAGACGCTCCGCGAGGTCGCGTTCCACGAACGGGAGGACGAGGCACTCGGCCAGGCTCACCAGGACGACGCAGGCGGCGATCGCCGCGACGTGCGTCGACACCGCGAGCACGCCGAAGCCGGTGGCGAAGAGCAGCGTGCCGAGCGGCCCGGACTGGCGGGCGAGCGACGGGAACCGGCGGGAGAGCCGGGCGACGGGCATCTGCGCGGCCAGGACGATGACGGCGTTGCCCGCGAACACCGCGCCGACCCACGCCACGCCGATCGTCGAGCCGACGACGAGGGGGAGCACGCTGGCGAGCTGGGCGTACATCGCGAAGGCGACGACCAGCGAGACCAGGGCGACGGCGACGTCGGGCTCGGCGGCGCGGCGCAGCGCGGACCATCGGAAGCGCTCGGTCGGGCCGATCGGGGCGACGGGCAGCCAGCATGCGACCGCGGCGCACGCGAACGCGGCGGCCGCCGCGACGAGCAGGGCCGTGCCCGTCCCGGGCCCCGCGAGCAGCAGGCCGGCGGCAGAGGGCCCGAGCGCCGCGGCGAGGTTGAGGGCCATCGAGAGCCAGGTCAGGATGCGCAGGCGGTCGTCCGTGCCCTCGGCCCGGCCCACGAGGTCCACCTTGATGGCGAGGACCACGGCCCCGTACCCCACGCCGAGGATGACGACGCCGACCCACGCGGACGCCGCCACCCGCTCACCCGCGGCGAGGAGGAGGAGCCCGACCCCGCTGAGCGCGTGGCCGACCACGACGGTCGCGCGGGATCCGCATCGGGACAGCGGTGCGACGAACAGGCGTCCGAAGCGCATGGAGAGCACGCCCGTCCCGACGAGCGCGGCGGTCGCCGTGGGTCCGAGGCCCAGCCCGTCCGCCGCGATGAGGCCGAGCACCGCCAGGACGCCGCGGGTGATGACGTTGGTCGCGAAGTAGAGGCCGAGCTCGCGTGCCGGCGGTCGATGCGTCGTCGCGGTGGTCACCCGGCCACCTCGATCCGCACGTCCGCCCGGACCTGCCGGACGAGCCGATCGAGGTGCTCAGGGTCGTCCGTGCCCACGACGACGAGCCCGGCCCGGCCGAACGAGTCGCGCGGACCCGCGACACGATCGCCCACCCGCACCGCCCAGTCCTCATGGAGGATCGTGCCGCCGACGAGTCCCGCCCCCCGGTGGATCGCCGTGACGGTCCCGGCGTGCGGTGCCACGACGCCGACGACCGCGGCAGCGCGCCCGGGGTCCGGGGCGGGGACGGGGGCGGGGGACGGTCCTCCGAGGACGTCGTCGAGGACCATGCCGAAGAGCTCGATGCCGGGACGCCGGTGCGCGATCAGGGCGTGGATCCAGTCGCCGCCGAGCCGCGCGTGCACCTCACCGCACACGACCGCGCCGTCGGCGGTGACCCACGCCTCCACGTGGAACAGGCTGTGCGTGAGGCCGACCGCGGTCACGGCTCGTGCCGCCGTCGACCGGACCTTGTCCTCCTCCTGCTCGGTCAGGCCGCTCGGCTGCCGGTGACCAAGCTCGACGAAGACGGGCGGCGCGGTCACGCTCTTGCCCGTCACCTCGAGGATCCGCGGCTCCCCGCCGAGCATGACGCCCTCGACGCTGACCTCCCGGCCGAGCACGTACTCCTCCACCAGGATCCGGTCGCTGAAGGCGGCCGCCGCGAGGACGGCCTCCGCGATCTCCCCCGGCGCCCGCACGAGGCGCACGCCCTGCGACCCGAAGGCGTCCCGCGGCTTCACGATCCGCGGCAGCTCCGCGTGCCGGAGGTGCTCGACGGCCTCCTCGACGGACGCGAACGCCTCCACCCGCGGCTGCGGCAGCCCGGCGGCGCGGAGGATCTCCCGGGTCGTGTCCTTCTGCCGGCAGGCGGCGACCTGGGCGGATCCGTTCCAGGGCGCGCCCGCCTCCTCCGCCAGCAGCGCGGTCGTGATCAGCGAGTGCTCGCGGAAGCCGACGACGGCATCCGGCGTCGGACGGCCGACGAGCGCGGTGCGCACGGCGGAGACGTCCGCGAAGTCCGCGGCGACGACCTCGTGCCGCGGGTTCCGGACGATCTCTGCGCCCACCAGGTTCTCGGCGCGGTCGACGACGAGCAGCCGGTGCCCCCGCGCCTCGGCCTCCATCGCGAGACGGCGCGACCAGTCGGCGACGTGCCCGCCTGCGCCGCCCGCGCCCAGGGCGAGGATGGTGCTCATCGGACGTCCACGCGGATCAGGGCGTCCGCCTCCCGGAGGATCCGTTCGAGCTCATCGCGGCTCCCGGCGGCGGCGAGGACGGAGCAGATGACGGAGCCGGTGAAGTCCTCCGGCGGCTGGCCGACGGGACGGCCGAGCGGGCCGTCCATGAACGCGCCGACCACGCCCGGCACTCCGAGGACCGCATCGAGGCCGCCCACGCCGTGCAGGTGGCCGGTGCGCGTCGTGAGGTGCTGTCGGGATCCGACGTGCAGCGTCGCCTCCCGCGCCGGCTCCACCGCACGGAGCCGGCACGCGGCGGCCAGGACCTCCGTCACGAAGTCGGATCCGCGGCTGAGGGGGATGAGGTGGGTGGTGATGTACCCCCCGGCCGTGCGCGAGTTCAGCTCGATGACGCGCACGTCGACGCCGTCGACCATGACCTCCAGGTGGATGGCCGTAGTGCCCAGGCCGAGGGCGTCGGCGACGGTCTGGGCGGCCGATCGGCACCTCTCGAGCACCTCGGGCGGGAGGGCCGACGGCTGCACCTGCTGCAACTCGAGGTGGTATCCGGGGTCGACGAGCTTGTCGGTCACCGTCCAGAGCTCCAGGCGCCCGTCGACGACGATGCCGTCGACGCTGTGCTCCGTGCCCCGCAGGAAGCCCTCGAGGACGAGCTCGCCCGCACGCCGCCGGAAGACCGGGTCGTTCTCCGGCGTGGAGTAGCGCAGCAGCAGCGCGACGGCCGCGTCGAGCTCGACGCGGTCGCGCACGGTGAGGATGCCCTTGCTCGCGGAGGCGCCGACGGGCTTCACGACGGCGGGGAACGGCACCGCGCGGGCGGCGGCGTCCACGTCCGCCACCGAGCGGATGGCGGCGAACGGCGGGACCAGGGACGCGTCCACCGCGGCGATCGCCTGCCGCGCCGCGTGCTTGTCCCGGGCGCGGGCCGCGGCCTCCGGGGCGTTGCCCGGCAGGCCGAGCTCCTCGGCGACGTGGGCGACGCCCTCGACGTCGCGGTCGCCCCAGCAGACGACGCCGACGACCTCGTGGCGCTCGGCGACGGCGCGGGCCGCCGCACGCAAGGCCGGGAGGTCGAACGTGTCCACCATGACGAGCTCGGCGACCAGGCCGGCCGGCACGGGCGGCGTGACGTCGGCCAGGACGACGACATCGAGCCCCAGCCGTCGCGCGGCCCAGAACGGCGGCTCCGCCTCCGACCGCGTCGGCCGCGTGTTGACGAACAGGACCGTGCTCATCGGGCGGCCTCCCCCCTCCGCACGGCGAGACCCGACGCGAGGAACGCGTCGTGGGTGCCCGCGTCCTCGAACACGTCGAGGTCGGCGAGGTAGCGCACGAGCAGACTGGTCGCCGCGACGCGGTCGGCGTGCACGACGTCGGTCGCGTACGCCCGGTCGAGCGCCTCGGCCGCCTCCGACCCGGGCACGCCGAGGCGCTGGAGCTCATCCCGCACATCGTCGATCTCCGGTCCGAAGAACGTGTCGATCATCGCGGGCACCTGTCGGCCGACCTGCCGCCGCTGATCGGCGTCGAGGCACCCCCACAGCTCCTTCAGGTACGTGGCGAAGAAGGCGTGGTGGCGGCCCTCGTCGCGGGCGTGGTCCCCGAGCGCATCAGCCACGCCGCCGTTCAACCCGGGGGTGCTGGCGACGTCGCGGAGGTTCGTCGAGATCAGCGTCTCCGAGACGATGACGAACATCAGCCGGAAGAGGGAGACGAGGTCATGACGCTCGGACGCGTCCAGGATCGCGTGCAGTCCACGGACGAGGGTCGAGCGCGGCATGCCGATCGTCCGGTCCTCGAGCCCCGTCAGCTCCTCGACCTGCAGCTTCACGTCGAACGCGACCAGCGAGTGGTGGCCCTCGTCGGTGTACATGCGCAGCGCGTCGCGACGGGCGGCAGCGGTCAGGGGGAGGCCGATGGATCCCGTGAACATGCCGAGCAGCACGGGGTTGACCACATGGGTCTCGAGGTGCGTCGTGAAGTTCAGGTACCGGTACAGATGCTGGACCGCGATGTGACGGCGGACCGCCGGGGACCATGAGTCGGCCGGGCCTCCCGCCGCGAGGACCGGGACCATCGACGGAGGGAACACGTCGTCGAGCTCGAGCAGGCGCCGCGGGGCGGACCGCACGGAGGAACGCTCATCCCACGAATCGAACAGCCGTCCCGAGCCGAACGCGTCCCCCTCGTCCAGCAGCCGTGCCGATGCGCCGCCGCCGGCCTCGCCGACCTCTTCCCCACCCTGCCCGTGGCCGTCCCGACCGCCCCCGCCGACGGCCCGTCGCGGGCACACGGCTCCGACGGCGCACCCCACGCTCAATCCCGCTATCCCGCACATGATCCGCACGCTCCCGCCCTCGTGGTGACCTCGCTCCGACCGCTGGGGCACCGGCGAGTGGAGGCGACGATACGAGCCGGATCGGCGGCTCGCGCGGGCGTCGAGATCGATTGACACATCCGATCTCGAGGAGTATGCGGCGTCGACCGCACGAGCGACGGGTCGCCCGCTGGACCATCGGGGTGGGCTCCTCGGGGATGAGGTGCACGCAGCCGACGACCGGCTCTCCGCTTCGACGTGTCCGCGGATCCGGCGGGGCACCCGTCCTGCCTGTGCCTGTCGAGCGGGGATGCTGCGGCCTGAGGCGGACCGCGACGGGCTAGGCGGGCTGCGGCCGCCGGGGTGCCCGCGCGCCCCGTGACACGAGGACGGCCGTGACGACGCCGAGCACCGGCGCGAGGAAGGGGGCCGTGACGGCGATCGTCATGCCGAGGACAGCGGCGACGCCGATCGCGATGCCGACCGCCATCACCGCGCGGAGCAGGCGCCCGCGGGGCAGCACCGGGATCAGGAGGGCGGCTCCCGCCACGCCCACGAACCCAGCGGCGAGCGGCAGGAGCCGACCGGATCCGGCGTCCGCCCCCGATGCCACGTGACCGACGACGACGGTCGCGAGCGCCGCGCCCAGGGCGACGGTCGCGGGGATGACCACGCCGCCCAGCCGCGGCCGGAGCGCCGCCGCTCCCGCGACGATCGGCAGGAGCGCGACGTTCGACCCCGCCGCGAGGCCCATACGCATGGCGTCCGTCGCGTCGCCGACCGCGGGCAGCCAGGCGCTCCCCGTGAGCGCGAAGGCGGCGCAGGCGAGCCCGAGGGCGGATCCGACGAGCGACGTGATCACGACGGCCCGGCGACCGGAGGCCGACAGCGGCGCACGGGCGGCGGGCGCAGACCCGGGTCCGGCTGCCGTGCGGGCGCCACCGCGCCCGCCCGAGCGCGACCGGGACCGGGACCGCGACCGCGACCGCGACCGCGACCGCGACCGCGACCGCGCCGACGCGATCAGCGCGGCGATGGCGAGCGCCCACGCGCCGGAGGACAGGGCGACGAGGCCCACGAGCAGCGCCCCGGGCAGGGCGACGGCCACCGCGACGATCCAGCGGGCGACGGCCGAGCGGATCCGGAGCAACCCCGCGAGCACGACCGCCAGTGACGCCGCCCCGAGCAGCCAGGAGGCGAGCGTCAGCTCGGCGAACGCGGAGGCGAACGGGCTGAGCCGCACGCCCGCGTCGGCTTCGTCGAACCCGACCGACCACGATGCGGCGGCGAGACCGCCGAGGATCCAGGAGGGCACGGCGAGCGCCGCCGCCGCGAGCGCCGACTCGGCCCGGAGCCCCCCGGACCGGCCCATGAGCCCGAGCAGCGCGACCGTCGCGAGGAGGGCGCCGGCCCACGGCATCGCCAGGAGCACGGGCGATCCGGGGAGCACGGACGAGAACGCGGCCGCCGGCAGCGCCACGGCGAACAGGAGCGCGACCGTCGCGAGCACGAGGATCGCCCGCGGAGTCATCCGCTCGAGCAGCCCGTGGGCGCGGAGGGACCACGCCTCGCCGCGGGAGGGGATGCGGCGTCCCTCGGCGTCGGCGTGCTCCTCGAGGGTGTCGAGCATCACGTCCCCGTCGGCCCGGCGCCAGGCCGCGGGGTACCAGCGGAGGAGCCGTGCGTAGGCGGCGCGGCGGTCGGAGGCGGCGGGGCGGTCCGCGGCGCGGCGGTCATCGGCGCGGCCGTCGTCGTCGCGCGGGCCGCGGCTCACGTGCGGATCCCGGCCTGCGCGCGGGTCGCGGCCTGCGCGCGGATCGCGGCCTACGCGCGGATCGCGGCTCACGCGGGCGCCGCCGTCGCGGTGGCGCGCGGGGTCGCGACCCGGCGCGGCCGGGCGGGCGCGGAGGCGGCGGCGATGCTCGCGCGGGCGGCCGCGGCCCGGGCCTGGAGGCGGTCGGCCTCCTCCTGCAGCTCGCCCCGGCCGGCGTCGGTGATCTCGTAGTAGCGCCGGGCGCGGCCGTCGACGACCTCCTCGCCCGCCGCGCGGATCCGCCCCTCCCGCACGAGCCGGTCGAGCGACGCGTAGAGCGTGGTCACCCGCAGCGTCACCTCCCCGTCGCTGAGGCGCGCGACGTCGGCGAGCACGGCGTACCCGTGGCGGCGTCCGGCGGCGAGCGCGGTGAGGATCCAGAAGGCGGTGGCGGTCATGGGCGGGACTATACCCACTACGGAAACATGCGTACCGGATCGACAGCCGAGGCACGCGGGGATGCGCGGCGCGCGTGCCCTAGCGTGGGGGCGGCGGACGGACCCGCCGCAGGAGGCACCGGATGACGCAGCGCGGCCGCCCCGGCACCACCGTCCGCGTCACCCGCATCGTGCACCGCGGCCTCACCGTGCGGATCAGCACGCTCGGCACGCCGGACGACCGCGCCTTCGTGCTCGTCCCCGGCATCGGCGTGAGCTCCGACTACTTCGAGCGCCTCGCCCCGCACCTCGACGAGCGCGGCACCGTGCACGCGCTCGACCTGCCGGGCTTCGCGGGCGTCGCTCACCCGGGCCGCGCGCTCGCGATCCGCGACTACGCCGACCTCGTGGGCGCCGCGATCGACGCGCTCGGTCTCGACGACCCCGTGCTCGTCGGCCACTCGATGGGCACGCAGGTGGTGGCGGACCTCGCGGCCCGGCGGCCCGGGATCAGCACGGTCGTGCTCATCAGCCCGGTGGTGGACCCGGCCGCGCGCTCGGTGCCGCGCGCCGCCCTCCGCTTCCTGCGCTCCTCGGTGCGCGAGCCGAGCCGGATCAAGGTGCTCGCCGTCCGCGCGTACCTCGTCTGCGGCGTGCGCTGGTTCCTCCGCGTGCTGCCGCGGATGATGTCGTTCCCGATCGAGGCCCGGCTGCCCGAGATCCGCGCGAGCACGCTCGTGATCCGCGGCGAGCACGACGCCGTCGCCCCGCGCGCCTGGGTCGAGGAGATGGGCCGGCTGCTGCCGCGCGCGCGGCTGTGGGAGATCCCGGGCGCCGCCCACTCGGTGATGCACGCGCACGCCGACGAGGTGGCCCGCCTCTGCCTCGCCCACCTCGAGCGGCGGCCGGGCGACGGCTCCTCCACCGAGGACGCGTCGGCCGAGCTCCGCCGCTACCCGGAGGGCGAGGAGCAGCCGGACGAGGAGCACGCGGACTTCGCGCCGACGCTCCGCGACTCGATCCGCGGGATCCGCGCGCAGGTGGCCGAGGGCCTCGCGATCCGCCGCGACGACGACGCCGCGATCGGCCGCGCCAAGACCGCGCACGCGGAGGCGATGGCGGATGCGGCGGAGCGGGCCCGGCGGCGGGCGCGGCGCGCTGCGGGCGCCGGCGGTCGGGCCGGGTCGCGCCGCTAGAGCGATCCGGCGTCCGAGTCACGCGCGCCGCCGGCGAACCCGAACGCGTGCAGCCCCAGCCCGTCCGCGAGCCCCTGCGCGAGGCGCGCGCCGCGCACGCTCGTGCCCTGGTCGTCGAGCGGCGGGCTGAACACGGCGGCGCCGAGGCGGTCGGGCGCGGAGAGGACGATGGCGCCGGAGACGCTCGACTTCGCGGGCACGCCGACCCGCCGCATCCACCGGCCGGAGCCGTCGTAGACGCCGCAGGTCGCCATCACCGAGACGACGTCGCGCGCCACTGCCCGGGAGACCACGCGTGACCCCGTCGACGGGTCACGACCTCCGCAGGCGAGCGTCGCGCCCATCGCGGCGAGCGACTCCGCGGTCACGAGCACGGCGCACGCCCGGACGTAGGCGGCCACCGCGTCGTCGGCCGAGACGTGCAGCGTGCCCTCCGAGCGCATGAGGTGGGCGAGCGCGTGGTTGCGGTCGCCGAGGAGCCGCTCGCTCTCCGCGACCTCCTCGTCGACCTCGAGGTCGCGTCCGGCGAAGGCGCTGAGTCCCTGGAGGATCCGCTGCGTGCGCTCCTCGAGGGTGGATCCGCGCACGAGGCTCGCCGTGAGGATCGCCCCCGCGTTCACCATCGGGTTCGGCGGCCGGCCGGTGCCGCTCTCCAGCTTGATCGCGTCGAACGACTCGCCCGTCGGCTCGATGCCCACGGCGTCGAGCGCGTCGCCTGAGGTGTCGGCGAGCGCCAGCGCGAAGAGGAAGGGCTTCACCGCCGACTGGATGGAGAAGGGGTGCGCGCTGTCGCCGGCCGCGTGCGTGCGGCCGTCGGGTGTGACGACCGCGATGCCCGCGAGCGACGGATCCGCGTCGGCCAGCTGCGGGATGCTGTCGTCGACCACGCCGCCGTCGTCCTCCGCGACGCCCGCGAGCAGCCGGTCGACGTCGAGCGCGTGGGCGGCGTCGTGCCGGGCATCGCGCGGGGCGTCGTGCCGGGCATCGTGGGCGGCGGATCCGGGAGGCGTCATCCTCCGAGCCTGCCAGCGGCCGCCTCGCGCGACCGGGCGGGCCAGCGCCGCGCGTCCGGCCGGGGCCGCGGTGCCGCTCGGGAACGGCACCGCGGGAAGGGTGTGGCCCGGCCTCCGTGCACGGAGGGCCGGGCGGTCGAGCTCGTCTCCCCCCGGAGACGTCGACCCCCGCGAGATGTCCCACCCGAAGGGCCCATCCCGCTGATGACAACGTAGGCCAACGCCGATATCCATGCATCTGCATCGACGCTATGCGGCTACTCCGACCGGTCAGCCGACGTCGCCCCGATGCGCGCCCGAGACCCGCCCCTCACACCGGCTGCAGCAGCGCCCCCTCCGCCACGAGCTTCCGCGACAGCACGCGGTACCCCTCCTTCTCGAAGAAGACGGTGATCCGGTCGTCCTCGGCGCTCATGACCGTGCCCGGCCCCCACTCCGCGTGGGTCACGGCGGACTGCGGCGAGAACGGGTCGTCCGCGGGAGCGTCCACGCCGTCGGCGACCGCCGCCCCCATCGCCTCCTCGTGCGCGTCGTCCTCCGCGAGCCGGTCGCACGCGTCGCAGTTGCCGCAGCGCTCCGGCGACTCCTCGCCGAAGTAGCCGAGGAGGAACTGGCGGCGGCAGTGCGGCGCCTCGGCGTAGCCGCGCATCATCTCGAGCCGCGAGACCTCGATCCGCTCGCGCTCCGCGGCCACCTCCTTCGCCCGCGACGCGGCCTCGCGCGGATCCAGCTCCTCGCGCACGAACGCGCCGTCGTGGGCGGATCCGAGCACGCCCGCGTCCACGAGCAGGTTGAGCACGCCGCCGACCGTGCGCGGCGACATGCCGGCGCGCTCGGCGACCGCCGCGGGCCGCACGGGCCCGTCGACGCCCGCCACCGCGACCGCCGCGTACACGTCGCGGAGGCTCGCGGGCTTCGGCGTGCGCGCCGCGAAGAACCGGCGGAGCCCGAGGTCCTCGGCCCGGTAGTGCAGGATCCCGACGGCCGGCTCCCCATCGCGCCCCGCCCGCCCGACCTCCTGGTAGTACGCGTCGACCGACTCGGGCGGCGCCGCGTGGATCACGTATCGCACGGTCGGCTTGTCGATGCCCATGCCGAACGCGCTCGTGGCGACCACCACGTCCACGTCGTCCTCGTGGAACGCCTGCTGCACGCGCTCGCGCTCGGCCGCCGGGAGGCCCGCGTGGTACGCCGCGGTGCGCAGCCCCGCCGCCTGGATCTCCTCGGCGTACTGCTCCGCGTCCTTCCGCGTCGCCACGTAGACGAGGCCCGGCTGCGTCTGCTCCACGACGTGGGCCGCGATCGCGCGCCGCTTCTCCGCCTCCTCGGTGTGCCGTCGCACCTCGAGCCGGATGTTCGGCCGATCGAAGCCCGAGGAGAGCACGAACGGGTCGCGGAGCCCCAGGCGCTCCTCGATCTCGACGCGGATCGGCGTGGAGCCCGTCGCCGTCATCGCCACGGTGGGCGGATGCCCGAGCGCGTCGACCACGCCGCCGAGCCCCAGGTAGTCGGGCCGGAAGTCGTGGCCCCACGACGCGACGCAGTGCGCCTCGTCGATCACCACGAGCGACACCCCGCGGGCCACGAGCCGCGCGACGACCTCGTCGCGCGCCAGCTGCTCGGGCGTGAGGAACACGATCCGCGCGCCGGGCTCCTCCACCGTGGCCCACGCCTCGTCGAGCGCCGTCCCGCGGATCGTGCTGTTGATCACGCGCGCGGGCGGCGCGGCCGGCGCGTCCTCGAGGTTCTGCACCTGGTCGGCCTGCAGCGCGATGAGCGGCGAGACGACGACGGTCAGGCCCTCCATCAGCACGGTGGCGACCTGGTAGATGGCGGACTTGCCGTAGCCCGTGGGCATCACGACGAGCGCGTCGCGGCCGCGCACGAGCGGGCCGATGGTGCGCACCTGGCCGTCGTGCAGCTCGTCCCAGCCGAACGACTCGCGGGCGACGCGCAGCGCGTCCTCGGGCTCCGGGCCGGGCGCGGGCTCCGGGACCATGGCGGGGTCCTCGGCGGCGGGCGGCACGTCGGCGGGCCGGTCCTCGGCGGCATCGGTCCGGTGGTCGGTGCGGTCGTCGGTCGTGCGGGTGCTGCCCTCTGCGGCGCGGTTCTGCTTCACCTCCCCACTGAACGCCGGAGGTCGAGCAGTGCCCAGGTGCGCGGATCCGCTCTCGGCTGGCCGTCACCATCGCCCGGCTTCCGGGCGCGCCGCCGCGGCCCGGCGACCCCCGGAGCCGGTCGCGGAGCTCAGCCCGCGTCGACCCGCGGGAACGGATCCGCGTACCGCGCCCACGCGTCGGGCCCGGCCGCGAGCTCCGCCGGCGTCAGCACGGCCCGCCCGATCGCGCGCCGCAGCACGGCCGGCCGTAGCCCGATCCCGAAGAACGCGATCTCCGTCCCGACGGGCGCCCCCTCGGTCCACGGGTCGATCCCGGTCGGCTGCAGCGTGAGCATCGACCCGACGCTCGACCAGCCGCCCACCTCCCCCGGCCGCGACGCGAGCGACACGAAGCCCTTGGAGCGCAGCACGAGCCCGGCGCGGTCGGGCCGCAGCTCCTCCTCCACCGCGTCGGCGAGGCGCTGCGGGTGCAGGGGCCGCGGGTCCCCCACGACGACGGATCCCACGGGTCCCGTCAGCCGCTCGAGGTCCGCGGGACGCTCGGCGACGCCCGCGGCGGTCAGCTCGCGCATCCACCCGGCCGAGGCGGCGAGGCCGGCGACGTCGCCCCAGCGCGGCAACCGGTCGAGGGCCAGCGGGCGGCGCGCGTCGAGCACGGTCGCCCGCGGCGCGAGCCGCCGCACGAGCGCGACGACGAGGCCGCGCGCCTCCTGCGGCACGCGCGCCATGCCCGTGAGCACCACGACGGTCGCGTACTCCACGAGATCGACGAGGGTCTCCGCCTCCGCGAACGCGTCTTCCACGCGGCCGAACCCGATGACGTGCAGGCGGTCGGCGGGCACGACCGAGACCACGTGGCGCAGCCCGAAGCCGGATCCGATCCCGCCGAGCGCGCGCTGCAGCCGCCGCTCCTGGCGGAGGAGGAGGTCGAGGCCCATGCCGGTCGCGCGGGCGTCGGAGGTGGCGGGGATCCCGACGACGGCCTCGGTGCCCGGCCCCCGCTCGGCGAGGTCGTCGAGGAAGCGCGCGATGGGCTCGACCGGATCCGCCTCCTCGGGCGGCAGGACGAGGAGCGAGGCCGCGGAGCCGTCGACGGCGTCGCGCAGGACGGAGCGGAGCGCGGATCCCTCGCCGACGACGAGCACGACGCCGGACGGCGGCTGGGGCTGCGGGTGCACGGGGGTGGATCGGTCGCGAGCGGGCATGCCGCTAGTCTATTGAGAATAGTTCTCATGAAAGGACCACCATGAAGGTGCGCAACTCGATCAAGGCCCTGAAGAAGCTGCCCGGCGCGCAGGTCGTGCGCCGACGCGGCCGCGTCTTCGTCATCAACAAGAAGAACCCGCGGAACAAGGCCCGCCAGGGCTGATCCGCCGCCGGGCGGGCGCCCCTGATCTGGGGCGTCGCCGCCGGGCCCCGCGTCGATACGGTGGGACCAGTCGAGCAACGGGGGTCCGCGCATGATCGTCGTCGTCATCATCGCCTGCGAGATCGGCTTCTGGGTCGTGCTGGCTGCCGGGCTCGCCGTCCGCTATGCCCTCCGTCGCCCGCGCCTCGGCGCCGTGCTCCTCGCGTGCGTGCCCGTCGTGGACCTCGTGCTGCTCGTCGCCGCCGCCATCGACCTCCGCGGCGGAGCCACCGCCGACTGGACCCACGGCCTCGCCGCCGCGTACCTCGGCGGATCCGTCGCGTTCGGCCACGCGATGGTGCGCTGGCTCGACGCGCGCTTCGCCCACCGCTTCGCCGGCGGACCGACGCCTGCACGCCCCGCCCGGTCCGGCCGCGCCAAGGTGCGCTACGAGTGGCGGATGTGGATCCTCACGGTGGTCGCCTACGCGATCGCCTGCGCCCTGCTGCTCGCCGCCATCGCGTTCGTCGGCGACGCCGCGCGCACCCGGGCGCTCGAGGACTGGATCGCGCGCCTCACGGTGCTCCTCGGCATCTGCACCATCTGGCCCGTCGGCTGGACCATCTGGCCCGGCCCGGAGCCGGCGACCGACGTCGAGCCGGCCGCGGTCCCCGCCTCGACGGCCGGCCGCTGAGCTGCGCCGACCTGCCCGGCGCCGACCCGCCTCAGAGCGGGAAGCGCAGCTGCAGCAGGTGGGATCCGTCGGCGCGCGTCTCGGCCGTCAGGGTGCCGCCGAGCAGCTGGGCCCGCTCGCGGAGCCCGGTCAGACCGTGGCGTCCGCTCGGCAGGTCGAGCAGCGGGAGCGTCGGCGCGCCGGCATCCACCTCGAGCACCACGTGTCCCGCGTCGAGCCGGCCGGTGATCCGCACGGCCGCGCCGGTCGCGTGCTTCCGCGCGTTCGTCAGGCCCTCCTGCACCGTGCGGTAGACGGCGCGCTGGGCGGCCGCGGGCAGGTCGCCGGGGAGGTCGATGGCGGTCTCCACGCGGATCCCGCTGGCCGCCACGAGGGCCGCCACGTCCTCCAGCGTCGGCTGCGGCGCGAGCTCCCGCCGCTCCCCGCCCGCCGCGCGGAGCAGCTCCACCATGCCGCGCAGCTCCTCGAGCGTGACCGTGCTGAGTCCGCGGATCGTGCGCGCAGCCTCCCGGGAGCGCTCGTCGGCCGCGCCCACCTGCATCGCCCCGGCCTGCACGGCGATGAGGCTGACCTGGTGCGAGACCACGTCGTGCATCTCGCGCGCGAGCACCGCCCGCTCCCGCGCGAGCGCGACCTGCGCCGCCTGCCGCTGGCCGAGCGTCTGCGCCTCGCGCAGCTCCAGGAGCTGCGCGGCCGCCGTGCGCCGCTCGCGCAGGAAGGCGCCGAGGAGCGGCGGACCGACGGTGTAGATGGTCGCGTCGACCAGCGGCTCGAGCAGGAACTGGAGGTCCTCCGGCGGCCAGAGCGGCGCCATGTAGGCGACCACGGAGGCGCCCGTCGCCACCGCGACCTGCCACCGCGGCGCGCGCGAGAGGCCGAGGTCGAAGAGGGCGATCATGAGCGGGACGTACGCGACGCTGACGTAGAAGGCGGGCAGCGCGGCCAGCACGCTCAGCCACGGCCAGCGGCGGCGGAACACGAGGCCGAGGCAGGCGACGATCCCCGCGGCGACGTCCCCGGACGCCTGCGCGGCGGACAGGAACCCGTAGGAGAGGGCCACGGCGACCCCGGCCACGAGCAGGTCGACGAGCACGGCGCGCACGCGGTCGGCGGCGGTCGGGCGGCTCCTGGGATCGGCGGCGGCGGCATCCGCGTCGGTGGCGGCGTCGGTCGTCGTGCCCGCGGCGAGCGCCCGCCTCGTCAGCCGCATGGCCGGATCACCGCCGCGGCACGAGCCCCGCGCGGTCGGCGACGACGGCCGCCTCCACGCGCGAGCCGACGCCGAGCGCCTGCACGATGGAGCTCACCGTCTCCTTGACCGTCCCGAGCGTCAATCCGCACTCGGCCACGATCTCCGCGTTGGAGAGCCCGCGGGCGAGCGCCTTCAGCACGGTGGTCTCGCGGTCGCCGAGCCGCGCGACGCGGGCGCGCTCGGCGTCGTCCTCGAGCGAGCGGAAGAGCCGGCCGGGCCGGAGCCCGGGCGCGAGCACGATGCCGCCGGACGCGAGCGTGAGCACGTGCCGGGCGAGCTGCTCCGGGTCCGTGTCCTTGAGCAGGAAGCCCGACGCGCCGCGGTGCAGCGCCTCCAGCACCTGGTCGTCGGTGTCGAACGTGGTGAGCATCGCGACGACGGGCGGGCGGGGCTCCGCCATCAGCTCGGCGAGGATCGTGAGGCCGTCGGGCGCGGGCATCCGGATGTCGAGGAGCACCACGTCGGGCGCGTGCTCGCGGACGGCGGCCACCGCGGTGTCGCTCGAGACGGCGGCCCGCACGGCGATCCGCGGCGAGGCGCCGAGCACCATCGCGATGCCCGAGCGCACGAGCGACTCGTCGTCGACCACGACCACGGTGACGACGGCGCCGGGCGGCGTGGAGGGGACGGCCGCGTCGTCGCGCGCCTCGGATGCGTGGCTCACGCGTCCCGCCTCCCCATGGCGGATCCGACGCCGACGCCGGTCGCGCCGCCGCGGTCCCCCGCGAGGCCGAGGCTAGCGCCCCGGGCCGCGCGCCGGGCCGCCCGGGTCGCGCGCCGGGCGTCCCGCCGGGCGGTGCCCGCCGCGCGCAGCGCGCCCACGAGCTGCCGGATCCGAAGCGTCGGCACGTAGGCGGAGGTGAGCGCGCGCCCGATCGGCGCGAGGTCGGCCGCCGTCGGGCAGGCGAGCCAGAGCGTCTCGTAGCGCGGGTCGAACTTGGCCTTGAAGCGCAGCAGCGACGTGAATCCGTAGGACGGCTCGAGCACCCGGCCGGTCGCAGCCAGCAGACGTGCGACCACCCGGTCGACGGGCCCGCCGGTGAGGCCCCGGCCGACGCCCGCGAGCGGCGTGCCCGACAGGCTCAGCGTCTCGAGTCCCTCCTCCTGGAAGGCGCGCGCCGCGGTCGCGATGAGGAACTCCATCACGCCCGGCATCGGATCCGCGCCGCGCCGCATGACGTCGAGCGTGCGTCCCACGAGCCGGCCGTCGCGGAAGACGGGCAGCCAGCTCGTGACGCCGTGCACGCGGCCGGTGGCGTCGACGGCGAGCAGCATCCGCACCTCGGGGTCGTCGAGCTCGGGCAGCCCGCCGAGCGTGAAGCCCATCTCGGGCAGCGCCTTCGCGTCGACCCAGTCGCCGCTGAGCGCGTCGACCGCCCGGCGGAGGGGCTCGGGCAGCCCGCGGTAGGTGCCCCACAGCGCGTCGACGCCGTCGCGCGCCGCGCGGTTCGTCGCCGTGCGGAGGTCCTGGCGGCGCTTGCCCGAGGTGGAGAAGCCCGCGAGGTCGATCACGGCCTCCTCGGCCACCGGCGTGACGCTCCAGCCGAGCTCCG
Organism: Clavibacter tessellarius; assembly: GCF_001618005.1. Taxonomy (GTDB): domain Bacteria; phylum Actinomycetota; class Actinomycetes; order Actinomycetales; family Microbacteriaceae; genus Clavibacter; species Clavibacter tessellarius_A. The sequence continues at coordinate 49,754 of NZ_LQXA01000019.1, forward strand.
CGAAGACCGGCAGGTGGGACGAGTGGATGCTGTAGAACGCGGGCACGAGACCGCGCGCCGAGCAGTGCCGGGCGAAGGCGCGGATCGTGGCGGGCGCGTCGGCCGCGGTCGCGATCGGATCCGACACCGTGAGGGCGACGCCGTGCGCGGCGCGGTACGCGACGGCCCCGTGCGCGGCCTCGCCTTCCGAGGAGGAGGAGGCGGCGTCGTCGTCGTCGGCGAACCAGTGGCTGCTGCCGGCCCAGGTGCCCATGAAGCCGAGGGATCCGGCATCCGCTCGCGCCAGCTGCGCGAGCACGCGTTCGCGCCCGGCGGAGCGCTCCTCGGCGGCGGCGCGCATCGTGAACGATCGGCGGCGGACGACGAGCACGACGAGCGCGGTCGCCGGCACGAGCCAGGTGCTGAGCATCAGCACGGGGAGCTCGAGGTCGGTCCACGACGCGACGGTGAAGGTGAACCAGTCCTCGGCGAGCGGGATGACCGTGTAGTACCAGCCGAGGAGGCCGGTCACGAGGAGGAGGGCCGTGATCCCCATCACGAGCCCGAGGCGCCGGCCGCGGAGCAGCAGGGCGACCGCGAGGATGAGCGCGCACAGCACGGCCACGGTGCTGCCGGGGTCGAGCAGCGAGCCCATGGTGCTGAGCACCCCGATCGCGTCGCCGGACACCGCGGCGATCCACCAGCTGAGGGTGACCGTGCCGAGCATGGTCGCGGCGACGACCCGCGCATGGGAGGTGGCGGCGTCGTGCCAGGCGGGGCGGGTGGAGAGCGGCACGAGGATGCGGCCGAGGCCCAGTCCGATGAGGAGGGCGACGCCGCGCGTGAGGTCGACCCCGTGGCCGCCGGCCAGCAGGCCCGCGAGCACCGCAGCGAGGACCGCGGCGCGGAGGCCGTCGCGGTGGGCCGGCGCGAGGCCGCGGCTGGCGGCGGCGGCGACCGCCACGATCACGACGGACGGCGCCCAGAGCCGGTCGGCCGCGTCGAGCTGGGAGTAGAGGTCGCCGAGCGCGAGGCCCACGGCGAGGAGGAGGGAGGCGACGGCGACCGGCGCGAGCGAGCCGATCGCGGCGACGACCGCGGTGCGCACGATGCCGATGCGGCTCTCCGACCAGGCCAGCACGGCCACGACGACGGCGAGCGCGATGGCCGTCGCGGCGGGGTGCGCGAGCTCGCCGAGCCCGGCCATGACGCCCATCCACGCGCTGCCCGCGGGGACGGCGATCGCGGCGAGCGGGTGGCGGGCGAGGGTCCGGAGGACGACCCGCGCGGCGCCGGCCGGGGGCGCGACGGCGGGCACCGTGGGCGGCAGGTCCGCGCTGTCGGCGAGGATCGGGCGGGCGGCGGGGGCGAGCGTCGAATGCGTCACGTCCCCAGTGTGCGGAGCCTCGGCCCTCCACCGCGTCGGCCGCGGGATCCGATCCCTCCGCCCATCGGCTGACCCGGGCCGCCGATCGGCTGACGTCGGCGGGGAGTCCGCCGCACGACCCGCGGCACCCCCGCGGGGCCGAGGGACTCCCGGGACGCGAGAAGGCCCCCGGTTCCCCGGGGGCCTTCTGCTGTGCTGGTGCGCGAGGGGGGACTTGAACCCCCACGTCCTCACGGACACACGGACCTGAACCGTGCGCGTCTACCAATTCCGCCACTCGCGCCAACCGGACGACATTATCACGTCGGGGAGCCGATCCCGCGCCGCGACCGCCCCGCCACCGCCCCGCCACCGCGCCCGGGCGGCCCGCCTCCCGCCCTCCCCAGGGGCCATCCGCACCCACCCGGCGGCCCGTGTCCAGGGCGTCGCCCCTCGAGTTGGCTAACATCGCACTATTCATCCGCGGAAGGACCGCGCGAGGACGGATCACACGTGGGAATCCTGGACAACTTCGAGAAGGGCCTCGAGCGCGCCGTCAACGGCGCCTTCGTGAAGACCTTCAAGTCCGGCCTGCAGCCCGTGGAGATCGTCGCGCAGCTGCGACGCGAGCTCGACACGCACGCCGCCATCGTCGACCGCGACCTCATCCTCGTCCCCAACTCCTTCACCCTCCGCGTCTCCCGCGCCGACCACGAGCGCATCGAGTCCATCGGCTCCACGCTCGTCGACGAGCTGCGCCAGGCGGTCGAGCGGCACGCGTCCACGCAGGGCTACCAGTTCGCGGGAGTCGTGCAGGTCTCCTTCCGCCGCGACGACCAGCTGTCGGAGGGCGTCCTCGGCATCGACAGCCGCACGGTCGAGGGCAGCGTCACGTGGATGCCCGTCGTCGACGTCGCCGGCACCCGCCACCCGCTCGCGGTCGGCCGCACGGTCATCGGCCGCGGCAGCGACGCCGACATCACGGTCGACGACCCGGGCACCTCCCGCCGCCACGTCGAGATCGCGTGGGACGGATCCCGCGCCCAGGTCCGCGACCTCGGCTCCACCAACGGCTCCGAGCTCAACGGCGCGCCGGTCACCAAGGCGCCGCTGCCGCCCGAGTCCGTCATCCGCATCGGCCGCACCGCCATCACCTTCCGCGTCGTCCCGCACGCCACCGAGGAGCGAGGCGGCCGCGAGCCGCAGCGCCAGCGCAGCGACGACGGGTTCTGGGGAGCGTCATGACCGAGCTGACCCTCCTCGTCCTCCGCCTCGCGTTCCTCGCGGTGCTCTGGCTCTTCGTCTTCGGCATCGTCTACGCGCTCCGCTCCGACCTGTTCGGCCAACGGGTCCGCAAGCTGCGCGAGGAGACGGGCGCCGGCGGCGCATCCCCGTTCCCCTCCTCCCCGTACGCCGCATCCGCCTCCGCGCCGCGCGCCGCGGCCGTGCAGCCGCCGCCCATCTCGTCGATGCCGTCCGGCGCCAACTCCGGCGCCGTCCCGTCGCGCGCCAAGGCCACGACGTCCACGGCCCGCCACCTCGTCATCACGTCGGGCGCCAAGGCCGGCACCGAGATCCCGCTCGGCACCGAGCCGCTCACCATCGGCCGCTCGAGCGAGTCGGGGCTCGTCATCCGCGACGACTACACGTCCACGCACCACGCGCGCCTGCTGCTCTGGAACGACGAGTGGATGATCCAGGACCTCGACTCCACCAACGGCACCTTCCTCGACGGCAAGCGCGTGAGCGTGCCGACGCAGGTGCCGCTCGACACGCCGATCCGCATCGGCGCGACCAGCTTCGAGCTCAGGCGGTAGCGGCATGGCGACAGTGACGCAGGCCGCTGCCGTCTCCCACGTGGGCAAGGTCCGGTCGAACAACCAGGACTCCGGCTACGCGGGGCGGCACCTCTTCGTCGTCGCCGACGGCATGGGCGGGCACGCGGGCGGCGACGTCGCGTCCGCGGTGGCCACCAAGCGCATCATCGAGACCGACAAGCCCTATGCCTCCGCGCACGACGCCGAGTTCGCGCTCCAGGCCGGCCTCGTCGCGGCCAACCAGCTGCTCGCCGAGACCGTGTTCGAGCACTCCGAGCTCACGGGGATGGGCACGACCGTCAGCGCGCTGGCCCGCGTCGACCGGCATGTCGCCATCGCCCACATCGGCGACTCGCGCATCTACCTGTTCCGCCGCGGCGAGCTCAGCCAGATCTCCGCCGACCACACGTTCGTGCAGCGCCTCGTCGACAGCGGCCGCATCACGCCGGAGGAGGCGCTCGTGCACCCCCGCCGCTCCGTGCTGATGCGCGTGCTCGGCGACGTCGACGCGGCCCCCGAGGTCGACACCCAGGTGCTCGACACCCACACGGGCGACCGCTGGCTCCTCTGCTCGGACGGGCTCAGCAGCTACGTCTCCGAGGAGCGCATCACCGAGATCCTCGCGACCGCGGGCACCCCGGAGACCATCGCCGACGCGCTTGTGAAGGAGTCGCTCGACCACGGCGCTCCGGACAACGTCACCGTGGTGGTCGTCGACGTGCTCGACGAGGACGACGAGGCCGCCGCCGCCCGCCCCGACCCGGAGCCCGTGCTCGTCGGATCCGCGTCGCAGCCGCTCGCCTTCGGCGACGAGCCCTCCAAGCGCGCCGTCCGGATCCCGTCGCTCCTGCTCCACCCGCTGCGCGCGAGCACGGCGGCGCGCGACGCCCAGTTCGAGCCGGAGTCGGACGAGTACCTCGAGGCGCTCATCGCCGAGGACCGGCGGCGCGCGCTCCGCCGCCGCATCACCTGGCTGGTCGGCGTCGCCCTCATCCTCGCCGGCCTCGTGCTCGCGTGCGTGCTCGGCTACCGCTGGACCCAGTCGCGCTACTACGTGGGCGAGTCCGAGGGCTCGGTGGCGGTCTACAACGGCGTGCAGCAGACCATCGGCCCGATCCAGCTGTCCCACGTCTACGCCCGCACCGAGGTGCAGGTCGCCGACCTCCAGCCCTTCTACCGCCAGCAGGTCGAGCAGACCATCAACGCGGACTCGCTCTCGGGCGCCGAGGAGATCGTCGACCGGCTCCAGGAGGCCGCGGGTGGCTAGCGCCGGCGCGGCGGTCGCCTCCGCGCGCGGGCGCGAGAAGGCGCCCAGGGTCCCGCGGATCCGCGTGCCCCGCCGCCTCCGGAACCTCGAGCTCGCGCTGGTCGTGCTGGCGTCCGTCATCAACGGCGGCGCCCTCTACCTCGTGCAGCTCGGCGCGCTCGGCGCATTCGACCGGAGCTTCTTCCTCCCGGCCACCGGCCTCGCCGTCCTCGTGCTCGGCATGCACGTGGCGCTGCGCTGGCTGGCGCCCGACGCGGATCCGTTCATCCTCCCCATCGCCACCGTGCTCAACGGCCTGGGGATCGCGGCCATCTACCGCCTCGACCTCGCCGGCGGGTACTCCGGCTGGGACAGCGTGGCCGTGCGACAGATCGTGTGGTCGGGCCTCGCCATCGTGTGCGCGCTCGCGGTCATCGTGCTGCTGAAGAACCACCGCGTGCTGCAGCGCTACCGCTACATCGCCATGTTCGTGGGCCTCATCCTGCTGCTGCTGCCGATGCTCCCGGTCCTGGGTCAGAACATCAACGGCGCGCGCGTCTGGATCCACATCGGCGGCTTCTCGTTCCAACCGGGCGAGATCGCGAAGATCTGCCTCGCGGTCTTCTTCGCCGGCTACCTCGTCACGGCGCGGGACAGCCTCTCGATGGTGGGCGTCAAGGTCCTCGGGCTGCGCTTCCCGCGCGTCCGCGACCTCGGACCGATCCTCCTGGTGTGGGCCGTCTCGATGAGCGTCCTCGTTTTCCAGCGCGATCTCGGCACGTCGTTGCTGTACTTCGGCCTCTTCATCGTCATGACCTACGTCAGCACCGGCCGCATCGGCTGGGTCGTCCTCGGCGCCGTCCTGTTCCTCGGCGGCGCGTTTGGCGCGAGCACCCTCGGCTACGTCGGCGGGCGCGTCGACGCGTGGCTGAAGCCGTTCGACCCCGCGGTCTACGACGCGAACGGCGGCAGCTTCCAGCTCGTCACGGGCCTGTTCGGCATGGCCGACGGCGGACTGTTCGGGCGCGGGCTCGGCAGCGGCATGCCCAACCTCACGCCGCTCGCCAACAGCGACTTCATCCTCGCCAGCCTCGGCGAGGAGCTCGGCCTCACGGGCGTCTTCGCGATCCTCGCCCTCTACCTCCTGCTCGTGTCCCGCGGCTTCCGCATCGGCTTCGCAGGCCAGGACGACTTCGGCAAGCTGCTCGGCATCGGGCTGTCGTTCGTCATCGCCCTGCAGGTGTTCATCGTCATCGGCGGCGTCACGCGCGTCATCCCGCTCACCGGCCTCACCACGCCGTTCATGGCGGCGGGCGGGTCCTCGCTGCTCGCCAACTGGATCATCGCGGCCCTGCTGCTGCGCCTGTCCGACACCGTCCGCAACCAGCCCCGATTGGTGGTCGAGTCGTGAACCGCGAGCTGAAGCGCGTCTCCGTGTTCGTCCTGGCCATGTTCGTGGCCCTCTTCGTCGCGGCGTCGATCATCCAGGTGGTCGCGGCGCCGACCCTGCAGGCGGATCCGCGGAACTCCCGCACCATCATCGCCAGCTACTCGGCCGAGCGCGGGGCGATCCTGGTCGACGGCACCCCCATCGCCTCCTCGGTCCCGGTCGACGACCGCTACAAGTTCCTCCGCACGTACGCCCAGCCCGACCTGTACAGCGCGGTCACCGGCTACTACACGCTCGGCCAGGGATCCACGGGCCTCGAGTCCGCCATGAACGACGTCCTCACCGGCACGAGCGGCACGCAGTTCTTCGACAGCCTCACGCGCACCTTCACGGGCCAGGAGCCGAAGGGCGCGTCGGTCGAGACCACCATCGACCCGAAGGTCCAGCAGGCGGCGTACGACGCGCTCGGTCGGCTGCGGGGATCCGTCGTCGCCATCGAGCCGTCCACGGGCAAGATCCTCGCGATGGTGTCCAAGCCCGGCTACGACCCCAACGTCCTGGCCTCGCACGACCGGGCCGCCGTGAAGCAGAGCTACGCCTCGCTCCTCGCCGACCCCGCGAACCCGCTCATCGACCGGGCCGTCAACAGCCTCAACCCGCCCGGATCCACCTTCAAGCTCATCACCACGGCCGCGGCTCTCGAGTCCGGTCGGTACACGCCGGACTCGCTCCTGCCGAACCCGTCCACCTTCACGCTCCCGGGCACCGGCACGGTCATCACGAACGCCGGCGAGGGCGCGTGCGGCAACGAGCCCGAGGTGTCGATCGCCACGGCGCTCCGCCTCAGCTGCAACATCCCCTTCGCCCAGCTCGGAATCGCGCTCGGCTCCGAGCGGATAGCGAAGATGGCGGAGGCGTTCGGCTACGGGAAGTCGATCGCCGTCCCCATGGCGAGCGCGAAGAGCGCCTTCTCCCCCGACCTCGACGACGCCCAGACCGCGCAGTCCGCCTTCGGTCAGCTCGACGTCCGCGCCACCCCGCTGCAGACCGCCATGGTCACGGCCGGGATCGCGAACGGCGGTGAGGTGATGAAGCCCAGCGTCGTCGACAGCGTCCTCAACCCGGACCTCAGCGAGCTGTCCGGATTCTCCCCCAGCCGATTCGCCGACCCCATCTCGAAGGAGACCGCCGCCACCATGACGCGGATGATGATCGACAACGTCCAGAGCGGCGTCGCCACAAATGCGAGAATCTCCGGTGTCGACGTGGCGGGCAAGACCGGCACCGCGCAGAACGGCGCCGACGACCCGTACACCCTCTGGTTCACCGGCTTCGCGCCGGCTGAGTCCCCGAAGGTGGCGGTCGCGGTCCTGGTCGAGGACGGCGGCGGACGAGGACGATCGGGCTCGGGGAACACCCTCGCCGCCCCCGTGGCGAAGAAAGTGATTGAGGCGGTGCTGGACAGATGAGACCCACGAGCGGACTGACCTTCGGAGGGCGTTACCAGCTGGGCGATCGCATCGCCATCGGCGGCATGGGCGAGGTGTGGGAGGCGACCGACCTCGTCATCGGACGCAAGGTCGCCATCAAGATCCTCAAGGACGAGTACCTGGGCGACCCCGGGTTCCTCGAGCGATTCCGAGCCGAGGCGCGCCATGCGGCGCTCGTCAACCACGAGGGCATCGCCAACGTCTTCGACTACGGCGAGGAGGACGGCAGCGCCTTCCTCGTGATGGAGCTCGTCCCCGGCGAGGCCCTGTCGACCATCCTCGAGCGGGAGCGCGTGCTCTCGAGCGACAAGGTGCTCGACATCATCTCCCAGACCGCCCTCGCGCTCCACGCCGCGCATCAGGCCGGTCTCGTGCACCGCGACATCAAGCCGGGCAACCTGCTGATCACGCCCGACGGACGCGTCAAGATCACCGACTTCGGCATCGCCCGCATCGCCGACCAGGTGCCGCTCACGGCCACCGGCCAGGTCATGGGCACGGTGCAGTACCTCTCGCCCGAGCAGGCGAGCGGGCACCCCGCGTCGCCGTCCACCGACGTGTACTCGATGGGCATCGTCGCGTACGAGTGCCTGGCCGGCCGCCGTCCCTTCACGGGCGAGTCGCAGGTCGCCATCGCCATGGCGCAGATCAACGAGCAGCCGCCCGAGCTCCCCGTCACGGTGGCGGAGCCCGTCCGCAACCTCGTCATGTCCTGCATCTCCAAGAAGCCGGCGGACCGCCCGCAGAGCGCCGCGCATCTGGCGCGCGCCGCGCAGGCGCTGCGCCGCGGCGACGTCGCGACCGCCACCATGGCCGTCGCCGCCGTCGCCGGTGCTGCCGCCGCGGATCCGGGCACGCCCACCCAGGCCACCCAGCTCATGCCGTCCGACCGCCGAGCCGACACGAGCGCCACCACCGTCCTGTCCTCCGCGCCCCGCGCCGGAGCGGCGTCGCCCTTCGACTTCGACGAGGTCGACGCGGAAGACGAGGAGCCCGAGCAGCCGCGCGCCAGCAAGCGCGCGATCTGGATCTTCGTGGTCGTCGCCGTCCTGGTGGTCGCCGCGATCATCGCCGGGCTCATCGCCGCCACCGCGGGCAGGCAGTCCGACCAGACGGCCCCCGTCCCCACGGAGACCAGCGCCGAGCCGAGCCCCACGCCGAGCGCGTCGCCCACCCCCACCCCGACGCCCACCCCGACCACCGTCGAGATCAAGCGCGAGGACTACATCGGGCGCGACCAGAAGACGGTCTCGAACGAGCTGACAGCCCTCGGCCTCAAGGTCACCGTCATCACGGGCAGCGCGGCACCGTCCGGTGAGGAGGAGGGTCGCGTCACCGCGATCACCCCCACCGGCAGCGTCGCGAAGGGCGCCACCATCCAGATCACGGCCTACGGCGCGCAGACCCTGCCGACCGCGGCGCCGGTCACCCCCACGGTGAACCCCACCACCGTGCGCGCCGGACAGGCGGTCGACATCTCGTGGCCCGCGTACTCCTGCCCGGCGGGCCAGACGCTGAACGGCTACCAGATCCAGGCCGACTCGGTCTCCGGCGGCGCCACGGGCACGTGGGGCGGGAGCACCAACCCGACCAACGCGCAGACCACCTCCGGGGAGATCAAGGCCGGCAACAACACGGGATCGTTCACGGTCAAGTACCTCGCCATCTGCGGCACGAACGAGTCCCCCTACAGCAGCACCGTCACCGTGGCGGTCGAGGCGGCACCAGGCGGCACCACGCCGGGCGGCGGCACCGGAGGCGGCACCGGAAATGGCACCGGAGGCACCGGAGGCGGCACCGGAGGCGGCACCACCGGCATGGCGCCGACGCCCCCTCCGGGCAAGGAGGATCGGCATTCGCTGATCTCCAGCACGCACCGCATGCCCTGATCGGCATGCGCCGCGCGAGCACTCCCCCGCCCTCCGCGCTCCGCCCCGGATCCCCAGCGGAGCCCGGGTAAGCTCATCCCCGTCCTGATCCCGAACCCGACGAGAGGCAGACCGTGACCGACACGCGTGTCCTCGGCGGACGCTACGAGATCGGGACGCTCCTGGGCCGGGGCGGCATGGCCGACGTGTACGAGGGCGTCGACGCGCGACTCGGTCGACGCGTCGCCGTCAAGATCCTGCGTCGCGGCCTCGCGGAGGATCCCGCCTTCCGGAGCCGCTTCCGCCAGGAGGCCCAGGCGGCCGCGCGCATGTCGCACCCCACCATCGTCCGGGTCTTCGACGCCGGCGAGGACGTCGTCACCGACCAGGACGGCGCGTCCCACACGGTCCCCTTCATCGTCATGGAGCGGGTCGAGGGCCGCCTCCTCAAGGACGTGATCACCGACGGCCCGCTGGAGCAGGAGGAGGCCGTCCGCATCATGGGCGGTGTCCTCACCGCACTCGAGTACTCGCACCGCGCGGGCGTCGTCCACCGCGACATCAAGCCCGGCAACATCATGGTCACGCCCACCGGCCAGGTGAAGGTCATGGACTTCGGCATCGCCCGCGCGGTCTCCGACACCTCCGCCACCATCGCGCAGACCACCGCCATCCTCGGCACGGCACGCTACTTCTCGCCCGAGCAGGCCAAGGGCGAGTCCGTGGACGCGCGCACCGACCTCTACTCCGCCGGCGTGGTCCTCTTCGAGATGCTCACCGGGCAGGCGCCCTTCCGCGCGGACACGGCCGTGGCCGTCGCCTACCAGCACGTCAGCGAGACGCCCGTCGCACCGAGCACCGTCCAGGAGCACGTCTCCCCGCAGCTCGACCAGGTGGTCCTGCACGCCATGGCGAAGGACCGCTACGCGCGCTTCCAGACCGCCGCGGACTTCCGCACCGACCTCGACCGCGCCGCCGCGGGCACCCTGCCCGAGCGCGAGGCACCCACCACCGACGTGGGCGCCACCCTCTTCGGCGCACCCGCGGGCCCGTCCTCCTCCCAGCAGGCGCTCCGCCAGCTGGGCGTCGACGACGACCGCACCGTCCGCACCCAGAGCCGCCCGCCCGTGCCGTGGATCTGGGCCGGCGTCACCGTCGTGGTCGTCATCCTCATCGCCGTCGTCATCTGGGTCACCAGCCTCAGCTCCATCGCGCCGCCCGACATCAGCCCCACCGTGCCCGACGTCGCGGGATCCACGTACTCGAGCGCGGCGGGCGCCCTGCAGGAGGCGGGCCTCGTGCCGCTCGAACGCGAGGAGGCGAGCGCCACGGTCCCCGCGGGCACGGTCCTCCGCACGAATCCCGACGCTGGCGAGAACGTCGCGACGAAGACGGAGATCGATGTCTTCGTCTCCTCCGGACCACCCAAGGTCCAGGTCCCCAACGTCACCAACATGGACGAGGCCACGGCCACCGCGGGCCTCCAGTCCGCCGGCCTCAGGGTCGGTGAGGTCGTGAGGCAGTCGTCCCCGACGGTCTCCGACGGCGTCGTCATGCAGACGGATCCTGCCTCGTCCGCGCAGGTGGACAAGGGCTCCACCGTCAAGCTCGTGCTGTCGAACGGCAAAGTCTCCATGCCCGACGTGCTCGGGCAGCCCCTGGTCGAGGCGCAGTCGCTGCTCGAGGCCTCCGAGCTCACGGTGACCACGCGGAGGGACCCGTCCTGCGTCCGCGCGGACGGCTCTCCCGTGAGCCAGCAGTCCGTCCCCCCGGGCGACGTCGCCCAGCGCTCGACCGTGGCCCTCACGTACTGCACGGGCGCGGGCCGCGGAACACCCGCGCCGGCACCCACGGCTCCGGCGCCGACGCAGGCCCCTCCGCGCGGCTGAGCGGCGGTCGAGACCCGACGCACCTCGGCCTGCGGAGCCGTGTCAGCCGATGCGGACCAGCGGCGACAGCCGGGACGACGTCTCTCGCGCCCCGCCCAGTCCCGCGCCCTCGAGCCAGTTGCCGAGCATCCGGTAGCCGCCCTCCGTGAGCACGGACTCCGGGTGGAACTGCACCCCCACGATGGGCGCGGCCTCGTGCCTCAACCCCATGATGACGCCGCCCTCGGTGCGCGACGTGACCACGAGGTCGGATGGGATGGTGCCGTCGACCACGGCGAGGGAGTGGTACCTCGTCGCCGTGAACGGCTGCGGCACGCCGAGGTAGAAGTCGCCGTCATCGTGCGTGACGAGCGAGGTCTTGCCGTGCATGAGCTCCTCGGCGTTGGTCACCGTCGCGCCGAACGCCTCCGCGATCGCCTGGTGTCCGAGGCACACGCCCAGGAGCGGCGTGCCCGATGCGAGTGCCGCACGCACCGTGGGGATCGACACCCCGGCGTCCGCGGGCTTGCCCGGTCCCGGCGAGACCAGCACGGCGTCGTACTCCGAGATGACACCCGCCATGTCCGCGTCCGCGTGGTCGTCGTTGCGCATGACGACGGTCTCCGCGCCGAGCTGCTGCAGGTAGCCGTCGAGCGTGTAGACGAAGCTGTCGTAGTTGTCGATCACGAGCACGCGCGTCACTGGTGCACCGTCACTTCCTGGGTGTTAACGATCGAGTCGACCCAGGGGAAGACCCAGGTGACGAGGCAGTAGAGGATCGCGGCGACCGCGATGAGCAGGATCAGGAGCCGGACCCACACCGGCCCGGGTAGGACGCGCCAGAGCGCCGCGTACACGTTCAGCCCGCCTTCGCGAACGACGTGCCGGCCAAAGCCGCGGGCGTGGAGGCGTCCGACCGGGGCTGCCACGACTCGAAGACGCTGTACGCCACGACCCGCTCCGCTGCGGAGAAGAGGGGATTGCAGCTCGTCATCGTGAGGATGCGGTCCCCCGCTTGCGCGTCGGGGGCCTGCGGCACCTCGTTGAGCACGTCGACTCCGGTGGGCTTCACGTACTCGAGTGTACGGAAGCGGTACGTGTACCAGCCGTCCTGCGTCTCGACCACGATGGCGTCGCCGACGCGGAGGTTCGTGATCTGGTTGAACGGCTTGCCGTAGGTGGTGCGGTGCGCGGCGACCGCGAAGTTGCCCACCTGTCCGGGCATCTGCGTCTCCCTGTAGTGGCCGACCTTGCCGAGGTTGAGGACGTCCGCCAGGCCCACTCCCGTAGCGACGGGCACCACGTAGTCCGGCCCGAAGCGCGGGATGTAGATGTTGCCGAAGTCGGTGGCGTTGGACGCAGGTGCGGCCGTGATGACCGGGTCGCCCGGGGCCGCGGGCGACGCGGTCGGGTCCGGCGTGGCCTCGGGGGCGGGTGCGGCCGTCGCCCACGAACGGCTGTTCTCCAGGGCCTGGTCCCGCTGGCCGCTGCTCACGACGATGTCGTTGAACCACAGCTGCCATCCGAGGAACAGCATGATGAGGACGCCTGCGGTGAGGAGCAGCTCGCCGAAGACGCCGACGGTCCCGAGGATGGCGTCCCCGCGTCGCGCCCGCCGCCGCGTGGCGCGACGGGATGGGGCGGGGTGCGGTGCGCTCATGTGCCGATTGTAGGCGGCGGGGATGCGCGGTCACCCCCTGCCGGGTCCCCGTGGGATGCGGGAGGCTCCCGGGGCCGGTGGAGGAGCATCCCGCTAGAATCTCCGCATGGCCCGCGACAAGACGACGAGACCCTCCCGCCAGGAACGCGTGCGGGATGAGGACGCCCCGAACCCGGTGTGGTTCAAGCCCATCATGTTCGGCTTCATGCTCGTGGGCCTGGCCTGGCTCATCGTGTACTACGTCAGCCTCAACGCGTTCCCCATCCCCGACCTCGGCGTCGGCAACATCCTCATCGGCTTCGGCCTCATCCTGGTCGGCTTCCTCATGACCACCAGGTGGCGCTGACCGCTCCCGCCCCCTGACGAGCCCGTCGCCATCTCCGGATGGCGGCGGGCTCTTCTCGTGCTGCCGCCTCGGCCGTCCTCCCACGTCGTTGTCCACAGCTGCTCTGTGCACAACCGTCCCCACATGTGGACAACGCATCGGGAGCGCTCGTGCGGGCCCACCAGCCGTGGCGGTTACCGCGCGCGCCCGACGGGACGGGCGATCGGAGCCGCCGAGCTCCTCTGTCCCCGAGAGCGGATCCCGCACCGCGCTCGGGAAATGACACGCGTGTAACTATCCCCACTGTGGAGGAGCCTGTGGATAACCCTCCGGCGGCCCTGAAGCACGACGCGTCGAGCCGAGGCCCGACGGACAGAGCCAGCGCGGTGCCCGCACCCCTCCGCTCGACCAGGGCGGGACGACGGCCCTCAGAACGTGACGGGGAAGAGCGCGGCGGCGGCCAGGATCGCCACGGCCAGGCCGGCGAGCGATCCGGCCTGGATGCCCGGCCGACGGGCGTCGCGCGTCCTGAGGAGCACCAGAGCCACCACGGCGCCGGTCACGAGGCCGCCGACGTGGGCCTGCCAGGAGACGCCCTGGATCACGAAGCCGAGGAGGAGGTTCACCGCGATGACGCCGAGGAGCGGGCCGACGTTGCCGCCGAGCTTGCGCGCGAGGACGAAGTACCCGCCCATGAGCCCGAAGATCGCTCCCGAGGCCCCGACCACGGCCTGGAGGGGCTCCCCCATGGTCGCGCCGATGACCTCCACGGCGAGGGATCCGCCGAGCGCGGAGATCAGGAAGAGGGCCAGGAACCGGGCGCGTCCGAGCATGGGCTCGAGGACGCGGCCGAAGACGAACACCGACAGCATGTTCAACAGGATGTGGAAGATGCTCGACGAGGAGTGCGTGAAGGCGCTGGTGAGCATGCGCCAGGGTTCGTAGTCACCCGACGCCATGCTTCCGTAGACGGGCGCGAACCACAGTGCCCGCGTGACGGTCTCGCCGAGGATCGGCAGCACCTGGAGGATCCAGACCACGGCGCAGACGGCCATGATCGCGTAGGTCACGACGGGACCCGAGCTCCGGGTAATCCGCGTGACGAACGGCGCCCGGGAACGAGGAGCGGTGCGACGCTGCTCCTTCATGTCCTCGGGGCAGATCACCCCGACGGCGGCCGGCGTCTGGCACTCCGGGCAGATGGTCCGCCCGCATCGCTGGCACAGCACGAAGCTCTGCCGGTCGGGGTGCCGGTAGCAGCGGTCGGCCGCCGTACGGGGTGAATCGGTCATCAGACCTTCTCGACGGTGACGCTCTCGATCACGACGTCCTCGCGGGGGCGGTCGCGGCCGTCGGTCGCGACGGCGTTCAGCGCGTCGACGACCTTCTTGGACGCGTCGTCGGCGACCTCGCCGAAGATGGTGTGCTTGCCCTGGAGCCACGTGGTGGGCGCCGTGGTGATGAAGAACTGCGAGCCGTTGGTGCCGCGGCCGCCCTGGGTGCCGGCGTTCGCCATGGCGAGGATGTACGGCTTGGAGAAGTCGAGGTCGCGGCTGATCTCGTCGTCGAACTGGTAGCCGGGACCGCCGGTGCCCTGGCCGAGCGGGTCGCCGCCCTGGAGCATGAAGTCCTTGATGATGCGGTGGAAGACGACGCCGTCGTACAGCGGGTCGTTCGACTTCGTGCCCGTCTGGGGGTGGGTCCACTCCTTCTCGCCGGTGGCGAGGCCGACGAAGTTCTCGACGGTCTGGGGCGCGTGCGACCCGAAGAGGTTGAGGACGATGGTGCCGTGGTTGGTCGTCATGGTGGCGACGTGAGTGTGCGCAGACATGGAGCAATGGTCTCACGGCGGAGCTGGGACTCGGCGGACGCACAGGGTCCGCCGTGTTTGCCCGCAGAGGCACCCGTGCCAGACTGGGGATTCCTGGCGATATCACACCGATGGAGGTCCCCTTGGGTCTGTCACGCAAGAACAAGAAGGAGTTGGCGAAGCTCCGCACCCACGCGGCCGCCGTCCTCAAGGAGCAGCGCGAGGTCCTCGACCGGGCCAACGTCGTCGTGGCCGAGGCCGCGCACACGGCTCGCAGGCTCTCCGACCAGCACGTCGTCCCCGCCGTCAAGCGCGGCGTCGACGACCACATCCGTCCCGGCTACGAGGCGGGCGCCGAGCGCGCGCGCGCCGCCGCCGACTCCGCGTACAAGGGCTTCACCCACACGGTCCTCCCGGCCGTCGCCGGTGCCGCCGGATCCGCGGTCGCCGCGACCGAGGGCATCCGCAACAGCAAGCAGGTCAAGGACGCCATGAAGAAGGCCGGCAAGGTCTCCTCCAAGGCGCAGGAGTTCGGGAAGCACTACGTCGACAACGGCCGCTCCTACGTCGGTCGCTACGTGCCCCAGGTCGCACCGGCGAAGAAGGGCCTCGGCTTCGGCGGAGTCGCCCTCATCGCACTGGGCGTCGTCGTGGTCGGTGGCGTCGGCTACGCCCTGTACCAGACGTTCCGTGCCGACGACGACCTGTGGATCGCCGACGACGAGCCCGAGGCCGTCTCCACCACCGCGAAGGACCAGCCCTCGAGCTGATCCGCGCGGCGACAGCACGACGAAGGCCCGGCCACCGAGAGGTGGCCGGGCCTTCGTCATGCGGGCGTCGTCTCGACACCGGTCGACCGCCGGCTCGCCGGCGTCACGAGCCGGATGGAGCCGTGACTGCGAGGAGGCGAGGGCCCGGATCCGGGCGGAATGTGGAGTCACGGGGAATCGAACCCCGGACCTCCTGCTTGCAAAGCAGGCGCTCTACCAATTGAGCTATGACCCCGAACGGCGAGACCCGCATCGCGATGCCCTCGGCCGACTCGATTCCCGCCAGGCCCCCGGATCGTGCTGATCCGGGGGTGTTGGTGGGGATACCAGGATTTGAACCTGGGACCTCTTCATTATCAGTGAAGCGCTCTAACCAACTGAGCTATATCCCCATCGGGCAGGACTACGTTACCGTACGCCTGCCCGTTTCTCCCAATCGGCTACGCGTTGGTGAAGCCGACGAGGACACCGCCGGTGATGCGCACGCTGAGGTTGTAGAGCAGCGCGGCGACGGCACCGAGGACGGTGCCGACGACGATGTTGAGCACGGCCACCACGATGGCGAATCCGAGGACCTGGCCCAGGCCGAACACCTGCTGGAGGGAGAAGTCCGCGGATCCGGACACCTCCTGGAAGAGCTGGTCGACCGTGCCGAAGACGTTGGTGGTCTGCAGCACGACGTAGATGAGGAACGTGGCCACGACGGTGATGATGCCGAGCACCACCGAGAAGAGGAACGCGAGCTTCAGCGCCGACCAGAAGTCGACGTACACGAGCTTCAGACGCACCTGCTTGGTGGTGGTCGCTCGCGAGGACTTCTTCGCGAGCTTCTCGGCGACACTACTCATCGGGGGTTTCCTTCCCAGCAGCGGTACCCTCGGACGCGTCGGGCGCAGCTTCGGGGACCACCAGGTTGCGTTCGGAGTTCTTGGCCAGTGAGATGATCCTGTCGTCGTCCGCGAAACGGGCGAACACGACACCCATGGTGTCTCTGCCCTTCGCCGGGACCTCGGCCACGGCAGAGCGTACCACCTTGCCGCTGGCGAGCACGACGAGGATCTCGTCCTCCTCGCCCACGATCAGGGCTCCCGCGAGGTCGCCGCGGGCATCCTGCAGCTTCGCCACCTTGATGCCCATGCCGCCACGGTTCTGGACGCGATACTGGTCGGCGGCGGTGCGCTTCGCGAAGCCGCCCTCGGTGACCACGAACACGAAGCCCTGGTGTCCGACGACCGAGGCGCTGAGCAGCGTGTCGTCGCCGCGGAAGGTCATCCCCTTCACACCGGAGGTCGACCGCCCCATGGGACGCAGCGCGGAGTTGTCGGCGGAGAACCGCAGCGACATCCCCTTGCGGGAGACCAGCAGCAGGTCGTCGTCCTCGTTCACGAGGAGGGCGGACACGAGGGCGTCGCCGTCGCGGAGGTTGATCGCGATGATGCCGCCCGTGCGGTTGGTGTCGTACTCGGTGAGCGCGGTCTTCTTCATCAGCCCGTCGCGGGTGGCGAGCACGAGGTACTGCGCGACCTGGTAGTCGCGGATGTCGAGGACCTGCTGGATCTCCTCGTCCGGCTGCATGGCGAGCAGGTTGGCGACGTGCTGGCCCTTGGCGTCGCGGCCGGCCTCCTGCAGCTCGTACGCCTTCGCCCGGTAGACCCGGCCCTTGTCCGTGAGGAAGAGGAGCCAGTGGTGCGTGGTGGTGACGAAGAAGTGCTCGACCACGTCGTCCGCGCGGAGCTGCGCGCCGCGCACGCCCTTGCCGCCACGGTGCTGGCTGCGGTAGTTGTCGATGCGCGTGCGCTTGATGTACCCGCCGCGCGTGACGGTGACCACCATCTCCTCCTCGGGGATGAGGTCCTCCATGCTCATGTCGCCGTCGAAGCCGAGCATGATCTCCGTGCGCCGGTCGTCACCGTACTTGTCGGTGATCTCCTGCAGCTCGGTGCTGATGATCTCCCGCTGCACGGACGGCGTCGCCAGGATGTGCTTGTACTCGGCGATGCGCTCCTCGAGCTCGGCCGCCTGGTCCTGGATCTTCTGGCGCTCGAGCGCGGCCAACCGGCGGAGCTGCATCTCGAGGATGGCGTTGGCCTGCAGCTCGTCGATGTCGAGCAGCTTCATCAGCCCGCTGCGCGCGACCTCGACCGTCTCAGACCGGCGGATGAGGGCGATGACGTCGTCGAGCGCGTCGAGCGCCTTGAGGTAGCCGCGCAGGATGTGGGCGCGCGCCTCGGCCTCGTTGAGGCGGAACTGCGTGCGGCGCACGATGACGTCGACCTGGTGGTCCACCCACGCGGAGATGAAGCCGTCGAGCGCGAGCGTGCGCGGGATGCCGTCGACGATCGCGAGCATGTTCGCGCCGAAGTTCTCCTGGAGCTGCGTGTGCTTGTAGAGATTGTTCAGCACGACCTTCGCGACCGCGTCGCGCTTCAGCACGATGACGAGGCGCTGGCCGGTGCGGCCGGACGTCTCATCGCGGATGTCGGCGACGCCGCCGAGCTTGCCGTCCTTCACGAGCTCGGCGATCTTGATCGCGAGGTTGTCGGGGTTGACCTGGTACGGGAGCTCGGTGACCACGAGGCACACGCGGCCCTGGATCTCCTCGACGGCGACGACCGCGCGCATCGTGATGGAGCCGCGGCCCGTGCGGTACGCGTCGATGATGCCCTTGGTGCCGAGCACCTGGGCGCCCGTCGGGAAGTCGGGGCCCTTGATCCGCTCGAGGAGCGCCTCGAGGAGCTCCTCCCGGTTCGCGTCCGGGTTGGCGAGCAGCCACTGGGCACCCGACGCGACCTCACGGAGGTTGTGCGGCGGGATGTTCGTGGCCATGCCGACCGCGATGCCCACGGATCCGTTGACCAGCAGGTTCGGGAAGCGCGACGGGAGGATCTTCGGCTCGAGCGTGCGGCCGTCGTAGTTGTCCTGGAAGTCGACCGTGTCCTCGGTGATGTCCCGGACCATCTCCATGGCGAGGGGCGCCATCTTGGTCTCGGTGTACCGGGGGGCCGCGGCGCCGTCGTTGCCGGCGGAGCCGAAGTTGCCCTGGCCGAGCGCGAGCGGGTAGCGCAGGCTCCACGGCTGGACGAGGCGGACGAGCGCGTCGTAGATGGAGGAGTCGCCGTGCGGGTGGAACTGGCCCATCACCTCGCCGACGACGCGGGCCGACTTGAAGAAGGAGCGGTCGGGCCGGTAGCCGCCGTCGTACATCGCGTAGATCACCCGGCGGTGCACGGGCTTCAGGCCGTCGCGCACCTCGGGGAGCGCGCGCTGCACGATCACGCTCATCGCGTAGTCGAGGAACGAGCGCTGCATCTCGAGCTGGAGGTCGACCTGCTCGATGCGGTCGTGCGTCACGACCACCGTGGCGTCGGGGTCGATGATGGCGCCGGGCAGCGAGTCGGATGCCGCGGCGGCGGAGGACGCCGGCGTCACGCCCTCCTGGGGCAGGGCATCGTCGGTCGACGGCGCCTGCGCGTCGTCCGGGGTCGCGCCCGTGCCCTGCTCGTCGTCCGGAGTGGTGTCGTCGGCCATGGAGGTCCCGTTCAGATGTCGATGGATCGTGGAGTCGGTGCCGGGCGGCGGCGGGCGCTGAGCCCCGCCGCCGCCGCGTCGATCAGATGTCGAGGAACCTGACGTCCTTGGCGTTGCGCTGGATGAAGCTGCGGCGGGACTCGACGTCCTCGCCCATCAGCGTCGAGAAGACCTCGTCGGCGCCGGCGGCGTCGTCGAGCGTGACCTGCATGAGCGTGCGGGTGGCCGGGTCCATGGTGGTCTCCCACAGCTCCTTGTAGTCCATCTCGCCGAGGCCCTTGTAGCGCTGGATGCCGTTGTCCTTCGGGATCCGCTTGCCGTTCGCCTGCCCGTGCGCGAGCAGCGCGTCGCGCTCCGCGTCCGTGTAGACGTACTGGTGCTCGGCGTTCGACCACTTGAGCCGGTACAGCGGCGGCTGCGCGAGGTACACGTAGCCGAGCTCGATGAGCGGCCGCATGTACCGGAAGAGCAGGGTGAGCAGGAGGGTCGTGATGTGCTGGCCGTCGACGTCGGCATCGGCCATCAGCACGATCTTGTGGTACCTGACCTTCTCGGCGTCGAAGTCCTCGCCGATGCCCGCGCCGAACGCGGTGATCATCGACTGCACCTCGTTGTTCTGCAGCGCGCGGTCGAGGCGGGCCTTCTCCACGTTGAGGATCTTGCCCCGCAGCGGCAGGATCGCCTGCGTCGTGGGGTTGCGCCCCTGCACCGCGGATCCGCCGGCCGAGTCGCCCTCGACGAGGAAGACCTCCGACAGCGCCGGGTCCTTGCTCTGGCAGTCCTTGAGCTTGCCGGGCATGCCGCCCGACTCGAGCAGCCCCTTGCGCCGGGTCTGCTCGCGTGCCTTGCGGGCGGCCAGCCGCGCCTGCGAGGCCTGCATCCCCTTGCGGATGATGTCCTTCGCCTGCGCCGGGTTCTTCTCGAGCCAGTCGCCGAGCTGCTGCCCCACGATGCGCTGCACGTAGGCCTTCGCCTCCGTGTTGCCGAGCTTCGTCTTCGTCTGGCCCTCGAACTGCGGCTCGCCGAGCTTCACCGAGATGACGGCGGTGAGGCCCTCGCGGACGTCGTCGCCCGTGAGGTTCTCGTCCTTCTCGCGGAGCAGCTTGTTCTCACGCGCGTAGCGGTTGACGAGGGTGGTGAGCGCCGCACGGAACCCCTCCTCGTGCGTGCCGCCCTCGTGGGTGTTGATGGTGTTGGCGTAGGTGTGGACGCTCTCCGTGTAGGAGGTGGTCCACTGCATCGCGACCTCGAGGCTGATCTTCTTGACTGTGTCCTCGGACTCGAACGCGATGACGTCGGCGTTGACGACCTCGGTCTTCTTCGCCTTCACGAGGTGCTCGACGTAGTCGACGAGGCCGCGCTCGTAGAGGAACTTCTCGGTGCGGTGCTCGGCGCCGTCGACCTCGCGCTCGTCGTGCAGCGTGAGGGCGAGCCCCTTGTTGAGGAACGCCATCTGCTGGAAGCGCGCGCGGAGGGTGTCGAAGTCGAACTCGACGGTCTCGAAGATCTCGCGGCTCGGCCAGAAGGTGATGGTGGTGCCGGTCTCGGTGGATCCCTCGCCCTTCTCCAGCGGCGCGTCCGGCACGCCGATGGTGAAGCTCTGGCGCCAGACGGCGCCCTGACGGCGGACCTCGACGTCGAGGCGCTCCGACAGGGCGTTCACCACGGAGCTGCCGACGCCGTGCAGACCGCCGGAGACCGCGTATCCGCCGCCGCCGAACTTGCCGCCGGCGTGCAGCTTGGTGAGCACGAGCTCGACGGTGGAGATGCCCTCGACCGGGTGGATGTCGACGGGGATGCCGCGGCCATCGTCGACGACGCGGATGCCGCCGTCCTTGCGCATCGTGATCTGGATGTCGCTGGCGAACCCGGCGAGGGCCTCGTCGACGGAGTTGTCGACGATCTCGCTCACCAGGTGGTGGAGACCGCGCGGACCGGTCGACCCGATGTACATGCCGGGTCGCTTGCGCACGGCCTCGAGGCCCTCGAGCACCTGGATCTCGTTGGCGCCGTAGTCGTTGCTCACCTGCTGGCGGGTGATGTGGTCGGAGTCGTTGTGCGTCTCCTCGACCTCCACCTCGTCCGGGGTGGAGTCGTCGGGGAGGTCCTGTGAGGCATCCGATGTCATGAAGTGGTGGCTCCTGCCGCGTCGACGCGCCCCTGCCCGACGGCGGACGCGCGCGGATCACGAGGTGATCCGGGGACCGTCGTCCCTTGGCTGCGGGCGACCCCTCATTCTATCGCAGGAGTACGCTTCGCACCGCCTATCCGGCCGTCTGACGCCTTTTCGCGCCGGGGGTGACCTGATTCGCCTCCCTAGCCGTAGGTATCGCGCGGGCCCCGCCCTGGGATCGACCTGGGACCCTTTTTCCAGGACGGGGCGTTCGGTCCCTGGAAGCGGATCGACCGGATGCCCGCATCGGGGAAGCGCTCCGCGATGCGCGTCGTGATCTCCACGCGCATCAGCCGGAGCTGCGTCGCCCACGCCGTGGATTCGCACTCGACAGTGAGGAGGCCGTCCTCGATCCCGACGGGAGAGGAGTGCACGGCGGTCTCCTCGCCGGCGATGGTCGTCCACGCCGCCATGAGCTCGGCCTGCGAGAGCGACGACGTCCAGCCCATCCGCGAGGTGAGCGAGTCCATGACGTTCCCGAGCGAGTCCGGATCCCGGCCGGGCTGGAACGGGGAGCTGCCGGCCTTCTGCTCGCGGCGCTTCCGCGCGGACGGCGAGCGGACGGAGGCGTCCCCGAACACGCGGCGGAAGCGGCGGTAGACCGCGACGGCCTCCGACTCCGGGAGCGGCCCGCCGTCGGCCGCGCGGGGGATCACGCCGGTCCCCCGGTCGCGTCGGTGTCCGCGGGCGCGGATCCGGGTGCGTCGACGATCTCCCCCGCGCGGATGTGCACGGCGTTCGCGGCGAGGTGCGCGGGCACGTCCTCGAACACCGCGGCGGTGATGAGGACCTGCTCGAACCCGGTGACCGCCTCCGCCAGACGGCCGCGCCGCGCCTGGTCGAGCTCGGCGAACACGTCGTCGAGGATCAGGACGGGGTCGCCCGTCTGCGAGTCCCGCCGCAGCAGCTCCGCCGACGCCAGCTTGACCGCCAGCGCGAACGACCACGACTCCCCGTGGCTGGCATAGCCCTTCGCGGGTAACCCGTTGAGGCGGAACAGGACATCGTCTCTATGCGGGCCCACCAGCGTGAGACCCCGCTCGAGCTCCCGCGGGCGCATCCGGGCGATGGCCGAGGTGAACACCGGCACGACGTCCTCCGTCCGCGTGAAGCGGCCGCCGTCGCGCGCCCCGGTCTCGTCGGCGACGTCGTCCTCGCCCGGGTCGTCGGCCAGGATGCTCAGCTCCGGGCGCGCCGACGGGCCGTGGTCGGATCCCGCCACGGCCAGGTATGCCCGTGCCAGCTCGGGCTGGAGCGCCTCGACCAGCGCGCCGCGTGCCGCGATGATCTGCGAGCCGATGGCGACGAGCCGCTCGTCCCAGATGTCGAGCGTGCCGAGCTGGTCGGCCTTCATGCCGCGCGCCCGTGCGGACTTCAGCAGCGTGTTGCGCTGCTTGAGCGCCCGGTCGTAGTCCGACAGCACGCCGGCGAGCCGGGGTGCGCGCAGCACGAGCAGCTGGTCGAGGAGGCGCCGACGGCCGGACGGATCGCCGCGCACGAGCGCGAGGTCCTCCGGCGCGAACAGCACGCTCGAGAAGTACCGCGGGAGCTCCCGCGGCTTCGTCGGCGTGCTGTTGACCTGCGCCCGGTTCGCTCCCGATCGGTTGATCTGCACCTCCACCCGCAGCTCGCGTCCCGCGTGCTGGAGGAGGGCCCGGATCACCGCCGACTCGGCACCCTGCCGGATGAGCGCCTGATCGGTGGAGACGCGGTGCGACCCGAGCGTGCTCAGGAAGCCCAGCGCCTCCACCAGGTTCGTCTTGCCCTGCCCGTTGCTCCCCACGAAGAGGGTCGCACCGGGCTGGAGCTCGACGTCCGCGCGGGTGTAGTTGCGGAAGTCACCCAGGGAGAGGTGACGGACGATCATCCGGTGGTCAGGACTTCTTCTGCACCGAGTGGCCGCCGAACTGGTTGCGCAGCGCCGCGACGGCCTTCATGGCCGGGGAGTCCTCCTGGCGGGAGGAGAAGCGCGCGAAGATCGACGCGCTGATCGCGGGCATCGGGACGGCGTTGTCGAGCGCCTCCTCGATGGTCCAGCGGCCCTCGCCCGAGTCCTGCACGAAGCCCTCGATGTCCTCGAAGCCCGGGTCCTCCTTGAGCGCCTTGACCAGGAGCTCGAGCAGCCAGGAGCGCACGACGGTGCCGCGCTGCCATGCCTCGAACGTGCCCGTGACGTCCTTGATGATGTCCTTGCGCGCCGCGAGGAGCTCGTACCCCTCGGCGAACGACTGCATCATCGCGTACTCGATGCCGTTGTGGACCATCTTCGCGTAGTGGCCCGCGCCGGAGTCGCCCACGTGGACGAAGCCCTCCTCGCGAGGGCCCTCGGGACGCAGCGCGTCGAAGACGGGCATCGCGCGCTGGACCTGCTCGGCCGGGCCTCCGACCATCAGGCCGTAGCCGTTCTCGAGACCCCACACGCCGCCGGAGACGCCGGCGTCGACGAAGTCGATGCCCTGCTCCTTGAGGAGGCCGGCGTGGGCGAAGTCGTCGGTGAACTTGGAGTTGCCGCCGTCGATGACCAGGTCGCCGGGCTCGAGGATCCGGGCGAGGTCGCCGACCACGTTCTGCGTGACCTTGCCGGCCGGCACCATGACCCAGACCAGGCGCGGAGCGGGAAGCGCGTCCGCGAGCTCCTGGAGCGTGGCCACGTCCGAGACGTCCGGGTTGGTGTCGTACCCGGTCACCTCGATGCCGTTCTTCTCGAGGCGCGCGCGCATGCGAGCGCCCATCTTGCCGAGTCCGACGAGTCCGATGTGCATGTTCTCTCCTTGGTCGCGGTCTAGCGCAGCAGCAGGTTGGGCTGCAGCAGGTACCGGTAGTTGTCTGCCCCAGCCTGGTCCTTGGACGACTGACTCGTGATCAGCACGGGACCGGGCTTGTTCGGGTTGTCCGTCTTCGTGAACGAGAGGCGGACGAACTCGGAGTGGACGGCGCCGAGGCCGTCCAGCAGGAACTGCGGCTTGAGCGAGACCACGGTGTCCACGCCGGTGAGGAGGGCGTCGATGCTCTCCGATGCCTGCGCGTGCTCGGAGCCGATGGCCTCCAGGGTGAGGCCGTCGATGGTGAAGGTGAAGCGGAGCGCCGCCTCGCGCTCGAGGACGAGCTGGACGCGTCGCGTCGCCTCGATGAGGTCGGCGGTGTTGATGACGGCGTAGTTGTCGACCGTCTCGGGGAACAGGCGCTTGACCGGCGGGAAGTTGCCGCGGATCAGCAGCGACGTGACGGTCTTCCTGTCGGCGCTGAACGCGATGAGCTGGCGGTCGTCCGTGTCCGTGATGGCCACGGAGATGGTGCCGCTGTGGCCGAAGGTCTTGCCGATCTCCTGCAGCGTCCGGGCCGGGACGAGCGCGGTGCGGCTGGTGCCGTCCGTGGTCGAGTCGCCTCCGTCCCAGTCGATCTCGCGCACCGCCACGCGGTAGCGGTCGGTGGCGATGAGGCCGAGGCTCGTCTCCCCCACCTCGAGCTGCACGCCGGTGATCACCGGGGTCACGTCGTCGCGGGAGGCGGCGACGGCGACCTGGGACACGGCGGCCGCGAACTGCTCCGCCGGCAGGAGCCCCGACTGCTCGGAGATCTGCGGCAGCGTCGGGTACTCCTCGACGGGCATGCTCAGCAGCGTGAAGTGCGCGGATCCGCACGAGACGGTGATCTTCGACTCGTCGGTGGTGAAGCGCACAGGGGCGTTCGGGAGGCGGTTCGCGATGTCGGCGAGCAGTCGGCCGGAGACGAGCACACGACCGGCTTCCTCGATGTCCGCCTGGATCTGCGTGCGCGCCGACACCTCGTAGTCGAACGACGACAGCGTCAGCCCGTCCTCGGTCGCCTCGATCAGCACACCGCTCAGGATCGGGAGGGTCGTGCGCTGCGGCAGGAGCTTGACGGCGAAGGACACCGCCTCGCTGAACACGTCCCTGTTGACTTGGAACTTCACGTTGTGGACCCCTCGATGAGCGGAAGATTTGTCGGTCAATGCTAGCCGTGCCGACGAGGGGGCCAGCGCCCCGAGGTCCATCCACACCCTGAGGTTCTTGGGCGACATCCAATGAAGGGTTTAAGGATCAATAGTCTTAACCGCTGTGGAATCTGTGGACAACTCCCGGAGACCCCGCGGTTGAGAGGGAACTACACGTCTGGAAGTTGTGGGACGGGTGTGGAGCCGCCTGGGGACTCGGCGGATCGTCGCCGCGACGCGATCGCCGGTTCCACAGGCCGGTCGGTCGAACCCACATCGCGGACGGCGGTTCTCCACAGTTATCCACACCCTGTACACACTGTGGGGAACGGCTCTTCGACCGCATCGGGAGGTCGGGAACACGTCGATCGGTCCGAGGAAGGCGTCCCTGCTTCCCTCGACGGAGCTCGTTCACGCCGTCGGGAGACGGACGAAGGCGCTGGACAGTCCGCTGAAGAGCGCGCGAAGAAGGGGCCGGACCTCACGGTCCGACCCCTCGTACGCGCTCGTCAAGCCGCCACCTCGACGCGGAGGCGGCGGCACGGCGTCACATCTTGCCGTAGCGGTGGTTCTGCTTGATGCGGCTCGTCAGCTCGGTGACCTGGTTGTAGATGGACCGCCGCTCCTTCATGAGCTCGGTGATCTTCTTGTTCGCGTACATGACCGTGGTGTGGTCGCGGTTGCCGAACAGCTGGCCGATCTTGGGCAGCGACAGGTTCGTGAGCTCGCGACACAGGTACATGGCGATCTGGCGGGCGGTGGCCACGGCCTGCGAGCGGGACGATCCGTACAGGTCGTCGACCGTGAGCTTGAAGTAGGCCGCGGTGTGGTTGATGATGTCGACCGGCGCGATGACGTTGTCCTCGTCCAGCGTGATCAGGTCCTTGAGCACCGTCTGCACCAGCGACAGGTCGACGGGCGTCTTGTTGAGGCTCGCGAACGCCGTGACCCGGATGAGCGTCCCCTCGAGCTCCCGGATGTTCGAGGTGACCTTGGTGGCCATGTACTCGAGGATGTCGTCCGGGACCTGCAGCTTCTCGCTCTGCGCCTTCTTGCGGAGGATGGCGATGCGGGTCTCCAGGTCCGGCGCCTGCACGTCGGTGATCAGGCCCCACTCGAACCGCGACCGCATCCGGTCCTCGAAGCCGGTCAGGTGCTTCGGCGGCAGGTCGCTGGTGATGACCACCTGCTTGTTGTGGTCGTGCAGCGTGTTGAAGGTGTGGAAGAAGGCCTCCTGAGTGGAGTCCTTGCCCTGGAGGAACTGGATGTCGTCGATCAGCAGGATGTCGTTGTCGCGGTAGCGCGACTGGAACAGCGACGAGCGGTTGTTGGCGATCGAGTTGATGAAGTCGTTGGTGAACTCCTCGGAGCTGACGTACCGCACGCGGATGCCCGGGTAGAGGCTGATGGCGTAGTGGCCGATGGCGTGGAGGAGGTGCGTCTTGCCGAGACCCGAGTCGCCGTAGATGAAGAGCGGGTTGTACGCCTTGGCCGGGGCCTCGGCGACAGCGACCGCGGCGGCGTGGGCGAACCGGTTGGATCCGCCGATGACGAACGTGTCGAAGCCGTACTTCGGGTTGAGCCGCGAGTCGCCTCGAGAGGGAGAGGCGGGCAGACCCGGGTTGTCCGCCGGCGCCGTGATGGTGGGCGTCTCGATGTACGGCTGCTCCGTGGCCGGTTCGGGATGCTGGGCGAAGGCGTCCTGCGCGATCTCCGGGTTGACCACGATCGCGAAGTTGCTCACTCCAGCCGTCTCGTCGAGCGAGCCGATGGCGTTGAGGAGGGGGACGCGGATGCGCTGCTCGAGCATCCCGCGGGTGAGGTCGTTGGGCACCTCGAGGTAGAGGGTGCCGGTCATCACGCCCTTGGGCTCGACCAGGCTGATGAAGCCGTGCAGCTGCGGGGTGATGCGGTCGTCCGCGGTGAGCGCGGCCAGCACGTTCTGCCAGATCGCGTGCGTCGGGTCGGAGCGGTCGGACATGTTTCCCCATCTGCCGTCACGGTGCTCGGATCCGACGGCTCGCGCCGGGCGTGCACGCGATGCTGCGGCCTGCTGTCGACGCTGGACGAGCGTCGCGTCGTGAGTGCGGCGTCCGTCCCCGGAGACTCCGAGGGTGCGGACCATCCGGGACCGCGACCGCGGACAGCATAGTTACTCACAGGGTTATCCACCCTGTGTGCGAACGGGCCGTCTGCACCGCGCGAGCGACCCCGACGCGTCGCGGCCACGCCACACGCTAGCCACTGCCGGGGACCAGGACAAATTGACCCTATCGACGGCGGCATGTCAATACCGGCCATCGGGCTCGTCGTGTGGATAATCGCGCTTCCGCTCCCGGGTTTGACCGGAGGCCCCTCGACCCGTAGATTTAGGCAGTTGACCCAGCCTGTCGAGGCTGCCCCATCTTCCCAGCCGCACTCGTCGG
Organism: Clavibacter tessellarius; assembly: GCF_001618005.1. Lineage (GTDB taxonomy): Bacteria > Actinomycetota > Actinomycetes > Actinomycetales > Microbacteriaceae > Clavibacter > Clavibacter tessellarius_A. The sequence continues at coordinate 77,425 of NZ_LQXA01000019.1, forward strand.
CCCCGTGGACCAACCTGAGTGGAGACTCACCGTGAGCAAGCGCACCTTCCAGCCGAACAACCGCAAGAAGGCCAAGAAGCACGGCTTCCGCCTCCGCATGCGCACCCGTGCCGGCCGTGCCATCCTCGCCGCCCGTCGTGGCAAGGGACGCACCGAGCTCTCCGCGTAGCGCGTGCTCGCTCGGCGGAACCGCGTGACGAGCGGTGCGGATTACCGCACCATCGTGCGCCGGGGACGCCGGGCATCCAGCGGGACCGCGGTCGTCTACGCGACCACCGGGTCCGCGGATGCGCCGACCCGCTTCGGGTTCATCGTGTCCAAGAAGGTCGGCAACGCCGTCACCCGCAACACCGTCCGTCGGCGGCTCAAGGCGGTCACCGCGGGGCTGCTGACGGAGGTCCCCTCAGGATCGTCCGTCGTCATCCGCGTCCTGCCAGGCATGGAGCAGACGGCGTGGGATACCCTGCAGGAGGAGATCGCGTCAGCCGTGATGCGGGCCGTGAGGACGAGATGATGAGGGCACTGACCTCCATCGTCCTAGCGCCTCGGAACGTGGCGATCGCGTTCCTCACCATCTACCGACGCGTCGTCTCCCCTCTGTACGGAGACGTCTGTCGCTACTACCCCTCCTGCTCTGCCTACGGGCTCGAGGCGGTCCAGGAGCACGGGCTCGTCCGCGGCGGCGCTCTCGCGGCGTGGCGCGTGTGCCGGTGCCACCCGTGGGCGGAGGGCGGCATCGACGACGTCCCCGTCCGGCGGGATCAGCACTACCGACGCACGCTGCTCGGATTCGTCGTCGCACCCAGCCACGGAAAGGGCTAACGACCACTCATGGACTTCCTCGGAACGATCCTGTGGCCGATCAAGTGGGTCATCGAACTCATCCTGGTCGGCTTCCACACCCTCTGGACGAGCCTCGGGCTCGACCCGGACAACGGTGCGACCTGGGTGCTGTCCATCGTGGGCCTCGTGCTCGTGGTGCGCGCCGCGCTCATCCCGATCTTCGTGCGCCAGATCAAGAACCAGCGGCGCATGATGGAGGTCGCGCCGCAGCTGAAGAAGATCCAGGACAAGTACAAGGGCAAGCGCGACCAGTTCTCCCGCGAGGCGATGTCCCGCGAGACCATGGCGCTCTACAAGGACACTGGCACCAACCCGCTCAGCAGCTGCCTGCCGCTGCTGCTCCAGATGCCGATCTTCTTCTCGCTCTACTCCGTGCTGCACCGCGCCGCCGTCGAGGAGCTCCCCGGCATCGGCCTGCTCAACGCGCAGCTCTCCCGGTCGTTCGGCGAGTCGTCGTTCCTCGGCGCTCCCCTGCAGTCCGCCATCTCCACGTCCCAGGGCAGCATCCCCGTCATCGTCATCGCGACGACCATGGTCGTCCTGATGAGCGCCTCGCAGTTCATCACGCAGCTCCAGATCATGGCCAAGAACATGTCCGAGGAGACCAAGGCCAGCCCGATGTTCAAGCAGCAGCGCATCCTGCTGTACATCCTCCCGCTGGTCTTCGCCGTGTCCGGCATCGCCTTCCCGCTCGGCGTGATGTTCTACTGGCTCGTCTCGAACTTCTGGACCATGGGGCAGCAGTTCTTGGTCATCCGCAACATGCCGACACCCGGCAGTGAGGCTGCCCGCGCTCGCGAGGCGCGACTGGCTCGGAAGGGCAAGCTCGTGGCTCCCGAGGCCTCCGCGGACGCCGGCACGGTTGTGGTGGAGGAGCGCAAGCCCGTCCAGCGGCAGCAGCCCGTCGGCAAGAACCGCGCCAAGAAGCAGGCGGGATCCAAGAACCGATGAGCGAGCCGATCCCTGCCTCCCCCGCGGACCTCGTGGCCGTGACCCCGGCGTCCGAGACGGCCGATGAGCCTCGTGCGGACGCGGACGGCATGCCGGCGAGCGCTGGCGACGAGGGGGACATCGCCGCGGACTACATCGAGGAGCTCCTCGACATCTGCGACCTCGACGGCGACATCGACATCGACCAGCGCGGCGGTCGCGCGTACGTCTCCGTCGACGCCGCGGACTCGCAGGACCTGCGTCTGCTGTCCGATCCGGAGACCGTGACGGCCCTGCAGGAGCTCACACGGCTTGCCGTGCAGAACAAGACCGGCGCGTTCTCGCGCCTGATCCTGGATGTCGGGGGATCGCGGGATGCGCGACAGGCGGAGCTGGGTCGGCTCGTGGATCGTGCCATCGAGCGCATCTCGGCGGGATCCTCTTCGGCTGCGCTTCCTCCCATGTCCTCCTACGAGCGCAAGCTGGTCCACGACATCGTGGCGGAGCGTGGGTACACCTCCGAGTCCGAAGGTGAAGGCCGCGATCGCCACACGGTGATCACCAAGGCGTGATCGTCATCGCCGCTGCCGGAGAGGGGCAGGATCCACGGGATCCTGCCCCTCTTGCGCGCTCCGGGTCTGCGTGCTGACACGCACGTGTCACCAAAAGGTCGCGAATGTGTGGCAGCAGGTACCCCGCAGCGCGAGCCGCGGAATCGCGTGTTTCACGTGAAACGTTCCGTAGAGGACCGCATCGTGACCAGCTCCGTCGCACTCTACGAGTCGGTGTGACCCTGACCCGTAGGTAGTGCACCAATCCACCGCCAACGGTGGGCATCCTTCGCAGGCTCAGCCTGAGGCATCCACCAGCACCGCGACTGCCCAGCGTGGTCGCCACGTGTGTTGCTTGTCGCCGAACTCGGCGGCTGTAGTCACCCACAGTGGGCCGACGTTTCACGTGAAACACCGATACACGTGCTCCGCGCTGATGCGCCAGACCCATCAGCTAAACTCGACGCACGACGACGAGTGCCGCTGAGTTCGTGTTTCCAGCAACAATCGGAGCGTCGATGCCGTGAATCACATGAAGGACGAGAATCGAGGTCAGGATGAATGACGCACTGACCATAGAGGCGGAGCCCGCCGCCGCGGCTCAGCTCTTCGGCGACCAGATAGGTACCGCCCGTCTCTTCGCCGACGACCTGGGGAAACGGGGCGAGGAGCTCGGGCTCATCGGTCCGCTGGAACCGGCTCGCTTGTGGAGTCGCCACATCCTCAATTCGGTACTGGTGGCACCCCTGCTGCGACCGGGGCTCGTCGGGGACGTCGGCACTGGCGCTGGGCTTCCTGGTCTGGTGTTGGCCATCGCTCGTCCCGACGTCGACTTCGTCCTGATCGAGCCCATGGAGCGCCGTGTGGCGTGGCTCGAAGAACAGGTCGGTCTCCTCGGACTGACCAACGTGCGCGTGCACCGTGCCCGCGCGGAAGAGGTGGCGACGAAGTACGTCCTCGATCAGGTGACCGCTCGGGCGGTGAGCGCCTTCGCCAAGCTGATTCCGCTGACTGTGCCGATGGTCCGAACCGGCGGCGAATTGGTCTTGATGAAGGGCACCAATGCCGAGCGGGAAGTGGAGGCGGCGAGCAAGGCGATCCGGAAGTACCATCTCGAGGACGTGGAGGTCATCACACTGGGCGAAGGTGTGGTGACGGAGACGACCCGCGTCATCCGCGCCCGCGTGGAGTGACTTTCCCGGTCTTTTATGCTGACCAGCGCGAGATTCACCGTTGCGCGGCAGATGTTTCACGTGAAACGCACCACGCTCTGACGCACATGTCACCGCTCATCCACCACCGATGCGAAGGATCCCCATGGACGACGACCTGAGTCCCATCATGCGGGAGCTCTCGGAGACCAATCGGCGGCGGAAGGCACTCGCCGGCCAGGTGCTCCCGCGGCCGCAGTCGACCCGGGTGTTCACGATCGCGAATCAGAAGGGCGGTGTCGGCAAGACGACCTCGACGGTCAACCTCGCCGCGGCTCTTGCCAAGTCCGGAGCCCGCACGCTGGTCATCGACCTCGACCCGCAGGGCAACGCATCCACCGCGCTGGGAGTCGACCGGCAGGGGGACATCACGAGCGTGTATGACGTGCTCGTGGACGAGGCCCCCATCGTCGATGCCATCCAGAGCAGCCCCGAGTTCGACATGCTCGCGTGTGTCCCGGCGACGATCCACCTGGCGGGCGCCGAGATCGAACTGGTCGCTCTGCCCCATCGCGAGCGGCGCCTGCGGATCGCCTTGGATGCCTTCCTGGGATCGGCGGAGGGGAGGGGCTACGACTACGTCTTGATCGACTGCCCACCATCCCTGGGGCTGCTCACCATCAACGCGTTCGCTGCGGCGCGTGAGGTGCTCATCCCCATCCAGTGCGAGTACTACGCGTTGGAGGGGCTGAGCCAACTGCTGTCCAACATCCAGCTCATCTCGCAGCACCTCAACCCGGAGCTCGCGCTGTCCACGATCCTGCTCACGATGTACGACGGCAGGACGAACCTGGCTCAGCAAGTGGCCGCCGAGGTCCGTGAGCACTTCCCCGAGCAGACGCTGGCCACGCTGATCCCGCGCTCGGTGCGCATCAGCGAGGCCCCGAGCTATGGACAGAGCGTCATCAGCTACGACCCCAATTCGCCCGGCGCGCTCTCCTACCTGGAGGCCGCAGCCGAGATCGCACATCGAGGAGCTTCGAGATAATGGCAACCAAGAGAACCGGCCTAGGGCGCGGCATCGGCGCCCTCATCCCCACGTCCGACGAGCGCAGCCGCCCGGTCGATGTGTTCTTCCCCGACTCGGCTGCAGCGGGGGCTCCGTCCGGGGTCGCCAAGGGCAGCCGCGACGCAGACGCATCCCGCGAGCCGGAGCTCGTCGCCGTCCCCGGCGCGCGACTCGCGAATCTGGATCCCGCGGACATCACGCCGAATGCCCAGCAGCCGCGGACGGACTTCCGTCCGGACGAGTTGCAGGAGCTGGTGGTCTCCATCCGTGAGTACGGCGTCTTGCAGCCGATCGTGGTCCGTCCCCTCGGAGTGGACGGCACAGGACGTGCGCGCTATGAGCTCGTGATGGGGGAGCGGCGTCTCCGTGCCACCAAGGAGCTCGGGCTCGACACGATCCCGGCGGTCATCAAGGACACGGCCGACGAGTCGATGCTGCGCGACGCGCTCCTCGAGAACCTGCACCGGTCGGAGCTCAATCCCCTCGAAGAGGCCAGCGCCTACCAGCAGCTGCTGGCGGACTTCGCCATCACCCAGGACGAGCTCGCGACGCGGCTGGGACGATCGCGGCCGCAGATCACCAACACCATCCGCCTGCTCCGTCTGCCCGAAGACGTGCAGCACCGCGTCGCCGCGGGCGTGCTCTCCGCCGGGCATGCCCGTGCGATCCTCTCGTCGGGCGATGACGACGCGATGCGACTGCTGGCCGACAAGATCGTCAACGAGGACCTCTCCGTACGGGCCGCCGAGGCGGCGGCGCAGCGTGGGCAGAAGACGACGAAGCCGCGCAGGTCGACGGCGTCCGCGCGCACGGCGCACCTCGACGACACGGCTCAGCGAATCGGCGATCACCTCAACACGAGCGTCCGGGTCACGATGTCGGCCCAGAAGGGGCAGATCGTCATCGACTTCGCGACCGTCGGTGATCTCGCCCGCATCGCGGACGAGATGGGTGTCCCTGCCGAGTCCACGGAGGCGTGAGTCGGGCTCCGGCCGCGTGAGGCGCGTGCGCTCCGAGGGCGACCAGAGGAGGGCCGACGCAGCCAGCGTGGGCTCTCGCCCCCTGTGATGCGTCAGCGGCCGGCGACGACCTCGGCGAGTCGACGGTAGAGGGATCCGACCTCGATGCCCGCAGCCGCGAGACCCTGGGGCAGCAGCGACGTCTCCGTGAGGCCGGGGATGACGTTGACCTCGAGGAACCACGGAGTGCCCGCCGCGTCCACGATGAGATCCACCCGGGACATCTGGCCGATGCCCAGGGCGCGGTGGATGCGCACCGCTGCGTCGGCCACCGCGTCGCTCGCGGCGTCGCCCAGCCGGGCCGGGGTGTAGAAGCGGGTGAGGCCCGCGTTGTACCGCGCCTCGTAGCCGTACACGCCGGACGTGGGCACGATCTCGGTGGCGGGGAGCGCCTCCGGTCCGGCGCCGGTGTCGAGGACGCCGATGGCGATCTCCGTGCCGTCCACGAACTGCTCGATCACGGCGACGTCGCCGTACGTGTACGCGTCGACCATTGCGCGGGGGAGGGCATCCGCGTCGCGCACGATCGTGACGCCCTGGGCGGATCCGCCCCGCGCCGGCTTCACCGCGTACGGTGCCGGCATCGACTCGCCCACCAGGCGCAGGACCGCGGCGGCGCCCAGCTCGCGGAAGGTGTCCTTCGGGAGCGTGACCGAACGCGGGGTGCGGATCCCGGCGGCCTCCGCCATGGCCTTCGCGGTCGGCTTGTCCCACGCGAGGCGCGCCGCCCGAGCGGAGGATCCGACGTACGGCACGCCGGCCAGCTCCAGGAGCCCGAGAAGGGCGCCGTCCTCGCCGCTGGCACCGTGCAGGACCGGCCAGACGACCGCGGGAGGAGTGTCGCGGAGGAAGTCGAGCAGGGTCGCGTCCGGATCGCGCAGCGTGGCCTGCACGCCCGCGCTCCGCAGCGCATCCGCCACGCGACGGCCGCTGCGGAGGGAGACGTCTCGCTCGTGGGAGATCCCGCCGGCCAGGACGACGACGGAGAGGGGCTCGTGTGCGGTCATGATGCTCGATCCAGTCGTGTTCGGAGTCCGAGGAGGTGCAGGGGAGCGGGTCAGTCCAGGTCCGGCGGCGGCGCTGAGACGCTCGTCGTTGTGCGCGAGGACAGCGCGCCCGTGCCCGAGAAGGTCGTGAGCAGGTCGAGCTCATCGTCGATCACGCCCGCCATGCGCCGGATGCCCTCGCGGATCCGCTCCGGCGTGGGGTAGCAGAACGACAACCGGATGGCGTCGCGACCGCGGCCGTCGGCGTAGAAGGCCGTGCCGGGCGTGTACGCGACGAGCGCGGTGACGGCGCGGGGCAGCATCTGCTTCGAGTCGAGCTGCTCCGGGAGCTTCAGCCAGACGTAGAAGCCGCCGTTCGGGACGGTCCAGCTGAGGCTCGGGAGGTGCTCCTGCAGCGCGGACAGCGTCGCGTCGCGCCGCTCGCGGTACACGTCGCGGAAGGTGTCGATCTGGCCCTTCCAGTCGGACGCGTGCAGGTACTCCGAGATGATGAGCTGGCTGAAGGAGCTGGGGGAGAGGACGGCGGACTCCTGCGCGAGGATCAGCTTCTCTCGGATGGCGTGCGGCGCGAGCGCCCAGCCGACGCGGAACCCGGGGGCGAGCGTCTTGGAGAACGAGCCGAGGTAGATGACGCCCTCGTCGTCGAGGCTGCGCAGGGCGTCGGGAGCCGGACGGTCGAACCAGAGGAGGCCGTAGGGGTTGTCCTCCAGCACGAGGATGTCGTTCGACCGGCAGATCTCGAGGATCTCCGGGCGGCGTGCGGCCGACATCGTGACGCCGGCGGGGTTGTGGAAGTTGGGGACCGTGTAGAGGAACTTGATGGTGCGGCCCTCGCCGCGGATCCGCGTGATCGCCTCGCGGAGCGCCTCGGGGACGAGCCCGTCGTCGTCCATGACCACGTGCTCGACGACCGCCTGGTAGCTGCGGAAGACGCCGATCGCGCCGACGTAGCTGGGGGCCTCGGCGAGGATCACGTCCCCCGGGTCGATGAAGAGCTTGGTGACGAGGTCGAGCGCCTGCTGCGAGCCCGTGGTGGTGACGATGTCGTCGACGCTGCCGCGGATGCCCTCGAGCGCCATGATCTCGAGGATGTCCTCGCGGAGCTCCGGCGTGCCCTGGCCACCGCCGTACTGGAGGGCGACCGGGCCCCGCTCGCGCATGACCTTCTCCATCGCCGTGACGATGAGCTCCTGCGGGAGGGCGGAGACGAACGGCATGCCACCGGCGAGCGAGACGACCTCAGGTCGGGAGGCCACGGCGAAGAGGGCGCGCACCTCGGAGGCGCTGAGTCCCGAGGTCCTCTCCGCGTAGTGGGGGAACCAGGGGTCGAGGTTGGTGCCCGCGGGATCGCGGGGGCTGCCTGCAGAAGTCACGTCACGTCTCTCACTGTCCGATTGCCGATCAGCCTAACGGGCGGTCGCGGAGGGGAGGCTCGGCCTGGCCGGGCACGGTCCACGACGCCGGGACGACGGAGGGCCCGGCACCTGTCCGGTGCCGGGCCCTCCGAGCGGGGAGTCGCGATCCTGCGGGAACGCGACGCGGGATCACTTGAGGAAGTCGGCGAACTCCTGCTCGAGGGCGGGCTTCGGCTTGGCGCCGATGACCGTCTTGACGACCTCGCCGGCCTGGAAGACCTTCATGGCGGGGATCGACGTGATCTTGTACTTCATGGCGACCTCGGGGTTGTCGTCCACGTCGATCTTCACGAGCTCGATGCCGGGGTTCTCGGCGGCGATCTGGTCGAGGATCGGGGAGACGGCCTTGCACGGGCCGCACCAGGGGGCCCAGAAGTCGACGATGACGGTCTTCTCGGCATCGAGGACGTCGGCCTGGAAGCTGGCGTCGGTGACGTCGCGTGCGTGGGACATGTGTGCTCCTTCGTGCGGTTCGTGCGGATCCGGGCGTCTCCCGGATCCCGAGGCGGGGACGGGGCCTACGGCCCCGGGACTACGCGTGCTCGGCGCCGACGAGCTCGCCGTCGGGATCCACCGCGCTGCCGGCTGCGGGGGCGCCGTGGCCGGCGGCTCCGTCCGGGCCGTCGGACGCCGCGTCGAGCAGCGCGTCGGGCAGGGACGCGAGGAAGTGCTCCGCGTCGAGCGCGGCGATGGTGCCGGAGGCGGCGGCCGTGATGGCCTGGCGGTAGGTGGGGTCGATGACGTCGCCGGCGGCGAAGACGCCCGGCAGGTTCGTGCGGGAGGAGCGGCCGTCGACGGCGATGGTGCCCTCGGTGGTGAGCTCGAGCTGCTGGTGGAAGAGGTGCGTGCGTGGGTCGTTGCCGATCGCGATGAAGAGGCCGTCGAGCGCCAGAGGGCGCTGCTCGCCGGTGATCGTGTCCTCGAGGACCACGCCGTCGACCTTCTCGTCGCCCGTGATGTCGACCACCTGCGCGTTCCAGACGAACTCGATCTTCGGGTTCTCGAACGCCCGCTCCTGCATGATCTTCGAGGCGCGGAGCGAGTCCTTGCGGTGGATGACGTAGACCTTCTCCGCGAAGCGCGTGAGGAAGGTGGCCTCCTCCATGGCGCTGTCTCCGCCGCCGACGACCGCGATGGTCTTCTGGCGGAAGAAGAAGCCGTCGCAGGTGGCGCACCAGGAGACGCCGTGGCCGCTCAGGCGGTCCTCGGCGGGGAGGCCGAGCTTGCGGTACGCGGATCCGGTGGCGGCGATGATCGCGAGGCCCTCGTGCACGTCGCCGTTGCCGAGCGTGACGCGCTTGACGTCCCCCTCCAGCTCCACGGAGGTGACGTCGTCGAGGACGACCTCCGTGCCGAAGCGCTCGGCCTGCGCCTGCATCGCCATCATGAGGTCGGGGCCCTGGATGCCCTCGGGGAAGCCCGGGTAGTTCTCGACCTCGGTCGTGTTCATCAGCTCGCCGCCGGCCTCGACCGAGCTCGCGATGAGGAGGGGGGTGAGGTTGGCGCGCGCGGCGTAGATGGCGGCCGTGTACCCGGCCGGTCCCGAACCGATGATGATGATCTGACGCACGACGGCCTCTCCTCCACTGCTCGGCGGGGCACCGTCCCGGCGCCCGCTCACCTCTGCAACAGACCCACGGTAGCGGCTATTCCTCCGCCTCCCCCGGGCGGACAGGCCGGCCGTGGGGGAGCCGTGGCGCATGCGGCGGGCGGGGCGGACGACGGGTCAGCGGCGACGGATGCGGCGCATCACGGGCCCCGCGAGCTGCTGCAGCTCCGACGAGCGCATGGCGGCCAGGGCCGCGAGGTAGACGGCCGTCATGACCGCGGCGAGCGGGATGCCCACGAGGAGCGCCTGGCCCTTCGACGCGACGCCCACGCCGGCGAACGCGCCGCCGGAGACGAGCACGAGGAGGCCGAGACCGACGAGCGCGGTCGGAACGGCCGCGACGACGAAGCGGACGGTGCTGCGGAGGATCCGCCGCCCGTCGATGCGCCCGATGCGGCGCCGGAGGAGCACGGCCGCGAGCACCGCCTGCCCGGTGACGGTGACGGTCTGCAGCACCGCGAGGCCCACGCCGATCAGCTCCACCGGCTGCTGCGCGATGACGAGGGCGCCGGCGATGAACACGACGACCTGGACGCTCTGGATCACGAACGGCGTCCGCGTGTCCGACAGGGCGTAGAAGGCGCGCTGCAGCACGAAGAGGGTGCTGAACGCCGGGAGCCCGAGGATGAAGGCGATGAGCACCATCCCGTAGCCGCGGACCTCGCCGATGTCGCCCGAGACCATCACGCGTGCGACCGGACCGGCGAGGACCGCGATGAGCGCGGTCGACAGGACGGTCATCAGCGCGACGGTGCGGATCGCGGAGGAGAGGTCGAGACGCATGCTGTCGTGGTCCCCCTCGCCCGCGTGGGTGCTCATACGCGTGAAGTAGGCGGTGGCGATGGAGACCGCGAAGATCGAGTGCGGGAGCATGAAGAACAGCCACGCGTTGAGCAGGATCGTGCTCGAGGGGCTGTCCGAGGTGGCCGCGATGTTGGCCACGTTCGACTGCGCGACGCCGGCGAGCTGCGTCACGACGAGCATGCCGAAGGTCCAGCCCGCGAGCCGTCCGGCGGTGCCGAGGCCCACGCCGCGCCAGGCGAAGTCGAAGCGGAAGCGGAGGCCCACGCGGCGCCAGAAGACGAAGAGGATGAGCGCCTGCGCGACGACGCCCAGGGTCGCGGATCCGGCCAGCACGAGGATCTTGTCGAGGCTCCAGTCGTCCACCGGGCGGCTGCCGGATCCGAACATCGCCTGGAAGAGGAGCAGCCCGGCGATGGCGACGACGTTGTTGAGGACCGGCGCCCAGGTGAAGGGCCCGAAGGACCCGCGGGCGTTGAGGACCTCCCCGAGCACCGCGTAGAGGCCGTAGAAGAAGATCTGCGGGAGGCACCAGTAGGCGAACGCGACCACGAGGGCGAACACGTCGGGCGGCAGCGTGGCCGCGTAGATGCCGGAGACGACCGGGGCGCCCACGGTGGCGAGGACCGTGACGCCGCCGAGCACGACGATCGCGATGGTCACCAGCTTGTTGATGTAGCCGGCGCCGCCGTCCGCGTGCTTGGCGGCGCGCACGACCTGCGGCACGAGGACGGCGTTGAGGACGCCGCCGGCGATGATCACGTAGATGTTGTTCGGCAGCTGGTTCGCGTTGGAGAAGGCGTTGGAGCTGCCGAGGGTCGCGCCGATGGTCTGCAGCAGCACGATCGCCTTGATGAAGCCGAGGATGCGGGAGACGAACGTGCCCGACGCGAGCAGGGCCGACGCGCGGCCGATGCCGCCGCCCCGGGAGGTGGGCGCGGTCACGGGGTGGCCCCGGCGGCGGTCGACGCGGTCCGGTCAGTCATCGGTCTCCTCGGGCAGGCCGGCGAGCTGCCGGGCTCGGGCGCGGCGGCGCTTGCGGATGCTGCGATAGAGGCCGAAGCCGAACAGGAGGGCCACGGCGGCGACGAAGAGCGTCGTCACCACGGCCTCGAACCCGGCGCGGATGAAGAGCTCCACGGGTGCGCTGTCGCCGACCTGCACGCTGCCGTCCTCGGTGGTGAGGCGGGCGGTGACCACGACGTCGCCGTTGGAGATGGAGGTGATGGGCGGCCGGGCGGAGGCGCTGCCGTGCGCGGGGACCGTGACGACCGCGGAGTCGTCCACGCGGATCCGGCCGCTGCCCGCGGTGATGGAGAGGCGCACGGTGACGGGCTGGTCGAGGGCGTTGCTGACGTTGATGAGCAGGCTCGTCGTGTCGCTGATGACGGTGTTCTGCCGCGTGGTGATGGCGACCGAGGACAGCAGCTCGTCGGCCTGGGCCACGTAACCGTCCTGGGTGGTCGCGGCGCCATCCGCGGTCTCGCGCCAGCGCGTCGAGAGGGTGGCGAGGAGGAGCAGGCGCTGCTGGCCGGTGATCAGCTCCGGCCGCTCGACGGCCTTGGCGAACGCGGCGACCTGCGCCTCCAGGGACAGGGAGTCGGCGACGCGACGGACGCGGGCCGCGTCCTCCGGGTGGTCGACGACCTGGACCTCGACGGCCGGGCTGCCGAGAGCCGCGCTGAGGGGTGCCGTGTCGCTGTAGGGCAGCGCGCCGATGGCGTCGAGCAGCTGGCCGAGGCGCCCGTTCGATGCGGCCCAGCCGCGCTCCAGGGCCGCGACGACGACGTGGCCGTCGGCCTCGCGGGCATCGGCGGCGAGGGTGGCCGAGAGCCGGGCGAGCGCGATGCCGAAGCCCTGGTCGGTCTCGGCGGAGAGCGCCTGGTCGACGAGGGCCGAGACGTCCGCGTCCGTGACGAGCACCGTGGTGTCGCCCGCGTTCCCGACGGCGCCCACGCGGGCCGAGCTCGCGGATCGGACGTCGTCGCTCGAGAGGATCGTGGTCGTCGTGCCGCTCGCGGCGAAGACCCCGAGGTCGGACGTGACGGCGGTGCCGGCGAGCGGCCAGGCGAAGCCGGACATGGTGTAGTCCCACGCCGTGAGGTCCGCGAGGCTCGGCACGGGGGACGCGGCGGGAGCGCCCGGCGTGGGGGTGGGCTGGGGGCTGCCGCTCTCCCCGGGGGAGGGCGTCGCGAGACCCGCGGTCGCGGATCCACGACCGGCCCCGGCGGCGGCGGGGCTCGCGGTGGGCGCCGGGGACTCCTCGGGCGTCCGGGTGGGCGAGGGCGACGGGCTCGCTCCGGGAGCGGCGAAGCGGCCCGGGCGCAGCGCGTAGGTGGCGTCCGTCGGGGCGAGGAGGGTGGCGGCCCCGGCCTGCGCCTGCACGGCGACGTCGGCGTCGGCCCACGCGAGGGCGAAGGTCTCGTTGGGGATGGTCTTCAGGCGCTCCAGCCACCCGAGGGCGGACGCGGGCGCGTCGGTGCCGAGTATGCGGATGGAGGCGAGGATGCGCGGATCGATGCCCACCGCGACCGGGCGGCCCACGACGGCATCCAGCTGGCGGGTGAGCGTGCCGGTCGTGCCCGTGTAGGTGGCCAGCGCCTCGGCGTCGATCAGGTCGGATGCGCTGGGCGGCACGGTCAGCGGCATCACCGCGGCGACCGGCGTGGCCGCGGGATCCGTTCCGGGGCTCCAGACGACGGCTCCGCGGCCGGTGCTGACGGTGGTCCCACCGGACGCGAGCACCGCCGTGAGGCCCCGGGGGCCGAACCCGCCGCGGGTGCCCTGCAGGCCCACGGTGGCGGCCGGCACGGTGACGGGCACGTCGACGGTGCCGCCCGCGGCGACCTCCGGCGATCCGGTCCGGCCGATGCGCGGACCCGTGCGCGCGTTCGCCTCGGTGCCCGATACGTCGAGCCAGCCGTCGATCTTCGTGCGCGTGTCGAGCACGGTGCGGTTGAGGTCGAGGTCGATCTGCCCGGCCGGCACCGCCACGTCTGTCGCGTTGACGACCGTTACCGTGACCTGCAGGTCCTCGCCCGGGCGCAGGATGCCCGCAGCGGCCGGGGTCACCGACAAGGTGACGCCCTCGGTCGCGGCGTGCGCCGGGGTCGCCGGACCGGCGACCGTCCCGGCGGCGAGGGTCCCGGCGGCGACCGTGACGCACACGAGGGTGGAGATCGTGCGTCTGGCGGATCGCCGGATCAGCCGGAGGGCTCTGTCCGTGCGGGTGGGGCCGGCGTCGTGTCGAGGCGCGGCGTGCATCTGGCGATTCTAAAGCGCTGGCCCCGGGCGCCCGTGAGCGCTCGCCGTGGTCTCGGAAGCCCGTCGCGCCGCCGCCGTAGACTGTCCGACCATGCACAGCGTCGCACAGGCCCTCGAGCGTCTCCGCGAGCTGGCCGCATCGCCCCCGGTCGCCGTGCTCGCGCGCGCCTTCCACGAGGCGGGCCACGAGCTCGCCCTCGTCGGCGGACCGGTGCGCGACGCGTTCCTCGGCCGTGCCGCCACCGACCTCGACCTCACCACGGATGCCCGCCCCGACCGCATCCTCGAGATCGTGAAGCCCGTCGCCGACGCCCACTGGGACATCGGCCGCGCGTTCGGCACGATCGGCGCGCGCGTGAAGGGGGAGCAGGTCGAGATCACGACCTACCGCACCGACCAGTACGACGGCGTGTCCCGCAAGCCCGAGGTCGAGTTCGGCTCCTCGCTCGAGGAGGACCTCGTGCGCCGCGACTTCACGGTGAACGCGCTCGCCGTGCGCCTGCCGCAGGTCGTGCTGGTGGATCCGTCCGGCGGCATCGACGACCTCCTCGCGCAGGTGCTCCGCACGCCCGTGGCCCCCGAGGTCTCCTTCGGCGACGACCCGCTCCGCATGATGCGCGCCGTCCGCTTCGCCTCCCAGCTCGGCTTCCGGCTCGATGACGCGGCGCTCGCCGCCATCCGCGACATGGCCCCGCGGATCCTCGACATCTCCGTCGAGCGCGTGAGCGACGAGCTCAGCAAACTGCTGCGCACGCCCGAGCCGCGCGCCGGCCTCGACCTCCTCGTGGAGGGCGGCCTCGCGGAGCACGTGCTGCCGGAGCTGCCGGCGATGAAGCTCGAGGCCGACGAGCACCACCGTCACAAGGACGTCTACCAGCACTCCCTCCAGGTGCTCGACCAGGCCATCGACCACGAGCGCAGCCGCCACCCGGGCGAGGCGCCGGACCTGGTGCTCCGTCTGGCGGCGCTCCTCCACGACATCGGCAAGCCGTCGACGCGGCGGCTGGAGCCGGGCGGGGTCGTCACCTTCCACCACCACGACGTGGTCGGCGCGAAGATGGCGAAGCGCCGCCTGCGCGCGCTCCGCTTCGACAACGACACCATCGCGTCGGTCTCCCGCCTCGTCGAGCTGCACCTCCGCTTCTTCGGCTACACGGAGGGCGGCTGGACCGACTCCGCCGTCCGCCGGTACGTCCGCGACGCCGGCCCCGACCTCGAGCGCCTGCACATCCTGACCCGCGCCGACGTCACCACGCAGAACCGCCGCAAGGCCGACCGCCTCGGATTCGCGTACGACGACCTCGAGACCCGCATCGCCGAGCTCGCCGAGCAGGAGGAGATGGCGGCCGTGCGGCCGGACCTCGACGGCGAGGCCATCATGCGGATCCTCGACGTGCCGCCCGGCCCGGTCGTCGGCCGCGCGTACCGCTTCCTCCTGGAGCTGCGGCTCGACGAGGGCCCGCTCGACGAGGACGAGGCCACGCGCCGCCTCGTCGCGTGGTGGGCGGCCCAGCAGGGCTGATCCGCCGCTCCCGCATGCCGACGCGGATCCGGCTGGTGCGCCTCCTCCCCATCCGGTAGTCTTGCGAGGTTGTCCGCCCGGCGGCGGGATTCCCCTCCTCCGCGCGGACAGATGCACATACCCTCCTGTCGCAGATCGTCTGCGACCGTTCAAGTCCGAAGGAGGTGGGTTAGTGACGCATCAGTACGAACTCATGGTGATCCTGGATCCCGAGATCGATGAGCGCACCGTCGCTCCCAGTCTCGACAAGTTCCTCAACGTCATCCGCACCAGCGGTGGCACCGTCGACAACGTCGACGTCTGGGGCCGTCGTCGACTGGCGTACGAGATCAACAAGAAGAACGAGGGCATCTACGCCGTCGTCCAGCTCACCGCCACGAGCGAGGCCACGCAGGAGCTCGACCGCCAGCTGGGTCTGTCCGAGGCCGTCATGCGCACCAAGGTGCTGCGTGCCGAGGAGGCCATGGCCATGGTCGCCACCGCTGCGAAGCTCGCCGACGAGAAGGCCGCCCGCAAGGCCGCCGCCACGTCCAAGGCCGCAGACGCCGCGCCCCAGGCGCCCGCCACGGACGCCGCTCCGGCGACGCCCGGCAAGCCGGCGGCGCAGGCCGCTTCCAGCGAGAAGACCGGGGAGTAGTCGATGGCCGGCGAAACCATCATCACGGTCGTGGGCAACCTCACCAGTGATCCGGAGCTGCGGTACACGCAGAACGGGCTGGCGGTAGCCAACTTCACCATCGCCTCCACGCCGAGGTCCTTCGACCGCGCGAGCAACGACTGGAAGGACGGCGACGCCCTCTTCCTCCGTGCGAGCGTGTGGCGCGAGTTCGCCGAGCACGTGGCGTCCTCGCTCACCAAGGGCTCGCGTGTCGTCGCGACCGGCCGCCTCAAGCAGCGGTCGTACGAGACGAAGGAGGGCGAGAAGCGCACCTCCATCGAGCTCGAGGTCGACGAGATCGGCCCCTCGCTCCGGTACGCCACGGCGCAGGTCACCCGCGCATCGGGCGGCGGCGGCAACGGCGGAGGCAACTCCGGCGGTGGCGGTCGCGGCCAGTTCGGCGGCGGGCAGCCCCAGCAGCAGGTGGCCGAGGAGCCGTGGGGCACCCCCGCGAGCTCCGGCGGAGGCAACTCCGGCGGCGACGGCGGCTGGTCCAACCCCGGCAACTTCAACGACGAGACGCCCTTCTAGGGCTCGTCGCACTACGTACGAAAGACAGGAAGAATCATGGCTGGAAAGAGCAGCGGCGACCGCCGCAAGCCTCTCCGCGGAGCCAAGGGCGGCAAGAACGCCGCCCCGGCGAAGTCCATCCGCGTCGGCGTCATCGACTACAAGGATGTCGCCACCCTCCGCAAGTTCATCTCCGAGCGGGGAAAGATCCGCGCTCGTCGCATCACCGGTGTCTCGGTGCAGGAGCAGCGCCTCATCGCGCGCGCAGTCAAGAACGCGCGTGAGATGGCACTTCTCCCCTACGCCGGCTCCGGCCGTTAAGGGGTAATGGAATGTCGAAAGTGATCCTCACGACCGAGGTCTCCGGCCTCGGTTCCCCCGGCGACGTCGTCGAGGTCAAGAACGGGTTCTCCCGCAACTACCTCGTCCCCCAGGGCTTCGCGGTCATCTGGAGCCGTGGCGGCGAGAAGCAGATCGAGCAGATCAAGGCCGCGCGTGCCGCTCGCGAGCACGCGACCATCGAGGAGGCGCAGGACCTCAAGAGCCGCCTCGAGGCCAAGGTCGTCAAGCTGACCGTCAAGGCCGGCCAGGGCGGGCGCCTCTTCGGCTCCGTCAAGACGTCCGACATCGCCAAGGCGGTCGAGGAGTCCGGCATCGGCCAGGTCGACAAGCGCAAGATCGAGATCCCCAACGCCATCAAGGCCACGGGGAACCACGAGGCCACGATCCGGCTCCGTGACGACATCGTCGCCACGATCAGCCTGCAGGTCGTCGCCGCGAAGTAACGCAGCACGAGTTCGATGGCGGTGGGCATGATGCCCACCGCCATCGGCGGTTAACCGGCCGGTCAGAGGGCCCTCGATCCCCAGCCCCATCCACAGGCCAAGCCGTAGCAGAAGAACTCTCAAGCCCTGGTGCAGACTACTTTTCCCACATCGGGTGTGGAACTCGCAGAGCCTGGTCAGAAGCAGATTCGGCCCGGATATTCGTCCGAAGTGCACAGGCTTGTCCCCAGGTAGTCCACACGATGCCCGGCGTTTCGCCCACTTTGTCCACACCCCCATCCACAGGCGCATTTGGTGCCGCGGTGCGTCGATCCATATCGTGGGGCAGCGCCCGTCGAACGGGCCGCCACGGGCCCGTCAGGAGCCCGGCCGACACCCTCTCGAGCCGTGTCGGTGGTCCGAGCTAGAACGGTCGTGCGGGCGCATCCGCCCAGCCGACCGAGGGGAGCCGCACGTGTCCATCGCCCATCTGGGTCTCGCCGGCGAACGGGACGAGCGCGACAAGCGCGCCGGCCACGAGCGCACGCCGCCGCACGACCTCCTCGCCGAGCAGAGCGCCATCGGCGGCATGCTCCTCAGCAAGGACGCCGTGGCCGACGCGGTCGAGCAGGTGCGGGCGATCGACTTCTACATCCCCAAGCACGAGATCATCTTCGACGCCATCCTGTCGCTGTACTCCCACGGCGAGCCGACGGACGTCATCGCCGTCACCGACGAGCTCACGAAGCTCGGCGAGCTGAGCCGCGCCGGCGGTGCCGACTACCTGCACACGCTCACGAGCGTCGTGCCCACGGCGGCCAACGCGGGCTTCTACGCGTCCATCGTCGCGGAGAAGGCGGTGCTGCGGCGCCTGGTCGAGGCGGGCACCCGCATCGTGCAGATGGGCTACGCCAGCGAGGGCGAGGTCGTCGACCTCGTGAACAACGCGCAAGCGGAGATCTACGGCGTCACGGGCGGCGTCGAGGCGGAGGACTACGTCCCGCTCACGGACGCGGTCACGGTCGCCATCGACGAGATCGAGGCCGCGAAGGGCAAGGACGGCCAGATGACCGGCGTGCCCACGGGCTTCGCCGACCTGGACGCGCTCACCAACGGCCTGCACCCGGGCCAGCTCATCATCGTCGCCGCGCGCCCCGCGCTCGGCAAGTCCACGCTCGCGCTCGACTTCGCGCGCGCCGCGAGCATCAAGTACGACATGCCCTCCATCTTCTTCAGCCTCGAGATGGGGCGCAGCGAGATCGCGATGCGCCTGCTGTCCGCCGAGGCGTCCGTGCCGCTCCAGAGCATGCGCAAGGGCACCGTGGACGCGCGCGACTGGACCACCATCGCGCAGACCCGCGGCCGCATCAACGACGCCCCGCTCTACATCGACGACAGCCCCAACATGACGCTCGTCGAGATCCGCGCCAAGTGCCGGCGGCTCAAGCAGAAGGTCGGGCTCAAGCTCGTCGTCATCGACTACCTGCAGCTCATGACGAGCGGCAAGAAGGTCGAATCGCGACAGCAGGAGGTCTCGGAGTTCTCGCGCGCGTTGAAGCTCATGGCGAAGGAGCTGCAGGTGCCGGTCATCGCGCTGTCGCAGCTGAATCGCGGTCCCGAGCAGCGTGCCGACAAGATGCCGGCCATCTCCGACCTCCGCGAGTCGGGTTCGCTCGAGCAGGACGCCGACATGGTCATCCTGCTGCACCGCGAGAGCGCCTACGAGAAGGACAACCCGCGCGCGGGCGAGGCCGACTTCATCGTGGCCAAGCACCGCAACGGGCCGACGGGCACCATCACGGTCGGCTTCCACGGGCACTTCTCGCGCTTCGCGGACATGCCCGCGGGCGGGTAGCGGGCGGCTCCGCCACCCGCGCCGAGGCCCTCAGCTGCGCCGAGACCGCATCGACGCCGCCATGCCTCGCGGCGTCGCGACCGCGGCTCAGGGCGCGAAGTAGAGGTGCGCGTGGGCGGCGCAGCCGGGGTTGAAGGCGGCCCGGCAGGTCGGGCAGGAGTCCGCCGCGAGGTACTCGGGCACGGTCATGGTCGCGCGGCAGACGCCGCAGAGGGCCGCCGGTAGATGCTGCTCGGCCCGGGGGATCACCGCGAGCGGGTGGTCCGCGACCGCCGCGTGGCAGAGGTGGCACGAGTACCAGGCGTCGCAGCAGGGGGCACGGAGGGCGACGACGTCGAGCTCCGAGCCGTAGTGGATGCAGCGGGTCTCGGCGTCGATCGCCGGGCCGCGCACGACGATGGCGGCCGGCGCGGGGGCGTGACCGGTCGGGCCGGTCACGTGCGCATCCCCGCCGGATGGCCGGATCGGGGTGTGACCGGCCGAGGGGGTCACACGTCCGGCGACGGGCAGGGGAGCGGCGCCAGCCGCATCGGAACCGGTCATGCCGGACTCGGCGTCACGCGTCCGGCAGCGCCGTCGCGGCGTCGACGAGGGTGAGCTCGGGGCTGTCGCGCTCGATCGCCTTGAGGCGCCACGGCGTCGTGATCAGGGCGATGTGCGTGCCGTCGGAGCGCACGAGCACCTCGACGCCGATCGTCTTCGCGAGGGCCGGCGCGGAGGCGGCGTCGGTGATCCGGGCCACCTGGTACTCGAGCGGCTCCATGCGCAGGGGCGCGCGGAACTCGTTCGTCATGCGCTCGACGACGACCTCGAACTGCATGGGGCCGACCGCGCCGAGGACGGGGGCCTGGTCGCCGCGGAGGTCGGAGCGCATCACCTGGATGACGCCCTCGTGGTCGAGCTGCTCGATGCCCTTGCGGAACTGCTTGTGCGTGCTGGTGTCCTTCGAGCGGACCACGCGGAAGAGCTCGGGGGCGAACTGCGGCAGGCGCGGGAACGTGACGGGGGCGCCGTCGAAGAGCGTGTCGCCCACGCGGATGTTCGAGGCGTTCACGAGGCCGACCACATCGCCCGGGTACGCGTCGTCGACCGTGGAACGCTCGCGGCCGAACAGCTGCTGCGCGTACTTGGTGACGAACGGGCGGCCGGTCTGGGCGTGCGTCACCGTCATGCCGCGGTGGAAGACGCCCGAGCAGATCCGCATGAAGGCGAGGCGGTCGCGGTGCGCGGTGTTCATGCCCGACTGCACCTTGAACACGAAGCCGGAGAAGTCCTCCTCGACGGGACGGGTGCGGTCCTTCTCGTCGGGCCGCGGCTGGGCGGCGGGCGCGATGGCGTCGAGCGCGTCGAGGATGTGGGTCACCCCGAAGTTGAGCACCGCGGCCGCGAAGAGCACGGGCGTGGTGCGGCGGGCGAGGAACGACTCCTCGTCGTGGTCCTGGCCCTCCTCGTGCAGGAGCTCGCTCTCCTCGACGGCGTCGGTCCAGGCGGATCCGGCCGCGGCCAGCGCCTCCTCCGGCGACATGCGCGTCTCGGGGGCGATGCTCGCGCCGCCGGCCGTGCGGGTGAAGTGCACGCACTCGCCGGTGGAACGGTCGACGACGCCGAAGAACGCGCCGGACTCGCCGACCGGCCAGGTGAGGGGGGTGGGGAGGAGGCCGGTGCGCTCCTTGATCTCGTCCATGAGGTCGAGCGGCTCGCGGCCCGGGCGGTCCCACTTGTTGATGACCGTGATGATCGGGATACGGCGCTGGCGGCACACCTCGAAGAGCTTCATGGTCTGCGTCTCGAGGCCGCGGGAGGCGTCGACGAGCATGATCGCGGCGTCCACAGCGGAGAGCACGCGGTAGGTGTCCTCGGAGAAGTCGGCGTGGCCGGGGGTGTCGACGACGTTCATGACGGTGTCGCGGTGGGTGAACTGGATCGCCGCGGAGCTCACCGAGATCCCGCGCTCCTTCTCCATGTCCATCCAGTCGGAGACCGTGGACCTCCGGCCCTGCTTGCCGTGCACGGCGCCCGCGGATCCGATGGCGTGCGCGTGCAGCAGCAGCGCCTCGGTGAGCGTGGACTTGCCCGCGTCGGGGTGGGAGATGACGGCGAAGGTGCGACGGCGGGACGCCTCGCGCAGCACGGGGGAGGCGGAGGCCGAGGCGGGCGCGCGGGGAGGGGTGATGGTCGACACCTCCCCATGGTACGAGGCCGTCGCGTGAGGGTCGTCGCCCCGAGCGCCAGGGCCCCGGTGATCAGCGCGCGCGGAGGCGGTCGAGGAACTCGTCGGCCATCGCGAGGTGCTCGGCGAGGCGGCGTCGGCGCTCCTCGGCGTCGGCGATGAAGGCCGCGAGGTCGGCGCGGAGGGTCGCGGTGTCGTCGTCGGGGCCGGCGGCGTCGAGGGCATCGGTGACCTCGAGCAGGCGCATCATCTCCTCGAGCGAGAAGCCGAGCGGCTTCATCCGGCGGATGAGGAGGAGGCGCTCGAGGTCGTCGGCCGTGTAGAGGCGGAAGCCGCCGTCGGAGCGGCCGGACGGACGCAGCAGCCCGGTCTCGTCGTAGTGGCGGAGCGTGCGGTGCGACAGGCCGGTGCGCTCGGCGAGCTCGCCGATCTGCATGGTCGCGGGACCTGCGGTGCGCGCCATGCGGGCCTCCAGACGGGCTCCGCCCTCGGCGGGACGGATGGGACGTGGTGCGGCCGGGTGACCGCATCGCTCCATTCTCCCCGATCGCGGGGGCGGGCAGACGCCCCCGTCCGGGGCTGCTGTCCGGCTGCTGTCCGGGGTCGGCGGCCGGCGCAGCGCCCGTCGCGCTCGCACCGGCGGCGCGCCCGCGCGCGGGATGGCGCCGGTCGCCGCTCGTAGGATCGAGCGCATGAGGATCGCGTTCGTCTCGCTGCACACGTCGCCGATCCAGACCCCCAGCACCGGCGACGCGGGCGGGCTCAACGTCTACCTCCTCGAGCTCGCGCGCAGCCTCGGGCGGCAGGGGCACGAGGTGCGGCTGATCACGCGCGCGACCGGCCCCGGACCCTCCGCGCCCGTCCCCGTCGCGCCGGGCGTCGAGCTGCTGTCGCTCGTGGCCGGACCCGCGGGCCCGCTCGCGAAGGAGGACCTGCCCGGGATCACGGCGGCCTTCGCGGACGAGCTGGCCGCGCTGCCGCGCGCCGACGTCGTGCACTCCCACTACTGGCTGTCGGCCGTCGCGGCGCTGCCGGTCGCGCGGGCGTGGGGCGTCCCGCACGCGCTCACGCTGCACTCGGTCTCCGCCGGCAAGAACCGGCGCCTGGTGGCCGGCGACACCCCCGAGCCGGCCTCGCGACTCGCGGCGGAGGCGCGGCTGGTGCGCGCATCGGACCTGGTGGTCGCGTCGGCGGAGTCGGAGAAGCGGCTGCTCGTGGAGGCGTACGGCGCGGATCCCGCTGCCGTGCACGTCGTCGCGCCGGGTGTGGAGGAGGCGTTCCTGCGCGAGCCGTCGGGGCGCGACGACGACGGGCGGGCGCGCATCGTGCTGCTCGGGCGGATCCAGCCGCTCAAGGGGCAGGACGTGGCGCTGCGGGCGCTCGCGCTGACGGACCCGGCGACGCGTCCGCTCCTCGTGCTCGCCGGCGGCGTCTCGCCCGGACGGGACGCGTACGCGGCGAGCCTGCACGCCCTCGTGCGCTCGCTGGGGCTCGACGGCGACGTGGTGTTCGCGGGGCCGCTCGACCGCGCCGCGACCGCCCGGACGCTCGCGGGCGCGCATCTCGCGCTGATGCCGTCGGCCGCCGAGACCTTCGGGCTGGTCGCGCTCGAGGCGGCCGCCTGCGGCACGCCCGTGGTCGCATCGCGCACCGAGGGGCTCGTCGACTCCGTGCGCGAGGGCGTGAGCGGCGTGTTCGTGGAGACGCGGGATCCGGCCGACTGGGCCCGCGCCATCGAGGGCCTCCTGGCGGACCGGGCGGGCCTCGCCCGGCTCTCGGCCTCGGCGCGCGCACACGCGGCCGGGCGCACCTGGGATGTCGCCGCGGCGGATGTGGCGGGGGAGTACCGGGCGCTCGTCGCGGGTCGGGCGGTGCGCGCGGGCTGAGGCGGTGCGCGCGGGCTGAGGCGGAGGCTGCCGCCCCGTCGCCACGTGCTCAGCGGTCGGGTCGTGGGAGCAGGGCCTCCGCGTCCCGCGCCAGGTCCTCCGCGGCGCGCTCGAGCCAGCGGACGACATGCGCCCGGGCGTCGGCGCCGGATCCGGCCAGGTCGGTGAGCGACCGGACGGCGCGGAACCCGTCGGTCGGGGCGGCGACCGCTCCGGCGACGAGGACCGCGGCCGTGCCGTGCGCGACCGCGAGGTCGAGCACCCGGGACGGCACCTTGCCGGTGCGGGACTGCGCGTCGAAGCGGCCCTCGCCCGTGACCACCACGTCGGCTCCGGCGATGCGCGGGGCCAGCCCGATCGCGTCGGCCACGCCCGCGGATCCCGACGCCGCGTCCGCACCCCAGGCCAGGAGGCCGGCCGCGGTGCCCCCGGCCGCTCCGGATCCCGGCGTCGCGGGATCCACGCCGAGCAGCAGGGCGAGGTGGGCGAGCCCGGCGTCGAGGAGGCGCACGTTGTCCGGGGTCGCGCCCTTCTGCGGGCCGTAGACCGCGGCGGCGCCCGATGGCCCCGTCAGCGGCGCGCGCACGTCGCCGAGGATCCGCGCCCCGCCGGACGGGAGCGCCCGGAGCCCCGCGAGGTCCGCCGCGGCGATCCCGGCGAGGGCTCCGCCGCCGTCGCCCGCCGCCGAGCCGTCGGCCCGCGGGAACCGGGCTCCCAGCTCCCGGAGCGCGCCCACCCCGCCGTCGGTCGACGAGCTGCCGCCGAGCGCGAGGAGGAGGCGGGGGACGCCCGCGTCGAGGGCCGCGCGGATCGCCTGGCCGAAGCCGCGGGTGTGGGCGGTCAGCGGGCGGCGCGGATCCAGCAGCGTGATGCCGCTCGTCGACGCGACCTCCACCACCCCCGTGCCGTCGGGCAGCCGCAGCCAGTGCGCGTCGACGGGACGGTCGTCGGGACCCGTGACCCGCACCGGCACGCGGCGGGCGCCGGGCACGGCGGCCGCGAGCACGTCGAGCGTGCCCTGTCCGCCGTCGGCCATGGGCGCGAGGGCCACGTCGTCGCCCGGCCGCGCGCGGAGCCAGCCGCGGCGGAGCGCCTCGGCGGCCTCGACGGCGGTGGCGGATCCGGTGAGCGAGTCGGGCGCCATGACGACGCGCAGCGGGCGGGGAGCGGCGGTGCTCATGGGGCCAGTCTGCCGGGCGGCGCGGCTCCCGGGCGGCCGCCGGGTGGCGGGACGGCTCGGCTCCTCGCGCGAGGCGACTGCCGGGCGGCCGCCGCCGGGCGGGGATCAGCTCGGCGCGACGCCCGCCCGGTGCGCGAGCAGCGCGGCCCCCACGAGACCCGCGTCGTTGCCGCGGCTCGCGGCGATGACCTCGGTGTCGAGATGCAGGAACCCCTCGAAGCGCGCGAACTCGTGCGCGGCCGCCCCGCCCACCACGATGAGGTCGGGCGACATGATCGACTCGATGTGGCGGTAGTACCGCTCGAGCCGCGCCGCCCACGCCTCGAACGTGATGCCCTCGCGGCGAACGGCGGAGAACGCGGCCTGCATCTCGTAGTCGCCGCCGTCGATGTGCACGTGGCCGAGCTCGCTGTTCGGGATCAGCTTCCCGTCGTGCAGAAGCGCGGTGCCGATCCCGGTGCCGAGCGTCGTGAGGATCACGAGCCCGCCGCGCCCCTGCAGAACGCCGTACTCGAGCTCGGCGACGCCGGCCGCGTCCGCGTCGTTCACCGTGAGGACGTCGATGCCGCTGCGCTCGCGGATCGCGGTGCGCGCGTCCATGCCGAGCCAGCGGTCGGAGATGTGGGCCGAGGAGCGGACGATCCCGTCCCGCACGATGCCGGGCACGCCGACCCCCACGGGCAGGTCCTCGTCGGGCGTGAGCTCGAGCACGATCTCGGCGATCACGTCCGCGATGTCCTCCGGCTCGCCCCCCACGGGCTTGCCGACCGTCATGCGCTCGGTGAGGCGGATCCCCGTGGTGACGTCGACGATGCCGGCCTTGAGCGTGGTCCCGCCGATGTCGATGCCGAGCGCCAGCCGGTCGCGTCGAGCGAGCGCGGCGGCCGCCCCCTCGGGCGCGGCGACGAGGGCGCGGTCGACGGGGATGAAGCCGGCGGTCGGGCGGCCGCCGTCGGAGGCGGGCCGCGGCGCGGTCTCGGGCTGGGGCACGGCGGGGCCTCTCGGTTGCGTGGTGCTTTCTGCGTGGTGCGTGGTGCGTGGTGCCTGTCGAGCCGCGGTTCCGGCCCGTGGTGCGGATCCGCCGTCCCGGAGCGGTGTCCGTGCGGACCCGCTCCGCGGACCCGCTCCGCGGATCCGGGCCACCGGCAGACGGGCCGGCGACGCTCAGAACGCGCGGTTCGCGTAGACGATCCCGCTGGCCACGCCCACGGCGCACACGACCGCGAGCCCGACGACCGCGCCGACCGCCACGGCGGCCAGACGGGGCAGGGGACTCGTCACCCACCGAGCCTAGGCCAGCCCGACGGGAGCGTCGCCGCTGGCCCGCGGCCGAGCATCCGCCCAGGAAGCCACCGGGTAGGCTGGCCCGGATGGAGAGAGAGGGTGCCGTGTCCCAGGACGAGCTGACGTTCCGGGCGGCGTACTGGCCCGTGCTGCTCCTCCGAGCACTGCCCGCCCTCGCGCTCGCCGCGTTCATCACCTTCTCCAGCGACCACTCGCCGGCCCTCGGCCTCGTGGCGTTCGGCATCTTCGCGATCCTCTCCGGCCTGATCACCGCGGGCCTCGGTGCCCGCGCCCTCCGCGGTCCCGCCGCGCGCCTGCGCACCAACGCCATCGCCCAGGGCGCGCTCACGGTCGTGGCCGGCGTCGCCGCGCTGCTCGCGCGCGACGGCGGCGTGCTCGTCCTCCTCTACGTCGTGAGCGTCTGGGCCGTCGTCACAGGCTTCCTCGAGCTCGTCGCCGGCCTGCGCTCGCGCGGTCGCGTACCGGGCGCCACCGACGCCATCACCATCGGCGCGCTCACCGTCGTCCTCGCCGTCGCCTTCCTGCTCGTCCCGCCGGACCTCGTCGTCCCGTACGGCGGCGTGGAGCAGCGCGAGGGCCAGCTCACCGCCCCGGTCGTGGCCGTCGGCCTGCTGGGCGCCTACGCGGCGATCGTCGGGGTCTTCCTGGTCATCGCCGCCCTGAGCATGAAATGGGGCACCTCCACGCCCGCCGCGACCTCCGCGGCGGACGCCCCCCGGACCATCGAGAGCGCGAGCTGACCGTGACTTCCAACATCCGCAAGGACCGCATGCGCCCCGCCGAGCTGCTGGGCATCGCGGCGGCGCTCGCCGCGTTCGTCGGGCTCATCGTCGCGCTGAGCACCCGGCCGGGCGACGCGCAGTCGTGGACGGTCGTGGTCGTCTTCACCGGCGTCGCGTTCATCGGCGCCCTCGTGATGCTCGCCATGCTCGCCCTGTCGTTCAAGCCCAACCGCGACGAGCTGCAGGACATGGACGACCAGGACCACCCGGACCGGCCGACGCGCCACTGATCGCCCGGATCGCATCCCGGTCGATCCGCTCCGGCACGCTCCGCTCCGGCACGCTCCGCTCTGGAGCGCTCCGCTCTGGAGCGCTCCGCGCCGGCTCGATCCGCTCCGCCGACGTGCATCGGGACCCGTGCCGCGACGCGGGTCCCGGCGTCCCTAATCAGAGGATGTGGTCGACCAGCTGCGACGCCAGCCCCGCGTAGCCGCCCGGGGTCAGCTCGAGCAGACGCGCCTTGGCGGCGTCGCCGATGTCGAGGCCGGACACGAACGCCCGCATCTCGTCGCGCCCGACCCGCTTGCCGCGCGTGAGCTCCTTGAGCACCGCGTACGGGTCGCTGATGGAGCTGCGGCCGGCGACGATCTCCGCCCGGATGACCGTCTGGATCGCCTCGCCGAGGATCTCCCAGTTCGCGTCGAGGTCGGCCGCGAGCAGCGCCCGGTCGACGTCGATCTCGAGGAGCCCGCGCCCGATGTTGTCGAGCGCGAGCAGCGAGTGCCCGAGCGCCACGCCCACGTTGCGCTGCGTCGTGGAGTCGGTGAGGTCGCGCTGCAGCCGCGAGGTGACGAGGGTCGACGCGAGCGAGTCGAGCAGCGCGTCCGACAGCTCGAGGTTGGCCTCGGCGTTCTCGAACCGGATGGGGTTGATCTTGTGCGGCATGGTGGACGAGCCGGTGGCCCCCGCCTGCGGGATCTGCCGGAAGTAGCCCATGGAGATGTAGGTCCACACGTCGGTGCAGAGGTTGTGCAGCACCCGGTTCACGTGGGCGATGCGCGTGTAGAGCTCCGCCTGCCAGTCGTGCGACTCGATCTGCGTGGTGAGCGGGTTCCACACGAGGCCCAGACCCGTGACGAAGGCCCGCGACTCGGCGGGCCAGTCGACGTGGGCGTCGGCGGCGAGGTGCGCCGCGAACGTGCCGGTGGCGCCGCTGAACTTGCCCAGCACCTCGACGTCCTCCACGTCGGCCCGGAGGCGCTCGAGCCGGTGCACGAACACCGCGAGCTCCTTGCCGAGCGTGGTGGGCGTGGCGGGCTGGCCGTGCGTGCGGGAGAGCATCGCGTCGTCGCGGAAGAGGAGGGCCCGCTCGCGCAGCGCGCCGATGACGGCGACGAGCTTCGGCAGCCACACCTCGCGCACGGCGCGGTCGATGACGAGCGCGTAGGAGAGGTTGTTGATGTCCTCGCTCGTGCACGCGAAGTGGGTGAGCTCCGCCACGTGGCCGAGGCCGAGCTCCGCGAGGCGGTCGCGCACGAAGTACTCGACGGCCTTCACATCGTGACGGGTGACCGCCTCGACGCGGGCGAGCGCGTCGATCTGCTCCTGGCCGAACTCCGCGACGACCCGGCGCAGCGCTGCCTTCTGCTCGTCCGAGAACGGGGAGGAGGAGAGGAGCGACCGGTCGGTGAGGTGGATGAGCCACTCGATCTCGACGTGGATGCGCGCCCGGTTGAGGCCCGCCTCCGAGAGGTGCTCGCCGAGCTCGGTGACGACGGGGGCGTAGCGGCCGTCGAGGGGGCTCAGCACCTGCGGGGGCAACGGGCTCATGCGGACGATCTCCTAGCTGGGGGGACGGATGCCGGGCTCCACCTGCGCGAGGAGGGCCCGGGAGGCACGACCTATCATGTCAAGGACCTGGTCGAACCTCGCGGCGTCGGAGTAGTACGGGTCGGGGACGTCCCGCAGGTGGGCCTGTGGAGGATCGAACGACAGCAGCAGGTGCACCTTCGCGCGGTCCGCCTCCGTGCGGGCCCACTGGCGCAGGATCCGCTCCTGGCCGCGATCGAACACCACCACGAGGTCGAGCTCCGGCAGCGACCCGGGGTCGAACTGCTTGGCCCGGTGGGCCGATCCCGACAGCCCCTTCCGCTCCAGCGCGGCGAGGGTGCGGGCGTCCGCCTGCTCGCCCACGTGCCAGTCGCCCGTGCCCGCGCTGGTGACGGAGACGAGGTCGGCGTACCCGGCCCGCTGGGCGAGGTCGCGGAACACGACCTCCGCCATCGGGGAGCGGCAGATGTTGCCGGTGCAGACGAAGGCGATCCGGAAGACGGGTGGAGCCGTCGGATCCGGAGAGGCGGGGGCTCCCATGCGGCCATTCTGTCGGCTGCGCCCCCTCCCCACATCCCCCGGGGCCCGTTCGTCCCCGGGTGGCAGGCACGCGTGCGGTCCCGCGCGCCGATCGCGGGAGGATGCGCGCCTCACGGAGAGAGGAGACGAGGTGCGACAGGACGCGGTCGGAGGGGGTGCGCACGAGCAGCCGGCTGCGCTCGGCGGGAGCCCGAGCGGGCCGGCTGGCGGCACGCCGGGTCAGCTGCGCGCCGAGGCGCTCGGGCGTGCGCACGCCCTGCGGGCGCTGGCGGAGGAGGTGGAGCGCACGAGCCGCGACATCGCCGTCTGCCGGGACGACCCCTCCTGGTCCGGGATGGCGCACGACGCGTTCGTCGTCTCCCTCGACCGGCTCGCCGGCGAGGTCCGCCTGGCGGCCGGGCTCCTGCACGATGCGCACCCCGCGCCGGGATCCGCCCCCGGCTGCCCGGTGACCCCGCGATGACGGACCTCACCGTCACGACCGGCGGCACCACCACGGTCGTCGCCACCGACGACCTCCTGCACATGGCGGCCCTCCTCGCCGGCGCCGCGCGTCGCCTGCAGGAGCACACGCAGGCCCTCGCGCTCCCTCCGCTCGTCTCCGACGTCACGGGCGTCCACGACGCGGCGCTCGACCTCCCGCGCCGGCTCCTGTCCTCGGCGGCGCAGGATGCGCACGGGCTGGCCGGCGACCTGCGCCGCGCGGCAGCCGAGTACGCGGACGGGGAGCGGGACGCCGACCGCTGCGTGCGATCCGCGTCGCCCGAGAGCACCGGGGGAGCCGCGGACGACGGGGGCGGGCTCGGGGAGCTGGCCGCCGAGACGGGCCGGTCGTGGGGCGACCTCCTCCGGCTGGTGGGCATCGTCGCCCCGCTCGTCTCGCACCCCGACGGGCCCGGCCGTCTGCTCCTCCCCTCCATCCTCCGCGGGGCGGTGTCGGACGTGGCGGCCGCGGCCGCCCGGTCCCTGCCCGACCGACCTCCCGGCGACGACGGCACGCGGGAGGCGACGTCGGCACTGATGCTGCTGCTCGGCGCCGTGGGCATCCTGCACGACGGTCCGGCGGTCGTCCGCGCCCGGCCCGTCGCGCCGCGGCCCGCCCCGACGACCTTCCAGGAGCTGACCGACCGCATCCCGGATCCCGTGCCCGGTGCCGCGCAGATGCGCATCGAGGCGTATCGCGCACCCGACGGGGGCCGCCGCTTCGTCGCGTACCTGGGCGGCATGCAGACGCTCCTCCCCGGGTCCGTGCCGGACGACTTCGGTCCGTCCTCCGCCGTCGCGGCGCTCGCCACCGAGCGCGGCTCCGCGGTCCGCGCGGCGGAGGAGGCGCTCCGCGACGCAGGCGCGTCCGCGACCGACGAGGTCTACGTCGTCGGCTACTCGCAGGGTGGGATCCTCGCCCGGTCGGTCGGCGACGACCCCGCGTTCCACGTCACGCACGAGCTCACCCTCGGCTCCCCGGTGGGCCAGCTGCCGCTCCGGCAGGGCATCGGCGGCGTGGCGGTCGAGCACACCGACGATCCCGTGCCGCCGCTCGGCGGCGCGCGCTTGTCCGCGGGCGCGGGCGGCGACGACGTCGTGGTGCGGGCCCCGGCGGCGCTCGGTGCCGAGCGGGCGGATCCGCTCTCGGCGCATCAGCTGCCGACGTACCGCGCCACGGCCGCGGAGATGGACGCCTCGCGCTCGCCGCAGCTCGTCCGGGAGCGTGGCGAGCTCCGGCGCTTCCTCGACGGCGCCACGCCGATCTCCGCCCACCTCTACCGCGCCGAGCGGGTTCCGGAGGCGTCGTCGTCGGCCGCGGGAGCCGTCCGCCCGGAGCGGGCGCGATGAGCCGCGGGTCAGACCCGGGTCACGGGACGCAGCACGAGGCCCACCAGCCAGCTGAAGAACGCCATCAGCAGCGCTCCGAGCACGCCCCACCAGAAGCCGTCGACGGTCAGGCCGAAGCCGAGCCCGCCCGAGATCGCCCCCACGAGGAGGAAGAGCAGGCCGTTCACGACGAGCGCGATGAGCCCGAGCGTCAGGATGTACAGCGGGAACGCGACGATCCGGATGGCCGTGCCGATCACGCCGTTCACGACGCCGAAGATCGCGCCGAGCAGCAGGTACGTCAGCACGGTGGCCGTCGCGTCGCCCGGCTCGTAGGCCGTCACGGTCGTGCCGGAGACGAGGAGCGTGGTGAGCCAGAGCGCGACCGCGTTGACGACCACGCGCACGAGGAATCGGGACATGCCCCGATCCTCGCAGACGGCCGCGGGACGGGCCATGATCGGGCGCACGAGGCGACCGTAGGATCGTCCGGTGACCTCCGACCCCGCAGCCCCCGCCCCGCCCGACGGCGAGGCGGCGCCCGTCCGGCTCCGTCCGGCCATCGCCGCCATGGTCGCCTACCGCCAGGGCAAGCCCGCCGGCGAGGACGACTTCAAGCTCTCGAGCAACGAGAACCCGTTCGACCCGCTGCCCTCGGTGCTCGCGCGCATCGACGGGGTCCGGGACGTGAACCGCTACCCGGATGCGGGCGCGACCCTGCTGCGCACGGCGCTCGCCGAGCGCTTCGGCGTCACGGTCGACCACGTGCACGCGGGCGCGGGCTCGGTGGCCATCCTCTCGCAGCTCATCACGGCGGCCGCGGGCCCGGGCGACGAGGTCGTGCACGCCTGGCGCTCCTTCGAGGCGTACCCCACGCTCATCACGGTCGCCGGCGCCACGGGCGTGCCGGTGCCGAACCTGCCCGACCACTCGCACGACGTCGACGGCATGATCGCCGCCCTCACCGACCGCACGCGCGTCGTCATCGTCTGCACGCCGAACAATCCCACGGGCACGCTGGTGACGCGCGCGGACCTGGAGCGCCTGCTGGCCGCCGTCCCGCGCGACGTGCTCGTGCTCCTCGACGAGGCCTACGGGGAGTTCGTCGCGGCGGAGCATGCCCTCGACGGCATGTCCCTCCTCGCCGAGCACCCGAACCTCGTCGTCCTCCGCACCTTCTCCAAGGCGTACGGCCTCGCGGGCCTGCGCATCGGCTACGCGGTGGGGCACCCGCGGATCCTCGACGCGGCGCGCTCGGCCGCCATCCCGCTGTCGGTCACGGGCCACGCGCAGCACGCGGCGCTCGCGTCGCTCGAGCACGAGGACGAGCTCCTGGAGCGCGTCGCCGTGCTCGCCCGCGACCGCGACGAGGCCTGGCGCGCGCTCGTCGAGCAGGGCTGGGAGGTCCCGCGGCCGCACGGCAACTTCGTCTGGCTGGCGACCGGCGCCGAGACCGCGGAGGTCGAGGCGCAGCTCGCCGCCGCGGGGCTCGTGGTGCGCGCCTTCGCCGACGAGGGCATCCGCGTCACGATCGGCGAGCCCGCCTCTGTCCGGAAGCTACTGAACGCGTCGGCGGGAATTGTCCGGGGGCTGCCGGAGGGCCACCCGGCGCGCCGGTAGGTTGGGACGATGCCGGAAAGCGATGTGACGGTCCAGCTCCTGACCCCCGCGGGCGAGCTCGCACCGAGCGACTCCGCCGAGGAGTTCCTCCCGTACTTCGAGCGACTCACGGAGGACGACCATCGCGGCTTCCTCCGCGACATGCGCCTCACGCGGGCGTTCGACCTCGAGGCCACCAACCTGCAGCGCCAGGGCCACCTCGGCCTCTGGGCGCCGAGCACGGGCCAGGAGGCGGCGCAGGTCGGATCCGGCCGCGCCACCCGCCCGCAGGACCACGTGTTCCCCGCCTACCGCGAGCACGGCGTGGCCCTCATCCGCGGCATCGACCCGGTCGACATCGTCCGCCTCATGCGCGGGGTCACGCACGGCGGATGGGACCCGGCTGCGGGCAACTTCCACCTCTACACGCTGGTCATCGGCTCGCAGGCGCTGCACGCCACGGGCTACGCGATGGGCGTCGCGTTCGACGGCGACGTGGCGACCGGCGACCCGGATCGCGACACGGCCGTCATCGCCTACTACGGCGACGGCGCCACCAGCCAGGGCGACGTGAGCGAGGCGTTCGTCTTCGCCGCCAGCTTCCAGACCCCGCAGGTCTTCTTCCTGCAGAACAACCACTGGGCGATCTCGGTGCCGGTCACCACGCAGTCGCGCACGCCCCTCTACCTCCGCTCGCGCGGCTTCGGCGTGCCGAGCACGCAGGTCGACGGCAACGACGTCTTCGCGAGCTACGCCGTCACGGCCAAGCACCTCGACGACGCGCGCACCGGCGGCGGCCCCTCCTTCATCGAGGCGCTCACCTACCGCGTGGGCGCGCACACCTCCAGCGACGACCCCACGAAGTACCGCACCGACGAGGAGCTGCAGGGCTGGGTCGCCAAGGACCCGATCGCGCGCCTCGAGGCCTACCTGCGGAACCAGGGCGCGCCGCAGTCGCTGTTCGACGGGATCGACGAGGAGGCCAAGGACCTCGCCGCCGACGTCCGCCGCCGCACCATCGAGCTCACCGGCCCGCCGCTCGCGGGCATCTTCGACCACGTCTACTCGGATCCGCACCCCGTCACCGCGGAGCAGCGCGAGTGGCTCGAGCGCTACGAGGCCTCGCTGGGAGGGACCCGATGACAGACACCATCGACCGCGCCGAGGCGACCGCGGGGGCCGCGGGAGCTGCCGGCCCCGACGGCGCCCCCGCCGGCATCGAGAGCATGCCGATGGCCAAGGCCCTGAACGCCGGCCTCCGCCGCGCGCTCGAGGAGGACGACAAGGTCCTGCTCATGGGCGAGGACATCGGTCCGCTCGGCGGCGTCTTCCGCATCACCGAGCACCTGCAGCGCGACTTCGGCGCCCGCCGCGTCATCGACACCCCGCTCGCGGAGTCCGGCATCGTCGGCACGGCCATCGGCCTCGCGATGCGCGGCTACCGGCCGGTGTGCGAGATCCAGTTCGACGGCTTCATCTACCCGGCCTTCGACCAGATCACGAGCCAGCTCGCCAAGATCACCAACCGGCACGAGGGCGCCATGCGCATGCCCGTCGTGATCCGCGTTCCCTACGGCGGCCACATCGGCGCCATCGAGCACCACCAGGAGAGCCCGGAGGCGTACTTCGCGCACACCCCCGGCCTCCGCGTCGTGAGCCCGAGCACGCCGCACGACGCCTACTGGATGATCCAGGAGGCCATCCGGAGCGACGACCCGGTCATGTTCTTCGAGCCGAAGGCGCGCTACCGGCCGAAGGGCGAGGTCGACTTCTCCGCTCCCGGCATCGGCCTGCACGAGAGCCGCGTGGTCCGCTCCGGCACCGACGTCACGCTCGTCGGCCACGGCGCCATGGTCTCGATGCTGCTGCAGGCGGCCGAGCTCGCCGCCGAGGAGGGCACGAGCGTCGAGGTCGTCGACCTGCGCTCGCTGTCGCCCGTCGACTACGGCCCCATCCTCGAGTCCGTGCAGCGCACGGGCCGCCTCGTCGTCGCGCAGGAGGCGCCCGGCCACGTGTCGGTCGGCTCGGAGATCGCGGCCACGGTCACCGAGCGGGCGTTCTACTCGCTGGAGGCGCCCGTGATCCGCGTCTCCGGCTTCGACGCCCCGTTCCCGCCCGCGAAGCTCGAGACGCTGTACCTCCCGGATGCCGATCGCATCCTCGAGGCCGTCGACCGCTCGCTCGCCTACTAAGACGCCCCGCCGCCCCGCGGCACGGAGAAGAGGACCCGCACGATGGCTGATTCCCAGTTCACCCTGCCCGACGTGGGCGAGGGCCTCATCGACGCCGAGATCGTCTCGTGGCGCGTGCAGCCGGGCGACCGGGTGGCTCTCAACCAGGTGATCGTCGAGATCGAGACCGCGAAGTCGCTCGTGGAGCTGCCGAGCCCGTTCGAGGGCACGGTCTCAGGGCTCCTCGTGCAGGAGGGGCAGACGGTCGAGGTGGGCACGCCCATCATCGCGATCGCGCAGGGCTCGCCCGGCGTCTCCGGCCCGGCCGAGACGCCCGCGCAGATGGCGCTCCCGGGCGAGACGGTGATCGAGGACGACACCGCCATCGAGGACCGCGAGCCCGTCGCGCCTCCCGCACCCGCCGCCGAGGAGACCTCGGGCGCCGTGCTCGTGGGCTACGGCACGGTCGGCAAGGTCGCGAGCCGGCGTCGCCGGGCCGAGCCGGGCGACGCCCCCGCGCGCCCCGCCGCCTCCTCGATCGCCGCCCCCGCGGCGCGAGCCCCGCGCCCGGCGTCCGTCCCCGCCGCGTCGGCCGTGCCGATCATCGCGAAGCCCCCCATCCGCAAGCTCGCCAAGGACCTCGAGGTCGACCTGGCCGAGGTCGAGGCCACCGGCCTCGTCGGCGAGATCACGCGCGAGGACGTCATCCGCACCGCGCAGCAGGCCAGCGTCTTCAAGAACATCGAGACGCCCGAGTGGCCGGATGCGCGCGAGGACCGCATCCCGGTCAAGGGCGTCCGCAAGGTCATCGCCGCGGCCATGGTGCAGAGCGCGTTCCAGGCGCCGCACGTGAGCCTCTTCGTCGACGTCGACGCCACCCGCACCATGGAGTTCGTCAAGCGCCTCAAGGCGTCCACCGACTTCGCCGGCGTCAAGGTCTCGCCGCTGCTCATCATGGCGAAGGCGATGATCTGGGCCGTCCGCCGGAACCCCACCGTCAACTCCTCGTGGACCGACCAGGAGATCATCGTCCGCCACTACGTGAACCTCGGGGTCGCCGCCGCGACGCCGCGCGGGCTCGTGGTGCCGAACGTCAAGGAGGCGCAGTCGATGTCGCTGCTGGAGCTCGCCCGCGCGCTCGAGCAGCTCACGCTCACGGCCCGCGACGGGAAGACCAGCCCGGCGGACATGAGCCAGGGGACCATCACGCTGACGAACATCGGCGTCTTCGGGATGGACACGGGCACGCCGATCCTCAACCCGGGCGAGGTCGCGATCGTCGCGCTCGGCACCATCAAGCAGAAGCCGTGGGTGGTCGACGGCGAGGTGCGTCCCCGCTTCGTCACCACCATCGGCGCGAGCTTCGACCACCGCGTGGTCGACGGCGACGTGGCGAGCCGCTTCCTGGCGGACGTCGCGAGCATCATCGAGGAGCCGGCGCTGCTCCTGGAGTGAGGCGGGCGAGGCGCCTCCCGCGACTCCACAGCGGGGGCGCCGTGGTCGTGATACCGGTTATCAATACCGTAATCTCGGATCCATGAACCGACGCCCCATCACCGCCCTGCTCGCCGCCTCGCTGCTCGCCGTCCCGCTCGCGGGCTGCGCATCCGGATCCGCCTCCCCGTCCGGAGACGCGACGGCGTCCGCGTCCGGCGGCTCGCTCGAGGTCGTGGCCTCGACCGACGTCTACGGCGACATCGCGAAGCAGATCGGCGGCGACGCCGTGAAGGTGACGTCCATCATCGACAGCCCGGACAAGGACCCGCACGAGTACCAGGCCACCTCGCGCGACCAGCTCGCGCTCTCCACCGCCGACGTCGTGATCCAGAACGGCGGCGGCTACGACGACTTCGTCGACACGATGATCAAGGCCCTCCCCGGCGGCAAGAGCCCCGTCCTCCTCAACGCGGCCGACCTCTCCGGCTACGACCAGAAGCCGGCGGAGGGCGAGTTCAACGAGCACGTCTGGTACGACGTGCCCACGATGAAGAAGCTCGCCGAGGAGATCGAGCAGGCGTTCTCGAAGGCCGACGCGTCCGGCGCGTCCACCTTCGAGGCCAACGAGAAGGCGTTCACCGCGAAGCTCGACGGCATCGCCGACGCCGAGGCCGCCGCGAAGCCCGCCGGCACCGGCAAGGGCGTCGCGATCACGGAGCCCGTGCCGCTGTACATGACGAGCGCCATGGGCCTCGAGAACCGCACGCCGGACGAGTTCAGCGAGGCCGTCGAGGAGGGCACCGACGTCCCCGCCGACGTGCTGAAGGAGACGCTCGCGCTGTTCTCGGAGAAGAAGGTCGCCGCCCTCGTCTACAACGCGCAGACCACGGGCGCCACGACCGACCAGGTCGTCGCCGCGGCGACGGCCGCCGGCGTGCCCGTCGTGCCGGTCACCGAGACGCTGCCCGCCGACCTGCCCGCGGGCAGCGGGTACGTTGAGTGGATGACCGCCAACGTCGACGCCGTGGCCTCCGCCATCAAGGGATCGTGACCGGCGCTCCCGTCCTGAGCCTCCGGGACGCGACGCTGTCGTTCGGCGCGCGCACCCTCTGGAGCGGGCTCGACCTCGACGTGGCACCCGGCGAGTTCGTCGCGGTGCTGGGCCCGAACGGATCCGGCAAGACCAGCTTCCTGAAGTCCGTCCTGGGCGCCCAGCGCCTCACGACGGGGGAGATGTGCTTCCTCGACGAGCCGGTGCGCCGCGGTGCGCGTCGCATCGGCTACATCCCGCAGCAGAAGCTCATCACGGCGTCCACCCCCGTGCGGGCGCGCGATCTCGTGGGCTTCGGCGTCACGGGGCATCGGTGGGGGCTGCCCCTCAGCCGTCGGGCCGAGCGCGCCCGGGTGGACGAGTTGCTCGAGGCCGTGGGCGCCACGGCGTACGCGGACGCGCCCGTCGCGGCGCTGTCCGGCGGCGAGCAGCAGCGGCTGCGCGTGGCGCAGGCCCTCGCGTCGGATCCGCGGCTCCTCCTCTGCGACGAGCCGCTCCTCAGCCTCGACCTCGCGCACCAGCGCGTCGTCAGCGAGCTCATCGACCGTCACCGGCGCGAGACCGACGCGGCGGTCGTCTTCGTGACGCACGACGTCAACCCCGTGCTCGACATGGTCGACCGCGTCCTCTACCTGGTGGGCGGGCGCTTCCGCATCGGCACGCCCGACGAGGTGCTCGACTCCGAGGTGCTCAGCTCGCTCTACGGCACCCCCGTCGACGTGGTGCGCGTGCGCGGGCGCATCGTGGTGGTCGGCTCGCCCGACGACCCGCACGACCACCACTCGCACGACGACCAGGAGCACGACGAGCACGGCGACCACGGGTCGCACGGCGTGCACGCCTCCTCGGCCGACGCCGCGGGCTCCGGCTCCGCGGACGGCTCCGCCGCCGACGGGAGGGCCGCGTGATCCACCTCCTCGCCGACACGGGCGATCTCTGGTCGCGCCTGTTCGACTTCTCCGACTACGGCGCGCTCGTCGCGCTGCTGCGGAACAGCATCATCGCGGGCGCCGTGCTCGGTGTCGTGGGCGGCCTCATCGGCGTGTTCGTGATGACCCGCGACCTCGCGTTCGCGGTGCACGGCGTGAGCGAGCTCTCGTTCGCCGGCGCCGCGGCCGCCCTGCTGCTCGGCGTGAACGTCGTCGCCGGATCGCTGGTCGGCTCGCTCATCGCGGCCATCGCCATCGGCGTGCTCGGCACGCGGGCGAAGGACCGCAACTCGATCATCGCCGTGATCATGCCGTTCGGGCTCGGCCTCGGGATCCTGTTCCTCGCGCTCTACGACGGCCGGGCCAGCAACAAGTTCGGCCTGCTCACGGGCCAGATCGTCTCGGTCGACAGCCCGCAGCTCGGCTACCTCGTCGCGATCAGCGCCGTCGTGATCCTCGGCCTCGCCGTCGTGTGGCGCCCGCTGATGTTCGCGAGCGTCGACCCGGACGTGGCGGCCGCGCGCGGCATCCCCGTGCGCCTGCTCTCGATCGTGTTCATGGTGCTGCTCGGGCTCGGCACCGCGGTGTCCATCCAGATCGTCGGCGCGCTCCTCGTGCTCTCGCTGCTGGTCACGCCGGCGGCGGCCGCGATGCGCGTCTCATCCACGCCGCGGGTGGTCGTCTCGCTCAGCGTGCTGTTCGCGCTGACCAGCATCGTGGGCGGGATCCTCCTCGCGCTCGGCAGCAGCATCCCCATCAGCCCGTACGTCACCACCATCTCGTTCGCGATCTACCTGGTCTGCCGCAGCGTCGACGCCCTCCGCGGGCGCACCGGGAGGTCGGGCGGTGCGCGTACCCTGTCTGCGCGGGGAGGATCGCCCGCCGGGAGGGCACGGGCATGAAGCGGAACACGTGGCAGCGGGAGGCCGTGCGCCAGGCGCTGGACGCATCGTCCGACTTCGTGAGCGCGCAGCGGCTCCACGCGCGCCTGCACGACGCGGGATCGCCCATCGGCCTCGCCACCGTGTACCGCGCGCTCGGCGACCTCGCCGCGGAGGGCGACGCCGACTCGCTGCAGTCACCCGACGGCGAGGCGCTCTACCGCACGTGCGCCACGGGCGGCCATCACCACCACCTCATCTGCCGCGTCTGCGGCAAGACCGTGGAGATCGCGGCGGACGCGGTCGAGTCGTGGGCGCACGACGTCGCCGCGCAGAACGGGTTCACGGCGCCGAGCCACGTGGTCGACGTCTTCGGGCTCTGCGCGGAGTGCACGCGCCGCGCGGCGGAGGCCCAGGCCGCGGAGGCGCCCGCAGACGGCACCGCCGAGGCCCCCGCATCCGCATGATCCCGGGCTCCCGGCTTGCGTCCGGGCGTGTCGTCGCGTAGCCTCGACCCTTGGCCGAGCGGCTCATCCGCTCGCACGTGCGCCGATCCCCCTCCTCATCGAGATCCGGGATCCGGCGTGCCGACAAGAAATCTTGGGTAGGGCGGTCTCGCCCTACGGTAACTACGGAGGAAACCATGGCAGCAACCTGCCAGGTGACCGGCGCCGTCCCCGGCTTCGGACACAACATCTCGCACTCGAACCGGCGCACCAAGCGCCGCTTCGACCCGAACGTGCAGAAGAAGACGTACTACGTCCCCTCGCTGCGTCGCAACGTCAA
The DNA here is from genome assembly GCF_001618005.1 of Clavibacter tessellarius. Lineage (GTDB taxonomy): Bacteria > Actinomycetota > Actinomycetes > Actinomycetales > Microbacteriaceae > Clavibacter > Clavibacter tessellarius_A. The sequence continues at coordinate 116,692 of NZ_LQXA01000019.1, forward strand.
GCTCACGCTCTCCGCGAAGGGCATCAAGGTCATCGATGCGCGCGGCATCGAGTCCGTCGTCAAGGACCTCCTGGGTCGTGGGGTGAAGATCTAATGGCCAAGCAGCAGGACGTCCGTCCGATCATCAAGCTCCGCTCGACGGCAGGCACCGGGTTCACGTACGTGACCCGCAAGAACCGCCGCAACACCCCCGACCGCCTCGTGCTGAAGAAGTACGACCCGGTCGTCCGCAAGCACGTCGACTTCCGCGAGGAGCGCTAACCATGGCCAAGAAGAGCAAGATCGCCCGCAATGAGCAGCGCAAGGTCATCGTCGAGCGGTACGCCGCGAAGCGCCTCGAGCTGAAGAAGGCCCTCGTGGACCCGAACGGCACCGACGAGAGCCGCGAGGCGGCCCGCGCCGGCATCCAGCGCCTCCCGCGCGACGCCTCGCCCGTCCGCGTCCGCCAGCGCGACGGCATCGACGGTCGCCCCCGCGGCAACCTGTCGAAGTTCGGCATCTCCCGCGTCCGCTTCCGGGACATGGCCCACCGCGGCGAGCTTCCGGGCATCACGAAGTCCAGCTGGTAGGTTCCAAGCGGCCGTACGGCCGAACGGACCGCTGATGGCCCTGTCGGGTCGAACGGTCCGCTGACGTAGACAGACACCATCCACCACACGGCCGCTCGAGTAGAACGGCACCAGGTCCGAGGAGGACACCCATGGCTGACAAGTCACTCAACCGCACCGAGCTCGTTGCCGCCGTCGCCGCGGAGTCGGGTCAGAGCCAGGCCGCCGTCAACGGCGTGCTGGACGCGCTCTTCTCCACCGTCGCGACCAACGTCGCCGACGGCGTCAAGGTCACGATCCCGGGCTGGGTCGCGTTCGAGCAGACGGCTCGCGCCGCGCGCACGGGCCGCAACCCGCAGACGGGCGAGCCCCTCGAGATCAAGGCGTCCAAGGGCGTCAAGGTCTCCGCCGGCAGCAAGCTCAAGGCCGCCGTCAAGTAGTCCTCCTCACCACACGCCCAGCGGGGGCGCCGACTCCGGTCGGCGCCCCCGCTGTCGCATTCCCGGCCGGGCGCGGGAGCGCTCGGGGCCGCCAGCCGCCCGTCAGGACGGGCGAGTTAGGCTGATCCCCTCATGCCCAGACTCCTCCGCGTCGCGGGGCCCGCCGCCCTCCTCATCGTCGCGTTCCTCTCCCTGCTGGTCGCGCTCGCCATCGGCGGGGGAGCTGCACCGCAGCTGCTCAAGGACGCCGGGCCGGTCGTCAGATACGGGCTGCCCGCCGCGAAGATGATGGTCAACATCACGGCGGCGACGGCCATCGGCGCGCTGCTGCTGGCGGCGTTCGCCCTCTCGCGGAAGCGCCCGGAGTACGGCCGCGCGCTCGACATCGCCGCCGCCGGCGCCGCCCTCTGGACGGTCGCTTCCGCGATCACCGCCTTCTTCACCTTCCTCAGCGTCTCGGGCACGCCCTTCTCCTTCAGCGCGGAGTTCGGGTCGAGCCTCGGGCTCGTCCTGACGCAGATCTCCGTGGGCCAGGCATGGCTCGCGACCACGTTGATCGCCGCGACCGTCACCGTCCTGTGCTTCGCGGTGCGCAACCACACCGCCATCGCCCTCGTGCTCGTGCTCGCGGTCGGCGGCCTTGTCCCCATGGCGCAGCAGGGCCACGCGGGCGGCACCGAGGGGCACGACGCCGCGGTCAACGCGCTCGGCCTCCACCTCGTCTTCGCCGCCGTGTGGCTCGGCGGCCTGCTCACCTTGGTGCTGCTGCGGTCGAAGCTCGACGGCGACCGGCTCGTGCCGGTGCTGCGCCGCTACTCGGCGGTCGCGCTCGTGTGCTTCGTGGTGGTCGCGGCGTCCGGCTACGTGAGCGCGGAGATCCGCGTGGGCTCCCTCGACCGGCTGCTCACGGCGTACGGGCTGCTCGTGCTCATCAAGGTCGCGGCGCTCCTCGCGCTCGGCCTGTTCGGTGCCGCATATCGGCGGGTGCTCATCGGGCGGCTCGAGGAGCGCGGCGCCTCCGCGCGCAGCCCCTTCTGGTGGCTCGTCACCGCCGAGCTCGCGTTCATGGGCGTCGCCTCCGGCGTGGCCGCCGCCCTCGCCCGCACGTCGCCGCCCGTGAGCCAGGTCGTCGCGACGCAGCTGCCGGATCCGACGCCCGCGCAGATCCTCACCGGAGAGCCGCTGCCGCCCGAGCTCACGCCCATGCGCTACCTCACCGAGTGGAACTTCGACCTGCTCTGGATCCTCTTGTGCGCCTTCGGGATCTTCTTCTACCTGGCCGGCGTGCACCGCCTCCGGAAGCGCGGCGACGCCTGGCCCCTGCACCGCTCCATCCTCTGGGTGGCCGGCATGGTGGGCCTCTTCTACATCACCAACGGCGGCGTGAACGTCTACCAGAAGTACCTCTTCAGCTCGCACATGCTGGCGCACATGGTGCTCGCCATGGTCATCCCGCTGCTGCTCGTGCCGGGCGCCCCCGTCACGCTCGCGATGCGGGCCATCCGCAAGCGGCAGGACGGCAGCCGCGGCGGCCGCGAATGGATCCTGATGGCCGTGCACTCCAAGTTCGCGGGCTTCGTGGGCCACCCGATCGTGGCGGCCGTGCTCTTCGCCGGCTCTCTCCTCGTCTTCTACTACTCGCCGCTGTTCAGCTGGGCCACGACCGACCACATCGGGCACCAGTGGATGATCGTGCACTTCCTCATCGTCGGGTACCTGTTCACGCAGAACCTCATCGGGGTCGACCCGATGCCGGTGCGCCTCGCGTACCCGATGCGGCTGCTGCTCCTTCTGGCGACCATGGCGTTCCACGCCTTCTTCGGCCTGTCGCTCATGACCGGCACCGGGCTGCTCCTCGCGGACTGGTTCGGCGCGATGGGCCGGCCGTGGGGCGAGACCGCGCTGGCCGACCAGCAGGCGGGCGGCGGCATCGCGTGGAGCATCGGCGAGATCCCGACGGTGATCCTCGCGATCGTCACGGCGATCATGTGGAGCAAGAGCGACAAGCGGGACTCCGTGCGGTACGACCGCAAGGCCGACCGCGACGGCGACGCCGAGCTCGAGGCGTACAACCGGAACCTCGAGGCGCTGCAGGCGGCCGAGCGGCGCTGATCCGGGGCCTCCGCGCTGGGCCGTCCGGGCCGTCCGGGCCGTCCGTCGGCGTCAGCGGGTGCGCGCGCGTCGCGCGGCGACGAGGACGGCGATGCCGGTGATCAGCTCCCACGCGGTGACCGTGTAGACGGATCCGCGCTCCCAGACGCCGTCGATGCCGGAGCCGCCGAGGGTCTGGAGGACGGCGAGCGCGACGAGGCCGACGACGCCGAGCGCGACGCTCGCGATGCGGTACGCGCGGGCGGCCCCGGCCCCGGCCCCGGCCCCGGCGCGGCCCGAGCCGAGGCCCGCCACGATCGAGGCCGCGTTGCCCGCGACGATGGCCATGCCGGCGCCGACCACGTGCATCCAGCCGATGCCGCTGGCCGCGCTCGAGGCGCTGCCGTGGATGAGGCCGACCACCGTGATCCCGACGGCGTGCACGACCGCGAGGGCGAGGAACGCGCGGCGCGGGCCGGCGCGGAGGGCGCGGGTCGCGACCACGGCGGCCAGCAGGTAGAGGACGCCCTGGAGGATGAAGCCGGCGTTCATCACCGCGGAGAGCGGCGAGTCGATGGCGCGGCCCTGGAACTCGGCGACCTCGGGGACGCCGAGGTCGCTGATGTAGTTGGCGGAGTAGCTGTAACCGGGGAAGGCGGACGCGGCGATCGCCTCGGTGCCGACGTAGACGACGGCGGCCGCGATCCAGGCGACGCCGGCGGCCGCGGGGACGGCGGCGGACGCAGGGACGGCGGCGGTGCGGGTGCTCATGGGTCTCCTCCCGTCGCGCGCGGGTGGAGACGCGGACCCCTCGATGATGACGGACGACGCGCGGACCGCCGCATCGGTGGGAACCATTGACACGGCAAAGCACTTTGCGTTACAAAGTACCGAGGGCGGGAGCCCGGCGGGCGAGGGTCGCCAGCGGAGAGGTGGAGATGGACACGACGATGCGCACGGACGAGGTCGACGACGACGGGCCCGCGCCCGACCCGCGGACGATGCACGCGCTCATGGAGGACCAGCGGCGGGTGGCGGTCGACGCGCAGACCTCGTTCGTCTGGATCATGGAGGTGGTCTGGGGCGTCGCGTGGATCCTCGGCTACACGGCCCTGTGGCTCATCGACGGGTCGGACGCGGTGAGCCTGCCGCTGCCGGTGGCCGTCGGGATCTTCGCCGGGCTCATCGGCGTGGGCGTGGTCGTGAGCATCGTGCTCGGGATCCGCGGATCGGTGGGCATGGAGACCACGGGCGAGGCGCGCTGGCAGGGCCGGGTCTACGGGATCAGCTGGTCGGTGGCCATGGTCTCGGTCTACGTGCTCGGCATCGGGCTCGCGCTCAACGACGCCCCGAGCCGGCTGCTCTCGATCTTCTACGCGTCGGGGTTCTCGTTCGTCGCCGGCATGATGCTGCTGTCGACCGCGGCGCTCTTCCACTCGCGCACGTCCCTGCTCCTGGGCTCGATCCTCGTGGTGGCCGCGCTCGCCGCGCCCTTCGCGGGCTACCCCGGCAACTACCTGGTGATGGCCGTCGTGGGCGGTGGCGCGTACCTCGTCACGGGGATCGCCGTCGCCGTCCGCGGAGCGCGCGCCCGCCGATCGCTGCGAGCCCGGCTTGGCTGACCTCGATCCCGTCATCCACGCGCAGGCGCGGCTGCGGATCGTGGCGTCGCTCGCGACGCTGGACGCGGGGGAGGCGCTGTCCTTCCCCCGGCTGCAGGAGATCCTCGACATGACGGCCGGCAACTTGTCGACGCACCTCCGGAAGCTCGAGGACCCCGGCTACGTGGAGGTGCGGAAGACGCACGAGGGCCGGCAGCCGGTGACGTACCTCGCGCTCACCACGGTGGGGCGGCGGGCGTTCGAGGACTACCGCCGGGCGCTCACGGCGATGCTCGAGGCGTAGCGAGCGGACCGCCGTCCGCCGGATGCGACGAGGCCCGCCGTGCGATGCGCGGCGGGCCCCGGTGGTGCGGATCCGGATCAGGACGTGGCGGTCTCCAGCAGCGGCACGAGCCGGTCGAGCGCGTAGCCGGTGGACAGCGTGGTGCCGATCGAGTACGCCGACGACACGTCGCCGTCGAGCACGATGGAGTGGCCGGCCGCGACCGCGGGGACCGCCTGCCACAGCGGGTCGTCGGTGATGACGGCCTTGTCGATGAAGATCGGGAACGCCACGATGGCGTCGGCGTCGAGCAGGTCGAGCTGCTCGGAGGAGATGTCGACCGAGAAGCCGCCGGCGTTGGCGGGGATCGCCGCGATCTTCGGGCTCTGCGCGAAGCCGAGCTTCTCGAGGAACGCGACGCGCTCGCTGCCCTCCACGTAGGCGCCCCAGCCCTCGCTGGTCTTGGTGGCGGCCGTGACGGTCTTGCCCTTCCAGTCCGGATGCGCGGCGGCGACGGCGTCGAAGCGCTGGTCGACCGCGTCGAGGAGGGCGTCGCCCTGGTCCTCGCGGCCGAGGGCCTCGGCGACCATGTCGACCTGGTCCTCCATGTCGGTGAGGTAGCTGTCGGCGCCCTCGGGCACGCCGATGGTGGGCGCGATCTGCGCGAGGCGGTCGTGGCGGGCCTGGTCGCCCGAGCCCTTGGTGTCGAGGATCAGGTCGGGCTTGAGCGCCGCGATGGCCTCGTAGGAGGGCTCGAGCGTCTCGATGATCTGCGGCTTCTGCGTGTACAGCCCCTGCGCCCACGGGCCGACGCCGTCCGCGTCGGCGCCGAAGCCGAGCCAGTCGGACGCGCCAACGGGCTGCACGCCGAGCGCGAGCGCGGTCTCCGCATCGCCCCAGCCGAGGGCGACGACGCGCTTCGGCTCGCTGGGCACGGTGACCTCGCCGAACTTCGTGTCGACGGTGGTGGGGAAGGTGCCGGTCGCGGATCCGGAGGCGGGCGGGGCGCTCGCGGCCGGGTCGGAGGCGCTCGAGCAGCCGGTCAGGGCGAGCGTCGCGACGGCGAGCGCGACGGTGGCGGAGCCGGTGGTGGGGAACCTCATGGTGCGGGGCCTCTCGGGTGTCGATGACGGGCCGGTGCGGATCCCATCAGGCAAGGGGAGCCTAACCTAAGGGCGAGGTAGGCTGTCCGGGCCATGTCGCTCCGGGTCCTCGCGCGCGCCTCCGCCACCGACGCCCCCGCGGGCCGGGCGCGGAGCGGCCTCTCGCGCTCGGCGGGCCTCCTGCTGGCGGTCGGGGTGCTCGTGCTGGCGTCGCTCGCGAGCATCGCCGTCGGGTCGCGCGACATCCCGCTCGGCGCCGTCGTCGACGCGCTCGCCGGCCGGCCGCGGGACCCCGCCGAGCTCGTCGTGATCACCGACCTCCGCGTGCCGCGCACCCTCGTCGGCCTCGCCGCGGGCCTCGCGCTCGGGGTCGCGGGCGCGCTCATCCAGGCCGTCACGCGCAACCCGCTGGCGGATCCCGGCATCCTCGGCGTGACCGCCGGGTCGGCCTTCGCGGTCGCCATCGCGACGGGCGTGCTCGGCGTGACCGCCGTGAGCGGTTACCTCTGGTTCGCCTTCGGCGGGGCGCTCGTGGCCGCCGTCATCGTGTACGTCGTGGGATCCGCGGGGCGCGGCGGCGGGGACCCGGTGCGCCTCACGCTCGCCGGGGTCGCCCTCGGCGCGGTGCTCGCGGGCATCACCTCGGGGCTACTGCTCGCGGACCCGCAGGGCTTCAGCGCGATGCGCGCATGGGAGTCGGGCTCGCTCCAGGACCGCGGGTGGGACGCCCTGCTGCCGGTCGCGCCGTTCCTCGCGGTCGGCGTGCTGCTCGCCGCCGTCATCGCCCGGAGCCTCGACGCGGTGGCGCTCGGGGACGACCTCGCGCGGTCGCTCGGCGCGAACGTGGTCGTCGTGCGGACGGTCGCCGTGGTCGCGGTGACGCTGCTCGCGGGCGGCGCGACCGCGATGGCCGGGCCGATCGCGTTCGTCGGGCTGATGATCCCGCACATCGCCCGCTGGATCGTCGGGCCCGACCAGCGCTGGATCCTCGCGTACACGATCGTGCTGGCGCCCGTGCTGCTGCTCGCCGCGGACATCGTGGGGCGCGTCGTGCTGCGGCCCGCGGAGCTGCCGGCCGGGATCGTGACGGCCGTGCTGGGCGCGCCCGTGCTGATCCTGCTCGTGCGCCGGCAGAGGGCGTCGGGGCTGTGAGCGCGCCCGCCCGCGCGGGGCGCCGCCCGGCCGCGATCCGACCCGGCGCCCGCCCCGCGGGCACGATCCGCCTGCCCGTGGTCGGCACGCGGCTCCGCCGGCGCGAGGTGCTCGTGGGCGCGGCGCTCGCCGTCGTCATCGTCGCCGTCGCGCTCGTGGCGCTCGGCACGGGCGACTACCCGCTCACGGTGCCCGAGGTGATCCGCGCCCTCGTGCTGCCCGACGGCTCGTTCGCCGCCACCATCGTCACCGAGTGGCGCCTGCCGCGCGTGCTCGCCGCGCTCGCGTTCGGCGCGGCCCTCGGGGTCGCGGGCGCCGTCTTCCAGTCGCTCACGCGCAACCCGCTCGGATCGCCCGACGTCATCGGCTTCTCGACCGGCTCCTACACGGGCGCGCTCCTCGTCACGACGCTGGCCGGCGCGACGTTCCTGCCCACCGCGGTGGGGGCGCTCGCGGGCGGGCTCGGCACGGCGCTCGTCGTCTACCTGCTCGCGTACCGTGGCGGCGTGCAGGGCTTCCGGCTGATCATCACGGGCATCGCCGTCACGGCCGTGCTGCACGGGGTGAACACGTTCCTGCTGCTGAAGGCGGGCACCGAGGTGGCGATGGCCGCGTCGATCTGGGGCGCCGGATCCCTCGCGCTCGTCGGCTGGGACCGCGCCCTCCCCGCGTTCGCCGCGCTCCTCGTGCTCGCGCCGGCGATCCTGCTGCTCTCCGCGCCGCTCCGGCAGCTCGAGCTCGGCGACGACGCCGCGCGGGCCCACGGCGTGCGGGCCGAGCCGACGCGCCTGGCGCTCCTGATCCTCGGGGTCGCCCTCACCGCGATCGTGACGGCCGCCGCCGGGCCCATCGCCTTCGTCGCGCTCGCCGCGCCGCAGATCGCCCGCCGCCTCACGCGCAGCGCCGGCCTGCCGCTCGTGCCGGCCGCGCTCACCGGCGGCCTGCTGCTGCTCGCCGCCGACTCCGTCGCCCAGCACGCGCTGCCGGGGACGGTGCCCGTCGGCATCGTCACGGTCGTGGTCGGCGGGGTCTACCTCATCGCGCTCCTGATCCGCGAGGCGGCCCGACGTGCCTGACGTGCCTGACGTGCCCGGCGTGCCCCGCGCCGCCCTCGATCCCGATCCCCTGGGAGGTCCCGTCGTGGACGACACCGCATCCGCCCGCCCGGCCGTCACCGCTCCCGCGCCGCCCGCCGCCGAGCATCCTGCCACCGAGCGTCCGATCCCCGCGCCACGCCTCCGCGCCGAGGGCGTCACGCTCGCCTACGACCGCCGCGTGATCTCCGAGGCGCTCGACGTCGATGTGCCCGACGGCTCGTTCACGGTCATCGTCGGCCCGAACGCGTGCGGCAAGTCCACCCTGCTGCGCGCGCTGTCGCGCCTGCTCGCGCCGACGGCCGGCAGCGTGCTCCTCGACGACCGGCCGCTCGCGTCGTACCGGGCGAAGGAGGCGGCGCGGATCATCGGACTCCTCCCGCAGAGCGCGATCGCGCCCGACGGCATCACGGTCGCCGACCTGGTGGCGCGCGGCCGCTTCCCGCACCAGAACCTCATCCGCCAGTGGACGGCGACCGACGAGGACGCCGTGCAGCGGGCGATGGCGGACACGGGAGTGGCCGACCTCGCGGACCGCCACGTCGACGAGCTCTCCGGCGGCCAGCGCCAGCGGGTGTGGGTCGCGATGGCGCTCGCGCAGCAGACGCCCGTGCTGCTCCTCGACGAGCCGACGACGTTCCTCGACATCGCCCACCAGATCGAGCTGCTCGACCTCCTCGCCGACCTGCACCGCGGCGGCAGCACGATCGTCGCCGTGCTCCACGACCTGAACCACGCCGCGCGCTACGCCGACCACCTCATCGTGATGGGCGACGGCCGCGTCGTCGCGTCCGGCGCCCCGCACGAGATCGTGACCGCGGAGCTCGTCGAGCAGGTCTTCGGGCTGCCCTGCCTCGTGATCGACGACCCCGTGTCCCACACGCCGCTCATCGTGCCGCGCGGGGGCCGCTGGGCCTGAGATCCGGGACCCGAGGCCCGAGGGCGGCGGTCAGCCGGCGGCCGGCGCCGGCGCGATCGACACCATCCAGTCGATCCCGAAGCGGTCGGTGCACATGCCGAACCGGTCGCCCCACGGCGCCACCTCGAGCGGCAGCACGACCGTGCCGTCCGCCGTCAGCGCGTCCCACCAGCCGCCGAGCACCTCGGCGTCGTCGCCCGAGAGCGAGAGCGTGATGGCGGATCCGCTCGGCACGCCCATCGAGGCCGGGGTGTCCGAGGCCATCAGCACGAAGCCCGCGTCGGAGGTCAGCTGGCCGTGCATGATCTTGTCGGCCTCCGCCGGGTCCGGGCTCATGCCCTGCTCGCCGAACGTGCTCAGCGCGAGCTCGCCGCCGAAGACCCCCTGGTAGAAGCGCAGCGCCTCGGCCGCCTGGTCGCGGAAGGACAGGTACGGGTTCATGATCGCGGACATGGGGGCGCTCCTCGGCTGGCGGGCCCCGCGGTCGCGGGGACCTGTGGGTCCCGATCCTGCTCCTCCCGCAGTCGGCGCGCACCGTGCCCGCGCGAGAGGGTCGTGAGCGGCTAGAGGCCCTGGATCCGCACGCCCGCGTCCCCGTCGAGGGTCACGCGCCAGCTCACGCTGAACCGCACGTCCTCGTCGAGGTCCTTGACGCTGCCGTCGTACAGCGAGCGGACGGGCACCCGGATGTGCGCGGTTCCGACCGTGGACGGCACGACCCAGTCGAGGTCGGCGGGGTCGTCGCTCGCGGGGCGCAGCGTGATCTCGGGCATGGCCGTCATCGTCCACACCGGCGGGTCGGTGATGCGGTCGCGGATCGCCTTCCCGAACGGGCAGCCGGACGGGAAGAGCACGGCCTGCGTGGTGCACGCGGTGAGGTACGACTCGACCTCGCCCTGCACGGAGTCCACGAGCTCCTGCGTCGGCTCGGCGTCGACGCGGGCGGGCACGACGCTGCCGGGGTCCGTGACCGCCACGTCGGTCTCCTGCGCCTCGAGGAACGACGACGAGTGGTCGAGGGCAAGGGTGCTCGGCGCGAGCACGAGGTACGTGGATCCGGCGCCCGCGGCCGCGTCGCCGCCCGCCGTCGCGGAGACGGCGAGCCCGTTCGCGGTGAAGGTGGCGGCGTGCCGGAGCTCGAGGTCGACGGCCGCGACCGGGCTCGTCGCGAACTCCCACCGGCCGAAGAGGCCGAGCGCCGCAGGCGCCTCCCGCACGCGGAAGGCGGTGGATCCGGGTCCCGAGGGCAGCGTGTACGCGTACGTGACCACACGCTCGCCCTCCGCGCCGTCGGGCGCCCGCTCGTCGGAGACGAGCTCGACGTCGGCGAGGCCGGGCAGGGCGCGGTCGTCGAGGAGCGCGCGGCTCCCGTCGTCGGGCAGGACGACTCCGGGGGTGGCGAGGGCGTCGCGGCTGTCCTCGCGGGCGAGCGCGTCGAGGTAGGAGCGCACGAACCCGTGGGCGCTGAAGACGGTGTGGTTGAGCGTCGCGACCGTGCCGGCGAACGCCCCGAGGAGCAGGGCCGCGAGCACCGACCAGAGGACGACGGCCCGACGCAGCTCGCCGCGCGCGTCGACGGCGGGGCTCGGCATGCGGATCATCCTACGGGCGGGGGATCCGCGACCGGCCGGGGCGGGCCCGGGGTAGATTCGAGTGCGCATCCGCGCCGCGCCGCCGCCCTCGATGCGCGCCGCATCCACCCCGAACCGCCAGGAGCCCCGCGTGAGCACGGTCCCCCTCTCCCCGGAGCAGGCCGCCGTCTTCCAGGCCATCGAGGGCACGCGCGACCACATCTTCGTCACGGGTCGCGCCGGCACCGGCAAGTCGACCCTCCTCACGCACCTGTCGTGGAACACCGAGAAGCAGATCGTGATCTGCGCGCCCACCGGGGTCGCCGCGCTGAACGTGGGCGGGCAGACCATCCACTCGCTGTTCAAGCTGCCCATCGGCGTCATCGCCGACGAGGAGATCGAGCAGACCGGCGAGCTGCGGAAGCTCCTCAACACCATCGACACGCTCGTCATCGACGAGGTCTCCATGGTCAACGCCGACCTCGTCGACGCCATCGACCGCAGCCTCCGCCAGGCGCGCCACAAGAAGGACGTGCCGTTCGGCGGCGTGCAGGTCGTGCTGTTCGGGGATCCGTACCAGCTGGCGCCCGTGCCCGGCGACGGCGACGAGCGCGCCTACTTCGCCGACCGCTACCGCTCCATGTGGTTCTTCGACGCGAAGGTGTGGGAGGAGGCGCAGCTCCGCATCTACGAGCTCACCGAGATCCACCGGCAGCACGAGGAGGCGTTCAAGGAGATGCTCAACGCCGTGCGCCACGGGCGGGTCACGGCGGAGATCGCGGGCGTGCTGAACGCCGCGGGCGCGCGCCCGGCGCCCACCGACGGCGCCATCACGCTCGCCACGCGCAACGACACCGTCAACCGGATCAACGCCGAGGCGCTCAAGCGCCTGCCCGGCCGCTCGCTCACCGCCACCGCCGACGTCACGGGCGACTTCGGCGGCCGCACCTACCCGGCCGACGAGAAGCTCGACCTCAAGATCGGCGCGCAGGTGATGTTCCTCCGCAACGACGTCGACCAGCGCTGGGTGAACGGATCCGTCGGGGTCGTCACGCGCATCGACACGAACGTGTACGTCGAGCTCGACGGCGTCGTGCACGAGGTCGAGCCGGTCACGTGGGAGAAGCACAAGTACTCGTACTCGCCCACCACCAAGCAGCTGCGGCGCGACGTCGTGGCCGACTTCACGCAGTTCCCGCTGCGGCTCGCGTGGGCGGTCACGATCCACAAGTCGCAGGGCAAGACCTACGACCGCGCCATCGTCGACCTCGGCGCGCGCGTGTTCAGCCCCGGGCAGACCTATGTGGCGCTCAGCCGGATCACCGACATCGGCGGCCTGTACCTCACGCGGCCGCTGCGGCCGGGCGACATCATCGTCGACGAGAACGTGCGGCGGTTCATGAGCGAGGCGACGCGGATCCGCGTGACGCCCGCGGTGGCGCCGGCGCCGTAGCGGCGTCGCCTCAGCCGTCGCTCGCGCGGCTGCGCGGCGGGGAGCCGGGATCAGTGGCCCGAGTGCTCGCCCTGGATGCCCGTGAGGTCGACGGAGCCGTGCTGGCCGTGCGGGACGGCGTGCTCGCCCGCGTCGGTGAGCGAGAGCGCGGGGGTGACGATGCCGGCGACGAGGAAGGCGCCGGCGAGGACGCCCACGAGGTAGCGGCGGCCGGTCGGTTCCGGCTCGGCGGGAGCGGGAGCGGAAGCGGAGTCGGCCGCGGGCGTCGCGGCGGAGAGGACGACGGCGGACGCCGGGTGCGCCGCGGTCGGGTGCGAGGCGCCGGATCCGACGAGCGCGATGTCGGCGGGGAGCCGCGACTCGACGGCGGTGCAGGTGGCCTCGGCCTCCGACTCCGCGCGGGAGCGGAGGTGCCGGCCGACGATGGCGGCGATCGCCAGGTCGAGGAGGGTCGCGGCGAGCATGGGGATCGCGGGGATGCCGCTCGTGATGCCCGGGGCCGCGAGGACCACGGCGGCCGAGACGAGGAGCGCCCAGCCGGCGACCGGCACGAGCGCGCCGACGACGGCCCAGGATGCGGCGGGCAGGCGGTCCGAGCGGAGGACCGCGACGGCCCAGGCCAGCTCGGCGGCGCCGATGACGAGGAGGGCCACCATGGACGCCGGCGAGGATCCCGCGCCGACGGCCAGGTGGATGAGCGCGGCGCCCAGGGCGGCGAGGGCCAGCCAGTGGCGGATGAGCAGTGACACGTGCTGGTCCCTTCGTCGTCCCGGGCGCCGCGGTGGTGCGGTGCTGCGTGCTGTCGTGCTGTGGTGCTGTGGTGCTGTGGTGCTGTGGTGCTGTGGTGCTGTCGTGCTGTCGTGCTGTCGTGCTGTCGTGCTGACGTGCGGTGATGCGTGACGCGCCCGGTGCAGCGGCGCGCGGCGGTAGTGCGGTGCTGCCTAGGCGGCGCGGGCGGCGCGGTTGCGGACGCCCTTCTCGGCGCCGAGGCCCACGATCAGCAGCACGACGGCGCTGCCGAGGTGCAGGAAGTGGTCGGCGGTGTTGAGCGCGAGCACGTTGAAGTCGGTGTTCACGAGGAAGAAGCCGACGACGCCGAGCGCGAGGTACGCGAATCCGATGGTCGAGTTGACGGCCTTGGCCGCCGCGACGCTGGAGAGGCCGCCGATGAGGAGGGCCGCGCCGATGAGGAGGTGGGCCACGTTGTGGAACGGGTTCACCATGAAGATGCCGAGCAGCAGGCCGCCGTCGGACGAGAAGAAGCCCCCGCTGTTCGGCGGGAACAGGAAGCCGAGAAGGCCGACGAGGACGTAGACGGCACCGAAGGCGGTGCCGAGCAGGCGGTTCGGGGACGAGGTCATGATGTTGCCTCCACTGGTAGGGAAGAGCCGGGACATTCCCAGGCTCCTTACATTCGTACCGCGTACTCGACCGGTTTGGTGCGATCGCGGTACTGGATCAGGACCGGTTTCCCAGGTGGTCGGCCAGGAAGCCCTCCGTGCGCCGGTAGGCGAGCGCCGCGGCGTCCGGATCCAGGCGGTCGCGGAGGCTCGCGTTGGGGAACGCGGGGGTGGTGCCGGCGTAGGTGTGCGCCGTGATCGGGGTGCCGTGCTCACGCAGCCGGCCGATGAACGCCTCGGGGCGCTGGTCGTCGATCCACTCGTCGTGCTCGGCCAGGTGCAGCAGCACCGCGCAGGGGATGACGCCGTGCTCCTCGGGACCGAGGCTCGCGCAGTAGGCGACGACCGCGTCCGCCCCGCCGTCCTGCGCCTCGAGGAGGGCGAGCCAGCCGCCGGGCGCGAAGCCGACGAGGCCGACGCGGGCGGATCCGCGGGCGCGCGCCGAGTCGATGCCGTCGCGGATGGTGCCGAGCGCGAAGCCCACGTCGAGCTCCGCGGCGAGGCCGGCGGCCAGCCCGTCGTCGAGGGTGGCGCGGCCGTCGTACAGGTCGGGCACGAGCACGTGGAAGCCGGAGCGGGCCAGGGCGAGCGCGTACTGGTCGAGCCAGGGGAGGCGGCCGTGGTCGTCGTGCACGAGCACGACGACGGGGCTGCCCGGCTCGCCGAACTCGAGGGTCGTGCCCGGATGGGGCAGGTCGACGATCTCGGGCATGGGGAGAACCTATCCTCCGGGACGCGCGGTGCCGCGCCGTGGAGGAGGATCGTCGCATGGGATACCGACACCGCCTCGCCGCCGCCACGACCGCGCTCGTCCTCGCCGCCGGCCTCGCCGGCTGCTCGACACCGCCGCGCACGCCCGAGGACGCGGCGTCGCCGAGCGCCGACGCCGACGCCGCGGCGCCCCTGGAGACGGGGTCCGAGGGCTGGAACCGCGCCGACCTCGCGTTCGCGCAGGACATGGGCGATCACGCCGCACGATCGGTGGCGCTCGCCGTCGCCGCCCTCCAGGCCGCCGACCTGCCGCCGGGGGCGGAGGAGCTGGCCGTGCAGATCCGCGACCAGCAGGGTCCGCAGGCCCGGGAGCTCGCCCGGCTCGCCGAGGGATGGGCGGGGGAAGACGGCGCGTCCGGCTCGAACGGCACGGAGGACCGCGAGGAGGCCGGTGGTGTCGGAGGCGGCGCGGGCGGCGCGGAGGGGACGGCGGGCGCGAGCGGCAGCGCGTCCGGCACCGGCACCGACGCGGAGTCCGCGGAGGCGGGTGCCGCCGCATCCGACGCGCAGCAGCAGGCCGTGCGGTCCGCACGCGGCATGGACGCCGGGCGCCTCTTCCTGCAGGGCATGATCGCCCAGCACGAGGCGGCGATCGCGATGGCCGACGGGGAGGCGCAGGTCGGCACGTCGACCGCCGCGCTCGACATCGCGGGTGCGATGCGCTCGTCGCAGGAGGGGCAGCTCACGAAGATGCGGGCGCTGCTGGCCTCGTACGGGGGCTGATCCGCCGTGAACGTGGAGAGGGCCCGACGCGCATCGCGTCGGGCCCTCTCCACGTGCGGGCGGCGTCGGCTGCCGGGCGCCCGCCGGGCGCCTGCCGGTCCTGCCGGTCAGCCAGCCGGGCGGAGGAACGCGGCGGCCGCGGCGGCGAGGTGCCCCGGGTCGTCGGCGCCGCACAGCTCGCGGGCCGAGTGCATCGAGAGCAGGGGGATGCCGACGTCGACCGTGCGGATGCCGAGGCGCGTCGCCGTGATGGGCCCGATGGTGGAGCCGCACGGCACCGCGTTGCTGGAGACGAACTCCTGGGTGGGCACGCCCGCGCGCTCGCAGGCCAGCGCCCACTCGCGGGCCCCGACGCCGTCGGTCGCGTAGCGCTGGTTCGCGTTGATCTTCAGCAGCGGGCCGCCGTTCGGCACCGGCCGGTTGGCCGGGTCGTGGCGGTCGGGGTAGTTGGGGTGCACGGCGTGGCCGGCGTCGGCCGAGAGGCACCAGGACGCGGCGAACGCGCGGCGGCGCTCCTCCGATGCGGCGCCGAGGCCGGCCGAGATGCGACCGAGCACGTCCTCGAGGATCGGGCCGGCGGCGCCCGACGGGGTCGCGGATCCGACCTCCTCGTGGTCGAAGGCGGCGAGCACCGCGATGGGCGCCTCCGCGTCGTCGTCGACCGTGGCCGCGAGCTCGAGCAGGGCGGCGAGGCCGGCGTGCACCGAGCTGAGGTTGTCCATGCGGCCCGCGGCGAACAGCTCGCCGTCGAGGCCGAGGGATCCGGGCGCCTGCGTGTCGGCGACGCGCACGTCGTAGCCGAGCACGTCGTCGGCGGCGACCCCCGCGAGCCGCGCGAGGTGGCCGAGCACGTCGGCGTCGGCGGGGGAGCCCGTGCCGAGGATCGGCGTCATGTGGCGCTGCGGATCCAGTCGGAGCCCCTCGGTGTTCACGCCGCGGTCGAGGTGCACGGCGAGCTGCGGGAAGCGCAGCAGCGGGCCGGTGCGGACGAGGTGCTGACGGCCGTCGCGTGCGACGAGACGACCGGCCAGCTCGAGGTCGCGGTCGAGCCAGGAGTTGAGGAGCGGGCCGCCGTAGACCTCGACGCCCGCCTGCACCCAGCCGTCCGATCCGACGGTGGGCTTCGGCTTGAGCGCGAAGCCGGGGGAGTCGGTGTGCGCGCCGAGCACGCGGAAGGGCGTGGTGGCGTGCGCGCCCGCGGGCTGGATCCAGGCGAGGAGCGCGCCGTCGCGGACGATGTAGCGGCGACCGGGGCCGGTGGGCCACGCGTCGCGCTCGTCGAGTGCTGTGAAGCCCGCGGCGTCGAGGCGGCGGGCGGCCTCCGCGACCGCGTGGAAGGAGGAGGGGGAGGCCTGGATGTAGCGGCCGAGGTCGGCCAGGTGCGCGCGGCGGTCCGCGGGCATCAGTAGCCGCTCGATCCGAGCGCGCCGTTCTCGGGCGTCTGCACCGGGCCCGCCAGCACGACGGCGCTGCCGGAGACGCCCAGGCGGGTCGCGCCGGCCTCGATCATCTGCACGGCGGTCTCGTACGTGCGGATGCCGCCGGACGCCTTCACGCCGGCCTCGCCGTCGACGGTGCGGCTCATGAGCTCGACCGCGTGCACGGTGGCGCCGCCGGTGGGGTGGAAGCCCGTGGAGGTCTTGACGAAGTCGGCTCCGGCGGCCACGGCTGCCCGGCAGACGGCGACGATCTGGTCGTCGTCGAGGGCGGCGGACTCGATGATGACCTTGAGCACGGCCGGCGCGGGCACGGCCTCGCGGACGGCGCGGATGTCGGCCTCGACGTCGGCGAAGCGGCCCTCGCGGGCGGCGCCCACGTCGATGACCATGTCGACCTCGTCCGCGCCCTGGCGGACCGAGAGGGCGGCCTCGGCGGCCTTGACCTCGCTGTGGTGCTTCCCGCTCGGGAAGCCGCAGACCACGGCGACCTTCAGGTCGGATCCCGCGGGCAGCGCGAGCGGCAGCATCGACGGGGAGACGCACACCGAGTAGGTGCCGAGCTCCACGGCCTCGGCGACGAGGGCGGCGACCTCGTCGCGCGTGGCCTCGGGCTTGAGGAGCGTGTGGTCGATGATGCGGGCGATCGCGGCGGTGTCGGCCGGGGGCGTGGACGGGCTGGTGCTCATGCGGGTTTCCTCACGTCGTGCGGGACCTCGATCCTACGGCCGGGGTCGCGCGTGACGGCCCGCGCGGCGGCTCAGGAGTAGTCGGCGCCCGGGATGCCCGCGGGCCGGTAGACGTAGCCGTCCTCATCGCTGTCGAGCTCCCAGACGACCTCCTCCTCGCTGAGCGAGGTGGCGCGCGTGAAGCTCTTGACGGGCTCGCCGTTGAGGAACTCGACCTCGGTCTCCTCGGTGCCCTCGGGGCCGACCAGCTGTGCGGTGTACGTGGAATCAGTCATGCTCCGACCCTACGACCGTCCGCGCGCGGCGACCGGGCCCGGCGGGGATCCCCAGGCGACGCCCGCCCGCGTCCGTCTGGGGAGGGGCCGGCTCAGGCCTCCAGCTCCACGAGCACGCGCGGCAGCTCGAGGAGCAGCTCGCTCGCG
This sequence comes from Clavibacter tessellarius, assembly GCF_001618005.1. Taxonomy (GTDB): domain Bacteria; phylum Actinomycetota; class Actinomycetes; order Actinomycetales; family Microbacteriaceae; genus Clavibacter; species Clavibacter tessellarius_A. The sequence continues at coordinate 134,388 of NZ_LQXA01000019.1, forward strand.
AGGTAGCCGAGGGGGCCGACCTGCACGGCCAGCCGGTCGCCCGCCGCGGCGTGCGCGTGGGTCGCCCAGACCGCGGCCTGGGCGGGGTCCGCGCCCCGGGCGCAGAGGCCCGCGACCGCGCCGCCGAGCACGTCGCCGGATCCGGACGTGCCGAGGCCGCTGCCGCCCGCGCCGACCGTCCACGCCCGTCCGTCCGACGCCGCGACCACGCCACCCATCGACACGACCGCGCCGTACTCCCGGGCGATCTCCCGCGCGTCCGCCACGGCGTCGTCGCCCGCGTCGCGCCCGAGCAGCCGCTCGGCCTCGGAGGAGTTGGGCGTGAGCACGAGACGCCCGGCGAGGCGGGCGGCCGACTCGCGGCACGCGGGCAGCACGCCGAGCGCGTAGGCGTCGAGCACCACGACGGCGTCGTCGGGCACGAGCGTCGCGAGGAGGCGCACCATCCGCTCGGCCTCGTCCGCGTCGTCGAGCCCGGGGCCGAGCAGCACGGCGTCGGCGGACGCGACGTCGTCCTCGGCCGCGCGGATCCCCGCGCCCCGCACGTGCCCGGCGTCCGTCTCCTCGAGCGGCACGACGCCGCTCTCCGGCACCGCGACGGCGACCTCGGTCGCCACGGACGCGCCCACCGCGAGCGTGAGCCGACCGGCGCCGACGCGCAGGGCCGCGAGCCCGGCGATCATGGCCGCGCCGGGGGAGCGGAGGGCGCCGCCGACGACCACGACCTGACCGCGCCCGTACTTGGATCCGGTCGCCGCGGGCAGCGCCCAGTCGCGGAGCGCCGCCGGCGTCACCACCTCCGCGGGTGCGTCGGCGCGGGCGTCGGCGTCATCGTCCTCGGACATCGGGTTCCCCTCCGTGCTGGGTGACGGGGGCGCCGTGCCCGTCGAGGTGCTCCGTGGCCGAGAAGGTCCGGAGGGTCCACGGGCCGCGCGGGGCGGACCGCTCGAGCACCGTGACGGACGCGTTCGCCACGGTGTGCTGCGACTGGAAGGCGAGCAGCTCGGCCTCGGAGAGGCCGAGGCCGACGTAGAGGAAGAGCATCACCACGGCGTCGTGCGTCGTGATCAGGGCGCGGCCGTCGGCGGCCTCGACCTCGGGATCCTGCAGGAACGAGCGCACGCGGAGCGCGACGTCCGCCCACGACTCGCCGCCCGGCGGCCGGTAGGAGAGCTTGCCCAGCCAGCGCCGTCGGGCGTCCTCGCCGGGATGGCGGGCGGCGACGCCGCGGGAGGTGAGGAGGTCGAGGATGCCGAGCTCCCGGTCGCGCAGACGCTCGTCCGCGCGCACCTCCGCGGCGATCCCCGCCTCGGCCAGCGCGACCGCCGCGGTCGTCCGGGCCCGCAGGTAGTGCGACGACCAGACGGCCGTCGGCACGTCCGAGCGGCTCGCGAACCAGCGGCCGAGAGCGCGCGCCTGCGCCTTCCCGGTGTCCGAGAGGGGGACGTCCGGATCCCGGTGGTCGACGTGGATGACCTCGGCGCCGTCGCGGTCGGCCCGGCTCGCGGCGACGTTGGCCGTGCTCTCGCCGTGGCGCACGAGCCACAGCTCGGTGAGGCCCGTCACGCCGGCCCCGCCGAGCGCGCGGCCGAGACGGCGGCGCGGATCCCGTTCCGCCAGGGCGCGCCGTGCCCCGGCAGCACGATGCGCGCGCCCGTCTCCTCGAGCGCCGCGAGCGACCGGAGCGCCCGCCCGCTGTCCGCCGTGGCGGCGCCCGCGACGATGCGGCAGCCGGTGCGTCCCGTGTACGGGTCGAGCGTCACGAGCGCGTCGCCCGTGATCAGCGCGTCCCGGTCGGGCAGGTGCAGCGCGACGTGGCCGTCGGTGTGGCCGGGGGTCGGGATCACGACGGGACGGCCGGGCACGTCGAGCGGGCCGGCCGCGAGGTCGGCCACGGCGTCCACGCCCTCGACGCGCAGCGCGCCAGCGGCGGCCATGGCGGCGACCACGGGGATCGCCCGGCCGTACCGGAGCGGGTAGGCGAACGGCGTGCGCTCACGTCGGTAGGAGTACGGGTGCCGGGCGATGCGCGCGTCGCCCGGGTGCACGTGCACCGGCACGCCGAGCTCGCGGGCGGCCCGCGCGGCGGATCCGACGTGGTCGAAGTGCCCGTGCGTGAGCACCACGGCCCGCACGTCGTCGGGCGTCCGGCCGATCGCGCGGAGGGCGCGGAGCAGGTGCGGCCAGGTGTCCGGGAACGCCGTGTCGACGAGGGTGACGCCGTCGTCGTCCTCGATCAGGCACAGGTTCACGTGCGCGTGGGAGAGCAGGTGGACGCCCGGCGCCACGTCGCGCGCGAGCACGGGGGAGGCGGGGTGCGGCGGCGTGCCGGTGCGGATCATGCGGTCCTCTCGCGGGGTCGGCCCGCGTCCGGGTGGACGCGGGCCCAGGCACGCGACCGTGCGGCCGACCCCTCGCGGGATCGGCCGCACGGGCGCGCGTCGCTCATCACTCGGGGGTGACGGCATCCTTCACGGCGCTCGCCGCCTTCTTCAGCAGACCCGGGTCCTTCGGCGGGATGGTGCCGTGGAGGAGCGGGTTGCCGACGGGCGGCGGGGGCATCGGCACCGACGACGTGGGGCCGTCGTGGTACGTGAAGGTGCCCTTGCCGTCGGGCGCGGGGCCGGACGCCCACGAGCCCTCGGAGGCCGCGGGACCGTCCGAGAAGTTGAGGTACTGGTACGAGACGTCCCGGTCCTCGAGCTCGACGGGGAAGTCGCTCGGCACGGGCAGGTTCTCGGTGCCCTCGGCCTGGAGCTCGGCGATCGCCGCGACCCACTGGTTCTGGTGCATGGTGTCCCGGGCCAGCAGGAAGGACAGGAGGTCCTTCACGCCGTGGTCGTCGGTCATGTGGAAGAGCCGCGCCACCTGGAGGCGGCCCTGCATCTCGGCGTTCGCGTTGGCGTGGAAGTCGGCGAGCAGGTTGCCGCTCGCGGTGATGAACGACCCCTGCCACGGGTTGCCGTTGCTGTCGACGGGGCGCGCGCCGGCGCCCGCGACGATGGCGTGCTGGATGTCGCCGCCGCCGATGACCGCGGCGAGCGTCGGGTCCTTCATCGCGTCCTCGGTCGCCTCGACCGGTGCGGTCTCGAGCAGCTTCGCGATCATGATGGCGAGCATCTCGACGTGGCCGAACTCCTCCGCGCCGATGCCGTAGAGCATGTCGCGGTACTTGCCGGGGAGCTTCGAGTTCCAGGACTGGAAGCCGTACTGCATGGCGACGGAGATCTCGCCGTACTGGCCGCCCAGCACCTCCTGGAGGTGGCGCGCGTAGATGGGGTCGGGCTTGTCGGGGGTGGCGCTGTGCTGCAGCTCCTGCTTGTGGAAGAACATGGAGGACCTCTCCTGGTGGACGGCACCGCGCCGGTTCCGGCCGCGGCTCTTCTCCCCACGAGCGTTCGCCGACGCCGGGGCCTCCGCCTACCCCCTTGACAGGTCGTCGGCCGGTCGGTCCGGGCGCGCCGGATCCGCGCTCCGCGTCCCCTCCCCAGGATCGGCTCATTACCACACGCGGATCGTCCTCCTGGACGATGCCTCACGCGACGGCAGGGCTGGCATAGTGGGTGGGCACGGCCGAAGCTCAGCGCCGCACTCTGGCCCCCTCTATCGTCGGCGCGGGGCACGAGAGCTCACGAGGGGGACAACGGGATCGATCATGGGCACCTTCAAGTACGACTCGACGCTCACGGCGGAGTTCGACGACCGCCTGCTCGCTCACCTCCAGCTCGTCATCGGCGCGAAGCTGCGCCGCGGGGAGAACTTCTACTTCTCCTGGCGCGACGACGTGGAGGTCGGGGACGGGCGCACCACCATCTGGATGCACAACTCGCTGCCCCTGGTCTTCAAGTACCACGGCAGCCGGGTGCCGCCCATCAACCGCAAGTGGGTGGACGCGCTCATGACCACGGCCAACAGCCCGGGCGGCCTCCTCATCATGCGCGAGCCCCCGGAGGACGAGCCCCGGGACGAGACGCGCTGACCCCCTCCGCGCCCGCCCGGGTCCCCGCGAAGACCCTCCCGATCGGGAGGTAGTCCGCGCACCCGTCCCGTGTCAACCCCCCGGCGGGGCATTGGGGTCCGCGCGTGCCGCCTGGCATCGTGGTGTCGGGTCACGCGGGCGCGTCGCCCGGGAGAGGGACGCATGCAGGACACGAGCGCCGACGACATGGGCGATCTGGTCCAGTCCTCCGCGAGCGAGGCCCTCCCCTCCCGCCCCCGCGGGCCGATCCGCAGCTCCACCGAGCAGGCGCGCTTCGTCGCCGGGTACTTCGGCTGGTCCATCACGGGCGACACGATCCGCGGCGCCGACGACGCGGTCGCGCTCTACATCGAGGACCTCGCCGCCGCCCTCGGCGAGCTCGGCTGGATCGCGCCGGACGGCATCCGCTGGGATCGCCTGCCCTTCGGCGAGGACGACGCCGCCGACGCCCTCCGCGCGGTGCAGCGCGCGCACGGCTGGGACGTCTGACCCGACCGCTCTCCCGTGCATCCGCCGGGAGCCACGTCAACCCCCTGGGCATTTCCCCACCTGCGGAGCACACTCTCAGCACGAGGCCTGACGGGCTCGGGCGCTTGAGGGTTGTCGAGAGTCCTCCTATGCAGTCCGGACCGTCGATCGATGGTCTCCGGATCCGCCCCGGAGCGGTCGTGTCGTGGACGACCGACGGCCGGGGCGGATCGCTGCGCGCCGTGCGCCGCCCGCCGCGCGCTGCCGCCCGCCGTCGCCTTCGCGCCGCGCCCGGCCGTCGCGGTTGCCTGGACGCGGCCTGGCTGTCCCTTGGCGGACGGCCCCGGAGGGCGTTGTGTGGATGAGCGCCGCCCCACGAGGGTCCGGCGCCCGAGCACGAAGGAGCACGATGAAGGCACTCACCTGGCAGGGCATCCACGACGTCGAGGTCAAGGACGTCGCCGACCCCGTGATCGAGCAGGACACCGACGCGGTGATCCGCATCACGTCGACCGCGATCTGCGGATCCGACCTCCACCTCTACGAGGTCTTCGGCCCGTTCCTCGACAAGGACGACGTGCTCGGGCACGAGAACATGGGCGTCGTCGAGCAGGTCGGCAGCGCCGTCACGAAGCTCAAGGTCGGCGACCGCGTCGTCGTCCCCTTCGTCATCGCGTGCCACGACTGCTTCATGTGCGACCGCGGCCTCTTCACGCAGTGCGAGACCACGCAGGTGAAGGCCCAGGGCAGCGGCGCCGCGCTGTACGGCTTCAGCGAGATGTACGGATCCATCCCCGGCGGCCAGGCCGAGCGTCTCCGCATGCCGCTCGCCGACGCCAACGCCATCGTCGTGAACAGCGAGCTCCCGGACGAGCGCTACCTCTTCCTCAGCGACATCCTCCCCACCGCCTGGCAGGGCGTGCAGTACGCGAACGTGCCCGAGGGCGGCACGCTCGGCGTCATGGGCCTCGGCCCGGTCGGCCAGTTCGCGGCGCGCATCGGCAAGCACCTCGGCTACCGCGTGATCGCGGTGGATCCCGTCCCCGAGCGCCGCGCCATGGCCGAGCGCCACGGCGTCGAGACCCTCGACCTCACCGACGACGTGGCCGACAAGCTGCGCGAGATGGTGGACGGCCGCGGGCCCGACGCGATGGTCGAGGCCGTCGGCATGGAGGCGCACGGCAGCCCCGCCGCGTCCTTCGCCCAGAAGGCCGCCGGCCTCCTGCCCGACGGCATCGCGAAGAAGGTCATGGACGTCGCGAGCGTCGACCGCCTCGCGGCCCTGCACACGGCGTTCGACGCGGTGCGCCGCGGCGGCACCGTCTCGATCTCCGGCGTCTACGGCGGCGAGGCCGACCCGCTGCCCATGAAGTCGCTCTTCGACAAGCAGATCGCGATCCGCATGGGCCAGTGCAACGTCCAGTACTGGATCCAGGACCTGCTGCCCCTCGTCGAGGACCCGTCCGACCCGCTCGGCGTCATGGACCTCGTCACGCACTCCGTGCCGCTCAGCGAGGCCGCGCACATGTACGAGATCTTCCAGAAGAAGGAGGACGGCTGCATCAAGGTGGTGCTCAAGCCGTAGCCTCCGGCGCTTCGACGACGACGGCCGCGTCCCCGAGGGGCGCGGCCGTCGTCGTGCGCGGGGCGTTCGGCCCCGTCGCGGTGGTGTCAGGCGGCGGTCGCCGAGGAGCGCACGGCGTCGAGCACCTCGCGGAGCTGCTCCACGACCTCGGCGTCGTCCGCCGGGTGGCGCTCGGCGAACCGGATCACCGACTCGGGGACGGCCATCCGGACGTCCTCGAGCACGCGCGCGCCGGCGATGCCGAGCGCCTTGCGGGCCTCGTCCTGCGCCCAGACGCCGCCGAACTGGCCGAACGCGCTGCCGATGACCGCGGTCGGCTTCCCCGCGAGGGCGGAGGCGCCGAACGGGCGCGAGGCCCAGTCGATCGCGTTCTTGAGCACCGCGGGCATCGTGCCGTTGTACTCGGGCGTGACCACGAGGAGCGCGTCCGCGGCGGCGATCGCGTCGCGGAAGCGGACGGCCTCGTCGGGGACGGATCCCTCGACGTCGACGTCCTCGTTGTAGAAGGGGAGCCGGTCGAGGCCGGTGTGGATGTCGAGCGTGACGTCGTCGGGGGCGTGACGCTGGGCCGCCTCGGCGATCTGCTGGTTGGTGGAGCCGGTGCGCAGGCTCCCGACGAGCACGAGGACGTGCGTCATGGTGTTCTCCTTCGGGGTCGTTCGGGTCGGGTCGTCTCCGTCGACGTGCCGCGGGGTGAGAGGCGCGTGCCTCTCCCGGGACCCTAACCGGCCTCCTCGGGCGTCTCCTCGGACGGGTGCCTGCGCGGATGGTCGCCGCCGGTGGACCCGGTGCCGTCAGCGCGCGCCGATGTCCGCGAGGATCCGGTCCGTCAGCTCGGCGAGGGCCACCGACTCGGCGTGCGGCATCTCGGCGCACTCGACGCTGCCCGCGCGGATCGCCTCCTGCGCGGCGCGGAACATGGGCACGTAGCCGCGGCCCTCGATGTCGTGCTCCTGCCGCTCGGCGTCGCCGTCGGCGGGCACGATCACGAGGCCCGAGGAGGCGAGGAAGAGCGGATCCACCTCGATGCGGCCGGCCGTGCCGCTGACGGTCGCGCCCAGGGGCAGTGCCGCGACGAGCGAGCAGGCGAGCGTGGCCTGGCGGCCGTCGGGCCAGCCGAGCAGGATCGCGACCTCGGTGTCGACGCCGCGCGGGAGCACGGTGCCGATCGCGGACACCGAGGAGGGCGCGCCGAACAGGCCGTGCGCGAAGGCGAGCGGGTACACGCCCATGTCGAGCAGCGTGCCGCCGCCGACCCCGGGATCCCAGAGGCGGCCCGCGCCCTCCTCGGTGACGAAGCCGAAGGACACGGCGATGGCGCGGGGATCGCCGATGCGGCCCGCGTCCAGCGCCGCGCGCACGGCGAGGTAGCCGGGGGAGAACGCCATCCACAGCGCCTCGAGGAGGAGCCGGCCCTCGGCGCGCGCGAGGTCGACGAGCGCGCGGGTGTCGGCGGCCGTCGTGGTGAGGGGCTTCTCGCAGACGACGTGCTTGCCGGCGCGGAGCGCAGCCTCGGCCTGCGACCGGTGGAGGGTGTGCGGGGTGGCGACGTAGACGGCGTCCACCTCGGGGTCGGCGAGGAGCGCCTCGAGGGTGTCGTGGATCCGCGCGATGCCGCACGCCGCCGCCAGCTCCTCGGCGCTCGCGCGGGTGCGCGAGTGCACGGCGACGACCTCGATCCCGGGCACGAGCAGCATGTCGGGCACGACCGAGCGGGCGATGCCGGCGGCACCGACGACGGCCCAGCGGGTGGGGCGGGCGGCGTCGTGGGCGGCGTCGTGGCCGGTGCCGGTGCCGGTGCCGGTGCCGGTGCCGGTGCCGGTGCGGTCGCGGTCGCCGTCGCCGTCGCCGTCGCCGTCGGGGGAGGGCGCTGGCGAGGGCGGCATCGACGTCGACATGCGACGAGCCTAGGCCGGGGACCGCGGCCGTACACTCGACCTGATCCACGCCGCGCCTGATCCGAGCAGCACCTGAGGGGGACCGTGGCCGCCGACGACGAGCAGCAGCAGCCCACGCTCGAGATGGTCGGCGCGCTCGCCGGGGTCAGCCGGGCCACGGTCTCGCGGGTGGTGAACGGATCGGGCAAGGTCGCGCCCGGTGCCGTCGCCGCCGTCCAGGCCGCCATCGCGCAGCTCGACTACGTGCCCAACCGGGCGGCGCGCTCGCTCGCGGGACGCCGCACGAACGCCCTCGCGCTCGTGATGCCGGAGCAGACCGCGCGCGTGTTCGCGGATCCGTTCTTCGCATCCCTGATCCAGGGCGCCATGACCCACCTCGCCGCCACCGAGCACACCCTCACGCTCCTCATCTCCTCGCCCGCGCAGGCGGAGAAGACGCGGCGCTTCCTGCTCGGCGGCAACGTCGACGGGGTGCTCGTCGTCTCGCACCACTCCGGGGACGCGACCTTCAGCGGCCTGCGCGACCGGCTGCCGGTCGTGTTCGCCGGCCGCCCGCTGCGTGAGGACGACCGCGACGCGCCCACCGTCGACGTCGACAACGTGGGGGCGGCGCGCGTCGCGACCGAGCACCTGATCGCGCGCGGCCGCACGCGGATCGCCACGGTGGCCGGCCGGCAGGACATGCCCGCGGGCATCGACCGGCTGCGCGGCTTCCGGCAGGCGATGGCGGCGGCGGGCCTGGATCCGACGCGCGTCGCGGTCGGCGACTTCTCGCCCGCGTCCGGTGCCGACGCGATGCGCGCGCTGCTCGCGCGCGGCGAGCCGATCGACGGGGTGTTCGCCGCGAGCGACCGCATGGCCGCAGGCGTCTACACGGCCCTGCGGGAGCACGGCCTGCGGGTGCCGGAGGACGTGGGCGTCGTGGGCTTCGACGACGACTACCTCGCGGAGTCGGCCGTGCCGCCGCTCACCACCGTGCGCCAGCCCAGCCAGGAGTTCGGGCGGACCATGGCCGAGGTGCTGGTGCGGCTGGTGGCGGGCGAGGACGTGGATCCGCTGACCCTCGTGCCGACGACGCTGGTGGTGCGGCAGAGCAGCTGAGGCGCCTACCGTCCGCTGAGCAGCGCGAGCATCTCGTCGTGACGGCCGTCACGCTCGGCGAAGCGGAGGCCGTGCACGTCCTGCACGAGGATCTCCTCGTCCTCCGGGCGGGCCTGCAGGATGCCCATGACCTCGTCGAGGAAGTCCTCGAGCGGCATCGCGTCGGCCGCCTCCGCCTGCCCGGGCATGAGCGCGGTCTGCACCTTGGGCGGCACGAGCTCGACGACCTCGACCGATGATCCGGCCAGCTGCGCGCGCAGGCTCTGCGTGTACGAGTGCACCGCCGCCTTCGTGGCGCTGTAGGTGGGTGTGACGGCCAGGGGCACGAACGCGAGGCCGGAGGAGACGGTCATGAGCGTGGCCTCGTCGCTGGCGAGGAGGCCCGGCAGGAACGCGTCGACCGTGCGGATGGTGCCGAGGAGGTTCGTGGTGACGATGGCCTCGGCGGTGGCCTGGTGCGCGGGGTCGCGGAGGTCCTCCGGCTGCATGATGCCGGCCATGGTGATCACCACGTCGAGGTCGGGGTGGCTGCGCGCGAGCTCGTCGCGGGCGGCGGTGATGGACGCGGGGTCGGCCACGTCGAGCACGACCGACGCCATGCCCTCGTGCCGGGCGGTGATCTCGTCGAGCAGCTCCGCGCGCCGCCCCGCGACGACCACGCGGTTGCCCGCGGCGTGGAGGCGCTCGGCGAGCCCGAGGCCGATGCCCGAGGTGCTTCCGGTGATGAGGACGGTGCGGCCGGTGATCTTCATGGTGCTCCTTCGCGGCGGATGCGCGGCTGGCGGGGTCGGGATCGGTGCGTGCGCCGCGCGTGGGGCGCGGCTGCGTGGATCGAGTGTGGCCCGTCGCGGGCGCCGCGGGGGTGGGCGCGCGGGGGAGCGGGGGAGGATCCAGCGGGCGTTCACGTGGGGAGGGGCGGGCCCGGGAGGCTCCGCGCGCGGCGACGCGCGCGACCGCTACCTTCAGCGGGTGCCCTCGCCCCTCCCCGCCCCGCCCGCGTCGACCGGGAGGTCCGGGACCGCCGTGGCGGCGACCGCCTTCTGGACCCTGCTCCTCGGCACCGTCGTGCTCCTCGTGCGCGGACTCGTCGTCGTCCTCGCGGACCCGTCCGCCGCGCACGACGCCCCGGCCTGGATCGCGGCGTCGGCGGCGCTCGTGCTGCTCCCGGCCCTGGTTGGCCGCGCGGCGCGCGGGGACGCCATCCGGCGCGCCCTCGGCGCCCCTCCCGCGACCACCGTCCTCGGCCTCCGCGCCCCGGCGCTGGTCGCGGGCCTCGCGGGTCTCGCGGCGATCCCGGCGGTGGTCGAGTCGCTCGAGATCGGCCTGCCCCTCGTGCACGTCGCGGGCGCGCTGGCGGGCGCGGTCGGGGTCGGTGCCGCCAGCCGGATCCTCGGCGGACGGGCGGGGGCCGACGCGGCCGAGCTCCGCGACGGCCTCCTCGACGGTGTCCCGTTCCCGGCCGACGTGCCGTGGGACCGCCGCGCCGTGCTCCTGCGCGTCGCCGGGATCGGCGGGCTGGCGTTCCTCACGATGGTGGTCGGGGCCGCCGTGCAGGCGCCGCCCGTCGACCCGTCGTCGCCGCTGGCCGACGGCGTCATGGCGCTGAGCATCGGCGCGGCGGGCATCGTCGCCGGCATCGCGAGCATGCTCGTGGTGCGTCCGGCCGGACGGGCCCTGCGTCCCCTCCTCCTCGACCTCGACAGGCCGACGCGGACGGCCGTCCTCCGACGTATCCGCGGCGCGGGCGCGGCGCTCGCGCCGGACCACGAGTGGCGGGCCGCGCGGATCGCCCGGGCCTGCCGCATCGGCGAGGCGTTCAGCGCCGCGGGCCTCGTGCTCATCGTGATGGGCGCGTCCGCTTGCGTGTTCGGCGCGGCGTCCATGACGCCGCCCGGTGCCACCTCCGTGCTGACGTCCGTCGCCATCGCCCTCGCGTTCGTCGGCGCGCTCCTCGCGGCCGTCCTCGGGGTCGCCTACGGCAGCGTGCTGGTGCACTCGGCCGGCGATGCCGTGATCGCGCTGGCCGCATCCCCGCGGCCGGGAGCGGTGGAGGCCGACCGCTGGTCGGCGCCGACGGGCGTGCCGCTCGGCTGATCCGGCAGGCGGCGTCCGCGGTCGGTCTGCCCCGTGCCGGGGAGCCGTCGGAGCGCCCGTGGGTCCATGGCGTCGATCGGGGAGCGCACGCGGCACGGATCCGACCACCCCTCGACACCGGCCGGACCGCACCGGCGCCGCAGCCGCTACGCCGCGTCCACGCGCGAGCTGAAGGGATCGGAGCGAGCGTCGGCGACCGATACGGTCGGCGCATGAGCTCGCGCGGCACGGCCCCCGGATCCACCCCGACCGACACGGCGCGCGCCGGCGGCCTCGGCTCCCGCATCGCACTCCTGATCGTCCTGGTCGCCCTGATCCTCGGCCTCGGCACGCTCTACGGCTTCGGGCTGTACCAGGTGGCCGTCGTCGCCGACGCGGATGCGGCCGCGATCCTCCCGCAGGTCACCGCGGGCCTGCTCGCGCTCGCGTTCGCCCCGGCCCTCGGCCTGCTGGAGCTGCAGTCGTGGCGGGACCCCTAGCGCACCGTCGGGACGCGCCGGCGCCCGGTGCGGGTGATCGTGTGGGTCGGCATCACCGCGCTCGCCGTGGTCGTGCACGCGGTCGCGTCGCTGGTCGGCGGCGTCTCCCCGCTCGTCGTCATCGGGTTCGTCGTGGCCGCCGTCGCGACGGCCGCCGCCAGCTGGATCCTCGTGCTGCGTGCCCAGGCCGCCGCCGTCCGCCGGCTCGGCGCGCGCCTGGCCGACGACAGCCCGACCCTCTCGATCGACCTCGACTGGACCGCCGACACGGCGCGACGCAAGTGGCGCCTCATCGGCCTGGTGTTCGTGGTCGCGCTCGTCGTGACCGTCGGCGGCACGCTGCTGCTCGGCCGGTTCGAGCGGCAGGATGCGGCCACGGTCATCGCGCTCGTGCTCCAGTTCTCGCTGCTCGCGCCGGCGCTCACGTGCCTGTTCGTCTCGATCGGCGCGCAGCTCTCGGGATCCGCCATCACCGGGGGCCTGGCGAAGGAGCACCGGAAGGCGGTGGCGCAGCGTGCCCTAGGCAAGGGCGAGGAGCTCGAGCCCGAGCTCGAGTGGCGCGCCGCGCGGCTCGCCGTCTTCAGCCGCACGCTGCAGCCGTTCCAGCTGGCGCAGTCGCTCATGCTGCTAGTCGGGATCTTCGTCCCCACCCTCATCCGCGGCGACATCGACGGCTGGTTGTTCGTCCTCTTCCTCATCAGCCTCGTCGTGTTCGCCGGCACGCTGCCGTTCGCGATCGTGCAGCACCGCCGCATGTCGCGGTACGCCGCGACCGTCGGCGACCTCCCGCGTGCGGACGCGCCCGTCTCGTCCGACCCGCCTGCCCAGCCCGCCTGATCCCGTGTCGGCGGCCCCCGCTACCGTCGACCCATGCCCGAGGGTGACTCCGTCTTCGTCCTCGCCGCGCGCCTCCGCGCGCAGGTCGCGGGCGCGATCGTCGCGGACGGGGAGCTGCGGTCCGGCGCACGGGCGGGAGCGCGGCTCGGCGGGCGGCGCATCACCGGGTTCGACACGCACGGCAAGCACCTGCTCATGCGGCTGGACGACGCGTCCACCCTGCACACGCACCTGCGCATGCAGGGCTCGTGGACGGTCACCGGGCCGGGCAAGCGCGTCCCCGAGCGGATCCGGCACCAGGTGCGCGTGCGCCTCCGCCTCGATGACGGCCGCACCCTCTGGGGCATCGACCTGCCCGTGGTCGAGCTGATCCCCACCCGCGACGAGCGCGCGGCCATCGGCCATCTCGGGCCGGACCCGCTGCGTGACGACTGGGATCCGGCGCTCGCCGTCGCCCGCCTCGCCGCCCGGCCGGACGACGCGATCCGCGCGGCCCTCCTCGACCAGCGCCCGATGGCCGGCCTCGGCAACCTCTGGGTCAACGAGGTCGGCTTCCTGCGCGGCGTGCACCCCGCGACGCGCGTCCGCGACGTCGACCTGCCGCCACTCGTCGACCTCGCCGCTCGCTCGCTGCGCCACTCGGCGACGGTGCCGGCGGCGTACCAGATCACGACGGGTGATCCCCGCCGCGGCCGCACGCACTGGGTGGCCGGCCGCGCGGGCCGGCCGTGCCTGCGCTGCGGCACGACGGTGGTCGGCGTGGACGATCCGGGCGGCACGAGCGAGCGCGGGCGGCGGGCGTGGTGGTGCCCCAGGTGTCAGCCGGGGACGCGACGATGAGGATGCCCGGCCGCGCCCTACGGTGGTGGCATGGCATCGGAGGTGTGGGTCGTCCAGCACGACGAGACTCCCGACAACACGATCCTCGGGGTCTTCGCGACGCGACAGGAGGCGTACGCGTTCGCGGAGGAGGTGACCGACCGCTTCCCGAACGGCGCGATGACGGTGCGCTTCCCGATCGGCTATCGCTACGACCGAGGCACGGGGTACGTGGAGTTCGGCCCGGATCTCTGACGCTCGTCGTCCGCCACTCCCGCCGCCCGGCCGCCCGAGCCGCGCTCCCGATCGACTGCCTGACCGTGCTCCCCGCGGATGCGGACACGGCGTCCGCGCGGGGCGTCTATGGCGGGGTGCCGGGCCGACCCCGCCCGCGTCGCCATGAACGTCACGGAGGACGCCCACGAGATCCTCAGTGAGGCGCTCCCCGTCGGCTCGACGTTCTGTACCGGGCGACCGCCCGCGAGGATGGCCCCATGCCCACCGACGACCTCGCCCGCTGGCTGCGCGCGCAGCCCTCGCTCACCGGATCCGCGCCGTCGCTCGACCTCGCTGCGCTCCCGGACGACCCCGACGACCTCTTCCGCACGTGGATCACCGCGGCCGTCGACGCGGGCGTCCCCGAGCCGCACGCGGCGACGCTCGCGACGGTCGACGCGGACGGCCTGCCCGACGCCCGCACGCTGATCCTCAAGGACGTCGGCCCGCGCGGCTGGGCGTTCGCGGGCACGCGCTCCTCCGCCAAGGGCGCGCAGCTCGCGGCGAACCCGGTGGCGGCGCTCGCGTTCTGGTGGCAGCCGATCGTGCGGGCGGTGCGGGTGCGCGGATCCGTCGCGGAGGCCACCGCCGAGGAGAGCGCCGCCGACCTGGCCGCGCGCTCGGCCGCGGCCCGCGCGGACGTGGATCCGGGCGACTGGGTGCTGTGGCGCATCCGCCCCGCGCACGTGGAGTTCTGGCAGGGCTCGCCCGACCGGCGGCACACGCGGATCCTGTTCGACCGCGTCGGCGACGGCGACGCGTGGATCCGGAGCGGCGCCGGTGGCGAGGGCCGCACCTAGCCGGACCAGTCCCGGGGCGACCCGGCGCGGGCGGGAGGCGCCACGCCCGCCCGCGCCGCGCGACGTCAGCGGCGGTCTCGGCCCACCGCGGTCACCGCATCCCCGATGGAGGTGCCGGGGTGGTCCTCGCGGTACGCGCGCACCGCTCGGGCGTCGATGTCACCAGCCGGCCGCGCCGGCACCCGCCCGAGCACGGCCCGGCCGGAGAGGAACGCGACGGCCAGGGCGACCACGATGAGGAGCATCCCGAGGACGTGATCGATCGTGAGGAAGGTCACGACCGCGAGGAGGGTCAGGAGGATCGGCGCGAGGGCCCGGAGCCAGCGGTTCATGAGAAGCACTGCTCCTTGATCTGGGTGACGCCGATGAGCTCACCGGCGAGGGCGGCCGCAGCACCCCCGAGGGCCTGCACCTTCTCGTAGGAGAAGCTCGCGCCCCACATGATCTTCGCGGCCTCTGTGACTCCCCCGAGCGACTTGATCAGGGCCTTGACCTTGAGGATCTTGGCGGCGGGGAAGGCCGTGGACGCGATCACGGTCGCGATCGCCGCGCCGCAGCCGAGGACGCTGGCCTGCGTGCTCACCATGCCCTCCGGTGCGGTGTTCGCGGGCGCGTTCGCGGCCAGCCACTGCTGCGTTGCAGCGTCGCCCTGGACGAGGACGTCATCGGGGATCTGCTCCACGAGGGCCAGGCCCTGCTCGAAGTCCCGCAGCTGGGCCTCCGAGGGCGCGCTCTGCCCGGTCGATTCGGCAGGAGCCGATGATGCGGCTGCCACGGCGGGACTCGTCCCGCCGAATGCGACGGCCACTCCCACCGCACCGCTGAGCAGGAGGGCCGATATCTGATTCTTGCGCTTCATCTTCCTGGGTCCTCTCGGATCGGAGTCGGACGGTCGTGCTGATCAGCTCTTAAGACGGTAGCGACCGGACGGCTCTTTTTCCACAGGCTTTGACGGCATACCCAGCGAAGGGCGGAGCGCCGTGGTATGTGACCAGCCTTCTTGGCCTCCTACTGGAAGGCGGGGTCGTCGCCTACACGACCGACGCCACCCCGAACACCGCCGCCGCGATCGCGAAGCCCATCGCGCCGATGGCCGTCTCCATCACCGTCCACGTCTTGAGGGTCGTCTTCACGTCCATCTCGAAGAAGCGGCCGACGAGCCAGAATCCGGAGTCGTTCACGTGGCTCGCGACCACGGATCCGCCGGCCACCGCCACGACGAGCGCCGCGACCTGGAAGGCGTTGAAGTCGCCCGCGAGGATCGCCGGGGAGACGAGGCCCGCGGCCGTGGTGAGCGCGACCGTCGCCGACCCTTGCGCGATGCGGAGGATCGCGGCGATGAGGAAGCCGGCCAGGATGATCGGGATGCCGAGGTCGCCGAGCACGTCGGCGAGGGCGTTGCCGATGCCGCTGGTGCGGAGGACACCGCCGAACATGCCGCCCGCGCCGGTGATCAGGATCACCGAGCAGACCGGGCCGAGCGCCGACTCGAGCGTCTTCTCGAGGGCGCTCTTGTCGATCCCGCGGCGCCGGCCGAGCACGAACGCCGCGAACAGCAGCGAGATGAGGAGCGCGACGGGCGTCTCGCCGAGCGTGCGGAGCACCTGGTACCAGGTCTGGTCGCTCGTGCCCTCGGGGAGGATCCCGCCGGTGGAGGCGGCGTTGAGGCCGGTGTTGAGGAAGATCAGGATCAGCGGGAGCAGCAGCACGGCGACGACGGTGCCGAACTTCGGCGGGTTCGACTCGGCGTGCGCGTCGGCCTCGCCGAGCAGGGTCGGGATCGGCAGCACGAACCTCTTCCCCACCCACAGGCCGAACAGGTACGCGGTGACGTACCAGGTGGGGATCGCGGCGAGGAGGCCCACGAGGATCACGATGCCGACGTTCGCGCCGAAGAACTCGCTCGCCGCGACGGGGCCGGGGTGCGGCGGCACGAAGACGTGCATCACCGAGAAGGCGCCGGCCGCGGGGAGGCCGTAGCGGAGCACGCCGCCGCCGAGGCGCCGGGCCACCGAGAACACGATGGGCAGCATCACGACGAGGCCGGCGTCGAAGAAGATCGGGAACCCGAACAGCAGCGACGCGACGCCGAGCGCGAAGGGGGCGCGCTTCTCGCCGAAGACGCGGATCAGGGTGTCGGCCAGCGCCTTCGCCCCGCCGCTGGTCTCGACCAGGCGCCCGAGCATCGCCCCGAGCCCCACGAGCAGCGCGACGGCGCCGAGCGTGGATCCGAAGCTGCCGACGAGCACGGTCACGATCTGCGAGGTCGGGATCCCGGTGGCGAACGCGGTGACGAGGCTCACGAGGATCAGCGCGACGAACGCGTGGATGCGCAGCGTGATGATCAGGATCAGCAGGACCGCGATGGCGCCCGCGGCGATCAGGAGGAGCGGCCCCGCGGTGAGGGTCTGCGTCCAGTCTTCGATGGTCATGGGTCTCCGTTCGGCTGGGCGGATCCGTGGATCGCGTCGCGGGAGGCGGCGCCCGGCCGGGGAGGTGGGCGTCGGTGCCTGCGTGGGGCGGGCGGCGGCGGGGCCGCTCGCGTTCCGTCTACACAACACCCGTAGCCGCGTCCGCGTCCTCGAGGCGATGGCGCTCCTCGTGCCGAAGCGCCGCGCGGGCATCGTGGTGCAGGGCCCGGACCGTTGGAACGTCTCCGACCCGCGCATCATCCGCTGGCGCCTCACCGGCCCGGCCCGCTCGGACCAGTTCCGCTCCCTCACCTAGCTGCGCCGCGCGGACGAGCCGGTCGCGGCGTCACTGGCCGCGCCTAACGCGACTACTGCTCAGCGCACGCGCACGCGCATCGCCGATCTCGCGGTCGCTCTCCGCCGCCCCTGCGAGGCCGGCGCCCTCGTCGACTTCCTCGCCGCCGACATCGAGTTCCACCACCTGATCCCCGAGGCCAGCGGTCACGACGTGTTCTGCGCCCTCCGCGAGGTGACCACGGAGGTCCTGAGCGGTCGCACGCACCAGGGCCTGATGCCGCGGCCGCCGCGGCCGCATGCGCTACACACTGACGAGTAGATGGGGCACTTGATCCGGGATGGCGACGCGGCGACGGCGGAGTCGTTGCTGCCGGAGGGTAACAGTGAGATTCGCTAGCTTTCTGACCTATCGTCTTCCGCCCCGGCGGAGAGGTGACCCGCCGTATATCGACTACCGAAAATCGTAATCCTCGTCCATGCCGCTCGACAACCAAATATCCTCGGCGTCGGACTCGCTCAGCATGTTACTCGACGGGCCGTCTGACCCGGAGTCATGGTCCTCGCCAATAGTGCAACGACAATCCTCAGCGTACACCGATCCAGGATCATCATCGCGCTCGGTGAACTTCTTATGCTTAGGCCCTGTGGGCATCTGGTCCTCGACCTCGTTTGGGCTCCGTCAGTAATCGTGGGGAGGAGCCAACACCGCCTGAACCAGAGCTTAGGGCCGTAGTACGACGCCTAAGCCCGGGCCAAATCAAGCTCCCGTCGCAAGAGTGACCACCCCTCGGTAACATCTCAGCCTCGCGATAGTACGACGGGACTGGTGGGCCGCAAAAAAAGTATCGCCGTACTCATCAAGACCGCCGCTCGAGCCCCGAAGACCCTCCCACACGCGCTGCTCACCTTACTGTGTCCGTGGGCTAATAGTGTGCCCTTGCTGGTCGGTAGAGAAGAGTGGAGTCGGTCGTCAGCTCACTCTCGTGCACCCGGCCGCTCTAGGTTCAATAAAGCCGGGTGCCACCCTTATTGGGGGTGCCACAGCTGAGAACTGCTTGTCCTTACTTCAAGCCTCGAGGCCATACTCGTCATATGGAACACCCGGTAGCTTTCCTCCCAGAACCCGAATATCTCGCCCGCATAGGTGCCCTTGCGTACACGGTTTCGAGTGTGGAGTGGATGGTGTTGGGGGACCTTGGCCGCCTTGCCTCCGACTTACCGGATCAGCTGTCGCTGACCGCGCTGGAGTCCAGGACGACGTCCCAGATCGCGATAGAGATAAAGGCTGCGCTTTCTGAAGTCGCTGCCGGGCCAACAAAAACATACTTGGTTGCCGCATATAGGGCGCTATTTAAGGTGGCCACCATTCGCAATGATGTTCTGCATGCGCGGCCGGCAACGCATCCGTCAGGGTCGCAGCGTCTTAGTAGGGCGGAGACCGCTAATCAGGCTCCGACGGGAAATCGTTTCTGGATCGACGACGGGTGGCTCGACGACGCTGTTTCAAGCGTAAACCAGCAATTGAGAAATGTATCTGAAGCCAGGCCGCCGTTCGCGTGACGTCGCGTTCGTTATCTTCGAATCAGACTACGTTCAACCTCACTTTTTACCTTTTCCGCGAAGTGCCAGCACGGGGGTCGATAACTTATGAAAAAGCTAAAAATAGACTTTACGAATTGCCACGGTATTCGTCACTTGAAGGCAGATCTTAGCTTCAAGGATGCAAGAGCAACTGCGATTTACGCGCCTAACGGAATGATGAAGACTTCATTCGCCCGCGCCTTTAGCGATTTGTCTCGACGGGAGGAGTCGACGGATCACGTATTCCCAGAGCGCGAAAGCTCCAGGACCATCACTGACGAAGATGATACCGCCCTCACGGCGGACCAAGTGGTTGTGATCGTCTCTTATGACGAGGAAATTGGGCCCACGGAGTATACTTCAACGCTCCTTGTGGACAAGGTCCTCCGCTCGGAGTACGCGGCGATTCAGAGTAAGATTATTGAGTCGAAGGCGGAGCTAATTGCGGCACTCAAGGCGCAAGCTCAAACAAAAAAAGACGTGTCTTCGGAGCTCTCGATGGCATTCACGCGTGACCGCGAGAGCTTTTTCAAAGCCCTCCTTCGTGTCGAAGATGAAGTTAAAGACGAAGAGTCTCCTTACGCGTGGTTGCCGTATGACGTTTTATTTGACGACAAAGTTGTTGCACTTCTGGCAACAAAAGACTTTGCCTCATCCCTTGCCAATTATGTCACTCGTTTTAATGAGCTTTTAGATTCGTCCTCGTATTTTTCCCGAAAAACCTTCAGCTATTACAACGCCGAGACTATCGCGAAAAGCCTGGGTGGAAACGGCTTCTTTGAAGCAAAGCACTCCGTCATTCTGAATGACGGAGCTGATGGAACCGCGCTGTCGACGCAGGCCCAGCTGGCGGAGTTGATTGCTTCCGAGAAAGAGGCTATTAGCGACGACCCGCAACTTCGCAAAACATTCACCGCGATCGAAAGCAAGCTCACTAAAAATATCGAGTCGCGGCGCTTTTTTGACCTCGTGTCGGACCATCAAGAGCTTCTTCTGGAGCTTGATAATGTTGAGCGCTTTAAGGAGCGTGTCTGGAAGTCTTATTTGAAGGCTAACGAGCCCCTTTATCTGGAAGCAGTATCTCGCTTTCGAAAGGCAGAATCGCGAAAAGCAGAAATTGAGGCGGAAGCCGGAGCGCAAAGGGGGCAGTGGGAAGATGTTATCGAAATATTCAATCGTCGCTTCTTCGTTCCGTTCACCTTAATTGCGGAGAACCGCACAAATGTAGTTCTTGGACTTGAGCCGGTCGCTAAGCTCGGTTTTGAATTTGCGGACGGTGGTGACCGAACTTCCGTGGACCGCGGAGACCTCTTGGGCGTCCTGAGTACGGGCGAGAAGAAGGCACTTTACATTCTTAATGTTTTATTTGAGGTCGAGCGCCGCAAGGGGGTGCCGGGTGACACCGTATTTATCGTTGATGATATTGCCGACTCATTTGACTATAAAAACAAGTATGCCATCATTCAGTACCTGAAGGATATCGCCGAGGTGCCAAATTTTCGCCTTGTGGTCCTTACGCATAACTTCGACTTCTTCCGCACGCTTGAAAGTCGTTTTGTACCTTACAGCCAGTGCCTCATGGGACAAAGGGCACCAGCGGGGATGGAGCTAGTAAGGGCAGCCGGAATTAAAAATCCTTTTATCAAGGACTTTAAGCCAAACTTCTTTACGGATGCAACCAAACGATCTGCCGCAATTCCGTTTGTGCGTAATCTACTCGAGTATACACGCGGCGAGGATGATCCTGGATACGTCAAGTTGACGTCTCTCTTGCACTGGAAAGCCGAAACCGCCACAGTCACCCAGGCTGATATCGACACTATCTTTAATGACTTATTTTCAACCACTGGCTGCTGGCCGAGGCCGGATGAAAGCGTAACTGAGATGATTGGCGAGGAAGCGCAGAAATGCGTCGCTGACGCAGTGACCATGGATCTAGCGAATAAGATCACTTTGTCAATCGCGATTCGTGTTGCTGCAGAAAAGTATATGGTCGATAAAATTGCGGATCAGTCGTTTGTTGATGGCTTACGTGCCAATCAGACAGGCCACCTCTTTGCGCATTACAGGAAAAATTTCCCCGACGATCGTGACGCAATTCGAACTGTTGACGAAGTGGTGCTGATGACGCCCGAGAATATTCATGTAAACTCGTTTATGTACGAGCCCATACTGGATATGACTGACGAGCACCTTGTTCGCTTGCTCAAAGATGTAGGCACACTGCAAAAGAGTGTTTCTGGGATCTCTTCAAACTCCAGCTCTTGACGGTGTCGCCCAAGCGCCTTGAGTGGTTGAGTTTGGCAATCAAAACTCGAATTGATATTGATATTGGTGTGGAGCGAGTGACGGGAATCGAACCCGCGCTATCAGCTTGGGAAGCTGAAGTTCTACCATTGAACTACACTCGCGCGACCGGCCATCAGCCGGGTCGAGACCACAGCCTAGCAAGAGTCCGGCCGGGCGCCACCCCGCGCCGGTAGGCTCCTGCCGTGCTCCTCTCCGACCGTGACATCACCGCCGAGCTCGACGCCGGACGAGTGGCCCTCGACCCCTACGACCCCGGGATGCTGCAGCCCGCGAGCATCGACGTGCGCATCGACCGCTTCTTCCGGCTGTTCGACAACCACAAGTACCCCTACATCGACCCCGCCGAGGACCAGCCCGAGCTGACGCGCCTCATCGAGTCGAAGCCGGGGGAGCCGTTCATCCTGCACCCGGGCGAGTTCGTCCTGGGGTCCACGTTCGAGCTGGTCACGCTGCCCGACGACGTCGCCGCGCGCCTCGAGGGCAAGAGCTCGCTCGGCCGCCTCGGCCTCCTCACGCACTCCACCGCCGGCTTCATCGACCCCGGGTTCTCCGGCCACGTCACGCTGGAGCTGTCGAACGTCGCGACGCTGCCCATCAAGCTCTGGCCCGGGATGAAGATCGGCCAGCTCTGCTTCTTCCGCCTGTCGTCGCCCGCCGAGAAGCCCTACGGATCCG
Organism: Clavibacter tessellarius; assembly: GCF_001618005.1. Lineage (GTDB taxonomy): Bacteria > Actinomycetota > Actinomycetes > Actinomycetales > Microbacteriaceae > Clavibacter > Clavibacter tessellarius_A. The sequence goes on from NZ_LQXA01000019.1 coordinate 155,998, forward strand.
GCGAGTACGCCTCCCGCTACCAAGGCCAGCGCGGCCCCACGGCCTCCCGCTCGCACCTCAACTTCGTGCACACCGACGTGACGGTGACGGACGCGGGGCAGTCGGGGGAGTAGCCCGACCACTCGTCGCGCGGTGACTCCCGCGCGGCACCGGGACTCGGCGTGCCCGCGCACACCACCCCCCGTGGAGAACCCGCCGACCCCGCCCCGGCCGCATGCCATCCTCAGCCACCGGTTGCGATCCCCCCGTCGCGACACCGGCAGGGGCGCCCCTCCGCACCACATCCCACGCACCACGCACCAGCCAGCGATCCACCTGGGGCGCTTCGTCCGCACGCCGCCGGGCGCACACTCGTGCGCCCGGCTCCGTCCCACGAAGGAGAAGGCCATGTCGTCACGCCCACGCAGCAGCAGCAGGACCCGGAGGAGGTGGCTGGCGACGCTCGTCGTCGGCACCGTCCTCGCCACCGGATCGGTCGCGGTCACGCATTCCGCCAACGCGGAGGAGGCCGAGGCCGCGACCGTGTACCCGTACACGCTGAAGTCGAGCAAGATCCGGGCCGGCTTCGCCTCCGACGGCTCGCTCCAGTCGCTGAAGGTGGCCGGCGACCTGCACGACACCGAGTACCTCATGAACCCCACGACCGCGCCCGACCAGGCCGCGGATCCCGACGTGGGCAACCGCCAGTGGCTCGGCAACCTGATGTTCTCCTACGCCACGGGCGACGGCGCGATCACGAAGGACGGCGTCGGATCCACCGCGTGGAAGACGGCCTGGACCACCCGGTCGCAAGACGCCCGCACGGTCACGGCCACGCCCACGAGCGTCACGGTCACCTACGCCGACTCGAAGGACCCGCGCGGCATCTCCGGCTTCACCGTGCGCGAGACGTACTCGATCGCGGCCGACGGCTCCCTCACGTGGAAGCAGGACGTCACCAACTCGGGCAGCCAGCGCCTCGTCATCGGCGACTGGGGCATGCCCGTCCCCGGCAACGAGCTGTGGAAGGGCGGCGACCGGATCTACGAACGCCGCGTCCTCACCCACTCCTACGTGGGCAAGAACGGCTCCTACATCACCCTCGAGCGCCCCAGCGGCCAGGGCCCGTTCGTCGCGCTGACCCCGGACACCGCCACCGGATCCGGCCTCGAGTACCAGGACCGCTGGCGCACCCAGGAGGTGGGCGACACCCCGTGGGCCTGGAACGAGGACAAGGAGGGCTCGATGGTGAAGGGCCTCAACGTCTACTACGCGCACTCCATGGCGATCCAGAAGACGAACCGCGGCTACCTCGGCTCGACCAGCCTCGCCCTCGCCCCCGGTGTGTCGAAGAGCTACACGTACCACCTCGGCAAGGTCGCCGACGATCACGCGCTGAAGCAGTCGATGTACGACCAGGGCCTCCTCGACACCTCAGTGGTGCCCGGCTACATCGTGCCCGTCGACCGGAAGGCCGAGATGGCGTTCCGCGTGAAGGGCACCATCACCTCGGTGACGGCGCACAACCGCAACGACCTGCACGGTGCGAGCCCCACGGATCCGACGGTCACGTTCTCACGCGGCAACGGCGACTACCGCATCTACGACATGGCGTTCGACCGCACGCAGCTCGGCGCGAACGACGTCACGGTGGCGTACACCGACCAGACGGGAGCCGCGCGCACCTCGGTGCTCCAGTTCTCGGTGATCGACGACATCGCGCACCTGCTCGACATGCACGCGCAGTTCATGGTCGACAAGATGCAGTGGACGCCGAAGGACGGCATCGCCGCCTCCGACATCCGGGACTACACCTTCGACGACTGGATGATGAACGCCAAGGACGGCAGCGTCCCCACCCCGGCGAACCCCGCGGAGGGCCGCCGGAACGTCTACGACGGCTACTGGGGCCTCGGCGACGACTGGGGATATCCGCACGCGGAGTTCCTCGCCGAGAAGCAGGTCGTCCGGCCCGACGCGCACCAGATCGAGGCGCTCGACATGTACCTCCAGAAGGCGGTCTGGGAGCACCTCATGGGCAACACCTCGGCCACCGCGGCGCCCAGCTACGTGATCCACGACTTCTTCGAGCAGGGGAAGCCGGGCGCCCAGAACGACACCCCCATCGGGCGCGGCTACGCGTACCCGCACATCTACAACACGTTCCTCTCGATGTACGAGGTCGTGAAGAAGAACCCGTCGGCGGTCGCGTACCAGCACCCCGCCGAGTGGTACCTCCAGGCGGCGTATGGCGTCTTCAAGGAGCTGTACGACAACAAGGACGTGTTCTACAACTACTCGACCGGGCTCATGGGCGAGCAGTCGACGCCCCGCCTCATCGACGACCTCCGGGCCGAGGGCATGGGCGCGCAGGCCGACGACATCGTGAAGAAGATGGCGACGAAGTACGCCAACGTCTCCGCGGCGAAGTACCCGTACGGATCCGAGTACACCTACGACAACACGGGCGAGGAGGCCGTGTACATGCTCGCGCGCACCAACGTCGACGCGGATCGCACGAAGGCGCTCAAGATCATGCGCGACATCGTGTCGAAGACCGAGGCCGACCGCGGCCGCATGCCCGTCTGGTACTGGAACTCCGTGCCCACCACCATCACGGGCGAGAACACCTGGCAGTTCCAGTACACGGCGGCGCTCGCCGGCTACACGATGGACGACTACATCAACCACACGGCGGCCCTCGAGACCGGCGCCCAGGCCGTCTCGCCCGCCCGCCGGGCCGAATTGCAGCGGCTCAACTACGCCGGGAAGGTGGCCGAGCTCGCCACGGTGAACGCGGGGCAGATCAGCTCCGCCCCGGAGAACATCGGCGCCTCCGCGTGGACCTACCAGTCCGAGCGCGGCAACCTCGGCACCACGGGCGTGGGCGGCGGATCCGACGTGCCGCTCCTCAACGGCTGGCGCGGCATGACCGGCGAGAGCGACCTCGGGCTCTGGGGTGCGATGCAGACCCTGAGCGCCGACGTGGTGACCGACGACCCGATCTTCGGCACCGTCGCGTACGGCGCCGACGTCTCGTCCGCCGGCGGATCGCAGACCGTCGTCCCGGAGGACGGCCTCCAGCGACGCCTGCACCTCGTCACGCAGCAGCTCTCGGTGGACCTGAAGGACGACGCGTACGCCCGCGCCACGGTGAGCTCGGACAGCACCGACCTGCGCCTCGCGATGCTCAACCGCGGTGGCGCCGCGCACTCCGGCGCGGCCGAGGTCACCGGTCTCGCATCCGGCACCTACGCGGTGGTCGTGGGCGGGGTGACGCAGCGCACCGTCAAGGTGCAGCGTCCGGCGGCGGTGACGGATCCGATCGCGCAGCCCACGCGGATCGCGTTCGACGCCCCGGCCGGCGCCACGTTCGACGTGCACGTGGTGCGCACGGGCAGCTGAACCCGGTGGGGGATCCGGCGCGCTGCCGAGTACAGCTAGGCGCCCGGATCCCCCACCGCCGGCCCCGAGTGGTGGTGGTCGAACACGACGCTGGTGCGGGTCGACGCCACCGCCGGGTGCGCCGACAGGTGCTTCAGCACGAAGTCGCGGAGGTGGTCGCTGTCGCGGACGGCGATGTGGAGGATGAAGTCCTCGGATCCGCCGAGGAAGAAGAGCTGCACCACATCCGCCAGCTCGCGCATCTCGTCGGCGAACGCGGCCATCTCGTGCCGGGCGCCCGCACGGATCGCGATGCTGATGAGCGCCTGCAGGCCCACGCCCACCGCATCCGCGTCGATGGTGGCGGTGAAGCCCGTGATCACGCCGCGCTCGACGAGGCCGCGCACGCGGGTCACGCACGTCGACGGCGCGATGCCCGCCTGCTCCGCGAGGCGGCTGTTCGGGGTGCGCGCGTCGGCGCGGAGCAGGGCGACGAGCTTCCGGTCGACCGCATCCAGCGGCTCGGGGGCCCGCAGTTCCTTCGTCCGCATGATCCGCTCGCCCTCCCGCTCCGCAGGATCGCACCAGATGTACGTCTGCCGCCGACGATCCTACGGATTTCACGCGCTCGAAACGCACAATGGGCACCATGAGTCTCGCCCTCCCGCATCGCCGCCGCCGGCCGCACCTCGCGGGGAGACGAGACGGAGCACGCATGAAGGTCGGGATCCCCACCGAGATCAAGAACAACGAGAACCGGGTCGCCGCGACCCCCGCGGGCGTGCACGAGCTCGTGCGCCGCGGCCACGAGGTGCTCGTGCAGGAGGGCGCGGGGCTCGGATCCAGCATCACCGACGCCGACTACGTCGAGGCGGGCGCGACCATCGTCGCCACGGCCGACGAGGTGTGGGGCGCGGCGGATCTGCTGCTCAAGGTCAAGGAGCCGATCGCGGAGGAGTACCCCCGCATGCGCGCCGGCCAGACCCTCTTCACCTACCTGCACCTCGCGGCGTCGCGGCCCTGCACGGATGCGCTCGTCGCCTCCGGCACCACGGCCATCGCCTACGAGACCGTGCAGCTGCCGAACCGCCAGCTGCCGCTCCTCCAGCCGATGAGCGAGGTCGCCGGCCGGCTCTCCACCCAGGTCGGCGCGTACCACCTGATGCGCGCGGCCGGCGGGCGCGGCATCCTCCTCGGCGGCGTGCCCGGCACCCCGAAGGCGCGCGTCGTCGTGATCGGCGGCGGCGTCGCGGGCGAGCACGCGGCGGCGAACGCGCTCGGCATGGGCGCCGACGTCACGATCATCGACCTCTCCATCCCGCGCCTCCGCGAGCTCGAGAACCGCTTCGGCGGGCAGGTGCAGACGCGCGTCTCCTCCGCGTACGAGATCGCGGCGCAGCTGAAGGACGCGGATCTCGTGATCGGCTCCGTCCTCATCCCCGGCGCGCAGGCGCCGAAGCTCGTGACCGACGCGATGGTCGCCACGATGAAGAAGGGCTCCGTGCTCGTCGACATCGCCATCGACCAGGGCGGCTGCTTCGAGGGATCGCGCCCCACCACGCACGACGACTCGACCTTCCCGGTGCACGACAGCGTCTACTACTGCGTCGCCAACATGCCGGGCGCGGTGCCGGAGACCTCGACGCGCGCGCTCACCAATGCGACGCTGCCGTACGTGATCGCGCTCGCCGAGAAGGGGTGGAAGCGGGCCCTCGCCGAGGATCCCGCGCTCGCCCTCGGGCTGAACGTGCACGACGGGCACGTGACGAACTCGCACGTGGCGGCGGCGCTGGACATGCCGCTCATGCCGGTCGCGGAGGTGCTGGCCTAGCCCACGCGCTCAAGGCCGTCGCGGGATCGTGACCCCGCGACGGCCGGATCCGTTCGCATCCCTGGCAGGGTCGATGCATGACCTTCCGCTACGCCCCCGAGCCCGAGCCGACCGCGCCCCGCGAGCGGAAGACGTCGAACGGGGTCGGCGTCGCCGCGCTCATCGTGGGCGTGGTGTCGCTCATCGGCGCCGTCATCCCGCTCCTCAACTACGTGTCGGGGTTCCTCGCGTTCGCCGGCATCGTGCTCGGGATCATCGGCCTGGTGCTCCGCGACCGCCCCAAGGGCAGCGCGCTCGCCGGCCTCATCGTGAGCTTGGCGGCGCTGATCCTGTCGATCGTCCTCGCGATCGCCTACACGGTGGGCATCGCGTCGGTCATCGGCGACGCGGTGGAGGAGTCGCGCTCGTCGGCGAGCCCGGTGCCGCTGCCCGAGCCGCAGGGCACCGGATCGCCGGACGACGTCGAGGTCACCTACGAGATCACCGGCACGGCGACCTCGGTCACGGCCTCGTGGACGAGCGCGGTCGGCGATGTCTTCGGCATCGACCAGGCCGACGGGCAGACCCTCCCGTTCACCCGCGAGGTCGTCCTCCCCGGCGGCAGCGCGTTCGACGACCAGCGGCTGACGCTCGTGGGCGTCGGCGGGACGGAGCCGAGCGACCTGTCCTGCCGGATCCTCGTGGACGACCGGGTCGTCGTCGAGTCGTCCGCGTCGGGCCAGGCGGCCGCGGTCTCGTGCGTCGCGACGGCCGCGGAGATCCGCGGCCTCGACGACTGAGCCGCGCACGACGACGGGCCCGGCGCGCATCGCACCGGGCCCGCATCACGGGGCGAGGTCCCCGAACCCTCCCTCGTCGTCCGACCGGCACGTGGTGGTGAGCTGTTCCCGTGCACCGTTCCCGGTGCGAGGTGCGGGGCTGACGTGTGCTCGGCTCTCGCCGGGTGCGCTGCCCTCCGCGCCACAGGGGATCAGGATTCCCGCTGATCCGCCGGGGTGTGCCCGCTCCGGACGACTACCGACTCGCCCCTAGCCTTCCGTCCCGCCTGCCTCCTCGACCAGCTCCACCTCCCAGTTCGCGCGCTGGATCCGAGCGTCGAGCTCCCGCAGCTCGCGCGCCGCGTCGTCGGCCCGGTCGCGCACCTCGCGGATCGGCAGCGCCGCGATCTGCCGCAGCTCGCTCCGCATCTGCCGCGGCGCGTAGCCGGCGGCCATGCCCCCGCCCGCGCGGCCGGAGGCGGCGTCGGCCGCCGAGGTGAGGATCCCGTGCCGCGTCCGCAGCGCGTCCCGCCGGGCGAGCGCGGACGTCAGCGGCGTGCCGTCGTCGAGGCGGGCGGCCGTGTTGGTGAGGTTGATCCGCGTCACGAGCGCCGCCAGCACGTCGACCGTCTCGACGGCCTCCGCGAGCAGCGCGGCCGCGTCCTCCGCGGGATCCTCGCCCTCCTGGTACCGGGCGCTCGCCTGGATCCTGCTCCGCAGCGACTCGACGCGCCTCTGCAGGTCGGACCGTTCCATCAGCGCCTCGGCGAGTCTCATGCGTCCACCGTCTCACGGCTCCGGACCCCTGTCGGAGCCGGCGTCCAGCTGCCGTCCGCCTCGCGGTCGCCGCGCTCGTGGATGATGGTCGGGGACCCGCACCGGGCGGGCCTGGACAGGAGCGACCGTGAGCAGAGCGCAGGCATCGGAGCAGCAGGGCACCACGCGGGGGCTGGTCCTCGGCGGCGGTGGCGTCGCCGGCATCGCGTGGGAGACCGGGCTCCTCTCGGGCCTCATCGCCGCGGGCGTCGACCTCGGCGCGGCCGACGCGGTCGTCGGCACGTCGGCCGGATCCGTCGTCGCGATCAACCTGCGCGCCAGCGCCATCGACGCCGCCTACGACGAGCACTTCGTCGACGTGGCCGGCATGGTCGAGCCGATGGGCAGCCGCGACCTCTCCCGCACGATCGAGGTGATCGGCGAGGGCGTCGTGAGCACGGCAGGCGAGATCCCGACCCGGCAGAGGATCGGCGAGTTCGCGCTCGAGGAGTACGACCCCGAGGTCGACGACGCGGCGAGCGTCGAGCGCATCGGCCAGCTCCTCCCCATCCGCGACTGGCCCGAGAAGGACCTCCGCATCACCGCGGTCGACGCCGGCACCGGCCGCTTCACCGTCTTCGACAAGGACTCCGGCGCCGACCTCGTGCGCGCGTCCGCCGCGAGCTGCGCCGTCCCCGGCGTGTTCCCGCCCGTCACCATCGACGGCCGCCCCTACATGGACGGCGGCATGCGCTCCGGCACGAACGCCGACGTCGTCGCCGAGCACGAGCGGATCCTCGTCATCGCGTGCGGCCCCGAGGCGCCCGCCTCCGGCATGGGCCCGACGCTCTCCACCGTCGTGCAGCAGCTGCGCGGCCGGGCCGAGGTGCTCGTGATCCAGGCCGACGCGGAGAGCACGGCCGCGTTCGGCGAGAACTCGCTCCTGCTCTCGACCCGCAAGGTCTCCGCCGAGGCGGGCCGACGCCAGGCCGAGCGCGTCGCCGACGAGGTCCGCGCGTTCTGGGGGTGATCCCGCCCGCCCGCCCGCCGGGTGCGCGACGAGGGGCCCGGCCGCGCGAAGCGGCCGGGCCCCTCGTCGGTGGAGCGTCGGATCAGACCGCGGGCACGGCCGCCGCATCCGGCGAGCCGGCGTGCGCCGGGTGCTCCGGGTACAGCAGCGGCAGCTGCAGCGTGAGCCACGGGCTGAAGGCCCACGGCGTGTGGGCGACCGCGGGGATCAGCTCCTCCGGATCCGCCCACCGGTACTCGCCGACCTCCTCGGGTCGCGGATCCACCGGCGTGGCCGCCACGGCGCGGAACACCGGGCAGATCTCGTTCTCGACGATGCCCGCGGCGTCGGTCGCGCGGTAGCGGAAGTCGGGCAGCACGAGCTCGACCGAGGCGAGGGTGAGCCCGAGCTCCTGCTCGGCGCGGCGGTGCACGGCCTCGAGCATGTCCTCGCCCGGTGCGGGGTGCCCGCAGAACGAGTTCGTCCAGACGCCGGGCCAGGTGAGCTTGCCGATCGCGCGGCGCGTGACGAGGATCCTGCCCTCCGCATCGAACACGTGGCACGAGAACGCGAGGTGCAGCGCGGTGTCGCGGGTGTGGACCGTCGCCTTCGGCGCCGTCCCGATGGTCTCGCCGTCGTCGTCCAGGAGGACGACGAGCTCGGTGTGCTGTGACATGCGCTCCCTGCTTTCCGTTACCGCCTCGATGTTAGGTTTCATCCGTGGACGCCACCAACCTCGCTGCCGTCTCCACATCGAGGCAGGCCCACGTGAACAACGTGCTGGATGCGTTCTTCGCCCGCTCCCTCGTCCGCGCCGAGGCCATGGGCGACGAGTACGTGAAGCTGTGGCGCACGCTGGAGTCCAACACGGCCGGCGGCAAGCGCTTCCGTCCCCGCATGGTCATGGCCGCGTACGACGGCCTCGGCGGCCAGGACGTGCAGGCCGCGGCCCACGTCGGCGCCGCGTTCGAGATGCTCCACACCGCGCTCATCGTGCACGACGACGTCATCGACCGCGACTTCACCCGGCGCGGCGGCCCCAACGTCTCCGGTGCCTACCGCGACATCGCCACCACGCAGGGCCTGCCCCAGCCGCTCGCCGAGCACCGCGGCATGTCGGCCGCCGTCATCGCGGGCGACCTCGCGCTCGTCAACGCGTACCGCCTCATCGACGCGAGCGGCGTGCGCGACCTCACCCGGTCGCACCTGCTCGAGATCCTCGACGACGCCGTGTTCGCGTCCGCCGCGGGCGAGCTCATCGACGTCGAGTTCTCGCTCACGGCGGACGTGCCGAGCGTCGAGGAGATCCTCCGCATGGAGCGCCTCAAGACCGCCGTCTACTCGTTCGAGGCGCCGCTGCAGGCCGGCGCCGTGCTCGCGGGCGCGCGCCCCGAGGTCGTGGCCGCGCTCGGCGACTTCGGCCGGGACATCGGCATCGCCTACCAGGTGGTCGACGACGTGCTCGGCGTCTTCGGCGATGAGGAGGAGACCGGCAAGACGAACCTCGGCGACCTCCGCGAGGGCAAGCGCACCGTGCTCATCGCCCACGCCGTCCGCTCCTCGGAGTGGCGGGAGATCAGCGCGCTCATCGGCAAGGACGACCTCTCCCGCGGCGAGGCGGCCCTCGTGCGCTCGGTGCTGGAGAGCTCCGGCGCCCGCGCGTTCGCCGAGGGCGTGGCGCGCGACCTCGCGACGGCCGCGTGCGCGCGCCTCGAGGACCCGGTCGTGCCGGAGGCGCTCCGCCGGGAGCTCGCGCCCGTCGCCGAGTCCGTGCTCGGGCGCATCCGATGACGCGTCGCCTGCCCGGCCGCCGGCCCGCCGCCCCCGAGGCGCCCACGGGCCTCGACAAGTACGACCGGGTGGCGCAGGACACGGCCTCCGTCGTGATCCGCAGCTACTCCACCTCCTTCGGCCTCGCCTCGCGCCTCCTCGGCGCGGACGTGCGCCAGCACATCGAGAACGTGTACGCGCTCGTGCGCATCGCCGACGAGATCGTCGACGGCGCGGCGGCCGGTGCCGGCGTGGATCCCGCGCACGTCGAGGACCTGCTCGACGCCCTCGAGCAGGAGACCGAGGACGCGATGCTGCGCGGCTACAGCACGAACCTCGTCGTGCACGCGTTCGCCATCACGGCCCGCCGCGCCGGCTTCGGCGCCGAGCTCACCGCGCCGTTCTTCGCCTCCATGCGCATGGACCTGCGGCGCATGGAGCACACGCCCGCCTCCTTCACGGAGTACGTCTACGGATCCGCGGAGGTCGTCGGCCTCATGTGCCTCCGCGCGTTCCTCATGGGCCACGCCACCACGCGGCCCGAGCGGATCCGGTTCGAGGAGGGCGCCAAGCGCCTGGGCGCCGCGTTCCAGAAGGTCAACTTCCTGCGCGACCTCGCCGCCGACCACGACGCGCTCGGCCGCAGCTACTTCCCGGGCGTCGACGTCGCGTCCTTCTCGGAGGCCGACAAGGAGCGCATCCTCGACGACATCGACCACGACCTCCGCATGTCCGGCGCCGTGATCCCCGACCTCCCCGCCTCCAGCCGCCGCGCCGTCGCGCTCGCGCAGGGCCTGTTCGCCGAGCTCGCCGTGCGGCTCCGCGACACCCCGGCGGCCGAGCTGGCGCGCACGCGCGTGCGGGTGCCGGATCCCGTGAAGGCCCGCATCGCGCTCGCCGCCGCCACGGGCGCCGAGCCCTCGGGCGTCGACGGCCGCCTCGTCCGCCGCTCGCGCGCCCCCCGCGTCCACGGCGCGCGCTCCACGCCCGCGTCCCGCGCGGAGACCGACGACCACGACGACCACGACCACCGCCCCGCCCCGTCCGACCCCGAGCAGCAGGAGAGCGCCATGACCGCACCCACCGCCATCGTGATCGGCGGCGGGATCGCCGGCCTCGCCTCCGCCGCGCTCCTCGCCCGCGACGGCTACCGCGTCACCCTCGTCGAGGGCCGCGACGAGGTCGGCGGCCGCGCCGGCTCCTGGGAGCGCGACGGCTTCCGCTTCGACCTCGGCCCCAGCTGGTACCTCATGCCCGAGGTGTTCGACCACTTCTTCAAGCTGATGGGCACGAGCGCGGCCGAGCAGCTCGACCTGGTGCGCCTCCCCGGCTACCGCGTGCTCTTCGAGGGCGACCCGGATCCCATCGACATCCGCGACTCCCGCGAGGCCAACCTCGACCTGTTCGAGAGCGTCGAGCCCGGATCCCGCCCCGCGATGGCCCGCTACCTCGACTCCGCGAAGGAGGTCTACGAGATGGCGAAGAAGCGCTTCCTCTACACGACCTTCGCCGACTACCGCCCGCTGCTGAAGCGCGACATCGTCACCCGCACCGGCACGCTCGGGAAGCTCCTGCTCACGCCGCTCGAGACGCACGTGGCCCGCTATGTGAAGGACCGCCGTCTCCGCCAGATCCTCGGCTACCCGGCCGTCTTCCTCGGCTCCTCGCCCAAGCTCGCGCCGAGCATGTACCACCTGATGAGCCACCTCGACCTCGAGGACGGCGTGCTCTACCCGCAGGGCGGCCTCATCACCGTGATCGACGCCATCGAACGGGTGGCCCGTGCCGAGGGCGTCGAGATCCGCACGGGAGCGCCCGTCTCGCGCATCCTCACCGAGCCGACGAAGGCCGGCAAGGCGCGGGCGCGCGGCGTGCAGATCACCACCGACGCCGGCACCGAGACGCTCGACGCCGACGTGGTCGTCTCCACCGCCGACCTGCACCACACCGAGACCGAGCTGCTCCCCGAGGCGTTCCGCACCTACCCGCAGGCGTACTGGGACAAGGCCACCGCCGGCCCCGGCGCCGTGCTCGTCTACCTCGGCGTGAAGGGCGAGCTGCCCGAGCTGCACCACCACACGCTGCTGTTCACGGAGGACTGGGACGAGAACTTCTCCCGCATCTTCCCGCCGAAGGGCGGCGCGACCTCGGTACCGGATCCCGCCAGCATCTACGTCTGCAAGCCCAGCGCCACCGACGGCTCGGTCGCGCCCGCGGGCCACGAGAACGTCTTCATCCTCGTGCCGATCCCCGCCGACCCGACCATCGGCCGCGGCGGCATCGACGGCGCCGGGGACGCGCGCGTCGAGGAGATCGCCGACCGCGCCATCCAGCAGATCAGCGACTGGGCCGGGATCCCCGACCTGGCCGAGCGCATCGTGCTCCGCCGCACCTCGGGCCCCGGCGACTTCGCCGCCGACCTGCACTCGTGGACGGGCACCATCCTCGGGCCCGCGCACACGCTCTCGCAGTCGGCCATGTTCCGTGCCGGCAACACGAGCAAGCGGGTCGACGGGCTGCACTACGCCGGCGGATCCACCATCCCCGGCATCGGCCTGCCCATGTGCCTCATCAGCGCGGAGATCCTCGTGAAGCGCCTCCGCGGCGACACGTCGACCGGCCCCGGCGCCGAGCCGCTCGTGCGCACGGTCGGCCGCCCGGTGGTCTGATGGGCCTCCTCTACCTCGCGGCCCTCCTCGTCACCCTCGGCTGCATGATGCTCGTCGACCGCCGCTGGCGCCTGTTCTTCTGGCGCGACCGCACCGCCGCGGCCGTCACCACGCTCGTGGGCGTCGCCTTCTTCCTCGCGTGGGACGTGGCCGGCATCTCGCAGGGCATCTTCTTCCGCGGCGAGACGCCGTTCATGACGGGCATCCTCGTGGGCCCCGAGCTCCCGCTCGAGGAGGTCTTCTTCCTCACGCTGCTCTGCTACCTCACGATGAACCTCGTCAACGGGTTCAGCCGCCTCGCCGACCACCACGTCGCCCGGGCGAGGGAGCGCGCGAACCGATGAGCTACCTCGTGCTCGACCTGCTGTTCCTCGCTCCCGTCGCGGTCGTCGGATTCCTGTTCCGTCGCCTGCTGCTGCGCGAGGCCAACGCCGTGCCGTACGGATCCAGCCGCTTCGACTACCCCGAGTACTACTGGTACCGGCGGATGCCCGTCGCGATCCTGCTCGTGATGACGCTCCTCTTCGACAACATCATGATCAAGGTCGGCCTCGTCGGGTACGACCCCGACAAGCTCGTGGGCCTCGTGCTCGGCTACGCGCCCATCGAGGACTTCGCCTACGCGATCGCGGCCCTCGTGCTGCTGCCGGCCGTCTGGTACCTGCTGCGCCGCCGCCGCAGCGTCTCCGGCATCGAAGCGCATGAGTGACGTGCGGGCCCGGCCCGGCGCCGCGGAGATGATCCGCACCATCGCGCTGTCGTCCCGCCCGCTCTCCTGGGTCAACACGGCCTTCCCGTTCGCGGCCGCCTACCTCACGGTCACGCGCGAGCTCGACCTCACGGCGGTGCTCGGCACGCTCTACTTCCTCATCCCGTACAACCTCGCGATGTACGGCATCAACGACGTCTTCGACTACGAGTCCGACATGCGGAACCCCCGGAAGGGCGGAGTGGAGGGCGCGGTGCTGGCGCGCGCGATGCACCGGCCGGTGCTGATCGCGGTGCTCGTCACGAACGTGCCGTTCCTCGCGTACCTCGTGGCGGTGGGATCCGCGGCGAGCCTCGCCGTGCTCGCCGTGAGCGTGTTCGCCGTGATCGCGTACTCGCTGAAGGGCCTCCGCTTCAAGGAGCGGCCCATCCTCGACTCGCTCACCTCGAGCACGCACTTCACGTCGCCCGCGGTCTTCGGCATCGTGCTCGCGGGCGGGACGTTCACGCCCGGGCTGTGGGCGATCCTCGCGGCGTTCTTCCTCTGGGGCGTCGCCTCGCACGCGTTCGGCGCCGTGCAGGACATCGTGGCCGACCGCGAGGGCGGCATCTCCTCCATCGCGACCGTGCTCGGCGGCGCCGCCACCGTGCGGATCGCGGTGCTCGCCTACGCCGCGGCCGGCGTGGCGATGCTGTTCACGGGCTTCCCTGGGATCGTCGCGGCCGCGCTCGTGATCCCGTACATCCTCAGCACCGCGCCGTTCTGGTCGATCCGCGACGAGGACGCGGAGGCGGCGAACCGCGGTTGGCGGCGCTTCCTCGGCCTCAACTTCCTCTCCGGCTTCGTGGTGACGATGCTGCTCATCGCGTACTGGCTCGCCACGCCCTGATCCGCGACATCGGCGACGGCGCCCGCGCTCAGTAGTGCGTGGGCATCATCCCCATGGCGAGCTCGCGGTGACGCCGGGCGTGCTCGCCCGCGAACGAGAGCAGCTCCATGTCGTGCTCGCGCATCCAGTCGATGGCCGCCTCCAGCGTGACCGCGGTGGAGACCCACACGCGGCGGCCGGACGCGTCGACCGCATCCGCGTAGACCTCGTAGACGGGTTCCGCGCCGGCGGCGCGCGCCGTGGGCACGACGTAGCCGAGCACGGGCTGCGACGCGACCTGCACGCGCCAGGCGCCCTGGTGGTAGCGGGCGTGCGGGTGGTGGACGAGGGGCTCGGGCTCGCGGGTCATCGGATGCTCCAGGTGGTGGGTCGAGGGCGCGAGCACCCGGCCGTGCTCGTGCACGACGATAGGCTCGGCCTCCGACACGGGGGTGTTCGGCGCATGATGGAACGACGCCCCTCGATCCCCAGGAGCCCATGACCCCGCCGATCCGCGTCCTCCACCAGGCCGTCCGCCCCTTCGTGGCGGCGAGCCTGCGCGGCGGCATCCCCACCCCGCTCACCGCGACCGTGCCCACGGACGCGCCGGTCGGCGTGGTGCCGGGTCCCGACCCCGACCGGATCCTCGCGCTCGGCGGCATCGGCGGATCCGGCGTGGGCCTCCGCACGCACGCGGACGGTGTCGTCGCGCAGTCGGCGCAGGCGCTCGCGGCGCTCACGGGCCGCGGGGTGGAGTGGCGCACGGTGCCGCTCGCCGACCAGCACCTCACCGCCACGCAGGAGGCCGTGCGGCAGGTGACGGAGCTGCACCGCTACGACGTCGTGCTCGTGATGCCCGGGGTCGCCGACGCGCTCGAGCTCGCGCGCATCACACCCTGGGTCCACCGCCTCGAGGACCTGCTCGACCACCTCGTGGAGCAGACCGCCGACAACTCGATCGTGCTCGTGTCCGACGTGCCGCAGGTGTCGCAGTACGTGGAGGCCGGCGCGTTCGTGCGCGGCCTCTTCCGCGACCACGCCGCGTACCTCTCCCAGCGCAAGGCCGAGGTGTGCGCGCGCTTCCCGCAGGCCGTCTCGGTGAAGCTGCCGGATGCGGGCCCGGTCGACTTCGTGGGCGGCGAGTTCCGCTACACGTCCATGTACCGGCGCTGGGGCGAGCACGTGGCCGGGGTCGTCGCCGACCTGCAGGCCGCGCGCGGCGGGATCTAGCGGCCGCGTCGACCGCCCCGCGGCGGGGGAGTGCGCCCGCCGCCCGTGCCGCCGGATCCGCCCTTCGGCGTCGGCTTCCCGCCGCCCTTCGCGCCCGCGGCCCCCGGCTTCCCCGCGGCCTTGCGCGCGGTCTTCTGCGCGGCCGTGGGCTTCCGGCGGTCGCGCTCGTCGTCGTCGCGCGCCGACCGGGAGCTCGCCGCGGTCCGCCCGCGGACGATGCCCACGAGCTCCTCGATGTGCGGGCTGGCGTCGCCCTCGCGCCAGGCCACGGCGATCCGCGTCTCCGGCAGGTCGTGCACCGGCACAGCGACCACGTCCTTGCGCGCGTGCAGCCGGCCGAGCGCGTGCGGCACGACGACGAAGCCGACGCCCGCGGCGACCAGCTCGACGGCCGCCGCCACGTCGTCGGGCATCGGCACCGGATCCGCGCCGGCCGTGCGCCCCGGCCAGCCCGGCACCTGCTCGGCCGGCTGCAGGAGCAGCTCCTCGGCGAGGTCGGTGAGGGAGATCGCATCCGCGGTCGCGTGCGCGTGCTCCTTGGGCAGGATCGCGACCTGCACCTCGCCGTAGAGGGGCACGACGGTGAGGCCGCGGCCGTCGACGGGGAGGCGGAGGAACGCGACGTCCACGGATCCATCGACGAGGGACGGCGCCGCATCCGGCTCGGCGAGCGGCATGATCCGCAGCGGCACGTCCGGCACGCGCTCGTCCCACGCGCGGGTCCACTTGGCGACCGTCACGCCGGGCACGATGGCGACGACCAGCCCGCGCGGCGGGGCGGCGGCCTCGGCGGCGAGTCGCGCGTCGTCCGCGTCGATCGCGGCCCGGGTCTCGGCGAGGCGCGCCTCGCCGTCCGGGGTGAGGCGCGTGGGCCCCTCGTCGCGCACGAACAGCTCGACGCCCCAGAGCGCCTCGAGGTCGAGGATCGAGCGGCTCACGGCGATGCGCGAGACGTTCAGGGCCTTGGCGGCGCGGGCGAAGTGCAGTTCGTCGGCCACGGCGGCGAAGCGCCGGAGGGCGGTCGGGTCGGCGTCCACGGGAGTCCCCTCGATGGCCCGCTCGGTGGTGGCGCGTGAGCGGCGGCGGGTCGATCCAGGCTAGTGCAGGGCGCCCGGGGCCCCGACGGTACCCTGGGCACATGACGAGCCCCGGATCCAGCCAGACGATGAAGGCCGCGACCGCGGCGAAGAAGCTGGGCGTGCACCTCCCGGCGACCCCCGTGGAGTTCCAGGAGTCGACCCCGTCCCGCGCGGAGCTCGCCGAGATGACCGCGAACCCGCCGGAGTGGCTGGCCACGCTGCTGCGCGACGGCCCGCACCCGCGCCCGGTCATCGCCGGCAAGCTCGGCGTCTCCATCGCCGGCCTCGCCCGCGGCGGCGTCGACGAGGCGCTCACCACCGCCCAGATCAAGGAGCTGCTCCAGGCCCCGCCGCAGTGGCTGGTGCAGGAGCGCGCGACGCAGGCCGAGGTGCGCGAGGAGCAGATCCGCGTGAAGAACCGCGACGCCGGCCGCGCCGCCATGGCCGCGGAGCGCGAGCGCCAGGAGGGCGCGGGCGGCTCGCGTCGCTGAGGCCACCCGCCGTCGCTGAGCGGATGGGCCGGGGATCGCCACGCCCTCATCCCGCGCCCGCGTGAGACCCTTGCTCGCGTGACCAGTCCGAACGCCCCGTCCCGCCCCCGCGACGCGGACGCCGCCGAGCCGGATCCCGCCTCCGACGTCCCGGGGCTCCTCACCGGGTCCCGCGTCCCCGGCACCGTCGGCGTCGTCATCGTCGCCGCGCTCGTCACCGCCGTGTACGTGCTGTACTCCGCGCTCCAGTGGCGCCGCTTCACCGTGAAGTCGTGGGACACCGGCATCTTCACCCAGCTCGCGCAGGACTACTCGCGCTTCCAGGCGCCGCTCGTCTCCATCAAGGGCGACGGCTTCAACCTCATGGGCGACCACTTCCACCCGATCCTCGTGCTGCTCGGCCCGGTCTACGCCGTGTGGCCGCACGCCTTCGCGCTGCTCGTGGTGCAGGCGGTGCTCATCGGCATCTCGGTGGTGGGGGTAGGGCGCCTCGCCGGTCGCGTGACCGGGCGCTGGGGCGCCATCACGGTGGCCGCCGCGTACGGGCTGAGCTGGGGCATCCAGGGCGCGGTCGCGTTCCAGTTCCACGAGATCGCGTTCGCGCTGCCGCTGCTGGCCTTCGCGCTCGACGCGGTGATCGCCCGACGGGCCCTCGCCGCCGCGCTCTGGGCCGCGCCGCTCGTCTTCGTGAAGGAGGACCTCGGCCTCACGGTCGCCGTCCTCGGCGCGATCATCGCCCTCACGATGGACCGCCGCGTCGGCATCGCGCTCGCCGGCTGGGGCGTGGCGTGGTTCGTGCTGGCGACCACCGTGATCCTCCCCGCGTTCAACCGCGAGGCCCGCTGGGACTACGCGTCGAAGCTCGACGCCGGCGGCGCGCTCGCGGATCCGTTCGGCACGCTCTGGGGGCTCTTCGCGGCACCCAAGGTGGAGACCGTCGCGTTCCTCGTGCTCGCGGGCGCGCTGATCGCCGTGCGCTCGCCGCTCCTCCTCCTCGTGGTGCCGACGCTGGCCTGGCGCTTCCTGGCCCCCACCGAGGCGTACTGGGCGCCCGGCTACCACTACGACGCGGTGCTCATGCCCATCGTGTTCGCGGCGGCGATCGACGGCGTCGTCCGGGCGCGTGGCGGCGGGCAGCGATGGCTCGCGAACGCGTCGCGCGCGACCGTGCCCCTGCTCGCCGTGGCCGCGGTCCTGCTGTTCCTCCGCTCGCCCCTGATGGAGCTCGGGAAGCCCGCCGCGTGGCAGCCGTCGCCGCGGGCCGCGCAGGCGCAGGCCGCGCTCGACCACGTGCCGGCCGGCGCGAGCGTGCTCAGCGACATCGGCCTCATGTCGTACCTCGTCGACGACCACGAGGTGTACTGGCTCGGCAACCCGGGCAACCCGGCGCCGCAGTACGTGGTCATCGACACGCTCGGCGGCGGGCTCGGAGCCGGCGCCCTCTCGGCCGACCAGTACGGCGCGGCCACGCAGCCGGGCGCCGCCTACCGGATCGTCTACTCCGAGGCCGGGTACCAGGTCGCGGAGCGGGTCTCCTAGGCGGATCGCGGATCCCGCCGGGCCGGGTTCGCGGATCCTGCCCGGGTTCGCGGATCCCGGCCCGGTGGGCGGATCCCGCCCCGGTCGGCGGTTCGCGGCCCGGCGCATCGCGGCGACCGGCCCGCCGTCCCCGCGCACGCGAGGAGGCCGGGCGCTCCCCCGAGCCGCCCGGCCTCCGCGTGCACGCTCCTCGCGGAGCGGTGGCGCTCCTCGCGGAGCGCCTCCCGATCAGATCGGGATGGCCGCCGTGAGCACGCCCACCGCGAGCATCACGAGCGACACCAGGACGGCGCGCCACAGCACCTTGCGGTGGTGGTCGCCGAGGTTCACGTCGGCCAGCGACACGAGCAGCAGGATCGCCGGCACGAGCGGGCTCTGCAGGTGCACGGGCTGCCCGGTGATGGACGCGCGGGCCATCTCCACGGGATCGATGCCGTAGTTCGCCGCGCTCTCCGCGAGCACCGGGAGCATGCCGTAGTAGAAGGCGTCGTTGCTCATGAAGAAGGTCATCGGGATGCTGAGCACGCCCGTGATGACCGCGAGGCCCGGGCCGAGCGCGTCCGGGATGATCGTGACGAGCCACGCCGACATCGCCGAGACCATGCCCGTGCCGTTGAGCACGCCGATGAGGACGCCGGCCGCGAGCACCATCGAGACGACGCCGACCACGCTGGGCGCGTGCGCGGCGATGCGCTCGCCCTGGTCCTTCAGCACCCGGAAGTTGACGATCAGGGCGATGGCGGCGCCGACCATGAAGACGTAGGCGAGGGGCAGCTGGTCCATGATCAGCAGCACGAGCACCGCGATGGTGAGCCCCAGGTTGAACCAGATGAGGCGCGGACGGAGCGTCTCGCGGTCGGGGTCGAGCATCGTCGAGCCGACCGTGGAGACCGCGGCCGTCTCGGCGCGCACGAGCGAGGGGGCGAGGGTGATGAGGCCGCCGCGCGGGGTCGCGGGGGCGCCGCGACCGGCGCGCCACCAGCCGGAACCGCCCGTGGATCCGCCGGAGCCGGCACCCGCGCCGCCGTCGAGGCCGCCCTCGGCCCGCGCCTCGCCGAGCGCCGCGAGGCGGTTGCGCTCGCGGACGCCCATGGTCCAGGCGAAGATGAAGACGAGCGCCAGGCCCACCAGGAGCGACGGGATCATCGGCACGAAGATGTCGGTCGGCGAGACCTTGAGGGCCGCCGCCGCGCGGACGGTCGGGCCGCCCCACGGGACGATGTTGAGCGTGCCGTTCGCGAGCCCGGCCGTGCAGGTGAGGACCACCGGGCTCATCCCGAGCTTGCGGTAGATGGGCAGCATGGCCGCCGTGGTGACGATGAAGGTGGTCGATCCGTCGCCGTCGAGGGAGACCGCCGCCGCGAGGATGGCCGTGCCGAGCACGATCTTCGCCGGGTCGCCGCCCGCGACGCGGAGGATGAGGCGCACCAGCGGGTCGAACAGGCCGACGTCGATCATGATGCCGAAGTAGATGATGGCGAACATCAGCAGCGCGGCCGTGGGGGCCAGGTCGCCGAGCGCCTCGATGACCATGTCGCCGATGCCGAGCCCGGCGCCCGCGAAGAGCCCGAAGATCGTCGGCACGAGGATGAGGGCGACCATGGGCGTCAGCCGCTTGGTCATGATGAGCGCCATGAAGGTGAGGACCATGGCGAAGCCCAGGAATACCAGCACGTGTGACTCCTTCGTCGGTGGGCGGACGCCCGGCTGAACACCACACGCTAGGTCGGCTTCCCCGCTTCGTCGCGCTTGTGCCGCTTCATCGCGATAGTGCACGCAAACGACGTTCTGCGCATTATGCTCACCTCGATGGATCGGGCGACGGGGCGACGACGGGCGGGGCTCGACTTCGCCCGGCGCACCCTCGTCCTCCAGCTGCTCGTCGTGCTCGTCGTCGTGGGCATCGCGACCATCGCCTACGGTCTGCTCAGCTCGTCGGAGAACCGCCAGGAGGCGCAGGCGACGGCGCTCGCGATCGCGCGGACGACCGCCGAGGATCCCGCGCTCCGGGCCGCCGTCACCGCCGAGACCGCGGATCCCGCGCGACCCTCGGCCGCGGACCTCGCCGACGGGCTGGTGCAGCGGAGCTCCGAGGCGGTGCGCGAGCGGACGGGCGCGCTCTTCGTCGTGGTGACCGACGACCGCGGACTGCGGCTCGCGCACCCCGACCCGGCCGAGCTCGGGCAGCTCGTGAGCACGGATCCGGCCGTCGCGCTCGCGGGACGCGAGGAGGTCACCTGGGCGACCGGCACGCTCGGGGAGTCGGCGCGGGCGAAGGTGCCGGTGCGGGCGCTGGACGCCGAGGCGCCCGCGGGCGGTGCCTCCGGTGCGTCCGGTGCGTCCGGTGCGTCCGGTGCGTCCGGTGCGTCCGGTGCCTCCGGTGCCTCCGGTGCGTCCGCCGCCGACGGCCGCGTCGTCGGCGAGGTCAGCGTCGGCTTCGCGGCGGCGACCGTGCGCGACTCCATCGGCGTCGACGTCGCGGCCATCGCGGTGGTCGCCCTGCTCGCGCTCGGCGTCGGGGCGGTGGCCAGCGGGATCCTCTCGCGCCGTCTCGCTCGCCTCACCCTCGGCCTCCAGCCGTCCGAGCTCGCGGGCCTCGTGCAGGACCAGGCGGCCGTGCTGTCCGGGGTAGGCGAGGGCGTGCTCGGCCTCGGCCCCGACGGGCGCGTCACGGTCTGCAACCCGCGGGCCGCGGAGCTGCTCGGCCTCGAGGATCCGGTCGGCCGCACGCTCGCGGACCTCGGCGTCGCGCCGGTCCTGCGGGACGCGGTGGCCGCGGCGCGGGCCGGTCAGGGATCCACGGCCGGGTCCGCCGGCGCGCCCGACGCCGGATCCGCGTCGCTGCGCGCGGTGGTCGACGACCGGCTCCTCTTCGTCGACGTCGCCCGGGTCGCCCGCGACGGCCGCGACCTCGGCACCGTGATGGTGCTGCGCGACGAGACGGACGTCGAGGCGATGAGCCGCCGCCTCACCGCCGTCACCGCGATGTCCACGGCGCTGCGGGTGCAGCGGCACGAGTTCGCGAACCGCCTCCACGTCGTGCGCGGCCTCGTCGCGACCGGCCGGGTGGACGAGGCCGACAGCTACCTCGCGGGCGTGCTCGAGCAGGGGCCCGTGGCGTTCCCGACGGTCGACGCGGGGCTCGTCGACGAGCCGTACCTGCAGGCGTTCCTCGGCGCGAAGGCGATGGAGGCCGAGGAGCGGGGCGTGACGCTGCGGGTCGGGCCCGGCACGCTCGTCCGCGGGTTCCTGGTGCGGCCGGAGGAGGTCACGACCGTCCTCGGCAACCTCGTCGACAACGCGGTGCACGCGGCCGTACGCGGATCCCGGGCCGACCGGTGGGTGGAGGTGGAGGCGCTCGACGACGGCGCCGACCTGCACCTCGCGGTCGCCGACTCGGGTGACGGGCTCGGGTCGGCGGACGCCGTGGGGATCTTCCGGCGCCGGCCCGACGACGTGGACGGGGCCGCGGAGGCGCTCGCGGCGGCCGGCGGAGCGGATCCCGCGCACGGACTCGGCTTCGGGCTGCCGCTCGTGCGCGACATCGCCCGGCGCGACGGCGGCGACGTGTGGGTCGCGGACCCGGGTGGCCCGCCGTCCGAGGCCGAGTCCGGCGCGGTGTTCTGCGCGCGCCTCGCGGGCGTGGTCGAGCCGCCCGACGCGGATCCGCCGGCCGACGATCCCCACTTCCCCGCCACCCCCGGCACCGACCCCGACACCCACACCCCCGACGGAGCCCGCGCATGACCGACGACCTCACCGTCCTCATCGTCGACGACGACTTCCGCATCGCCCGCCTGCACGAGGGCATCGTGGAGCAGGCGCCCGGGTTCCGGTCCGTCGGCACCGCGGGCAGCGTGCGGGCGGCGCTCGCCGTGCTCGACACGTCGCGCCCCGACCTCGTGCTCCTCGACGCGTACCTGCCCGACGGCAGCGGCATCGACCTGGTGCGGCGCATCGAGCCCGACGTGATCCTCGTCACGGCCGCCGACGATCCCGCCACCGTCCGCCGCGCCCTCCGCGGCGGCGCCGTCTCCTACCTCGTGAAGCCGTTCGCGCCGGAGCTGCTCACCGCGCGCCTGGCGGCCTACGCGGCCTTCCGTGCCGGGCTCGCGAGCGACCGCCCGCTCGACCAGGCCGGCATCGACCGCGCCATCCACGCCCTGCGGCCCGGCCGGGTCTCGGCGCGCGAGCGCCCGGCGACCGAGCAGGCCGTGCTCGACGCCCTCGCCGCATCCGACGCGGAGCTCAGCGCCCCGGAGATCGCGGAGCGGGTGGGCGTCTCCCGCGCCACCGCGCAGCGCTACCTCGGCGCCCTCGCGCGCGACCGCGTCGTGGACGTGCAGCTCAACTACGGATCCACGGGCCGCCCGGAGCACCGCTACCGGATCCTGCGGCCGCGCGGCTAGCGCGACGGCGACGCCGACGGATCAGGGGCAGACGTACATGTACGGCGTGAGGCCCGCGCCCTGGATCTCGACGAGCGTGCGGGCGAGGATCTCGAGGGTGTCCTCCACCTCGTACGAGGCCCAGTCGCCCACATGGGGGCAGACGCCCTGCCAGCGCTCCGCGAGCTCGTCGCGTCGCGCGGGCACGGCGTCGCGCAGCAGGCCGGCGAGCCCCGAGCTGAGCGGCATCACGAAGACGGCGAAGTCGTCCGTCTCCGCGATGGGCTCCTGGGTGTACGTCGGGAGCTCCGAGCCGGCGACTCCGCGGATCAGCCCCTCGAGCTCCCAGACCTCGTCGGGCATCAGGTAGCAGTCGTACCCCTCCGGCTCCCCGTCGAGCTCGAGGACGGCCGCGGCCGCCTCATCGTCTGCAGCACCGAACACGATCGTCGTCATCCCCATGCGGTCATCCTCTCGTGGCGACCGGCGGTCGTGCGAGGCGCGAGCGGATACGTGGAGAAGACGGTCTGCAGCAGCTCGCGTGGGGAGAATCAGTGGGCTGAACAGAGGCTCGTGATGTGCTCCCGAATCCGTCTCTTCGTGACACTTGTCGCGCATAAGCGACGCTACGAGGAGCATTGGCGACACTTCTGTCAGCGATGAGCTCCCTCTCGGCGCCGTCCACCGGTCACACGCGGTGCACTGCGCTTCAGCGGATCAGCTCCCGACGGCCACCGGCAGCGGGACCTCGTCGGCGGCGAGCTCCTCGCTCGTGGAGCCGAGCACCTCGCGGACGGCCTCGCGGATGATGGCGAGCCCCTCCTCGACCTGCTCGTCGGTGATGGTGAGCGCGGGCAGCACCTTCATGACCGTGCCGCCGGCGCCGCTCGTCTCCATGAGCATGCCGCGCTCGAACGCCGCGCGGCAGACGGCGCCGGCGAGGTCGCCCGAGGGGAACTCGATGCCCCGCGCGAGGCCGCGGCCGCGCACCTTCAGCGTCATCTCCGGCGCGACGGAGGCCGCGATCTCGGTGAAGACCTCGTGGATTCGCTCGCCCTTGCGGAGCGTGGACGCCTCGAGCTCGCCGTCTGCCCAGTACAGGCGGATGGCCTCAGCGCCCGTGAGGAACGCGGGCGCGATGCCGCGGAAGGTGCCGTTGTGCTCGCCCGGCTTCCACTGGTCGAGCTCGGGCTTGAGGAGCGTGAGGGCCATGGGCAGGCCGTATCCGCCGATGGACTTGGAGAGCGTGACGATGTCGGGGACGATGCCCGACTCCTCGAAGCTGAAGAACCCGCCCGTGCGGCCGCAGCCCATCTGCACGTCGTCGACGATGAGGACGATGCCGTGGCGCGTGGTCAGCTCGCGCAGCTTCCGCAGCCACTCGGGTGAAGCGACGTTGATGCCGCCCTCGCCCTGCAC
The DNA here is from genome assembly GCF_001618005.1 of Clavibacter tessellarius. Taxonomy (GTDB): domain Bacteria; phylum Actinomycetota; class Actinomycetes; order Actinomycetales; family Microbacteriaceae; genus Clavibacter; species Clavibacter tessellarius_A. The sequence goes on from NZ_LQXA01000019.1 coordinate 179,877, forward strand.
GGTCTCGACGATGACGCCGGCGGGCGTGTCGACGCCCGAGCCCGAGTCGTCGAGCAGCTTCTCGAAGTACGCGAGGCTGTCGGTCTCGCCGCCGAGGTAGCCGTCGAACGGCACCGCGATGGCGTGGTGGAGCGGGTGGCCCGCGCCGCCGCGCTTGAGCGCGTTGCCGGTGACGGAGAGCGCTCCCTCGGTCATGCCGTGGAACGAGTTCGTGAAGTGCACGATGGTGGTGCGGCCGGTGACCTTGCGCGCGAGCTTCATGGCGGCCTCGACCGCGTTGGCGCCGCCCGGGCCGGGGAACATGATGCGGTAGTCGAGCCCGCGCGGCTGGAGGATGACGTCCTGGAAGGTCTGCAGGAAGTCGCGGCGGGCCTCCGTGAACATGTCGAGGGAGTGCGTGACGCCGTCGCGGAGGATGTAGTCGACCAGCTTCTGCTTGAGCGCCGGGTTGTTGTGCCCGTAGTTGAGCGCGCCGGCGCCCGCGAAGAAGTCGAGGTAGCGGTCGCCGTCGGCCGTGAACATCTCGCTGCCCACCGCGCGGTCGAACACGACCGGCCAGCCGCGGCTGTAGCTCCGGACCTCGGACTCCATCTGCTCGAAGATCGTCATGCCGTGTCGCTCCTTGATGCTCATCGGCGACCTGCGTGGACCGCCGCGCGTCGGGCGGGGCTCGTGGCTCCGGGCGACGGGGAAGACGCTGCGATGCGCAGCCCCTCCATCGTCGCACCTCCTCCCGACATCGCAGGAATCCGCGGCGTGAGGATCTCGATAGGGTCGCGACATGGCCGCATCCGGGGACGTCGATCCGCTCCGGGCCCCGGGGACCGCGATGCTCGAGGTCGGCGGCCGGCAGGTGCGGCACCGCGTGACCGGCACCGGGGATCCGCTGCTCCTCCTGCACGGCATCGGCCGCAGCCTCGAGGACTGGGACGAGCAGCACGCGCGGCTCTCCGAGGGGCACGCGCTGCACAGCCTCGATCTGCCGGGCTTCGGCTGGTCGGATCCCGTCCCCGGCGCCACCACGCTCGACGCGCTGGCGGACGCCCTGTCCGCGTACCTCGACGCGGTGGGCGTCCGCGGACCCGTGACCGTCGTCGGCAACTCGCTCGGCGGCGCCGTCGCGATGACGCTGGCGGTACGGCACCCGGATCGCGTGCGCGCCCTCGTGCTCGCGGACAGCGCGGGCTTCGGCCGTCAGGTGACCGTGGGGCTCCGGATGCTCGCCTTCGACCCGCTCGCCACGCTGCTCATGCGGCCGACGCCCGGCAACTCGCGGCGCTCGACCCGCACGATCTTCCACGACCCGGCGCTCACCACCGACGCGCGCGTGCGGCACGCGCAGGAGCTCTCGGCCCGGCCGACCCACGCGGCCACGATGCTCGGCATCGCGCGCGACCTCGGCACGGTCCGCGGGGTGAGCTCGCGTTGGCGGCGCCCGCTGGTCGAGAGCGTGCGGGCGTCGGGCCTGCCGGTGCTCGCGGTGTGGGGCGACCGCGACCGGATCCTCCCGCCCGCGCACCTCACGGCCGTCGCGCGCGAGCTGCCCGACGCGCGCACGCGCCTCATCCCGGACTGCGGCCACATGCCGCAGATCGAGCGGCCGGACCTGTTCGCCGGGCTGGTAGAGGACTTCCTAGCGTCGCTGCCGACAGATCCCGCGGTGGGGCCGGAGCCGGAGCCGGGGCCGGGGTCGGGGCCGGAGCCGGAGGGCTAGGAGCGGTCGGCGTCCGCGTCGGTCGCGGCGTCGTCCATCGCGTCCTCGTCGTCCGCATCCGGCGCCGCCGTGCTCGCCGCAGCAGCGGCGGCCGCATGGCGCCCCGCAGCCGACAGCACCTGGTCGTGGCGAGCGGCGAGGGCCTCGAGGCCGTCGTGGGCGGCGACGCGCACGGAGGTGTCGGGGTCGGTCAGCGCGCGGCGGATGACGTCCTCGTCGGCGGGGGAGCCGACGGCGCCGAGCGCGCGCAGGGCGGCGCCGCGGACGCGGGCGTTCTCGTCGGTGACGAGCACGGTGAGCGCGCGCACGAGCGGCAGCTGCCGGGTCGCGACGACCTTCGCGCATGCCTCGCGCACGCGCCACGCGCGGTTCGTCAGGTTCTTCTCGACGACCTTCGCGGCCTCGGGGGTCCACGCGTAGAGGAGCGCGCGGGCGCCCCAGGCCTCGGGCCAGTAGAGGGGAGGGGCGCCGTTGAGGATCCCGCGGGCGTGCCGTCCGCCGACCAGCAGCAGGAAGTCGTCGCCCTCGTACAGGCCGTCGAGCAGGCCCATCGCCCGCAGGGCGACCTCCCGCTCGCTCGTGCGCGACACCGCGTCGCTCATGCGCGTCGCGAGGGAGTCCTCGCGACGGCGGGGGTCATCTCCGTCAGCCATGCGGACAACCGTATCGGCTGCGGCGCGCCCGGCCCGCCGCCGGTCGCGTACCGGGTGCCGGATCAGCCCGCCTGCGTGTTGAAGAGCAGCCCCAGCAGGTAGGTGGCCCCGGCCGCGCCGAAGCCGATGAGCAGCTGGCGGCCGGCGCGGCGGAGCGGCGGGCCGCCCGAGAGGAGGCCGGTCACCGCGCCCGTGATGGACAGCGCGATCGCGACCAGCACGCACGCGAGGGCCAGCGCCGCGATCCCCTGGAGGCCGAAGAGGTACGGCAGCACGGGGATCACGGCGCCGGACGCGAAGAAGCAGAAGCTCGACAGCGCCGCGCCCCAGGCTGTGCCGACGCTCTCGTGCTCGTCGTCGGACGCGGTGACGCCCGCGATGCTGACCGGGATCGGCCGGGTCTCGGCGGCGAGGTCGCGGAGGACCTCGTCGGCGTGCGCGAGCGCCTCCTCCTCCGTCATGCCGCGGGCGCGGTAGACGAGGGCGAGCTCGTTGGCGTCGACGTCGAGGTGGGGGAGGGCGTCGCGCGTGCCCGGATCCGGGGCGGACGCCTCGAGCAGCTCGCGCTGGGAGCGCACGGACACGAACTCGCCCGCGCCCATCGAGAGCGCCCCGGCGAGGAGGCCCGCGAGGCCGGTCGCGAGGATCACGGCGTTCGGCACGCCCGTGGCCGTGATGCCGAGGACGAGCGCGAGGTTGCTCACGAGGCCGTCGTTCGCGCCGAAGACGGCGGCGCGGAAGGTGCCCGAGAGGCGCATCCGGCCGCGGGTCGCGAGGCCGCGCACGACCTCCTCGTGCACGCGCTCGTCGGCGGCCATCGCGTCGGTGGCGTCGGCGTCGTCCGCGTACGGCGAGCGGCTCTCGGCGCGCTGCGCGAGGGCCAGCACGAAGACGGATCCGAAGCGGCGGGCGAGCAGGCCGAGGATCCGGGTGCGGATGTCGCCGCGCACGGGCTTGCCGACGCGGTCGCCGAGCAGCTCGATCCAGTGGTCGGCGTGCCGGCCCTCGGCCTCGGCGAGGGCGAGCAGGATCTCGCGCTCCTCGCCCGTGCGGCGGCCGGCGAGGTCGCGGTAGACGGCGGCCTCGGCGCGCTCGTCGGCGAGGTACTGCCGCCAGCGGCGCACCTGCGCGGGCGTCGGATCGGGCGTGCGGGCAGGGGGCATGGCGGGCATGGGTCCTCCGGTCGGGCGACGGCCGGGACCCGGGTGGGGCGCTCCGGCCGACGCGACGGCGCGCGTGCGCCTGTCGTTCGTCTGGCCGAAGGTCTCGTCCGCCCGCCGTGCACGTGCAGGTGGCGGGTGATGCACCGGGCCCGGGGGCCAGCATGTCGACGCATCGCCGTCCGGCCCGGGGGCCGGGGGGACTACTCCCCTTCGAGAGGAGACCCTAGCGCACGGGTCGGCGGGGTCCCGGCGGAGGGCGCTGCGCGGACGGACGCCGCGGACGGCGCCTCGCGGGATCAGCGGACGGGCAGCAGCACGATCACGAGCGGCAGCACGGGGAGCGCGCACGCGACCGCGCACAGCGTCCGCAGCGCGATCCGGTGCCCGCCGCGGGGGTGGCGCATGCGGTCGGCGCGGAGGCCGGAGAGGCCGCCCCCGGGATCCAGCTTCGTGAGGGCGGCCGCGACGGTGGCGGGGCCGGACACCCGGGCGGCGTGGTCGTCGGCGATGAACTCGATCGCGATGGTGGTGGAGAGCGCCAGGCGCTGGCTCGCGGGCAGCGCCGGGAGGATCGCGCGGGACACCTGGGCGAGGCGCACGGCCAGCGCGTGCCGCTGCTCCAGGTGCGCGGTCTCGTGCTCGATGACCGCGGCGAGCTCGTCGTCGTCGAGGCGGGCGCGCGCCTCGGTGGTGAGGAGGATCACGCCGGTCGCGGGGGAGAGCGCGGCGAGCGGCACGTCGGACTCGACGATGCGCGCGTCCCGCCCGGCCACGCGGTACGGGCGCGACGCGAGCAGCAGGGTCGCGACCTCGCCGGCGCGGTGCCGGGCCTCGCGCACCACGCGCCCACCCTCCTCGACGATGCGGAACAGCAGGATCCCGAGCACGCCCGCCGCCGCGTACGCGAGCGGCACGACCACCGCGACGCGCTCCGCGCCGGCGCCCGCCTGCATCGCCATGCCCTGGTGGATGAGGAGGCCGAGCCCGGAGCCGAGGCTCAGCACGGCCGTGACGAGGAACCCGTGCCACGCGGCGAGCATCGCGACGGGCCGCTGCGCGACGAGCGGCAGCCGGCCGAGGAGGAGCGGCGCCAGCAGCGTGACCGTGACGTAGCACTCGAGCAGGAGCACCGCGCGGACCGTGTCGCTCACTCGTCGGGCTCCGATCGGGTGGGCGGACGCCGCGGGGGGCGGATGCCGGATGGGCGCCTCCCGGTCGGGTGGCGGACGCGTCCGTCAGATGGTCTCGGGCAGCGCCTTCGCATTGTCGATGACCTGGCTGAGCACGGTCTTCAGGCCCTCGAGCTGCTCCTCCGTCATGGAGAGCCGGTCGCGGATGCGCTGCGGGATGGCGACGGCCTTCTCGCGGAGCTCGCGGCCCTGGTCGGTGAGGCCGATCTCGAGCACGCGCTCGTCCGTGGCCCGGCGCACGCGCCAGACGTGGCCCATGGCCTCCAGCCGCTTGAGCAGCGGCGAGAGGGTGGCGCTGTCGAGCTGGAGCTCGTGGCTCAGGTCCTTCACCGAGCGCGGCCCGCTGGCCCAGAGGGCGAGGAGCACGAGGTACTGGGGGTGGGTGAGCCCCAGCGGGTCGAGGATGGGTCGATAGAGGGCCGTCACGCTGCGCGCGGCGACGACGAGCGCGTAGCTGACCTGCTTGTCGAGCGCGAGCGGGTCCTGCAGGTCCTGCGGTGTTGACATGGTTCCTCCGCCGGTCATTCTGTCACTCCGTGTTGCTAACTCCCGGGCGAACGGGGGGTAGCGGCCGGATCTGTGGAAAGGCTCCTGCTTGTGAGGGATTCGGAGCGGGCGCCTCAGGCGGCGGGCCGCGCGACCTGGGGGACCAGGATCGCCTCGAGCTCGTCGGCCGTGTCGACCACCGCGATGGTGCCGGCGGCCTCGGCCGGGCTGCCGTAGCCCCAGCCGACCATGACCGTCGGGATCCCGTGGGCGGCCGCGCCGAGCACGTCGTGCTCGCGGTCGCCGACCATCACGACGTGGTCGAGGTCGACGCCCGCGCGCCGCAGCCGGAGCAGCGCCTCCTCGATGACGTCGGCCTTCGCGGACCGCACCTCGTCCTCGCTCGCGCCGCACACCTCGGTGAAGAGGTCGGCGAGCCCGTAGTGGTCGAGCACGCGGCGGGCCTGCGACTCGGGCTTGCTGGTGGCGAGGGAGAGCGGGATGCCGGCCGCGTGGATCGCGCGGAGCACGTCGGGCACGCCGTCGTAGACCGAGCTGTCGAAGACGCCGCCGCCCGAGTAGCCCTCGCGGTAGTGGGCGAGCGCGCGCTGCTGGGCCTCGTCGTCCATGCCCGCGAGGTCGCGGAAGGAGTCGAGGATCGGCGGGCCCACGTACTCGAGGAGCTGCGCGGGGCCGGGCACGGGCAGGCCCATGAAGACGAGCGTCTTCGCGAGCTGCGCGGTGATCCCGGGGGCCGAGTCGGTGATGGTGCCGTCGAGGTCGAACAGGACGCAGCTCCAGGGAGCGGAGGCGGATCCGGCTGTCGTGTCGGGTGCGGACGTGTCGGGTGCGGTCACCCGCCCACCCTACGAGGGTCGCGCGGACGCCTGCCGGGAGCGTCCCCTCACTGCTGGGTGAGGCCGTGCTCCGTCTTCTCCCAGTAGTGCGGGCGCGTGAGCAGCTGCCACAGGCCCTTGTAGGCGGAGATGGAGTGCAGGATCCAGTACACCGGGTTGAGCAGCGACCACAGGATGAGGTGGAACGTGCCGCGCTTGAACGGCCCCATCATCGAGACGTAGACCATGACCCCGTTGCCGACGAGGAAGTTGAACAGGCTCGTCCAGAGCGCCCACGCGGGGAAGACGGAGGCGATGACCTCGTTCGGGATCGCGAGCGACGCGATCGTCACCAGGTAGAAGGGGATGACCCCGAGGAACGTCGCCGGGGTGCCGCCGATGAGGAGCGCGAACGCGACGAAGCGCACGATGCCGACCTCGCGGATGAGGGCGACCGGGCGGCGGGCGTGCACGAGCGTCGTCTGCATGTACCCCTTGATCCACCGGGAGCGCTGGCGGATGAAGTTGGGGATGGAGGTGTTGGCCTCCTCCATGGTGGTGGAGTTGATGACGCCCACGCGGTAGCCGACGGCCGAGGCGCGGATGCCGAGGTCGGCGTCCTCGGTGACGTTGTACGGGTCCCAGCCGCCGAGCTCGACGAGCGCGGCCGTGCGGAAGTGGTTCGAGGTGCCGCCGAGCGGGATCGGCAGGTTCGAGTGGTCGAGGCCCGCGAGCATGTAGTCGAACCAGTAGGAGTACTCGAGCGTGAACATGCGGGTGAGGGCGTTCTCGCTCGCGTTGAAGTAGTTGAGGGCGGCCTGCACGCACACCATCTCGGGGCCGCCGCGGTCGAAGGCGACGAGCGCCTTCTTCAGCTGGTCGGGATCCGGGGTGTCCTCGGCGTCGTAGATGACGAGGTACTCGCCGGACGCGAGCGTGAGGCCCACGTTGCAGGCGCGCGGCTTGGTCTGCGGCTGGCCCGCGGGGATCGTGACGATGTGGAAGTGGGCGGGCGGATCCGCGTGCACGATCGCGTCGCGCGTCTCGGAGTCCTCCTCCTCGATGAGGATCAGCACCTCGAGCTTGTGCGCCGGGTAGTCGAGGCCGCCGAGGTTCTCGATGAGCTGGGCGACGATGTTCGCCTCCCGGAACACCGGGACGAGCACCGTGTAGACCGGCAGGTCGGCGTCGACGAGGCGGTGGACCTCCGCCTCGGTGACGCGGTCGACGACGTCGTAGCGCGCGCCCTGCAGCGCGACGAAGAACTTGAACGCGGTGGCCGCGAGGAACGCGAGGCTGACCACCGACAGCGCGCCGACGGCGGTCTGCCGCGGCCACACCACGGCGAGGGCGACCAGCAGGACGGCGCCCACGAGCGCGCCGGCCTTCTGTCCGCGGGAGAAGACGAGGCGCCCGGACAGCTCCGGGTTCGCGCGGAAGAGCCGGTTGGCGGCGTCGTCGGCCACGGCCTCGCCGCACAGGCGGAGGACGGCGTCCTTCAGCTCCCACGCGTCCACGCGGGTGAGGGCGACGGGCGCGCCGAGCTCCGCGGCCAGCGCGGCCGCGAAGCCGGGATTCCGGCGCCGGTCGTCGGCGGCGACGAGCTGCCGGCCGTCGGCGAGGAGGCGGACGGGGATCCACCCCTCGGCGAGGTAGCGCTCGCGGGGGCCCTGGCGCACCGGACCCGGGTCGATGCCGTCCTGCCACGTCGGTGGAGCCGGAGTCGCGGGTGCGCTGTCCGCGGTCGTCATGTCGCGCCCGTCCGAGGGCGCCGGCTGCGTCGTGGTCATGTCAGGCCCATCCGAGGGCGCGGGCGAGCGCGCCCATCCAGTCGAGGACCACGGGCCGGTTGTAGGCGGCGGCCCAGGCGATGGCGATCTGCACGGCGGCGACGAGCGTGATGAGCACGTCGGCCCGGCGCGTGGTGGCCGCGGGGAGGATCGCCATGCCCATCATCGTCATGATGAAGAAGGTGTTGCCGGCCGAGTTGGCGGGGATGAGGCCCAGGATGTAGCCGGTCAGCAGCCCGAGGAACAGCAGCGTGGAGATGAGCACGGCACCCGGGCGGCGGACGAGCAGCGCGAGGATCCAGCCGGAGATCATGGGCGCGAGCAGCAGGAACCCGTTGAGGGTGGTGACGAGCTGCGGCACCGTGTCCCAGAGCGCCGGGTCGTAGTGGAACTGCGCCGTGAGGAACGCGAAGGGGCGGTCGAGGAACACGAGCTGGAGGAACGCGACGGTGACGAAGGCCGAGAGCGTCGGGAACAGCAGCACCAGCACGTTCGACGCGCGGGCGCCGCGCTCGCCGTGGCGGGCGAGCGAGATGAGCGGCGCGGCCAGCCCGATGACCACGATGTAGACGATGCCGCTGGCGCTGGAGAGGGCCGCGAACGCGAAGAGCAGCCCGGCCCGGAAGCCGGCCTGCGTGTTCCGGTAGGCGACGAAGCGGACCATGTTGGTCGCGCCGACCCCGAAGGCCGCGACGCCGAGGAAGGCCTCGAGGTTCGTGGTGACCATGTGCGCGAACAGCGGGTTGGCGCCGAGGGCGACCATGAACATGGCGGACTGCACGCGCGGGAAGCGGCGCTGCTGCATCGCCTGGAGCATCTGCTGGAGGAACGGGCCCGCGATGAGGGCGCCGAGGATCCCCATGCCGAGCGTGCCGCCGGGCGTGACGGCGGCGAGGATCGTGCCGACGGGCGGGTAGAGGCTGCCCACCCAGGCGGCGTCGGCCCGGGTCCAGTCGATCTGCGCGACGCGGGAGAGGAGGTCGGCGTTCACGGTGGTGGAGACGGGGCCCGTGGCCGACCCGGCGGGCGCGTGGTCGGCGATGAGCGCGATCACGACGAAGGGGAGCGAGAAGAGCAGGCGGAGCAGCCAGCGATCGCGGAGGCGCCGGGGGAACGGGTCGATGCGGACGCGCACGGCGGTCGCTCCCGTGCCGGCACCGGCGGCCTTCGCGGCGGCGCGTGACGCGGCCACGTCCGTGGTGGTCATGGTGGTCACGGGCGCGCACCGGCGGAGGCGGATGCGGAGGCGGATGCGGACGCGCGCGCCGGGGCGCGGCGGCAGGGCGCACCGGACTGCATCAGATCCACCCCCGAGGACACGGCGGCGACGGGCCGCTCGTCGTCAGTATGCGCGGGTCGTCGGCGGCCGGAGGCGTCCGGTGGCTCCGCGGATCGTGAGCGGATAGGCGGGTCGGCGCCGCGCCTCGCGACGGTCGCCGGGGGCCCGTCGGCGGATGCGGCGGAGGCCTGTCGAGCGGCGGATCAGAACAGGCGGGAGTGCCCGTCGTCCATCCCGCGCATGGCGTCGTAGTCGAGGAGGAGGCAGCGGATGCCGCGGTCCTCGGCGAGGGTGCGGGCCTGCGGCTTGATCTCCTGCGCGGCGTAGACGCCCGTGACCGGCGCGAGGTGCGGATCCCGGTTCATCAGCTCGAGGTAGCGCGTGAGCTGCTCGACGCCGTCGATGTCGCCGCGGCGCTTGAGCTCCACCGCGACCGACTTGCCGCTCGCGTCGCGCGCGAGGATGTCGACCGGCCCGATCGCGGTCATGTACTCGCGGCGCACGAGCTCGTGGCCGTCGCCCAGCAGGTGGATCTGCTCGGCCAGCAGCTTCTGCAGGTGCGCCTCCACGCCGTCCTTCACGAGGCCCGGGTCGACGCCGAGGTCGTGCGCGGAGTCGTGCAGCACCTCGTGGATCGAGACGACGAGCATGTCGGCCGTCTTCGGCTGCACGACGCGCCAGATCTCGCGGACGCCCGCGAGCGCCTGGTCGTCGTCGGGCTCGACCTCGACGATGGAGCAGGGCGGGCTCATCCAGTTCAGCGGCTTGTAGGAGCCGCCGTCCGAGTGGACGAGGAGGCTCCCGTCGGCCTTGACCATGAGGAGGCGGGTGGCGAGGGGGAGATGCGCGCTGAGGCGGCCGGCGTAGTCGACGGAGCAGCGGGCGATGACGAGACGCACCCGGCGAGCCTAGCCGGGCGTCGGAGGGGTGCGCGTCGCGGTGGTGCCGGCCGGGTGCGTCTCAGCCCAGGAGCTCGAGGTACTGCGGCCGGCACCTCATCGCGTGGATGATCTCCTCGGTCCCGTCGTCCCACACGATCACGACGATCTCGAGGAGACGCGCCGCGGTGTCGAAGCCCACGCGGAGCTGACGCTGCGGTTCCTCGTCGTCGAGGGGACCCGAGATCAGCGGCGTCGATGCCGCGGTGACGGCGTCCTCGTCCGCCACACCGTGCTTGCGCGCGGACGGACGGACGATCACGCGGCGTGCGACCAGGCGTCGAGCGCCGCGCGGATGGCCTCGGAGCGGTTCAGCCCCTCGCGCTGCGCACGAGCCATCACGGCTTCGAGCTCCGCTTCCGTGAGTCGCACGGGGATGACCTTCGCGGCCGACTCCCCGCGGGGAGCGCGACCCCAGCGCGCGCGGAGCGCGCCGACGTCGTATCCCGCCTCCGCCTCGTCGACCCACTCGTCGACTTGGGACTCGTCGACTTCTCGACCGTTGATGATGCGCGCCATGCGCTCATCGTAATACGGAAGTCCTCATCGGGCCACGGTCGGGGCGGCGGATCCGCGCGCGGCACGGCGGCGGCCCTGCGCGAGGAGCACGCCGAGGAGCACGAGGACCGCGCCCGCGGGCTCGTTCCAGTGCAGGGTCTCGCCGAGCACGAGGATCCCGAGCGCGACGCCGACCACGGGCGTGATGTACGTGACGGTCGAGGTGGCCGTGGGCCCCCAGGCGAGCAGCACGTTCATGTTCCAGAGGTACGCGAGGCCCGTGCCGACCACGCCGAGCGCCAGGAGGCTGAGGATGACGGGGAGGTCGAGCGCGATGGGTCCGGTCGCGAGGAAGGGGGTGGCGAGGATCATCGCGGCGGCGCCCATGCCGATCTGCATGAAGGCCGTCACGACGCCCGGGATGCCGCGGTGGGTGAGGAAGCGGCGGAGGTAGCCGAACGTGATCCCGTAGCAGAGGGCCGCGCCGAGGCACGCGAGCTGGCCCGCGAGCTCGAGGAGCGGCTGGCCGGACGCGGCGGCCTCGGCGGTCGGGGTGAGGCGCCACGGGCCGATGATCACGACGACGCCCGCGATGCCGAGCGCGATGCCCGCGAGCTGCCGCCGGCCGAGCCTCTCGACGCGGAAGGCGAGGGTGGCGAGGAGGGCGGTCATGATCGGCGTGGTCGCGTTGTAGATGCTCGCGACGCCCGACGTGACGTGCTGCTCGGCCCAGGCGAACAGCGAGTAGGGGATGGCGGATCCGACGACGCCGACGACCGCGAAGTGCAGCCAGACGACGCGCTCGCGGGGGAGCGGCAGGCGGCGCCACGCGACGATGAGGCCGAGCGCGACGGCGCCGAGCACGAGCCGCGTCCACGACACCTGGCCGAAGGACACGCCTTCCAGCGCGACCTTCATGAAGAGGAAGCTCGCGCCCCAGACGGTGCCCATGGCGGCGAACTGGACGGCGATGCGGCGGCCGCCGGGGAGCGCGAGCGGCGAGGCGGAGGCGGCGGATGCGGAGGGCGTCGGGGCGCCGCGGGGGGTCACGTCGTCAGCGTATCGGCGGGGTCGTGCGGCGCGAGGTCCGAGTGGTGTCGTCAGCCTGCGGGCGGGTGGTGGCCGCGGCCGGGGATCGGCCCGCGCAGGTCGCCGCCGGGCTGGGCCGAGTCGCCGTGGAAGCGCGGGATCAGGTGCACGTGCAGGTGGAAGACGGTCTGGCCGCCGGCCGCGCCCACGTTGATCCCGACGTTCCAGCCGTCCGGGTGCAGCTCGGCCTCGAGACCGTCCTTCACCTCGGTGACGAGCGCCATGATCGCGACCTGCTCCTCCGGCGTCGCCTCGAACCAGGTCGCGACCTCGCGGCGCGGGATCACGAGGCTGTGGCCGGGCGTGACGGGGTTCGCGTCGCGGACCGCGAAGGCCAGCTCGTTGGCGGCGACGTGCTCATGGGCGGACATGGCGGTGAAGGGGCTCGGCACGGGGACAGCATGCCCGGGCGAGGAGCCACCGCTCGGCGGCGGGCCAGGCGACCGCGAGATCCGCGTTCAGCTCCTCGTGGTCGTACCCGGCGTGCATGTCCCACGCGGCGCCGCGGCGGTCGAGGCCCGCGGCCAGCTCGGCGTGGGGGATCACCATCTCGACCGCGTCGGTGTCGTGGTCTCCCCAGAAGCAGTAGAGCGGTGCGGGCGCGTCGTCCACGAGCGCGTCCGGCGCGAGGCAGGCGAGCTCGCGGTAGAAGGCCGCCCCCGCGCGGAGGTCGAACCGCTCGTTCGCCGCGCGCCAGAACGGCTCGTCCCGCTGCATCCGTGCCATCTGCTCCTCGACGTCGCGGGATGTCACGCCGTAGTCGCCCAGCAGCGGGAAGCCGCCGGAGACGACCGCCGTGACGGCCTCGTGCTCGCGGAGCTCCCGCGCGAGCCACGGCCCGAAGGCCCCGGTGAAGGAGTAGCCGAAGACAGCGAAGCGCGCGTGGCCGAGGTGCCGCATCACGGCGAGCATGTCGTCCGCCCAGGCGCGGGGGACGTAGGGCGCGCCCGTGCGGCCGCTCGCGCCGAAGTCGCGCGGCGAGGCGACCACGACGGTGAAGCTCCGCGCCATGCGCTCCTCGAAGGCCGGATCCCACGAGTAGTTGCACTCGGGGGCGAGCAGGACGGGACCGGCGCCGCTCGTCCGGTAGGAGATGCGCGCGCCGTCGACCTCGAGGGATGCCACGAGGCCACCGTAGGCGCCGCGGGCCGCGGAGGGAGCCCGGCGATGCTGCCGTCGCCGTGCTTGCATGGCCGGATGCGCCTGCACATCGACGAGACCGGCACCGGGCCCCGCGCGGCCGTCCTGCTCCACGGGCTGATGGGATCCGCGGAGAGCTGGTGGCGGATCGCGCCCCTCCTCGCCGCGCGCGGGTACCGGGTGCTCGCCGTCGACCTGCCCGGCCACGGGCTCTCCGACCGGGATCCCGAGCTGACGGTCCCGCGGGCGGCGGAGGCGGTGACGCGCGCCGTCGCCGACGCGGGCGTCGAACGACCCGCCCTCGCCATCGGCCACTCGTTCGGCGGGATCGTGCTCGGGGAGGCCTTCCCCGAGCGCCGCCCCGAGGTGGTCGTCTACGTGGACGCGCCGCTCGCGCCGGCCGGAGGCGGCGACCCCGTCGAGATCCGGGACGCCTACGAGTGCGACCGCCGGGGCCGGACGGCGGAGGCGCTGCGGATCTCGCGACCCGAGTACTCCGAGCGCGATCGCGAGGTCGAGGGCCGCGCCGCCGAGCGGTTCGACCCCGCCACGGCCGCCGCGCTCGCTGCGGTCCCGTCGTACGCATGGGCGCCGGAGCCCGGATCCATCGTCGTGCGGCCGGACCCGAGCCGCTTCGTGAGCGCCGAGGAGGCCGCGCGCCTCGCCGCGTCGGGCGTCGACGTGCGGGGCATCCCGGGCGCCGCGCACTCCGTCTGGTACAGCCACTTCGACGCCTTCACCGCGGCGCTGCCGGAGGCGTTCGGCTGATCCGGTGTCGCGTCCGGGATCGCCTGCCGCCGCCGCGGATGCGTGGGAGGCTCGGGCGATGACGACGACGCCGGCCCCCGTGCTCGCCACGGCCCGGTTTGCGCTCGAGCCGCTGGTGGTCGCGCATGCGCGGGAGATGGTCGGGGTGCTGGCGGATCCGGCGCTGTACCGCTTCACCGGGGGCGAGCCGCCGTCGCCTGCCGCGCTCGAGGTGCGGTTCGCGCGGCAGGCAGCGGGGCGCTCGCCGGACGGATCCGCGCGGTGGCTCGTGTGGATCCTCCGCGAGCGCGCGACGGGCCGCGCGGCCGGGTTCGTGCAGGCGACCGTGACGGGTGAGGGCGAGGGCACGGAGCGCGTGGCCGAGCTGGCATGGCTCGTGGGGACCGCGACGCAGGGATCCGGCGCGGCGGCCGAGTGCGCGGCGGCGATGGTGGCGTGGCTGCGGGAGGACGGCGTCGGGGTGGTGCGGGCGAACATCCACCCGGATCACGCGGCGAGCGAGGCCGTGGCGCGGCGGCTCGGGCTCGCGCCGACCGACGTGCGCGTCGACGGCGAGGTGCGCTGGGAGTCGCCGGCCGACGGGCTGACGACGGGCGAGCTGCGCGCCGGCTAGTCGCGCGCGGGCCGGACCCGCTCGGGCTCGGCGTTGGCGGTCGACGGATCCCGGAGGTCGCAGACCATCCACGCGATGTCGCCGTGCTCGGCATCCGCCGTGATCCGGCCGCTCTCCGTGAAGCCCGCCTTCTCCAGCACGCGGAGGGACGCGGCGTTCCAGCGGCGCACGGTCGACCAGAGCCGGGTGCGTCCCGTCGCGCGGGCGGCCTCGACCACGGCGCGCGCCGCCTCCGTCGCGAGCCCCGAGCCGTGCACGTCGCGCAGCAGCTCGAAGGCCATCTCGGGCTCCTCGACGGAGGCGCTCCCGACGACGAGCCCGCAGTACCCGACCGCGCCCGCCTCGTCCCGGCGTTCGACGGCGAGCAGCCCGATGCCCGTGCGGAGCGACTCCTCCTCCTGCACCGTCAGGCGGTCGCGCACCTCGTCGCGCGACGGGTGGCCCGCGGCGTCGACGCGGCGATGCGGGGGATGGCGCGGGTCGCGCTCGACCCAGAGGCGGTGGACGAGGTCGGCGTCGGCAGGCCCCAGCGGCCGCAGCCGGAGGCGGGCGGTCTCGAGGTGCACGGGGAGCCGGGACGCGGTCATGGCCTCACGCTACGTCGGACGGATCCCAGCGTCCCGGCGTCGACGCCGAGCGGATCAGTGGACGGCCAGCTCCACCGCGAGCACCGCCGCACCGAGCACCGCGACGCCCGCGAGCACGAGCAGCTTCACGCCGAGGCCCACGCGGAGGCGGCGGACCGCGATCAGCGTCACCAGCACCAGCGTCGCCACCAGCGCGAACGAGATGATCCGCAGGGCCGCCGCCAGGTCGAGCGCGCCGAGCGCGGACAGGCCGAGGACCGCCATCGGCACGGGCAGCACCCCGAGCGAGCTGGCGCATACGTAGAGGATGTGGCCCACGTCGCGCCGGTCCGGCACCTCGCCGTCGCGCACCATCTGCGCGATGAACTCCGCGACCGACACCGCGAGGAGCGTGCCGACGACGGTGAGCAGGAGCGTCGTGGCGGCGCCGCCCACGGTCGCGTGCTCCGCGTCGCGCCCGATCGCGATGGTGACCGCGAGCGCGGTGAACGTGACGTAGATCCGCTCCTTGAGCGCCTCGGAGCGCCGCTCGGCGTCGGGACGGCGGCGAGCGCGGGCGTCGCCGGCGGGCGGCTGGTGGGGATCGTCGGTCACGGCATCAGGCTAGGGGCGCGCCGCCGATAGCGTCGGGCCCGTGACCTCCCTCGATCCGCGCCTCGTCGCGCTGTACGACGCTGACAACCCCGACGGCCCCGACCACGACTTCGACCGGGCGCTCGCCGGGGAGGTCGGCGCGCGGTCGATCGTCGACCTCGGCTGCGGCACGGGCATGCTCACCGTCTCGCTGGCGACCGCCGGGCGCCGGGTCGTGGGCGCGGATCCGTCGGCTGCCATGCTCGACGTCGCCCGCTCCCGGCCGGGCGGCGATGCGGTCGAGTGGATCCACGGCGACAGCCGCGTCCTCCCCGAGGGCCCGTTCGACCTCGCCTTCCTGACCGGCAACGTCGTGCAGCACATCCCCGACCCCGAGTGGATCCGCACCCTCGCCGACCTCCGCCGCGCCCTCCGCCCGGGCGGCACGCTCACCTTCGAGAGCCGGAACCCGGCCGACCGCGCGTGGGAGTCGTGGGCGGGCCCGGCGACGACCCGCGACACCGCGCACGGCCCGCTCGAGGAATGGATGGAGGTCGAGGAGACGGGGCCGGCCGTCGTGCGGGTCGTCTTCCGCAGCCGGTTCGTCGCGACGGGCGAGGTGGTGTCCGACGTCCAGCCCTTCGCGTTCCGCGACCGCGCGACGCTCACGGCCCAGCTCGACGACGCCGGCTTCGACGTGGATGCGGTGCACGGCGACTTCGCGCGCGGCCCGCTGACGGCGGCGTCGCGGGTGATGGTGTTCGTGGCGCGGGCGCGCTGACGGATCCCGCCCCGCCGCCGCGGCCGGGCCGCGTGGGAGCATCGGACCATGAGCGATGCCACCGCGCCCGTCTCCCCGCCCGACCTCCCGGCGGCCGCGCGGATGTGGGCGGCGTACGCCGAGGCGCACCCCCAGGCGGTCGCGGCCGGGCCCGAGCACACGGTCGAGCACTTCGGGGACCACGCCCGGCTCGCCGACGAGCTGCTCGGGATCGTGCTGTCGGGCCGGAAGCGCGCGACCGCCGAGCTGGTCGCCGACTTCCTGGCGCGCGGCGACGAGGTGCCGCGGATCGGGTCGCACTGGATCGCCTGCGACAGCACCGGGGCGCCGCGCATCGTGATCCGCAGCACCGAGCTCCGCGTCGGCCCCTTCACGAGCGCCGACTCCGCCTTCGCGCGCGACGAGGGCGAGGACGACCTCTCCCTCGAGAGCTGGCGCACGCAGCACCGCACCTACTGGGAGCGCGTCAGCGCGGCCCGCGGCGCCGCCTGGTCGGAGGACGACGAGATCGTCTTCGAGCGCTTCGCCGTGGTGTGGCCGCCGGAGCACGCGGACCCGCGGTGATGCGCCGGGCGCTCCTCCCCTCGGCGCGCACCGCCGCCCGCCTCTGGTTCGCCGCGCAGGCGGCGGGCGGTGCCGCCTGGTGGATCGCCGTGCCGCTCGTCCCCGCGGTGCGGATCGCGACGCTCGGCTCGCTGGATCCGCTGCCCGTCGCCCTCCTCGACGTCCCGCTGTTCGTGGTCGGGTCGGCGCTCGCCGCGGCCGGCATCCGGTGGGCGGCCGTCGTCGCCTCCGCCTGGACGCTCCTCGTCGCCGTCGCGCTCGCCGCCTACGCGACCGTCACGACCGAGGCCGGGATCGGCGTCGTGGTCATGGCGGTCGCCGCCCTCGGATCGCTCGTCGCGTGCGCCCTGCTGCTCGTCGGCCGGCTGCCGACCCGCTGGGCGCTCATCGGCCCGTTCGCCGCGCGTCCGGCCGACGCGAGCGCCGCCACGTCGCGGCACGTGCTCGCGACGGCCGCGCAGATCGTCGTCTTCTGGGGCTTCTTCCTCGCCGTCGCGCCGCTCGCGATCCGGTGGCTCGAGCTGCGCTGGCGGGTCGCCGTGCCGCTGCCCGCCGCCGCGCTGCCCGTCGGGATCGCCGTGCTGGTGCTCGCGAGCGCGCTGGGGATGTGGTCGGCCGCCGCCATGTCGACCCGCGGCGGCGGCACCCCGCTGCCGGCCGCGACCGCCACGCGGCTCGTGATCGCCGGCCCGTACCGCTTCGTCCGCAACCCCATGGCCCTCGCGGGCGTCACGCAGGCGGCGGCCGTCGGGCTGATCCTCGGATCCTGGCTCGTCGTCGCCTACGCCGTCATCGGCTCGTCGCTCTGGAACCACGTCGTGCGCCCTGGCGAGGAGGCCGACCTCGAGGCGCGCTTCGGGGATCCGTTCCGCCGCTACCGCGCCGCCGTGCGCTGCTGGGTGCCGACGTTCCCGGGCGTCGCGGCGACGCCGCGCGTCCGCTGAGGCGCGCCGCGGGACCTGGCCGCACCCGCCCCGACGGACGAGGATGGACGCGATGGCTGACACCTGGATCCCCACGACCACCTTCCCCGACGGCCGCACCGCCGTCGCCCTCGCGCAGGGCACCTGGAACATGGGCGACGACCGCGCCGCCCGCTCCACCGAGCTCGACGCCCTGCGCGCCGGCCTCGACGCGGGCCTCACCGCGATCGACACCGCCGAGATGTACGGCAGCGGGCGATCCGAGGAGCTCGTCAGCGAGGCGATCGCCGGCCGCCGCGACGAGGTGTTCCTCATCAGCAAGGTGCTGCCGTCGAACGCGTCGCGCCGCGGCACAGGGGAGGCGGCGCGCCGCAGCCTCGCGCGCCTCGGCACCGACCGGCTCGACCTCTACCTCCTGCACTGGCGCGGATCCCACCCGCTCGCCGACACGGTCGCCGCGATGCAGGAGCTCGTGGAGGAGGGCCTGATCCGCGCGTGGGGCGTCAGCAACCTCGACGCCCGCGCCCTCGACGAGCTCGCCGCGATCCCCGGCGGAGACGCCGTGCAGACCGACCAGGTGCTCTACAACCTCGCCCAGCGCGGACCGGAGGCCGACGTGATCCCGTGGGCTCGCGACCGCCGCATGCCCGTCATGGCGTACTCGCCGCTCGACCAGGGCCGGCTCTCGACGGATCCGACGCTCGCCGCCCTCGCGGAGCCCCTCGGCGTGAGCGCGGGCCAGCTCGCCCTCGCGTGGGTCGTCCGCCAGGCGCCGCACGTCTTCGCGACCGCCAAGGCCGCGACGGCCGCGCACGTCGCCGAGAACCGCGCGGCGCTCGACCTCGTGATCCCGGACGAGACGCTGGCAGAGCTCGACCGCGCGTTCCCGGCGCCCGCGGGCGCGGGGCCGCTCGCGATGTACTAAGGCTCATCAGGAACGCATCCTGTATTGCTGCATTTGTTGCGTTTACGCATAGAATTGCAGCATGGCCACCCAGGGAACCCGGACGCTCGAGGAACTCGCCTCCGAGCAATGGGGGCTGGTGACCGCCGCGCAGGCGAGCGCGGCCGGCGTCGCGCGAAGCACGCTCACACGGCGAGAGAGTTCCGGGTCGCTGGAACGCATCCGCAATGGCGTGTACAAGGTCTCGACCTCGGCGATGGATGGGCGAGACGATCTCCGTGCTGCTTGGCTCGCCTCGACGCCCGCCGTGCCGGCGCGAGAACGTCGTCGGGATCCGGATGTCGTCGTGGGCGGTGCCGCCTCGGCGTGGGTGCATGAGATGGGTGACGTGAAACCGGCGCCCTTCACCTTCTGGACCAGGGCTCGCAAGCAGACCCGCGCTACGGACGTGCGATTCCGGGTGTCGGACCTGCCTCCCGCGGATGTGACCGTCGTCGACGGCCTCCCCGTGACGACTCGGGAGCGGACCCTCGCCGATCTGCTCGAGACGGACGGGTCGGACCTCAGCCTGGTCGCCGATGCGCTCGGCGATGCGGAACGGTCTCGCGGGGACCTCGACGTGCCGGCGTTGATCTCGCACCTCGGGCATCGCGCTCCTCGTCTGGGTTTCGTCGACGGCGCAGCCCTGTACCGCCGACTCCGAGCGCTGTCCGGCGTCGACGGCCGTGATCCTGAGGGTCTGACGGTGCATGCCGATCTGGCTCAGCGGTTCATCCGATCCTTCGACGCGCAGCTGGAGGAGGTCCTGGCACCGCTGCGTGCTGATGAGAGGCGGATCGTCCGGGCGGCGATGCTGCCGGTCCATGATGCGATCGCCTCGATGGCCCGGGGTCTCCAACCGCTGATGTCGCGAGAGCTCCTCTCTGCGACGCCGGCTGCGCTGGCGGGGACGACCGCCCCGACATTCCCTCGCTCCACGATCGATGAGCTGGTGCATGATGCCCTGCACGCTGCGACGAGGTCTGCGCTCGAAGAGGAGGGCGGCAGGACGGAGGGGGCCACATCATCGTGACAGCAGATGACGCATATCGGCGCCCGGCGGACACCATGCGCGCCATCTCGGCGGCTGCACGGCGGGCGGCTCCCGCGCTCGGCGTCTCCGTCTCCGATCTGAGGACCTACCTGGTCTTCGACCGGTTCCTCGGTCGAGTTTTCGCGCGCGCCGATCCGGCGTTCATGTTGAAGGGCGGCACGCGGATGCTGGCCTTCATCCCGGCCGGTCGCGCCACCGTGGACATCGATCTGGAGAGCGGGCGGATGGGCCTGGAGGCTGCCGTCGCGCACCTCGCCGAACTCGTTGCGGTCGACATCGGGGATCGGCTCTCCTTTCGCCTGATGAGGCGCGTCGACGGAGACAGGGGAGACCAGCCCGCGCTCGCCGTCACTTCGCTGCGGTTCGAGTTGGACGAGGTCCCAGGACTCGCGATCAAGGTCGACCTCGCCGTCCACGAGCGCATCGGGGTGTCGGTGATCAGAGCTGCGCCACGTTTCCGGGTGCCGCTCGGCAAGCCGGTTCCCGTCGTCGACTACGCGATGATCTCCGTCGAGCAGCAGATCGCGGACAAGGCCGCCGCGATGATGGAGCGGAACCACGCAGGCGGAGATGGACGCTCCTCCCGAGCGAAGGACCTGGTCGATCTCGCGCTCATCGCGATGCACCTTCCCTGCGATGGGCTTCTCCTGCGCGAGGCGACGGAGCAGCAGATCCGGGAGCGCCGTCTCGAGCCGTTCCTCGCCGTGGACGCCTCGCCGGAGATCCAGCGGGGCTTCGCACGAGTCGCGCGAGGCCTCAGCGGCTTCGGGCTGGGCTGGCGTGAGGCGGAGGAGCTCGTCAACATGATGCTCGCACCGGCACTCCGGGGTGAGGCGCAGGGGACGTGGGTCCCGGATGACCGCGCGTGGAGGTCGCTTTGACGCGCGTCACGCCCGCGCGACCCCCGTCACGATCCACCGGTCGCCGCGCGCCCGCAGGCCCAGCGTGAGCGCCCGCGCGCCGATGTAGACGAGGCCGAAGGCCGCCCACAGCGCGAGGAGGGCGGGGGTGCCGGCGACGCGGCCGGTCTCGGTGAGCCAGGCCACGAGGATCAGGGCGGGCGCGTAGATCGCGAGGTTCACGAGCCCGGCGAGGGCGAGGTAGCGGGCGTCGCCGGCGCCGATCAGCACGCCGTCGAGCACGAACACGTAGCCGGCGACAGGCAGGCCGACGGCGAGCACGAGGGTCACGGCGGTCAGCATGCGGTGGATGTCCGCGTCGCCCGTGAAGACCGGCCCGAGCAGCGGCGAGAGCGCCGCGAGGACGAGGCCGAGGATCGCGCCGAGGCCGACGCCCCTCTGGACGAGCCGGCGGGACACGGCGCGGACGCGCGGCACGTCGTCGGCGCCGAGGCCGTGGCCGACGAGCGCCTGGCCCGCGATGGCGAGCGCGTCGAGCACGAACGCGACGGTCGAGAAGAGGGTGAGCGCGATCTGCAGGGTCGCGAGCCCCGTGACCCCGAGGCCCGCGCCCACGGCCACCGTCGCGAGGATCGCCGCCCGGAGCGACGCCGTGCGCACCAGCAGCCAGCCGCCGGACGCCGCCGAGCGCGCGACCCCGCGGAGGCCGGGCCGCAGGGTCGTGCCGTTCTCCCGGGCCGCGCGCACCGCGATCGCGACGAAGACCGACGCCATGCCCCACTGCGCGATGACGGTGCCCCACGCGGATCCGGCGATGCCGAACCCGAGCCCGTAGATGAGGAACGCGTTGAGCGCCGCGTTGGCCGCGAAGCCCGAGACCGCGACGACGAGCGGGGTGCGCGTGTCCTGGAGGCCGCGGAGGAGGCCGGTCGCGGCGATGACGAGGAGCATCGCGGGCATGCCGGCGAGCGAGATGCCGAGGTAGGTGCGCGCGGCGTCGACCACGGCGGCGGTCGCGGCCGGATCCGCGTCGGCGCCGCCGGTGTCGGCGAGGGCGCGCACGAGCGGATCCGCGACCACGAGCCCCACGACCAGCACCACCGCGCCGAGCGCGAGCGCCAGCCACAGGCCGTCGATGCCCGCGCGGATCGCGCCCGGCCGGTCGCCCGCGCCGAGCCGTCGCGCGACCGTGGGCGTGGTCGCGTACGCGAGGAAGACGAGGAGGCCGACGATCGTCTGCAGGATCACGCTCGCGATGCCGAGGCCCGCGAGCGGCGCGCTGCCGAGGTGGCCGACGAGCGCCGTGTCGGTGAGGAGGAACAGCGGCTCGGCCACGAGCGCGCCGAGCGCGGGCACCGCCAGCGCGAGGATCTCGCGGTCGAGCGGGCGGCGGATCCGCGGGCCGCGCCCGGTGGATCCACGCCCGGCTGACCCGGACCCGCGCCCGGCTGACCCGGATCCGCCCTCGGACGCGCCCGTCAGCGGACCGCGTGCGCCAGGCGCTGCACGACGCCCGCGGTCGCGGCCGTGAAGGCGCGCGCCACCTCGGGGTCGAGCGACGCGAGCGAGATCGGTCCGCGCTCGGCGATGTGCGCGTCGTACGGCACCGTGAAGATCTGGGCCGGGCGGGCGTCCTCGAGGATGCGGTCGATGCGCGCGACGACCGCCGGATCCTCCGGGCGTCCGTCGTGGAGGCGGATGATGACGGCGTTGTCGGCCAGCATGGCCGCGTGGCCGCCGAGCTCGCGCAGGAAGTCGAGCAGCGCGACGGCCTCGAGCACCGCGTCGCCCGCGTTGAGCACGGGGACGACGAGCACGTCGGTGACCTCGATCGCTCCGCGGAAGGCGGACGACGACGGCTGGTTGCCGGAGTCCATCACGCGCATCGCGTAGTACTCGTCGATGAGGCGGGAGACGCCGATCACGTCGTCGCCCGTGAGCTCGCGACGCGGCCCGACGGACGCGACGACGGAGGCGAAGCTCGTCTGCGGCGCCGTGTAGCCGGCGAGCTGGCCGGCGCTGTGGATCTCGTCGCGGTCGCGCACGAGCTCTCCCAGGCCCCGGGTCGGCTGGCCCTCGGCGCGGTAGCCGAGCGCTCCGGGATCGTCGGTGACCTCGACCACGGCGACGGATCCGCCGCGGATGGAGCCGAGCACGCCGCCCAGGATGAGGGAGGTGGGCGTCTTGCCGACGCCGCCCTTGCGGTTCGCGACCAGCACGCTGACCGCGCGCGACCACGTGGCCTGGCGGATCACGCGCTCGTCGCCCTCGCGCCGGGTGACCTCCGCGTTCGCGGCGGCCTCCTCGGCGCCGGGCGCGATCTTGAAGACGCCGCCCGTGACGCTGTTGAGGAAGCCGCGGAAGCCGGTGCGCGCGACGACCGGGCCGCGCGGCGGGCGCTGGCCGGTCTGCTCGGGGAAGAGGGTGAGGCTGCTCGTGGCGGCGTCGGCGCGCGGGGTGCGCATGACGTAGCGCTGCGGATCCGCGTCGGGGAACGCCGTGAGGTCGCTGCCGGGACGGCGGTCGTCGGCGGGCTCCTCGGTGTCGGCGGGCGCCGGGGGGAGGGAGGAGATCGGGTGCGGCTCGGGTGCCGGCGCCGGGGCGGTGCGCTCGGGGACCGCGGGGGTGATCGGGACCTGCCGCGTGTCCGTCGGCTCGGACGCCGTCTCGGCGTCCGTGCTCGCATCGTTCGCGGACGCGCCATCGCCGTCGCCCTCGGTCGACGGACGCAGCGGCATCCGGAACGGGTGCGCGTCGTCGACCTGGGGCGCGGGGACGGCCCACGCGGATCCGACCGCCGGCGCGACGAACGCGTCGAAGGGGGAGGGGGCGTCGCCGTGCGCGGAGGCGCCCGCGGGGAGCTCCTCGGCCGCGTCCTCCGCGTCCTCGGCGGCGTCCATCTCGGCCTCGCGCTCGTCGTCGACGAACAGCTCGTCGAACGCTCGCGTGCCGACGATCTCGACGTCGCCGGTGTCCGTGTCCTCGTCTTCGCGGGCGTCGACCGCGTCGACCGCGTCGACCGCGCCGACCGCGCCGACCGCGTCGATCGGGAGGTCGGCGGCCGCGTCGGCCCCCGCCGCGCCGGGCGCCGCGAGGTCGTCGATGCCGTCGGCCTCGTCGTCGACGGAGGCGGGCACGTGGGCGGGAGCGACGGCCGTGGATCCCGGACGCACGCGGTCGGGCCCGAACAGCCCGCCCTCGGAGGTGCGGGGGACGGCGGGGAAGGGATCCACCCACCGGTGCGCGTCTCCGGAGTCGCCGGATCCGCGGTTCTGCTCCATCTCCTGCTGGCGGCGACGCAGCTCGCGTCGGCTCAGGATGGGGGGCTCGGAAGCGCCCCCGTCGCGTGCGGCGCCGTCTCGGGGGCCCGGATCCTGCGTGTCGTCGGTCATGTGGCTCGCCTTCGTCGTCCCCGCCTGCGCGGACGAGGCTACCAGGGGAGCCGTTCCGGCCCGGAATCGCGGGGGAGGGACCTCCGGACCCTCGTACGGGGCACAGACCCCGCCTCGGTAGTGGCACCCGCGGATCCCCCGCGCCACTGGTGATCGGCGCTGCCGGTACCGGTTGTCCCCCGTCGGCCTCGGCGGCGGCGGATCGCCGACCTAGCGTCACGATGTCGCCCGATTCGTGGCGACGCAGGGGGCAGGACGATCCGAGAGCCGGATGCGGGGCCCGCACTATCAGGGGGATCACCTTCATGGCACTTCACGCAGAGCGTCCGCGCATGTCGCGTCGCACCAAGACCATGGCGTTCCTGTCCGGGGGCCTCGTCCTCGGCCTCGGCGTCACGGCCACCCTCGCCGCCTGGACCGACTCCGAGTGGGTCTTCGGCGGCGGCAACGGCAGCGGCCCCGGCCTCGGCACCTCGACCTTCGAGGTCGAGCAGAACGTCGTCGCGCCCTTCGCCTCCACCGGCTTCACGCAGAACGAGACCAACCCCGGCCAGGACCTCACGTTCTCGCCCGGCGCCCTCGCGCTCATCCCCGGCAACACGGTCTACGCGCCCGTCGCGCTCCGCACCTCCGCGGGATCCGTCGCCGGAACGCTCCTCCTGCAGGACTCCGAGCCCGCCACCGGCACCGCGAACGCGGCCGTGGACGCGAACAACCTCCTCCTCGGCGCGCTCAACCTCCGGGTCGCGACCTCGGCGACCTCGGCCACCTGCGACGCGACGTCGTTCGCCTCGGCCGCCAACGTCATCGCCGCCGGCCCGCTCGCCACGGCCGAGCCGACCGCGGCGCAGACGCAGGCCCTGGCCGCGAACAGCACGTCGGTGCAGTACTACTGCTTCGAGATCACGCTGCCCACGGCACCGACCCTGCCGGCCGGCACCACGGTCGACGCCCTCCAGGGCCGCGCGGTCACGCCGGCGTGGGAGTTCGCCGGCACGTCGGTCGCGTCGGTCAACTAGCCGGATCGGGCCCGTGCCATGACCGCCGAGGGCGCCGTGACGGCGACACGGAGAGGGGACCGCGACGCGCTCGCGGCCGCCCGCCGTGACGCCGTCGCGGCCGCCCGCGCGCGGGCGCGGCCCCGGCGCACCGTCGGCGTCGTCGTGCGCGACGTCGTCATCACGCTGCTGGGGCTCGCGGGCGTGGTGGTCATCGCGTGGACCGTGCTGTCGCGGATGCTCGGGCTCTCGCTCGTGGTGCTGCTGACCGGGTCCATGGCGCCGACGCTGCCGACCGGGTCCGTCGCGATCATGGCCGACGCCGTGCCCGCCGCCGACCTCGAGGTGGGCGACGTCATCAAGGTGCAGCGGCCGGGGTACGACCTGCCGGTCACGCACCGCATCATCTCGATCGGCGCCGTCACGGGCGAGGTCGAGCAGCCGTCCGCGGGCGTGGACCCGCAGGACCCGGCCGCCCGCCAGGTCGTCCTCCAGGGCGACGCGAACGAGACCGCCGATCCCGCGCCGTACGTCATCGCGTCGGCGGACCGCGTCGTGTTCGGCGTGCCGTACCTCGGCTACGCCAACCGGATCCTGCACACGCCGCTCGTGCTCATCGGGCTCGCGGGGGCGCTGCTGCTGCTGCTCGTCGGGACGTCGCTGCCGTCGGGCCGGAGCCGCGGGCGCCGGGTCGCGGGGGCGGATGCCGGACCGGACGCCGATCCCGACGAGGACCGGCACGTCGCCACCGCGGCGGCCATGTCCGCGCCGGCGCGCGCCCGCCGGTCCGCGCTGACCCGGGCGGCTGCGCGTGCGTCGGATGCCGCACCGGCTGTCGGTGCGCGGGCCGGCGTCACGCGGGCCGTCGTCGCGACGGGCCCCGATGCGCAGGCGGGCGC
>NZ_LQXA01000020.1 GCF_001618005.1 Clavibacter tessellarius
CCGGGTGGGTGCTACTTGGTGTTGACGGTGATCTTGGCGATGCCGACGACGAGCTTGTCGGTGACGGCGTCGGTCTTGAAGGTGCTGTTCAGCAGCGATGCGGCGTCGGGGCTGATCTTGACCGTGGTGCCCTCGAGGACGGCCTTGTCGCCCTCCATCGCGAGGGGCTTCAGGGTCGTGCCGTCGAGGTTGAAGATGTAGACGTCCTTCATGACCTCGCCGTCGCCGACCTGGACCGAGCCGGTGAGGCGGCTGGTGCCGGGGTCGATGACGAAGTCGGTGAGCTTCACGACGGTCGAGCCGGCGGTGAGGCTGATGCCGGAGCCGGAGTGGTCGATCTCGCCCTGGACGTAGGGGCGGTAGGACTGCTGCGGGTCGAAGTACTTCACGTTGCCGCCGGTGATGGGGAACGCGAGGGTGCCGGTGGCGCCGTCGAGGGTCGCGGTGCCGATGACGCCGGGGGTCAGGCCCAGGGTCGTGAGGGCGCCGGTGAAGCCGGAGTCGAGCGTGACCTTGGTGTCGACGCCGGTGAGCTTCGGGATCGTGGCGAGAGCGGTCGGGTTCGCCTCGGTCGTCGCGGTCGCGGCGGGCTTCGACGAGGACGAGGAGGACGAACCGGAGTCGGAGGGGGTCGAGCAGGCCGCGAGGCCGACGACGAGGAAGCCGGCGGTGGCGAGGCCGAAGACGGACTTGGTGAGGTTGCGCATGATGATTCCTTCGCTGTGTGGGCTGGGATCCACCCGGTTCCCCCGGGCGACACAGGGACTTCGGCGCCGCGGCGGATCGGGTTGGGGCGGGTTCTCCATTCCCAGGTTCTGGCCAGGTTCGCGGGGCGCTCCCCCGGGATCACGGGGAACCGCCGCCCCCGTCGCCGATGCGGGGATTGACTTCCGACTGTCGGCGACATATCGTCGATGCATCGCGACAGCACGCCGCGATCCCCACGCATCCCGACCGGAAGGAGCGCGACATGCGCACCCACGACCAGAACCCGCACCACGACCACCACGACCACGACCGCGACGGCGTCCCCGCCGACCGCCACGAGCCCCGCAGGCAGCACCACCGCGGCGGACGCCCGCGCATCATGCCGGGCCACCCGCTCGCGCGCGGCTTCCGCCCCGGCGACGGCCCCGGCTTCCCGGGGTTCCCGGGCATCCCGGGCATGGGCGGCTTCGGCGGCCCCGGATTCGGCGGTCCCGGATTCGGCCCGGGCCGCGGACGCGGCGGACGGGGACGCGCCCGCCGTGGCGACGTCCGCCTCGCGATCCTCTCCCTCCTCGCCGACGCGCCGTCGAACGGCTACGGCCTCATCACCGGCATCGCCGCGAAGACCGAGGGCGCGTGGCGGCCGAGCCCCGGATCCGTCTACCCGACGCTCCAGCAGCTCGTCGACGAGGACCTCATCGCCGCCGACGAGACCGGGGCCAAGAGCGTCTACTCCCTCACCGACCAGGGCCGCGCCCACGTCGAGGAGCACCAGGCCGAGATCGACGCGGCTTGGGCCGCCACCACCGACAGGTCCGAGGGCGAGGACGCGTTCCAGACGAGCCTCATGAAGCTCATGGGCGTCGTGAAGCCGCTGATGCACGACGCGACCGACGCCCAGCGCCAGGCCGCGGCGGCGAAGCTCGACGAGACGCGGCGCGCCCTGTACGCGATCCTCGCGGACTGACCCGGGCGCACGCTCCCCGCACGACGACGGCCCCCGCATCAGCGGGGGCCGTCGTCGTGCGTCGGGGCGGATCAGCGGATCGCTGCGCCGGTGTCGAGGTCGTCGCCGGCCTCCAGGTCGGGCCCGTCGGACTGGGTGATGTCGATGCCGAGCCCGCCGTCGGCGTCCTCGTCGTCGAGCGCGGTCGCGTCCTCGTCGTCGAGCGGGACGACGCGCTCGGCGTCGATGGCCTCCTGCGCCTCGCGGGCGTCGGTGCCGACGAGCTCCTCCTCGTCGATGCCGGTGTCGTCCAGGTCGCGGTCGGCGGGGTCGCGCGGGTTCTCGATGTCGCTCACGGTGCTCTCCTCTGCTGGTCGATGCGGCGCGGTGGCGCCGTGCCTCGACGCTACGCGCCCTGGCTCCGCGCGTGCTGGCCCGGTGCGTCCCGGGAGCGCCGCACGGGGACCCGGATCACCCCGCGTTGACGGTGATCCGGTGCCAGCCGGTCGCGCCGTCGGGGGCGGGCGGCGCCTCGTCGGCGGTCTGCGTGGCGCCCGTCGTGTCGGTGGCGCGCACCTCCACGCTGTGGGATCCGCTCGCCGCATCCCACGCGTACGACCACTGCCGCCACGTGTCCGCACCCACGCCGTCGCCGAGCGTCGCCTCGACCCAGTCGCCCTCGTCGACGCGCACCTCCACCTTCTGGATGCCGGTGTGCTGCGCCCAGGCCATGCCGGCGATCGCCGTGCGGCCGGCGTCGACGCGCGCGCCGGAGCGCGGGGTGTCGATGCGCGAGCCGGTCTTGATCGGGCCGCGCTCGGTCCAGCCGCGCGTCGACCAGTACGCGACGTCCTCGGCGAACGTCGTCACCTTGAGCTCGGTCACCCACTTCGTGGCGGAGACGTAGCCGTAGAGGCCGGGCACCACCATCCGCACGGGGAAGCCGTGCTCCTGCGGCAGCGGCTCGCCGTTCATGCCGACCGCGAGGATCGACGCGCGGTCGGGATCCGTGAGCGCCTCGAGCGGCGTGCTCGCGGTCCAGCCGTCCTGGCTCGTGGAGAGCACCATGTCGGCGCCCGCGGTGGGCCGGGCGCGCTCGAGCAGGAGGCGGATGGGGTAGCCGAGCCAGAGCGCGTTGCCGATGAGGTTCCCGCCGACCTCGTTCGAGACGCAGGTGAGGGTCGTCACGTGCTCCTCGAGCGGGAGGGCGAGCAGCTCGGCGAACGTGATCTCGACCTCCTGCTCGACCATGCCCGTGATCCGCAGCGTCCAGGAGGAGGCGTCGACCGACGGCACCTGCAGCGCGGTGTCGATGCGGTAGAAGTCGGCGGCGGGCGTGACGAAGGGGGCGAGGCCGGGCACGCCGAGCTCGGCGGTCGCGGGGATCGCGGCGGCGGGAGTCGTCGCGCGCGGCAGCACGAGGGTGCGGCGGAAGTCGTCCACGCGGGCGGAGGCGGCGTTGATGCCGCGGGCCACGGATCCAGCGACCACGGACGCGGCGCCGGCGACGACCGTCATGAGGAGGAAGGTGCGGCGCTCGACGCGCGCGCCGGATCCCGGGGTGAGGGGCGCGCGCTGGGCCGGGCGGGCGATGCCGCGCACGGGCTCCGCGGTCTGCGCCGAGTAGGAGGCCGAGCGGGTCGCGGCGTCGCGCCAGTCGCGGAGGCGGTCGGCGCCGCGGTGGAGGACGAAGACGCCCGCGATCATGCCGACGACGGTCGGGATCGCGGCGGCACCCGTCGCCCCGGCGCGCGTGGTGGCGGCGAGCACGGCGACCCCGGCGAACAGGGCCAGCACCACCACGCCGAGCGGCGGACGCCGCACCTGCAGGATGCCGGCGAGCGCGGCCGCGGCGAGCACCACGAACCCGAGCACGACGATCAGCGCGACCTTGTCCCCCGTGCCGAACACGGCGATCACCGCGTCCTTGACGCCCGCGGGCACGAGGTCGATGACGAGCGCGCCCACCGCGAGCACCGGGCTCGCGGTCGGCGCCACGAACGCCGCCGTGATCTCGGCGACGGCCAGCACGGCGAGCGCCGCGACGATCCCCAGGAACGCCGACCACGCGCGGAGGGCGGCGCGGGTCACGAGGCGACCGGCTTGCTGTACGGCAGGATCACGTCGAAGCGGCAGCCGCCGTCGATGTTCTGGACGGTGACGTCGCCGTCGTGGGCGCGGACGATGCCGCGCACGATCGCGAGGCCGAGGCCCGCGCCGCCGCCGCCGGACGCGTAGCCGCCGTCGTGCGAGCCCTCCGCCTGCACGGCCGGATCCGGTGCCGCGGCCTCCGCGGACGCGGCGGGGAAGTCGGGTCCGAGGGCGGCCTTCGCGGCGGCGCTCGCGCCGTACGCGCGCGGGGTGCGGGATCCGGTGCTCCGCCAGCCCGCGTCGAACACGCGTGGGAGGTCGGCCTCGGGGATGCCGCCCGCGGTGTCCTCGACGGAGAGCACGGCGAGGTTGCCGGAGTCGCGGTGCGCGGAGATGACGATGCGGCCGCCCGGCAGCGACTGCTGGATGGCGTTCATGACGAGGTTGCCGACGACGCGCGACAGCTCGCGCGGATCGCCCTGCACCACGAGGTCGTCGTGCGCGGTGACACCGCGGAGATCGACCTTGCGCGCCTGCGCGACCGGGCCGAGCTCGGCCACCGTGTCGCTCACGACGTCGTAGAGGGAGACGCGCTCGACCGCGAGCTCGAGGCTGCCGGAGTTGATCCGGGACAGCTCGAACAGGTCGTCCACCATGCCGTTGAGCCGGTTCGCCTGCACGCGGATCTGCCGGAAGTAGCGGTGCACGTCGTCGACCATGCCGTCCTCGAGGGACTCGGCCATGGCGCGGATGCCGGCGAGCGGCGTGCGCAGGTCGTGCGACATCCACGCGATGAGCTCACGGCGGCTGCGCTCCTGCGCCTCCATGCGGTCCCGGGCGTCGGCGAGGCGGCGGTTGGCGGCGCTCAGCTCGCGGGCCAGCTGCGCGAACTCGGTGCTGGTGGGGCGGCCGGGCTCGACCGCGGCCTCCTCGCCCATGGACGCGGCGTACCGGCCGAGCTCGCGGCTGCCGCGCACGAGGGTCATGCCGAGCATCGCGGCCATCACGAGGGAGACGAGCGCGGAGACCGCGGCGACGGAGAGGAAGGCGGTGAGGCCGGCGTCGTCGACGAGCATGCCGGCGGTGACGGCGACCATGCCGCCCACGACCGAGAGCACGGCGGCGAGCGCGACCACGCAGATCTGGAGCACGAGCGACCGGCGGCGGAGCAGGCGCAGCAGCACGCTCGCGCCGAGGCCGACGATGGCGGCGCACACCAGCGCCGTCAGGACGACGATGAGGAAGGAGTCGGCGGTCACGCGTCGTCCCCGGCGGCGGCGGGGGCGGATGCGGCGGCGGCGTCCGCGGCAGGGTCGTCGGCGACGGCGGCAGCCCCGGGAGCAGGCGCGGCAGCGGCATCGGGCGCGGCAGCGGCATCGGGCGAGGCCGCGACGGGCGCCGCGGCGTCCGGGTCGAACCGGTAGCCCACGCCCCAGACGGTGCCGAGGAGCACGGGGTGCGCGGGATCGGCCTCGATCTTCTCCCGCAGGCGCCGCACGTGGACGGTGACGGTGGAGAGGTCGCCGATCTCCCAGCCCCACACGGAGCGGAGCAGGTCGTCGCGGCCGAAGACGCGGCGCGGGTTCCGCAGCAGGAAGGCGAGCAGATCGAACTCGCGCGAGGTGAGGGAGAGCATCGCGCCGGCCTGGTGGATCTCGCGCGCGCCCAGGTCGAGCACGAACGGGCCCGCCACGAACGGCGGCTCCGGCACGGCCTCGGGCACGGTGCGGCGGAGCACGGCGCGCACGCGCAGCACGAGCTCGCGCGGGGAGAAGGGCTTGGCGAGGTAGTCGTCGGCGCCGGCGTCGAGGCCGTTGACGCGGTCCTCGCCCTGCCCGAGCGCCGTGAGCATCACGACGGGGACGGGCGAGTCGGGGTTCTCGGCGCGGATCCGGCGGCACACCTCGAGGCCGTCGAGCCCGGGGAGCATGCGGTCGAGCACCACGAGGTCGGGCATCCGCTCGGTCGCGACGCGCACGGCCTCGAGGCCGTCGGCCACGGTCTCCACCTGGAAGCCGGACGCCTTGAGGTACCGGCACACGACCTCGTTCACGGTCGGGTCGTCCTCCACCACGAGGATGCGGCGGCCGCGGAGCGGATCCTGCCGGGTCGCATCGGGCCGCGCGGCGTCGGGGCGGGCGGTGTCGGCGCGCGCGGGGTCGTAGGTGGGGCTCACCCGGCCAGACTATGCGCGCTCCCTGGGGCCGGACCCGCGCGGTGTCCGGCTTGCGAGCGAGCCGTCACCCCTGCGCGGACGCCCACCCGCGTGCTCCTAGGCTCGACGGATGACGGAAGCGCTCGTGGACGTGGTCCTCCCCTGCCTCGACGAGGAGGGGGCCCTGCCCTGGGTGCTCGGCCGGCTGCCCGAGGGGTACCGCGCGATCGTCGTCGACAACGGATCCACCGACCGCTCCGCCGAGGTCGCCCGGGAGCACGGCGCGCTCGTGGTCGCCGAGTCGCGCCGCGGGTTCGGGGCGGCGGCGCACGCCGGGCTCGAGGCGGCGACCGCGCCGCTGGTCGCGTTCTGCGACGCCGACGCGTCGATGGATCCGGCCCTCCTCCCCCGCGTCGTCGACCCCGTCCGCCACGGCGAGCGCGACCTCGTGCTCGGCCGCCGCGTCCCGTCCGCGCGCGGCGCGTGGCCGCTTCACGCGCGCATCGCGAACCTGGAGCTCGCGCGGCGGCTGCGGCGGATCACGGGCGTGCCGCTGCACGATCTCGGGCCCATGCGGTGCGGCCGGCGGGAGGATCTGCTGGCGCTCGGGATCCTCGACCGGCGCAGCGGCTATCCGCTGGAGATGCTGCTGCGGGCGTCGGCCGCCGGGTGGAGCATCCTGGAGGTGGACATGCCGTACGCACCGCGCGTCGGGCGGTCCAAGGTCACCGGCACCGTGCGCGGGACCGTCACCGCCGTCCGCGACATGTCGCGCGTGCTCGCCGAGGCGCGGGCCGCCGCGGCGGGCGCCCACCAGGCACCGGGAGGATCCGCATGACCGCCGTCGTCGTCATCGCCAAGGAGTGCATCCCCGGTCGCGTGAAGACGCGCCTGCATCCGCCGTTCACGCTCGAGGAGGCGGCCGAGCTCGCCTCCGCCGCCCTCGCCGACACGCTCGCGGCCGTCGACGACGCGGCCCCCGAGCGCCGCGTCCTCCTCTTCGACGGCACGACGCCGCCCGCCGAGGCCGCCGGCTACGACGTGATCCCGCAGGTGGCGGGCGACCTCGACGAGCGCCTCGCCGCCATGTTCGACGCGCTCGACGGTCCCGTCCTCCTCGTCGGCATGGACACCCCGCAGCTCACCGCCGACCTCCTCCGTCCCGTGCTCGACTCGTGGGCCGACGGCGCCCGCGGACCCGACGCGTGGTTCGGCCCCGCGAACGACGGCGGCTTCTGGGCGCTCGGCCTCCGCGAGCCGGACGGCGCGCTCGTGCGCGGCGTGCCCATGTCGCGCGACGACACCGGAGCCGTGCAGCTGTCCCGCCTCCTCGACGCCGGGCTCGACGTCGCGATGCTGCCCGAGCTCACCGACGTGGACACCGTCGACGACGCGCGCGAGGCCGCCGCCGCCGCACCCGCCCATCGCTTCGCCGCCGCGCTCCGAATCCTGATGACCGGCCCGGGCATCCCCGTCGCCGCCGCATCGCACGCCGCACCGCAGAGGGATCCCGCATGAGCCTGGCAGTCGACCACCCCGAGGACCGCGCGACCGCGCGCGACCGCACCTTCGGATCCGGTGGCGGCGAGCCGTACGCCCGGGCGCTCCGCGACTCCGGCGAGGTGCTGTTCCTCTCCCTCACGGCGGACGACGACAGCGCCGAGGTCATCGACATCAGCCGGTGGAGCGCCGACGCCGACGCGGTGGACGCGAGCCTGCTCGCCGACGCCTGCGGCCCGGTGCTCGACATCGGCTGCGGCCCGGGCCGCATGGTCCGCGCCGCGATGGACGCCGGGCTCGGCGCCCTCGGCATCGACGTCTCCCCCACCGTGGTCGAGATGGCCGCCGGCCAGGGCCTCCCCGTCCTGCACCGCTCCGTGTTCGAGCGGCTCCCCCGCGAGGGCGGCTGGGGCACGCTCCTCCTCCTCGACGGCAACATCGGCATCGGCGGCGACGCGGGCGCGCTCCTCGTCCGGTGCGGCGAGCTGCTCGACGACGAGGGCGCGCTCGTGGTGGAGACCCACCCGGATCCCTCGCGCGACCGCACGTTCGAGTGCACGGTCGAGGACGGCCAGGGCCGCGCGAGCGATCCCTTCCCCTGGGCGCAGGTCGGCCGCGACGCGGTCGCGCGCCTCGCCGAGGACGCGGGCCTCGCGCCCGCTCAGTCCTGGGTGACCGGCGGCCGGTCCTTCTCGCGCCTCGTCCGCGCGTAGACCACCGCGACCACGGCGGTCGCCACCGCGGTGGCGACCCACATGAGGGCGAGCCGGGGCGCGTAGTCGGCGATGAGGATCGTCGGGTTGTCGTTCCCGATGGCGCGCGCCCGGATCTCCGGGATGACGACGACGGTCATGACGGCCATCACGATGACGCCCGCCTGCACGATCACGAGCGCGCCCGGTGGCAGCCGGCGGCCGGCTCTGCGCAGCAGGAGGCCCGCGACGAACACGACGGGCGACAGGATCGCGTCGTGCACGAGGATCGCGACGAGCAGGAAGACGGCGACGCCGACGACCTGGTCCGGACGCTGGGAATCGAGGAGCACGAGCGCGCCGAGGACGAGGCCGGCGACGCCCACCGCGACGAGCGCGATCCGGGCCGCGAGCACGCCGCGGGATGCGGGCGCGGGGACGGTTCGTGTGCCGGTCATCACATCGCCTCCAGGGTCGAGAGCCACTTGGTCTGCAGCACGCCGGGCCGTCCGGGCGCGATCATGCGCGCCGGGTAGCCGTGCTGGATGTCGAGGGGCGCGCCGTCGAGCTCGAGCGCCACGAGGGTGAGCGGGTCGCGCACGTACTCGGGCCCCATCTCGGTCCGGCGGAAGCCGCCGCGCTGCTCGAGGCTCGTGACCCGCAGCCGCGCGCCGGGGTCGGCGCCGACCGCGTCCATCAGGTCCGTCAGGCGCACGCCGCGCCAGGTCGCCGACTGGCTCCAGCCCTCGACGCACGCGATGGGGAGCGTGGCGGTGACGAGCTCCATGGCGCGCAGGTCGTCCATCGTGAAGGCGCGCGACGCGGATCCGGCGGAGACGGTGAGCGTCCATCCGGGATCCACCGCCGTCTCGGTCACACCCGCGGCCTCGGCCGTGCGGTTGACGGGGAGCGCCTGCGGGCCGGTGCCCATGACGCGCGGGCCGAAGGCGTTGAACGGGGCGAGGAGCCGGAAGGACTGGCCGGCCGTGAGCCCCACGACCGCGGCCACCGATGCGCCGACCGCGACGAGGAACCCGCGGCGCGCGACGGGCGCAGGCGCGACGGGCGCGCCGTCGATCCAGGCGGTGACGCGGCCGGTGAGGCCGCGAGGAGCGCGCGCGTCGCGCGCGGCGGGATCCGGCGCGTCGTCCACGATGGGCGACTCGTCGGCCTGCCCGCGCCGCCAGTGGCCGGCGATGGCGGGCAGCTTCACGCCGATGTGGATCGCGAGCGAGCCGATCACCACGAACGCCAGCGCGTAGTGCGTCTGCCGGAAGTAGAAGGGGAACGGCACCCACTGGAAGGTGTTGAGGAGGCCCATCGTCACCTCGAGGAGCGATGCGCCCACGAACACGGCGATGGACGCGCGCTCCAGGAACGAGACGACCCCGGTGACCGGCGGGTACGTGAGCAGCTCGGGGAAGACGATCCAGAGCTTGGCGAGCAGCAGCGGCACGCACGCGATGCCCGCGGTGATGTGGATGCCCTGCGTCACCCGGTACAGCGAGACGGGCGCGGTGGGGAAGCGCATCCACGGCAGCGGGTCCTGGAGGAAGTGGCTGTAGAGGCCCGTGCCGAAGCAGACCAGGAAGGCGAGGCCCAGCAGGCGGCCGATCACGACCGCCATCCGGGTCGTGCGGGCGGGCGACGCCAGCCGGCGCCGTGCCTCGTGCATCAGCGTCCGCATGGGGGCCTTCCTTCGCCTGCCGGACGACCGGTGACGCCCGGTCGGCGGTCGTCGAGCCGCGCGACGTCACAATGGGGTGTGCGCACCGCCCTCACCGCCTTCGTCCTGCTCGTGATGTCCGTGCTCACCGGGTGGTCGGTGATCGCGTTCGATCTGTTCGGCGACGCCGACGACGAGGCCTTCTTCCGTCGCGAGGGTGCCGCGCCGTTCTTCTGGCTCGTGGTCGTCATCTGGGTGGTGTTCGGAGCGGCGGTCCTCCTGGTGCGGAAGCTGCCGGCGAGAGCCGCCGTTGCGCTCATCATCCTCGGATCCGTGGGTCTCGGCGGCGCCGCGCTGGTCGGACCGCCGAACACCAGCACTGATTCCGCGCGATACGCGTGGGACGGCATCGTGCAGAACGCGGGCGAGTCGCCGTACCGGTACACGCCGGCCGATCCGGAGCTCCGCGACCTCCGGCCCGAGTGGCTCTATCCGAAGACCGTCGTCGGGTCGGACGGGGCCGCCACCTGCGAGGGGAAGCGGATCATGGGCGTCCGCGAGGAGGAGACGCACGAGCCCATGTGCACGGCGCTCAACCGCCCGAAGGTGCCGACCATCTACCCGCCCATGGCCGAGCTGTTCTTCGCGGGCGTGCGCGCGGTCGTGCCCGTGGGCGCCGAGTACGCGGCGTTCCAGGTCGCGGGCCTGGTGATGATGACGGCCGTCACGCTCCTGCTCCTGCGCGCGCTGCGGAAGCGCGGCAAGCCGCTGTGGTGGGCGGCGCTCTGGGCGTGGTGCCCGCTCGTGGCGAGCGAGGTCGTGACCAACTCGCACGTCGACGCCCTCGGGGTGCTGCTCGCGCTCGCGGCGTCGCTGCTCGTCGCGGGCGGGATGCGCTGGCGCGGCGGCATCGCGCTCGGGGCGGCGATCGCCACCAAGCTCATCCCGGTCATCGCGGCGCCGGCGCTCCTGCGGAAGCAGCCGTGGAAGGTGATCACCGCGGCGGTCGTGACCTTCGCGCTGCTGTACGTGCCGTACGTCATCAGCACCGGGATCGCGGTGCTCGGCTACCTGCCCGGCTACCTGCAGGAGGAGGGCTACGACGACGGCGGGCGCTTCCCCCTCATCGAGCTCGTGGTGCCGGGGCGGTTCGGGCTGATCG
This sequence comes from Clavibacter tessellarius, assembly GCF_001618005.1. Taxonomy (GTDB): domain Bacteria; phylum Actinomycetota; class Actinomycetes; order Actinomycetales; family Microbacteriaceae; genus Clavibacter; species Clavibacter tessellarius_A. The sequence continues at coordinate 10,921 of NZ_LQXA01000020.1, forward strand.
CGGTCGCGCTGATCCTCGCGGTGACCGCCGGGCTCGTCTGGCGGCGGACGGACCCGGCCGATCCCTGGCTCGGCCAGCTCGTGATGATCGGCGTCACCCTCCTCGCCGTCAGCCCGCGCTACCCCTGGTACGCGCTGCTGCTCATCCCGTTCATCGCCATGACGGGCCGCGGCGAGTGGTTCGCGGTGGTGGCGGCGCTCGCGCTGCGGCTCTTCGCGCCGGACGAGGAGGCGTGGCAGATCGCGCTCGGGGCCGCGCTGGCGATCGTCGTGGTCGGCTCGCTCGTGCGCCTCGGGCCGGACGGGCGACGGCGGCTCGTCCCGGCGGCCGTGCGGCGGCGGCTGGGCCGGGATCGCGTGCCGGCCGACGGACCTCCCGCGCGCTGACTCAGCTCCCGCGCGGGATCCGCGCGCGCAGGCGCTCTCCGGCGGCCGGTCGGAGCGCGGCGAACGCGGCGGCGTCGAGCTCCGCGGTGACCTCGGCGCCCGCGTCCGGCATCAGCTCGGCGGCGTCGGTCGCGGCGAGGCGCAGGGTGACGCGGATCCGCCCGGCCGCGGCCTCCACACGGCGGACGACGCCGGCGATCTCGACGTGGGTGGTCTCGACGTCGGTGGTCTCGACGTGGGTGGTCTCGACGTGGGTGGCGCGCTCGGGCCCGGCGTCGGATCCGCGCGCCAGTCGCACGTCGGCGGGCGCGGCAAGCAGCACGACCCGGCGCCCCACGGCGTCCCGGCCCTCCACGCGGTTCATGCCCACGAGCCGGGCGACGTACGCGGTCGCGGGCCGGGTCGCGACCTCCGTGGGCGCGCCCTCCTGCACCGCGCGGCCGTCCTCCAGCACCAGGATCCGGTCGGCGAGCGCGAGCGCGTCCACCGGGTCGTGCGTCACGAGCACGGCCGCGCCGCCGAACCGGCGGAGCTCCTCGGCGAGGAGGTCGCGCACGTCGAGCCGCGTGCCCGCGTCCAGCGCCGCCATGGGCTCGTCGAGGAGGAGCAGCGGCGGCTCGAGCACGAGCGCGCGGGCGAGCGCGACGCGCTGGGACTGGCCGCCGGAGAGAGCCGCCGGCCGCCGGTCGGCGAGGGGCGCGATCCCGAGCCGGTCGAGGAGGGCGCGGGCGCGGCCCTCGGCCTCCGCTCGCGGGACGCCGTGCGCGCGCGGACCGAAGGCGACGTTCGCCAGCGCCGACAGGTGCGGGAAGAGCAGGTGGTCCTGGAAGACGACGCCGATGCCGCGGCCCTCGGCGGGGATCCGCGGGGCGCGCGCATCCGCGTCCTCGAGCACGCGGCCGTCGAGCGCGACACGCCCCGCGGTGAGCGGCACGAGCCCGGCGAGGGCGCGCAGCAGCGTCGACTTCCCGGCGCCGTTGGGGCCGACGACGGCGGTCGTGGATCCGGCCGGGACCCGCAGCGCGACGTCGAGCCGGAAGGCGGGGCGCTCGACGACGACGCGGGCGTCGAGCCCCCGGTCGTGCGCGGCGCCGCTCACGCGTGCACCCCCGAGGTCCACCGGTCGCGCAGGCTGACGAGCACGACGACCGACACCGCGAGCAGCACGAGGCTCAGCACGACGGCGGCGTCCGGATCCGTCTGCAGCGCGAGGTAGGCCGACAGCGGGATTGTCTGGGTCACCCCCGGGAAGCTGCCCGCGAAGGTGAGGGTGGCGCCGAACTCGCCGAGCGCGCGGGCGAAGCACAGCACCGCGCCCGCGCCGATCCCGGGGGCGACGAGCGGGAGGGTCACCCGGCGGAGCACGGTCCAGCGGCTCGCGCCGAGCGTCGCGGCGGCGTCCTCGAACCGGCGGTCGGCGCCGCGCAGCGCCCCCTCCACCGCGAGCACGAGGAACGGCATGGCCACGAAGGTCTCCGCGATCACCACGGCCGGCGTCGTGAACGGGATCGTGATGCCCGTCAGCGCCTCGAGCGGTCCGCCCACGAGCCCGCGGCGCCCGAGCAGGAGCAGGAGCGCCACGCCGCCGATCACGGGCGGCAGCACGAGCGGCACGGTCACGAGCGCTCGGAGCATCCGCTGCACCACGGGCGGCCGGCCCGCCGAGCGCGACAGCACGAACGCGAGCGGCACCCCGAGCAGGAGGCTCAGCGCCGTGGCCGCGAGGGCGCTGCCGAGCGAGAGGCCGAGGGCGCGCGCGATGCCCGGATCCGCCAGCCGCTCCCCCAGCGTCGCCCACGGCGCGCGCACCACGAGCGCCGCGAGCGGCAGCACGAGGAACGCGAGCGCGACGCCGGCCGGGATCCAGAGGAGGGCGGGCACGCGGTCGGCGCGCTCGCCGGCGTGGACGCGCGTTCGGATCCGCGCGCGGGCCGTCACGCGCTCAGGGCGCACGGAACCCCGCGGCGTCGAAGCGGACGCGGGCGGCATCGCCGGCCACGAAGTCGGCGAAGGCCGCGGCGGCGGCGGGCGACGCGGATCCGGCGAGCGGCGCGACGACGCAGTCGGTCGTCACGTTCGCCTCGTCCGGCAGGGGCACGCCCTGCACCCGATCGCCCGCGGCGCGCACGTCGGTCTCGTAGACGACCGCCGCGTCCACCTCGCCGAGCTCGACGCGCGTGAGGGCGGCGCGCACGTCCTGCTCGAGCGAGTCCGGCTGCGGCGCGACGCCCGCCTTCGTGAACGCCTGCGCCGCCGCGGCGCCGCACGGCACCTCGGGCGCGCAGAGGGCGAGCGTGCGACCGGCGTCGGCGAAGTCGGCGAGGCCCGTGATGCGTCCCGGGTTCCCGGGCGGCACCGCGATCTCGAGGGCGTTGCGGGCGAAGACGCGCGGGCCTGCCGCGGTCTCCCCCGCGTCGGCCACCGTCCGCATCGTCGCCGTGGAGGCGGACGCGAACACGTCGGCGGGCGCGCCCTGCACGATCTGCTGCGCGAGCGTCGAGCTGCCGCCGTACGAGACGGTGACGGTCACGCCCGGGTGCTGCGCCTCGAAGTCGGCGACGACCTGGTCCATGCTGCCGGTGAGCGAGGCGGCGGCCTGCACGACGAGGGCGCCGGAGATCGAGTCGGGAGCGGGATCGGGGACGCCGGCGGGAGTGGATCCGCCGGCGGAGCAGCCGGCCAGGAGGAGCCCGGTGGCCAGGACCCCGGTGGCGAGCGCCCCCACGACGACCGCGCGCACGCGGCGCATCAGGCCCGCCCGCCCGTCAGCGACTCCGGCGCGAGGGCCTCGACGCCCACGTTCGTGGCCTTCACGGTCGCGACCGCGGGCGAGCCCACCCCGAGGCCCAGCTCGTCGGCGGCCTCGCGGCTGATCAGCGACACCACGCGGAACGGCCCCGCCTGGATCTCGACCTGCGCCATCACCCCGTCGCGCACGACGCGCGTGACGATGCCGGGCATCCGGTTGCGCGCCGACGCGAGCGGCGCGCGCGAGGAGGACGCGGCGAGCGCCCCGTCCGCCGCGAGCTCGGTCGCGAGGTGCGCGAGCTGCACGCCGTCCACGAGGATCAGCCGCCCCTCGCCGCGCACCAGGTCGAGCCGCCCCGCGTCGGCCCAGCGGCGGAGGGTGTCGTCGCTCACGCCGATGAGCGCGGCAGCCTCGCTCACGCGGTAGCGGGTGGGCGCGTCCGCGTCGCGGGATCCGGATGCCTCGTCGGCATCCGCGGCTCGACGGGGCGTCCTGTCCCTGTTCTGCGTCATGCATCGATCCTACGGACCGCGCACGCGGCGCGCGACGAGACGCCCGATCCGCCGCGCGTCGGGTCCGCGGCGGGGCGCGCGTAGCCTGGACGCATGAGCACCTCGCTGGGGATGCCGGCCATGCCGCGTCCCGCCGCCGCGCCGGGTCCCGCCCGGCCCGACGACCCGGCGCTCCTGGACACCCACGGCCGCCGCGCGACCGACCTCCGCATCTCCCTCACGGACCGCTGCAACCTGCGCTGCACCTACTGCATGCCGGCCGAGGGCCTCCCCTTCACGCCCGACCGACAGGCGCTGCAGCTCGCCGAGATCGAGCGGCTCGTGCGCATCGGCACGCGCGACCTCGGCGTGCGGCAGGTGCGGTTCACGGGCGGGGAGCCGCTGCTGCGCCGCGACCTGCTGGAGATCATCGCCGCGTGCGCCGCCCTCCCCGACCGGCCCGAGATCTCGCTCACCACCAACGCCATCGGCCTGGCGTCCCGCGCGCAGGCGCTGAGTGACGCGGGGCTCGACCGGATCAACGTCTCGCTCGACTCCGTGCACGCCGAGACGTTCCGCCTCATCACGCGCCGCCCGTTCCTCGACCGCGTGCTCGAGGGCATCGACGCCGCGGCGGCCGCGGGGCTCGCGCCCATCAAGATCAACGCCGTGCTCGTGCGCGGCGTCAACGACGACCAGGCCGCCGACCTCCTGGAGTGGGCGGTCGCCGGCGGACACCAGCTGCGCTTCATCGAGCAGATGCCGCTCGACGCCGACCACGCGTGGGACCGGGCCGAGATGATCACGGCGGCCGAGATCCGCGGGCGCCTGTCGGAGCGCTTCACGCTCGTGCCCGACGACGATCCACGCGACGGCGCCCCGGCCGAGCTCTGGCGCGTGCACTCCCGCGAGGGCGGCCCGGGCACCGCGATGCTCGGCCGGGTGGGCGTCATCGCGAGCGTCACCGAGCCGTTCTGCGCCGATTGCCGCCGCACCCGCCTCACCGCGACGGGAGGCGTCCGCAGCTGCCTCTTCTCGCACACCGAGACCGATCTGCTCGCGCCGCTGCGCTCCGGCGCCTCGGATGCCGAGGTCGCCGACCTCTGGCGCGGCGCGATGTGGGCGAAGCCGAAGGGCCACGGCATGGACCAGGCCGACTTCATCCAGCCCGCCCGCTCCATGAGCGCGATCGGCGGCTGACGTGATCGTGCCCGTGGAGCTCTTCGCCGCCGCGTCCGCCGCGCTCGGCCGCACGACCGACGCGCTCGACCTGCCCGACGGCGCCGTGCTCGGCGACCTCGTGGACGCGCTCGGCGCCCGGGCCGCGGCGTCCGAGGATCCCGCGAACGCCGCGGCCGTGCTGGCCCGCTGCACCTACCTCCTGGAGGGCGTCGCGACCACGGATCGCGACGCCCCCCTCACCGCGGGCAGCGCGGTGGACGTGCTGCCGCCGTTCTCGGGCGGCTGACGTCGATCAGTAGCTGTCCGTCACCGTGAGCTGACCGTTCACCACCTTGAGCCGCTGCGCGACCTGGAACGTGTCCTGGTAGTCGTGCTGCTCGGGGGTCGGCTCGAAGGAGTAGCTGGTCTGGTACTTCTCCTCCACCTGGCCGCTCGTGGTGGAGATGACCCCGATGGAGCCGTCGTCCCGCACGATCACCTTCAGCTCGGGCATGCGCGTCACCGTGTACGAGACGTTCGACACGTTCGAGTAGTAGTACGGACCGCTGAAGGGGCATTCCGACGGGAGCTTCGCGTCCGTGCGGGCCGCGCACGATGTGATGGTGTCCTGCACCAGCTTGGAGGCGTCGGCCGTGAGCTTGTCCGTACCCGCCAGCGACAGCGAGACGGGCACCGTGCCCGCGTCCGCGACGGTGACGTCGGCGGTCGGCGCGGCGAAGTAGTCGGTGCCCTCGACGGCGATCGTGTAGTCACCGGGGAAGGCCGCGAAGGACTGGACGCCGCCGCCGTAGCCGGACGCGTGCGCGACCTGGCCGATGGGGATCCCGTCCGCGGTGATCTTCGCCCCTTCCAGAGCGGCGGGTGCCTGGACGACGACCTTGCCCCCGAGGGAGGAGGTGACGCGCCACTCGTCCTGGATGAGCCACGACGTGCTGACGCGCGTGAGACCCACCTGGGTCGTCCGAGGATCCGTGCCCTGCTTGTAGGTGACGGTCGCCGTCGCCGTGTCGCCGTCCTGGTGGACGAGGCCGAGCTGCACGTCGGAGATGCGCGTCTTCGCGGACTGCAGCACCTGGTCGGTGAGCATGCCGGAGCCGATCCCGTCGATCTGGGCGAGGGTGCCCGCCGTGCTGGCGTCCCCGTCGGCGATGGCCTGGACGAAGCGCTGCGCCGTGGAACCGGGACCCCAGACGGTGGAGCGGAGCACGCCCCCCGTGATCGACAGCGCGACGATGAGCAGGACGACCGCACCGCCGGCGATGGAGGAGCGGATGAGGATGCGGCGCCCCCGCGGGGACAGCGCCCGCGGCGCCGGCAGACCCGCGACGGCCGGGGCCGGCGCGGTGTCGGTCGGCTCGCCCGCAGGTGCGTCGCCTGCCTGCACCGCTCCCGCGGCGGACGCGGCGGTGGCCGCCCCGACCCCGGGCGCGTTCACGGGACGCGCACGCGGGGTCCACGCGGCGACGGCCGCGGCGTCCCTGCCCACGAGTCGCGCGATGAGCCCCGTGAGCGGGGCGGGCGTGACGGCGAGGACCCGCGGCGCCACGAAGCGCGCCACGGTCTCGATGGCCCCTCCCCAGAGGGCGAGGATGACCGGCAGCCACGGAGTGAGGCCGATCGATCCGTCGCCGTTGACCGTCGCGACGTGGACGCTGACGACGGCCGTCCCGAGGACGAGCCCGAGGATGCCGAGCACGAAGTAGGCGGCGGGAGTCGCGGCCCAGTCGACGCCCCGGCGCGCCACCGCACCGCGGCGGATGGCGAGCGCGATGCCCGCGACGAACGCGAGCAGCACGGAGAGCAGCACGAGGAGCCAGATCGACGCCGGGCCGCTGAGGACGGAGAGGTCGGTGTTGCCGGCCTGGTAGCGGGAACCGGCGGCCGACTGCGCGACCTGCACGAGGAAGTCGGACGGGGAGGCCGTGGCGAACATGCTCACGGCGGCGAGCACGACGGCGAGGTTCCCGAGGAACAGCGGCAGCGCGGCGCCGGGTCCCGAGGAGCCGGCGAAGGCGGATCCGATGACGATGACGACGGCCGAGACGACGACGAGCGCTCCGAGGTGGCTGGCCGCGACCCGCAGGGTGCCGAGGCCGGCGGCGATCACGGGGTGCAGGCCGGTGAGCCATCCCGGACGCGCGAGGAGGGTCGCGGAGACGCCCACGAGGAAGGCCACGAAGACGGATCCGACCGTGGTCGCGGAGATGTCGCCGATGGAGACTCCGCTCGACGCGGGGATGCGGAAGGCCAGGAGGAGGCCGAGCACGAGGCTGATGACCGCGAGCACGAGGCCCGAGATGACGGATCCGGCGAGGCGCACGCGGAACGGCTGATCACGGCGCCCGGCGTACCGGGCGACGAGCACGAGCGCGAGGAGCTGCGCGAGGCCCACGGTGACGGGCAGGACGCCGACCGACAGCGATCCGGTCACGGGGACGATCACCTGGAGGGCTCCGGAGACCCCCAGCCGACCGAGGTCGGCGAGCGAGATGAGCTGGGCGGGGCCGGCGAAGATGTTGCCGATGGCGCCGAGCGCGTCGGGGATGCTCGGCGTCGACATGCCGCCGGAGGAGCCGGAGGACGCGCCCGAGCCCGAGCCGGAGCCGCTGTTCGAGGCGATCGCGACCGCGATGGTGAGGAGGAGGCACACGACGCCCACCAGGTAGGCGGCCACGTAGGCACCGGCGCCGGCGACGACCGCCACGATGCGATCGCGCACCGTGAGGCCGCGGAGGGCGTCGACCACGGGGTTGGGCCGATGCGGTGCGGCGCCGGTCGGGGAGACGCCGGTCGGGGAGACGCCGGTCGCGGGGCCGACGGTCGGGGGGACGCCGATCGGGGGGACGCCGATCGGGGGGACGCCGATCGGGGGGACGCCCGCGGAGGCCGCGGCCGGCGGCGGGAGAGCCGGGCCGCCGGCCGCGGCTCCCGTCTCGGAGGCCGGAGGCGGCGTGGCGGGCTCCGGCGTGACCGGCTCCGGTGTGGCGGGCTCCGTCGCGGACGGGTCGGGTGTGGGTTCGGACACGTGGTGCTCCTCTGCGTGGCTGCTGTACGACTCAGACCGGGGCACCGACGGGTCGTGCCCGCTGATGCACCCGGCGGTGCAGCCGGAAAATACCAGCGAATGCGAAGGTGCTGCACTGATTCTCCCCAGGCGCACGTGCAGGCCGCGCACGGCCGCGGAGACGGGTCCCGGCGGCGGGCCGCGGACGTCGGAATCCGGAACGGGGGCGCTCCGCGGAGGAGGACGGGGGCGCCGGGCTGCGGATTAGGCCGCGTCGCGCGCGGCGAGCAGGGCGCCGAGGACGGCCGCGCCCTGGTGCGCGTCCGCCACGGTCACGAGCCGCGCCCGGCCGCCGCGCAGCCGGACGACGAGCCCGGATCCGGATCGCGTGACGTACGCGACGCCGCGCCCCGAGAGCCGCAGACCCCAGCCGCCCCACTCGCCGGGCGACACGTCCTCCCAGCCGCCGGACTCGATCCGGTCGAGGGGCACGCGCATGACGGGGATCCGCGTCCACGACGACGTGACCCGGAAGCCGCGGGCGTCCACGGTGACGTCGACCCGGGCCAGGACGAGGACCGCGAGACCCGACACGACCAGCGGGATGGAGGAGAGCGCGGCGGTGCCCACGTCGATGCCGGACGTGCTGATGCCCGCCACGATGCCGGTGACCACGACAGCCGCGCCGATGCCCGCGAACCACGCGCTGCCCGCATGGGCTCGCCAGGCGATCCGGGCCGTGGCGGTCACCGGGAGCGCCGGCACGTCGTGCGCGGGGACGGGCGACGCGTGCCGCACGAGCACGATCAGTGGGATGGCGGCCGCCAGCGCGCCGACGCCGAGGAACACGACGCTCCACCACATGGGGAACGTGCCGTCGCCGACCGAGCCGGCCATGGCGATGCCGATCCAGCCCGTGGCGAGGCTCCCCGCGAGGAGGTTGACGACGAGCAGCACCGTGGCGGCGGTGCGCCGGTCCCGCACGCGCAGCGCGGCGACGGCGAGCGCCGTGCCGAGGAGGGCGAGGCCGAGCGCGGCGGCGAGCATCGGCCACGGCGAGCTCCAGCCGTCGGGGCTGCCGTCGGCGGCGAAGTGGACGGCGATGCGGGCGGGCAGCTCCGGCGCGAGCAGGACGGCCGCGACGCCGAGCACCAGCGCGATGACGGCCGCGGGGGCGACGACCGCCACGCGCGCGCCGAGGGACAGGGGGAGGGACGGGGGCGTCGTGGCGGTCATCGTGCTCCCTTGATCATGGTGAGGAGGTCGTCGAGGGGCACCCCGAGGGTGTCGGCCTGCGCGCGCAGCTCCTCGACGAGCGAGCGCATCCGGTCGAACGAGGCGTTGCCCGAGCGGATCACCGTGGCCCCGCGACCGCGTCGCAGCTCGATGAGCCCGTCGTCCTGGAGGCTCGCGTACGCCCGGAGGACCGTGTGCATGTTCACGTCGATCGAGGCCGCGAGATCGCGCGCCGACGGCAGACGCTCGCCGCTCGCGAGCTCCCCGCGCGCGATGGCGTAGCGGATCTGCGTGGCGACCTGGTCGGCCAGCGACGCCTTCGCCGCGGGATCCACAGTGATGAGCATGTTCGCATTATATGCGAACAATGCATGTCCGCACCAGAGGGCGCGCATCACGCCGACTCGCGCACCACCAGCTGATGCCGCACCGTGCGGATCACCTCGGGGCCGGAGCGCGGCAGCTCCCCCGCGATCATCGCGACCGCGAGATCGAGCGCGTTCCGGGCGAGCTCGTCGAGGTCCACCGCGAGCGTCGTGAGCGTGGGCGCGAGCAGGCGGCCGATCGACAGGCCGTCGATGCCGACCACGCGCACCTCGCCCGGCACGTCGACGCCCGCGCGGCGGCACGCGGAGAGCACGCCGAGGGCGCACACGTCGTTGAAGGCGACGATCGCGTCGGCGGTGCGCGGCCGGGCGACGATCCGCTCGGTCGCCTCGGCCGCGGCCTCCGCGGTGGGTGCGGATGCGCGCACCACGGACGCCTCCATCCCGCGCGCCGCGAACGCGTCGACCAGCAGCCGGGCGCGCGCGCTCGGACCGACGGCCACGGCGGCGTCGAGCACGACCGGATGCGCGACGCCCGCCGCCCGCAGGTGGTCGGCGAGCGCCTCGACGGCGCCCGAGGGATCGAGGAGGACGGCGGCGCGCAGGGGCTCGCCGCGCGGATCCAGCTCCACGACGGGCACGGAGCCGAGCCGCGCGATCCACTCGCCGGCGCGGGAGCCGAGCGTGCCGATGACCGCGTCGGTCTGCGCGCCGAGCGCCTCCACCATGCGGTCGGAGTCGGCGGCGAGGCCCACGTCGGCGAGCGACACGTTCCAGCCGCGCGCCGCCGCGACGCGCACGACCGCGGACGCGAGCTCCGGCGACCACGGGTTCCGCAGGTCGTCGACCACGAGGCCGAGCTGGTGGTCGCCGCCCGTCACGAGGCCGCGGCCGAAGCGCGACGGCCGGTAGGCGAGCTGGTCGGCGACGTCGAGCACCCGCCGCTTCGTCTCCTCGCTGATGCCCGGCATGGCGTTCATCGCGCGCGTCACGGTCTGGCGGGAGACCCCGGCGGCGGACGCGACGTCGTGGATCGTGGCGCGGCCGGCCGGGTCCCTCGCGGGCTCCCGGCCGGACGCATCCGCTCCGCTCAGCCGCGCAGGTCCAGCCACGCCACCTGCTCCGGGGTGAGCTCGACGGAGAGGCCCTGCATCGAGGAGCGGACCTCCGAGATGGTGCGCGGTCCGAAGAGCGGGAAGGTCGGGAACGGCTGCGCGAGCACGTACGCGAGCGCGATCGCCGTGGCCTGCACCCCGTGCTCGGCGGCGAGCTCCTCGGCCCGGCGGAGGCGCTCGAAGTTGTCGTCGCCGTAGTAGCAGCGCACGAGCTCCGGGTCGCTCAGGTCGTCCGGGCGGGCGCGACCGGTGAAGAAGCCGCGGGCCTGCGACGACCACGGCAGCAGCGGGATCTGCCGCTCCTCGAGCCAGGCCTTGGAGGCCGGATCCGTGACGTGCACGCACCCCGCCCACGGCACGTCGTACGCCTCGGCCAGGCCGAAGTGGTCGCTCAGCGCCTGGAAGCCCGCCCGCCCGTTGGCCTGCGCGTAGGCCTGCGCCTCGTCGAAGCGCTCCGGGGTCCAGTTTGAGACGCCGTAGGAGCGGATCCGCCCGGCGCGCTGGTGCTCGTCCATCACGTCGACGAACTCCCCCACCGGCACGTCGGGGTTGTCGCGGTGCATGAGGTAGATGTCGGCGTAGTCGGTGCCCTGGCGCTCGAGGCTCTCGAGCAGCTGCCGCGTGAGCGAATCGGGGTCGCAGTGCGGGGTGTGGGCGCCCTTGGTGATGACGACCAGGTCCTCGCGGATGCCGCGGTTCTGGATCCACCTCCCGAGGCGCCCCTCGAGCACGCCGCCGCCGTAGATGTAGCCCGTGTCGAACGCGTTGCCGCCCTGCTCGACGAAGTGGTCGAAGATCGCCGACGCGTGGGCGAGGTCGGGCTGGTTGTCGACGCCCATGACGAGGCGCGACATGCGCTTGCCGACGCCGGGGATCTCGCCGTACAGCATCGGGCTGTCGTCGCGCACCCGGAGGGGCCGGCCCGAGACGGTGGGGATGTCGGCGTCCTCCGCCTCGAACGGGTAGCGGAGCTCGAGCGCGGCGCGCCAGCGGTCGAGCGTGCGCGCGGTGGCGAGCGTCTCGTCGAGCGTCATCTGCGCGGCCTCGCCGAGACCGGCCGCGAGCGCGTCGGTCGTGGCGTCGGCCTCGATCGCGTACGGCTTCGCGCCCGTGAAGGTGAGCGTGCGCGGCTCCTCGCCGACGACCGAGATCTCGATGGTGGGGGCGTCGCCGAGGGTCCACGGGTCGTTGAGGTGGATGCGGCCGCGGGATCCGTGGATCGTGAGCGCCTGCGGCTCGTCGAGCGCGACGCCCGTGCGGAGCGTGGCGGTGATGCCTGGCCGCCCGGCGCCGCCGCGATAGGTGGGGCGCGCGACCGACCACTCGTCGACGCCGGTCGGGCCGACCGTGCCGTCGACCTCGAGGGTGAGCGGCTCGGCGACCGCGATCCCGGTGGCGGCCTGCACGACGGCGGCCGCGGCGGTGACCGTGTAGCCGCCGACGTCGAGGATCCCGCCGCCCGCGGTCGCGGTGTCGTAGAGCCGGCCGGTGCGGGATCCGGTGCGGAAGGAGAAGGACGCGTCGACGTGGGCGACCTCGCCGATCTCGCCGTCGCGGATCAGCTCGAGGAGCGCCTGGGTCTGCGGGTGGAAGCGGTACATGTACGCCTCGACGAGCGGGAGGCCGGCCGCGCGGGCCGCATCGACGAGCGCCATCGCGGTGCCGTGGTTGACGGCGAGCGGCTTCTCGCAGAGGACGGCCTTGCCGGCGTCGAGGGCGCGGATCACGAGGTCGGCGTGGCCGGTGTGCACGGTGGAGATGTAGACGGCGTCGACGGTCGGATCCGCGAGGACGGCGTCGTAGTCGCCGCCCGTGACGTCGGCGAAGCCGTGGTCGGCGGCCTCGGCGGCGAAGGCCCCGGCGCGTTCGGCGCTCGAGCTGCCGGCGGCGACGAGGCGGGCGCCGCGCGTGCTCGCGGGGAGCTGGGAGAGGAAGCGGCGGGCGATGCTGCCCGGGCCGAGGACCGCCCAGCCGGGAGCGGTCGGGGTGGTCGGGGTGGGGTCGGTCATGGGGAGCCCTTCGCGGCGTCGTCGGCGTGAACGTTCACGACGACGCTACGGGCCGGCGTCCGGCGCGGTCAAGGGGGCGGGCGCAGCGGGCTCGTGAACGTTCACGACGGAAGCGCGGCATCGGGCGCGTGCAGGGTGAGCCACTCCTCGTCGATGCGGTAGCCGAGCGCGGCGCCGGCCGCGATGATCGCCGCGTTGTCCCGGGAGCCGCCGGTGCGGAAGGCGCGCATGCCGGCGTGGAGCAGGGCGAGGACGGACGCCGCCTTCACGGCGCGGCCGAGCCCGCGCGAGCGGTGGGTCCGCGCGACGACGGTGACGTCCGTCTCGGCCCGGGCGCCGGCCGCGTCCACGTCGACGACCGTGAGGGCGACGAGGCGCCCGTCCGCGTCCAGGGCGCCGAAGGCACGCCGCGCCGGGGTGCCCACGAGCGCGGTCTCGGGCGTGAACGGCGCGTGCCGGGTGGCCGGGCCGCCCGGGTAGTCGTCGATCGTGGCGGCGTCGAGCTCGAGGATCCGGTCCCGGTCGTCCGGCCCGAGCTCGCGGATCCGCAGGCCGGGCGCGATGCCGGCCACGCACGCGCGCAGGTGCGCCTCATCGACGCGGTCGGCGTCGAGCTGCGCGCCCCACGACCGGGCGCCCACGCTCCAGCCTGCGGCGAGCAGGCCGCCGAGCCGCGGGTCGTCGGAGCGGAGGATGACGGGGTCGTGGGTCATGCGACGAGCCTGGCATGGCGATGCGCTCGCCTCGCGGGCATGCGACCGGTCCGCTGTCCGGGCGGCGGAGGGCGAGCCGGAGCGGTGGGGCGCGAAGCTGCGGGAGACGGAGTCGCTGCGGGCGTCGGTCGCGTGATCCACCCCGATCGGGGGCGTCCCGCGCGGCGCGCACGGTGAGAGGCTCAGGCCGTACCCGACCGAGCCGGCCGGCCCACCCGAAGGAGTCCCCGTGGATGACGACGTCCAGCTGATCAGCGACGGCGACGGCCTGGCCGTCATCGGCGAGCCGAGCGCGGTGGAGCGCTTCCTCGCCGCGAACGAGCTGCCGAAGGGGCGGGATCTGGGGCTCGAGCGGCTGAAGCCCGTCGCCGGCATGGCGGCGGCCGCGATGCAGGCGGGATCCGTCGTCGCGGAGAACCACGGGCGGTGGGTGAAGCTGTCCGACAGGTCGGTGAAGCTGATCAAGGACAACGTCGGCCTGGTGAAGAGCACGAAGTCGGGTCTCGATCTGGGCGTGATCCGCGGGCAGGGCGGGCGCTTCGTCGACGTCGTGGAGTTCGCGGCCGGGCCGGGTCGGATCCTGGCCAATCCCGCGGTCCTCGCGGGCGCCGCCGGCATCATGGCGCAGCTCGCGATGGAGCAGGCCATGGACGAGATCAGCGACTACCTGGCCGTCATCGACGCCAAGGTCGACGACATCCTCCGCGGCCAGAAGGACGCCGTGCTCGCCGACATGATCGGCGCGGAGATGGTCATCGACGAGGGCACGATGATCCGCGCCCAGGTGGGCCGTGTCTCGGACATCACCTGGTCGAAGGTGCAGGGCACGACCCAGACGCTCGCGCGCACGCAGGGCTACGCCCTCCGCCAGCTCGACGCCCTCGCCGAGAAGATGGAGAAGACGACCAAGGTCGACGACCTCGTGCGCGTGACGAAGGACGCGGAGTCGACCGTGCGCGAGTGGCTCGCCGTGCTCGCGCGGTGCTTCCAGCTCCAGGACGCCGTCGCCGTGCTCGAGCTCGACCGCGTGCTCGACGCCTCGCCGGAGGAGCTGGACGAGCACCGGGTCGGGCTGCGCACGGTCCGTCAGAACCGCCTCGCCGTGATCGGCCGCACCACCGACCGCCTGCTCGAGCGGATGGACGCCGCGGCCGGCACCGCGAACGCGAAGGTGCTGCTCAACCCGTTCGACTCGCGGGCGGTCGTGGGATCCAGCAACCAGGTGGCGTCCGGCGTCGTGCGGTTCAACGGGCTGCTCGGCGTCGCCGACGAGCGCGAGTCGCTGGAGGCGCGCCGCTGGCTCGCGGCAGTGGGTGACACCTGGGACTCGGCGCGCGACCAGGGCGCCGAGGGCGTGGACGCCGCCCGCCGCCTCGGAGCCGCGGCCTTCGGTCGAGGCCGCGCAGCAGCCGACGGGCTCTCCCTCAAGCTCGCCGCGGGGGCCATGCGCCGACGCCGCGGCAAGGGCGACGAATCGGGCGAGCTCGAGGCCGCGGACGAGCCGCAGCCCTGATCCTCGGATCAGGAGCCGGCCGCGATCCCCTCCCGCCGCACCGCGTCCCGCAGGAGGTCCTCGACCGCGTCGGCGGCGCGGAGCAGGTCAGCGGACTCCGCGCCCATGCCCGCGACGACCGCGTCGACGCCGCGGAGCCCCGCACGTGTCAGCAGCTGCTTCTCGTTCGTGATCCACTCGCCGCGGTGGGCGAGGATCGCGTGCGCCGCCTGGCAGGACGCCTCCGCGAGGAGCCCCGCGCACTGCGCGATCCGGCCGTGGCGGGCGTGGCCCTCGCGGGCGTAGTGCAGGGTCAGCGCGGCGTGCTCCCACCAGATGCCGGGCGCGGACGCCCGCAGCGCGGCCGGGTACTCGAACGCGGGCACCTCGCCCCGGAGGGCGCGGTTCACGCCCAGCTCGGCCAGCAGGATCGTGCTCGGCAGGCCCGCCTGGTGGAAGAGCAGCCGCTCGATGGCGAAGCGGCCGGCGAGCGCCTCCTCGTGCACGGCGTCGATCATGTCGAGATCGCGGTAGTGGACGTCGACCGTGCGCCCGTCGACGTGCAGCGCGCCGCCGCCGTCGAAGATCCGGCCCCAGCCGCCGCGCGGGCTGAGCGACCCGGGCCAGCCGAGCGCGCGGAGGCCGTCGGGATCGAAGGACCCGCGGTAGTAGACGGCCACGTCCCAGTCGCTCTCGGGCCGCGCGACCCCCTGCGCTCGGGATCCGCCGAGCGCCACTCCCCGCACGCCGGGCACGGAGGCCAGCGCATCAACGACGTGCTCGAGGAACGCGTCGTCGTCGAGGCCGAAGGTCGGACCGGCGTCGACGGGGTCCGTCACGCCCGCCCCGCCACGCTCCGCCACGACTGGATCCCGCCGCGCAGGCTCACCGCGTCGCGCCCGGCCTCGCGGAGCGCCGCCGCGGCTGCCCGCGAGCGCACGCCCGACGCGCAGTAGACGATGACGCGGTCGGTGATCTCGCCGGGCACCGCGCCCGGATCCACCGTGACGATGCGCACCGGCACCGCGACGTGGCCGGGGATGGAGTCGACGAGGCGCTCGTCGGGCTCGCGCACGTCGAGGAGGACGACCTGCTCGTCGGAGGCGAGGATCCGCTCCACCTCCTCCGCGTCGAGCTCGGTGCCGTCGGTGGCCGCGCCCACACCGCAGAAGAGGTCGTAGTCGGCGAGCGCCGTGACCCGCTGGCGGCCCTTCGCGCGCTTCACGCCGATGGTGCGGCTGGTGCCGGCGAGCGCGTCGAGCACCACGACCCGGCCGAGCAGCGGCTGTCCCGCGCCCGTGACGAGCTTGATGACCTCGGTCGCCATGAGCGACCCGACCGTGCCGCACACCGCGCCGAACACGCCCGCCTCCTCGCAGGAGAGCACGGCGCCGTCGGCGGGCGGCTCGGGGAACACGTCGCGGTAGTCGATGCCGCGGCCGTCGGGCGCCGCGTCCCAGAAGACGGTGACCTGCGCGTCGAACCGGTACACGGATCCCCACACGCACGGGACGCCGACGAGCGCCGCCGCGTCGCTGATGAGGTACCTCGTGGCGAAGTTGTCGGTGGCGTCGACGACCACGTCGTATCCGCCCAGGATCCGGAGGGCGTTGTCGTTGGTGAGCCGCTCGGCGTGCTCGATCACCTCGATGCCGGGGTCCGTGCGGTGCACGGAATCCGCAGCTGACGAGGTCTTCGGCCGGCCCACGTCGGGCGTGCCGTGGATGGTCTGGCGCTGGAGGTTGGAGAGGTCCACAGCATCGTCGTCTACGATTCCCAGGGTCCCGATCCCCGCTGCGGCCAAGTACTGCAGCACCGGGGAGCCCAGCCCGCCCGCGCCGATCACGAGCACGCGCGCCTGGTCGATGCGGGACTGACCCCCCATCCCGATGCCGGGAAGGGCGAGGTGCCGGGAGTGCCGTTCGCGCCGCTCGTGCGCATCCTGCCCGGAGCCCTGACCACCCGGGCCCCGCCCTCCGGGGTCGGTGCCCTCCCGATCGACGAGCGGCAGAGACGACCCCATGACAGACCTCCGTACGGACGGCGGACGCGGACCCGCGTCGACCGGACCCAGCGTACGACGGCCCGCCGACGGGACCCGCGGCGGCCGCCCCTCCGGCCCCCTCGGCCGCTTCCACCACCGCCGCTGGGGCGACGCCTGGATCATCGGCCTCCTCGGCTTCCTGCTCGCGCTCCCCCTCGCCGGCGCGCCGTCGGTCTGGTACGACGAGGCCGCCACCGTGATCTCCGCCACGCGCGGCTGGGACGACCTGCTCCGTGAGCTCAGCACGGTCGACGCCGTCCACGGCCTCTACTACGCGGGCATGAAGGTGTGGTTCGAGCTGGTCGGCTACTCCCCCACGTCGCTGCGGTTCCCGAGCGCCGTGTTCATCGGCCTGGCCGCCGCAGGCGTCGTGCTCCTCACCCGCACCGTCTCGACGCGCGCCACCGGCATCGTGGCCGGCATCGTCTTCGTCGTGATCCCCCGCTCGGCCTGGATGGGCACCGAGGGCCGGTCCTTCGCCCTCGGCACGCTCATCGCCGTCGCGCTCACGATCACGCTGGTGCTCGCGGCCCGCCGGGCGGGCGCGCGTTGGCAGGTGCAGGCCAGGTGGTGGGCGCTGTACGGGCTGCTCGCGTGGCTCGGCGCCTCCACGTTCGTGTACCTGGCGCTGCTCGTGGGCGCGCACGGCGTCGTGATCCTGTGGGCCGTCGCCTCCGCGCGCGCCGGCCGCCGCAGCCGCCGCCCCATGGTCGTGTCGTTGCTCGGGTGGGCCTCCGCGTCCATCGCCGCCGGGCTCCTCAGCCTGCCGCTCGTGCGCGTGGTGACGGAGCAGTCGGGCCAGGTCGGCTGGATCAAGCCCATCGGGCCGAACACCGTCATGCAGGTGCTGTCCACCCAGCTCTTCTCCGAGAACGACGTGTTCGCGCTGGTCGCCTGGGCGGTCGCGCTCCTGGGCCTCGCGCTGCTGGTGCGCCGCGGGATCCGCCTGGTGCGCGCCCGCCGCGCCTCCCGCGTCGAGCCCGAGGGCGACCTCGCCGAGTACGAGTCGGCGTACCTGCACGCCGGATGGTCGCCGACGATCCTGCAGCTCGCGGTCGTGTGGTGCGCCGTGCCCACGCTGCTGCTGATCGGCGCGTCCACCCTCATGTCGCCGCTCTACTCGCCGCGCTACATGGCCTACACGGCGCCCGCGTTCGCGATGCTCATGGCCGTGGGGATCCTCGCGCTGAGGTGGAAGCCGCTCGTCGCCGCGGTGACGGCCGCGCTCGTCGCACTCTCGGTGATGCAGCTCGTGCACGACCGCACCACCACCCGGAAGGCCGACTCCGACTGGGCCGCCATCGCGCGGATCGTCTCCGAGGAGCGCGCCCAGGAGGCCCCCGGCACGAGCGAGGCCGTGATCTTCGGCCCGGTGCGCCGGCACCCCAAGGCGACCTCGCGCATCGTCGCGTACTCCTACCCGGACGCGTTCCGCGGCATGGACGACATCCTGCTGCGCACGCCGCCCGGCGACACCGACGGCCTCTGGGAGCAGACGCACCCGCTGGCCGACCGGGTCGACGAGGTCGACGGCGCTGACGTCGTGTGGCTCGTCACGAGCGACAGGCAGGACATCCGCCCCGAGGTCGCCGAGGCGCTCACGCCGCGCGGCTTCGCGAAGACCGACGACTGGCACGTGATGAACGCGAACGTCGAGCGCTACGAGCGGGTCGACGCGGGCTGATCCGCCCGGCCGCGCATCACGAGGCGTCCTGCCACTCGCCGATGGTCCGCACCACGAGGTCGAGCTGCGACTCGAGCAGGAAGTGCCCGCCGTCGACCAGCTCGATGCGCGCGTGCGGGGCGTCGCGCCGGAACGCCTCCGCGCCCGCCGCACCGAAGATCTCGTCGTGGCGTCCCCAGATCGCGAGGAGCGGGACGCGCGACTCGCGGATCCACGCCTGCACCGCCGGGTACAGCTCCCGGTTGGTGGCGTAGTCGCGGAACAGCGCCAGCTGCACGTCGTCCTGGCCCGGGCGGGCGAGGAGCGCGAGGTCGTGCTCCCAGGCGTCGGGATCCACGACGGACGGGTCCGGCACGCCGTGCGTGTACTGCCACTCGACGGCGTCACGACCGAGAGCCGTGCGGAGCGCATCGCGCGTGGCGTCGGTGCGCTCCGCGCCGTCGGCCCAGATCGGATCCCAGAACGAGGGCACGAAGCCCTCCTCGTAGGCGTTCCCGTTCTGCGTGATGACGCCCGTGACGGCCCCGGGGTCGGCGAGCGCCAGGCGCCAGCCGACGGGGGCGCCGTAGTCCTGCACGTAGATCGCGTACCGGGACACCCCGATGGCGGCGAGGAAGCGCCCGGTCACGTCGGCGAGCGCGGAGAACGTGTACGCGAAGTCGTCGACCGAGGGCGCGGACGAGCGGCCGAAGCCCACCAGGTCGGGCGCGATGACGCGGTAGCGGCCCGCGAGCGCGGGGATCAGGTGCCGGAACATGTGCGAGCTCGACGGGTAGCCGTGCAGGAGCAGGAGGACGGGCGCGTCGACGGGTCCGGCCTCGCGCCAGAAGACGTCGAGGCCGTCGATCGAGACGGTGCGGTGGTGGACGGTGACCATGGCTAACCCCTTTGAGTTGTTTTGGTGGTTAGCGAGACGGTAGCATGGATCCATCGCGCCACCCGAGCGCGGAGGATCGAGGAGCCGTGCACCCGGACGAGGAGCTGCTGCTGGCCGTGCTGAACAGCGCGCCGGTGGTCGACGGCGGGCGCGAGGACCACCTCGACGGTGCATCCGGCCGGCAGCTCGCGCGCACCTGGGGCGGCATCGGCACCGCCGCCGAGCTCGAGCGCCTCCGCCGCGCGCGCGACGCGATCCAGGCCGTCGTCCGGGCCGATGCCGGCGCGGGCGGCATCGCGGATCCCGATCCCGTCGCCGCGCTGGCGGACGTCGTCGACGGGGTCGTCCGCACGCCGCGCGTCACCGCCGCGGGCGTCACGTGGGAGCTCCGCGCGCCGCGGGACGAGCGCCTGGCCGTGGAGGTCGTCCTCGCCTGGTCCGACGTGACCGCACGCCTGCCCGGCCGTCTCCGCCCGTGCGCGAACGACGAGTGCCGGCTGTTCCTCCTCGACCGCAGCCGCCCCGGCACGGCCCGGTGGTGCTCGATGGCGACCTGCGGGAACCGGATGAAGGCCCGCGCGCACGCACAGCGGACGCGCTGAGCCGAGCGGCCGATCCGGCGCCCGCCACAGCGCTCCCGCCCGGCCACGGCGCGCCCGGGCCGCACGACACGCGCCTCCCCGGTCCGCCGTCCTCCGCGACGGCGGACGCCCGAGTGGCTAGGGTCCTGACGGGCTCGGCGACGCCCGGTCCATCCGGTCGCCCCGCCGCGCCCCCACACGAGGGGACCGCACGCCACGCGAACCGCGGCGGGCGGCCGCAGCGCGCCGCGGGGATCCCGCCGCACGCGCCGACCAGCACGAGGAGAGCGCCACCGTGCCATCGCAGCCCGCCCCGGATCCGCGTGGACCCGTCGACCCGGGTCCCGCGGACGACGCCGCCGCCGGATCCCACGCGCGGTACGCCGGCCTCGACGCCCTGCGCGCGCTGGGGCTCCTGGCGGTCGTGCTCTTCCACGCGGCCCCCGACGCGGTGCCGGGCGGGTACGCCGGCGTCGACGTGTTCTTCGTCATCAGCGGCTTCCTGATCACGGGCCTGCTCCTGCGCGAGCGACGCGCGACGGGCACGATCCGCCTGGGCGCCTTCGCCGTCCGCCGCGTCCGCCGGCTCCTGCCGGCCGCCGTGATCGTCGTCACCGCGGCCACGGCCGTCGCCGCGATGATCGGCGGCGACGTGCTCGTCGGGCTGCCCGCCCAGCTCGTGGGCATGGCGGCGCTCGGCACGAACTGGCAGATGCTCATCGCCGGCGGCGACTACTTCCTCCACTCGACCACGGGCCTCTTCGACAACTTCTGGTCCCTCGCGATCGAGGAGCAGTTCTACCTGGTCTGGCCGATGGTGCTGCTCGTCCTCACGCGCGGCGGCCGCACGATCCGGCTCCGCTGGCTGTGGGCGGCGGGCGCGGTGGCGGCCGTCATCCCGCTCGCGCTCACGGCCGCCGGGCTCACGGAGGCCGCCTACCTGGCGACGCCCGCGCACGCGTTCGGGCTGCTCTTCGGCGCCGCCCTCGCGGTGGCGGCCGAGCGGCGACGGACGCGCGCGGATCCCGCGGCCGACGCGCACGCGACGGCGTGGGCGGTCGTCTCGTACCTGTCGCTCGTCGCGTTCGGGCTCCTGGCCCTCGCGCCCGACGCCGCGGATCCGGGCTCGCGCTCCCTCGTGACCGTGCTGGGCGCCGGGCTCGGCTGCGTCATGGTGCTCGCGTGCAGCCGGGGCGGTGCATCCCCGTTCGCGCGCCTCGACGCCGGACCGACGGGCTGGCTCGGCCGCCGCTCCTACGGCCTCTACCTCTGGCACCTGCCGATGCTCGTGCTCGCGGCGGCAGCGCTCCCCGACGTCGGGGGCCTGGGCCCCGTGCCCGGACTGCTGCTGGCCCTCGGGATCTCCGTCGTCGCCGCGGCCGCCAGCCACCGGTGGGTCGAGCTGCCCGTCCTCCGGCTGGGGTTCCGCCGGCTCCTGCGGCAGCCCGTGGCTCTCGCGGCGGCGGTCGCGCTCGTGCTGGGGCTCGGCACGTCGGTCACCGCGGCCGAGCGCGCCGACCCCGGCGAGACCGAGGCCCAGCGGTTCGTCGAGCAGGGCAGCGCCGACCTCCCCGGCGACGACGACGTTGATCCCGGTGCCGACGCCCCCGGGGACCCGGGCGGCCCCGGCGACCCCGGTGTCGCGGCGGATCCGGGCGGCTCCTCCTCCCCCGACGCCTCCCCGGGCGCTCCCGGCGCGGACCGCGCGCCGGACGCGGGCACCCCGGACGCGGATGCGCCACGCGCGACCCCGACCCCCACCGCGACCCCCGGTCCGTCCGCCCACGCCCCCGGGACGCCCGGCGCATCACCGCCCACCACGTCGACCCCCGCGCCGACGCCCGCCGCCCCGGCACCGCACGCCCCGACCATGGACGGCTCCTCGACGATCGCCATCGGCGACTCGGTCATGCTCGCCTCGGGACGCGCGCTCCAGCAGCAGCTCCCGGGCATCACCATCGACGCGGTGGTCAGCCGGCAGATGCCCGCGGCCGCGCAGCTCGTCCGCAGCCACCTCGACTCCCGGCCGGACGCCACCACCGTGGTCATCGCGCTCGGCACGAACGGGATGGGCGGCGTCGACGACCTCGAGCAGGCCATCCAGGCCGCGGGCGGCCGGAAGGTGGTCCTGGTCGACGTGTCCGGCCCCATGTCCTGGACCTCGCGGGTCGACGACGCGATCCAGCAGGCGGCCGCGTCACACGCGAACGTGCGGATCGCGCGCTGGCAGGCCATCGCGACGGCGAACCCGGGGCTGCTCGCGAAGGACGGGATCCACCCCGGCAGGCGCGCCGCCGCGATGTACGCCGCGGCCGTCCGCGACGCCATCGCGTCCTTCGGCTGAGGTCGCGTCGACCGCGCCCCACGGCGGCAGGATCGTCGCCACGGTCCCGCTCGGACCCGGGTCGCGAGAGCCCCGTCCCCTCCGGGCGGGTGCAGCTCGCGGATGCGCCCCGCGGACCCGGCTCGCGGATGCGGCCCGCGGACCGGCCCGCGGATGCGCCCCGCGGACGCACGAGGGCCCGACGCCGTGGCGTCGGGCCCTTCGCGGTGGAGCGGATGCAGCGGACGGAGCGGTCGCGGATCAGCGGACCGCGATGGTCCCCGCGAAGCGGGCGGTGACCGCCGTGCCGTCGGGCGTCTCGACCACGTGGTACGCGAGCCCCCGGTGGCCGGCGTCCGTCGTGATGACGGGGTTCGGGAACTCGGTGGTGAGGGCCCAGTCGCCGGAGCCGTCGACGTGCGCCTTCTCCGCGACCACCGTGAGCCCGGCGACGCCGCGGTTCCGGTACGCCGGGTCGCGGGTGACGGCGTAGGTGACGGTGACGATCTCGCCGGGGACGCCCGTGCCGTGGAACTCCACGCACTTGGTCGTGCCGGCGCAGACGGCCCGCTGCGTGCCGTGGACGGTCAGCGGACCCGTCCCCGTGATGCGCTGCGGGTCGGGCAGCGCGACGCGGGCGGTCGAGTCAGCCGGCCCGGTCGCCGCGACGGGCGACTCGGTGGCGGCCTGCGCCGCGGCCGGCGCGACGAGCGCGAGCGGGAGCCCGGCGCTGACGGTGATGGCGACCGCCGCGGCGGCGCGAGTGATGATGTGCATGATGTCTCCTCGGAGGATGGCGAGCGGGATCGGAGCCACGCGCGAGAGCGCACGCGCCGCCGAGGGTAGGGGCACCGCTCCGCGCGGGGCGGGCGTTCTCCACGATCCCGACCGTGGACCCCGTACCGTCGCCTCCGTGATCACGTACTTCGTCGCCGGCAGCTGGCGCAACAGGCCGGGCGTCGCCGAGGTCCTCGACGCGCTCGACGGCATCGGCGCCCGGTCCTACTGCTTCGTCCGCGCCGCCTACGACCCGGACGCCGCCGCGTTCGCCGCCCCGGGTGGCGCCGACCACGCCGACCTCGACGACCCGGGCATCCGCCGGCTGTTCGAGCAGGATCTCGCCGCGCTCCGGGCAGCCGATCGGTTCGTGCTCGTCCTCCCGGCGGGGGCCGCCGCGCACATGGAGGCCGGGATCGCCTACGGGCTCGGGAAGCGCTGCGTCGCGGTCGGCACGGCCGACCGCAGGGAGACCCTCCACCTCGCCTTCGAGGCGATGTGCGCCGGGCCGGAGGACCTGATCCGCCACCTCCGCGCGACGGGCGCCGCGCGGTAGACGGGCACCGGGACGCTCCGATGCACCGCGAGGCCGCACCCGTCAGCCGACGGTCCGGCGCTCCTCACCCGGCTCGGGACGCGGCGCGGCATCGGGCTCACGCGCCCCGCGCGGCCGCAGCTCGCTGACGAGCGTGCCGGCGACGATGAGGGCTGCCCCGAGGATCGCGAGCGCGGGCAGCCGCTCCCCCGCCACACGGCCGACGATCCCCGCCCACACGGGCTCGCCCGCGTAGATGATGGTCGCGCGCGTCGGCGACACGGAGCGCTGCGCCCAGTTCATCGTGAGCTGGATGAGGCAGCTGCTCACCCCCAGCGCGAGCGCCGCGACGAGCCACACCCACGAGAACGCCGGGATCGCCTCGCCCGCCACGGGCATGCACGCCAGCGACAGGGCGCCGGCGACGAGGAGCTGGACGACGGTCACCCGGCCCACGTCGACGCGGCCCGCGAACAGGCCGATGAGGATGATCTCGGCGGCGATCGGCAGCGTGCTCACGAGCGTCGCCAGCTCCCCCGCGCCGAGCGCCACCCCCTCCTGCGGACCCGCGACGAGCAGGAGCCCGACGAACGCCAGCGCCACCCCCACCAGGGCGAGAGCGCTCGGCCGCTTCCGGAACGCGGCCCACTGCAGGAGCGGCACGAGCGGCACGTAGAGCGCGGTGATGAAGGCGGAGGTGCTGCTCGGGATGGTCTGCAGGCCGTACGTCTGGAGGCCGTAGCCCAGGAAGATCATGACGCCGATGGCCGCGCCCGCGCCGAGGTCGACCCGGCGCATGCCGCGGAGCGTCCGGCGGAAGACGACCGCGCTGATCAGCCCGGCCGCGAGGAAGCGGAGCCCCACGAAGAAGAGCGGCCCGCTGTGCTCCATCGCGACGTGCACCGCGAGGAAGGTGCCGCCCCAGATCGCCGTGATGCCGAGGAGGGCCCACTCGGGCCGCGTGGGCCGGACGGCGCGGGGCAGCATCGTGCGCATGGTGCGGAGCGGGCCGGGTCAGCCGGTGATGATGCGGGCGCCGTGCACGGGCCCGGTGGCCCGGATGACCGTGAGGCGGGCGGCGCTCAGCGCGATCTGCAGCTCGAGCGCGCTGTCGAGGTCGGCCGCGAGGAACGCGACCGTGGGACCGGATCCCGAGACGATGCCCGCGAGCGCGCCGTTCTCCTCGCCGAGCTGGAGCACCTCGCCGAGGCCGGGCGCGAGGTGGAGGGCGGGCGCCTGGAGGTCGTTGTGCAGGACCTCGGCGAGCATGTGCGGATCCCCCGCGCGCAACGCCTGGAGCACGCCCGAGTCGACCTGCGGGACCTGCTGCGCCGGGAAGATGTCCTGCGCGTGGCGCTCGCGGTGCTTGTCGAGCTCGCCGTAGACGTCGGGCGTGGAGACGCCGAACTCCGCGATGGCGAGCACCCACTGGAAGGTGCCCTTGGCGAGCGCGGGGCTGAGGCGGTCGCCGCGGCCGGTGCCGATGGCGGTGCCGCCGGCGAGCGCGAACGGCACGTCGGCGCCGAGCTCGGCGCCGAGCGCGAGCAGCTGGTCGCGCGTGCGCTCGGTGCCCCAGAGGGTGTCGCAGGCGAGGAGGGTGGCCGCGGCATCCGCCGATCCGCCGCCCATGCCGCCCGCGATGGGCACGTCCTTCTCGATGCGCAGGTGCACGCCGCCGCGGTACCCGGTGCTCCGGGCGAGCAGGCGCGCGGCGCGGATGGCGAGGTTGTCGGCGCCGACCGTGAGGTGCGACGTGTCGATGGATCCGCCGAACTCCACCGAGAAGCCGTCCGACCGGGTGGCGTACACGTCCTCGTAGAGGCTCACGGCCTGGTAGGCGGTGGCGACGTCGTGGTAGCCGTCCTCCTGCAGGGCGCCGACCGTGAGGGAGACGTTGATCTTGCCCGGGGCCCGCGCGTGCACCACATCTGAGGTGGTGGCCGCGGAGGTCATGTGATCCAACCTAGCGGAGGCTGGGAGGCACTCCGACCCCGTCGCGATCCGCCCAGGCACGGGCTACGCGGAGGTAGTCGTGGACGCTCAGCTGCTCGCCCCGCGAAGTGGGGGCGACCCCGCCGGCCTCGAGGAGCGCCGACGCCGCCTCGCTCCCGCCGAGCAGCTCGGCGAGGGCCTGGCGCAGCATCTTGCGGCGCTGCTGGAAGGCCGCGTCGACGATCTTGAAGGTGCGCTTCCGCAGCTCCTCGGAGGCGAAGGGCTCCGCGTGCCGCTCGAAGGCGACGAGCACGGAGTCGACGTTCGGCACGGGCCAGAAGACCTGGCGGCTGACCTGGCCGGCCGTGCGCCACGCGCCGTACCAGGCGGCCTTGACGCTCGGGGATCCGTAGACCTTGGATCCGGGTGCCGCGGCGATGCGGTGTCCGACCTCGGCCTGCACCATGACGACGCCCGTGCGGATCGACGGGAAGTGCTCGAGCAGGTGCAGCAGCACGGGCACGGAGACGTTGTAGGGCAGGTTCGCGACGAGCGCGGCGGGGTCGCCCGGCAGGTCCTGGATGCGGAGCGCGTCCTCGTGCACGACGGTGAGGTCGGCGTCCGGCTGGTAGAGGCCCACCGTGATCGGGAGCTGCTCGGCGAGGCGGCCGTCGATCTCCACCGCGACGACGCTCGCGCCCGTCTCGAGGAGGCCGAGGGTGAGGGATCCGAGCCCGGGGCCGACCTCGACCACGTGCGTGCCGGCCTCGACGCGGGCGACGCGCACGATGCGGCGGACCGTGTTGGCATCGATGACGAAGTTCTGGCCGAGCTTCTTGGTGGGCGCGACGCCGAGCAGCTCGGCGAGGTCGCGGATCTCGGCGGGGCCGAGGAGCGTGGGCGCCGGGGCGGCGGCGGGCGCGGTCGACGCCTCGTCGCTCACGCGCGGCCCGCCGGGTCGAGCTCGGCCGGGTCCTTCGACGGCGACGTCACGGGCTCGTCGTCCCAGCGGCCGTAGACCAGCTCGGTGTTGGAGGAGATCTGCGCGGCGAGCATCGACACGTCGGTGCCGAGGTGCGCGGCCATCGCCCGGAGCGTGTGCGGGATGAGGTACGGCGCGTTCGGCCGACCGCGGAACGGCACGGGCGTGAGGAACGGGGCGTCCGTCTCCACCAGCAGCAGCGAGCGCGGCGCGAACGCGAGCGCCTCACGGAGGTCGTGCGAGTTCTTGAAGGTGACCGTGCCGGAGAACGACATGTACCAGCCGTTCTCGGCGCAGATCCGGGCGAGGTCCTCGTCGCCGGAGAAGCAGTGGAAGACGGTGCGCTCGGGGGCGCCGACGCGCAGCAGCGTGGCGACGACCTCGTCGTGCGCGTCGCGGTCGTGGATCTGGAGGGCGATTCCGCGCTCCTTGGCGATGCGGATGTGCTCCTCGAACGAGCGCTGCTGGGCCGCGCGGCCCTCCTCGCCCGTGCGGAAGAAGTCGAGCCCGGTCTCGCCGACGGCGCGCACGCGCGGGCGCCCGGCCAGCTCGTGGATCTCGGCCAGCGCGTCGTCGAGCGTGCCCGCCTCCTCGTAGGCAGGCGCCTCGTTCGGGTGGATCGCGACGGCCGCGAGCATGCGCGGCTCGTGCGCGGCCGTCTCCGCCGACCAGCGGGAGGTCTCGAGGTCGCCGCCCACCTGGATCACGCCGCGGACGCCCACGGAGCTCGCGCGGTCGAGGTGCTCGGTGAAGTCGAGGGGCGACTCGCCGTCCGCGATCTCGAGATGCGTGTGGTTGTCGTAGACCGGGACCGTGAGCGCCTCGGGCAGCGGCGGGTACGAGAGATCGCGCGTCTGGCCGTGGGCCGAGGAGGTGTCGCGCTGGCGCACGTGATTGGAGTCGGACATCGCGCTCACTCTACCGACGGCGTCCGCGTCGCCCGGGGCCGGGACGCGACGCATCGGCCTGCGCATCGCCCCGCAAATACCACGGGGATGGGCGATCCGGGGGCCTTCGGACGAAGCCGTTCCGGGCCCGATGCGGCTGCTAGCGTCCCGCGCTACAGGCGGTCGGACGCCGCCGTGCCGCGGGTCTCCCATGCCCGCTCCCACCACCATGAACACACGACAGGATGGCGAAAGATGAACGGATCGACGGAGATCACCAGCACGGGAACGAGACGAGGGGGCAGACGGAGCACGACGCGCAGGCGCGTCATCGCGGCCCTCTCCGTCACAGCGGGAGCTGCGCTCGCGACGCTGGCCGGAGCGACCCCGGCGCAGGCGGCGACGCCGGCGTTCGAGATCTTCTACGGGCCCGGCTGCGGAGGCGGCGGGACGGCGTCCCGCGTCTACACGGGGTTCAACGCCAAGGAGGGCTGGGTCAACGACACCTTCACCAGCAGCCAGTGGGGCACCGTCGGCCTGGGACAGCCGGTCCGCGAGGATGCGGCATCCATCTACGTCAGCAACGCCCGCGTGTACATCTACACGGACGGAGGAGACAGCCCGTCGTGGACGGCCGCGTCGACGGGCGCCTGCTACGACCTGCCCCCGGGCGTCCGCAACCACAACACGCAGTGGCAGACGTTCCGCATCAACTGATCCGCGGAGAGCAGCCCTCGGGTGGGTGGGCGGGTGCCGGACGGACCGGCCCCGCTCACCCGTCCCGCGTTGGCGCCGCCCCGCGCGACCCCCACCCGGCGTGCCGACGCCGACCGGGAGGCGGCACGATCGAGCGACGGGTCAGGCGACGGGCGTCGCCGGCTCCTGCTCGATGCGCGGGAACAGGGGCGCCTCGAGCGGGGTGACGAGGCCGGATCCGGTCCACTCGTCGGCGAGGTCGATGCGCTGCCCGCCGACCGTGCCGGTGCCGCCGAGCGCGGTCCAGAGCTTGGCGGTGGCGCCGGGCAGCACGGGCGCGAGCAGCACGGCGAGCGTGCCGAGCCCGCGGACCGCGGTGTGCAGCACGGTCTCGAGGCGCTCGCGGCCGTCGTCCCTCTTGGCGAGGGCCCAGGGCTCCTGGCTCGTGATGTAGCCGTTGAGCTCGTCGACCAGCGTCCACACGGCGGCGAGCGCCTCGTGGATCGCGAGCCGCTCGATGGCCTCGTCGGCGGTGGCCGCCGCGGACCGCGCCACGGAGAGCACGCGCTCGTCGGCCTCGGTGAGCGCGTTCCCCTCGGGGACGCGGCCGTCGAAGTAGCGGCCGACCATCGCGATCACGCGGGAGGCCAGGTTGCCGAAGCCGTTGGCGAGCTCGGCCTGGTAGCGGGCCGACAGGTCTTCCCAGCTGAAGGAGCCGTCCTGCCCGAACGCGAAGGCGCGCATGAAGTGGTAGCGGAAGGCGTCGATGCCGAAGGTGTCGGTGATGGTCTCCGGCGCGATGCCCGTGAGCTTCGACTTGGACATCTTCTCGCCGCCGACGAGCAGCCAGCCGTGGCCGAAGACGCGGCGGGGCGGCTCCTCGCCGAGCGCCATGAGCATGGCGGGCCAGATGACCGCGTGGAAGCGGAGGATGTCCTTGCCCACGAGGTGCGTGGCGGGCCAGCGGCGGCGGAACCGCTCGTCGTCCACGCCGTAGCCGATGGCCGTGACGTAGTTCATGAGCGCCTCGAACCACACGTACACGACGTGGCTCTCGTCCCACGGGATGGGGATGCCCCAGTCGAAGCTGGAGCGCGAGATGGAGAGGTCCTGCAGCCCGCCGCGCACGAACGAGAGGATCTCGTTGCGCGCGCTCTCGGGCTGGATGAAGTCGGGGCGCTCCTCGTAGAACGCGAGGAGGCGCTCGCCGAAGTCGCTCATGCGGAAGAAGTAGTTCTTCTCCTCGAGCTGCTCGACCGGCTTGGAGTGGATGGCGCAGACGAGCTGGCCCTCGAACGGCCCGGTGCCCTCGACCAGCTCGTTCGGCTGCTTGTAGTCCTCGCAGCCGACGCAGTACGAGCCCTTGTACTCACCCGTGTAGATGTACCCGGCGTCGTGGAGGCGCTGCAGGAACACCTTCACCGACTCCTCGTGGCGGGCGTCGGTGGTGCGGATGAAGTCGTCGTTGGAGATGTCGACGGCGGCGAGCAGCGGCTGCCAGCTCTCGGTGACGAGGCGGTCGGCCCAGGCCTGCGGGGTCGTGTCGTGCGCCGTGGCGGTGCGGAGGATCTTCTGCCCGTGCTCGTCGGTGCCCGTGAGGAACCAGGTGTCGTCGCCGCGCTGGCGGTGCCAGCGCGCGAGGACGTCGGCGGCGACCTCCGTGTACGCGTGCCCGATGTGCGGGACGTCGTTCACGTAGAAGATCGGCGTGGTGATGTAGAAGGGCTCGCCGCGGGACATGGGCTCCATCCTAACGATCGGCGGGAGCGCTCCCGATCGTGTGACGGGGGCGCCGAGCGGGCCACGCGCGCCGGTCAGGAGAGGTGGCGCTCCGCCGGTCCGTCGTACTCGGAGAGCGGCCGGATCAGCGAGTTCGCCGCCCGCTGCTCGACGATGTGCGCGGTCCAGCCGACCACGCGCGCGGCGACGAACAGCGGCGTGAAGGCGCGGGTCTCGAAGCCGAGGAGCGCGTAGGCGGGGCCCGAGGGGTAGTCGAGGTTCGGCAGGATGCCGGTGCGCGCCGCCATGCCGCGCTCGAGCGCGTCGTACAGCTCCATGGTGCGGGTGGCGGACTCCCCCGTGGGCCCGCCGTCGGCGACGCGGGCGGCCACGAGGTCGTCGAGCGCCGCCTTCATGGTGGGGACGCGCGAGTCGCCCGCGCGGTAGACGCGGTGGCCGAAGCCCATGACCTTGCGCTTCGCGGCGAGCGCCGCATCGAGCCACGCCTCCACGCGCGACGCGTCGCCGATCTCGTCGAGCGTCTCGAGCACGGCCTCGTTCGCGCCGCCGTGAAGCGGGCCCTTCAGCGCGCCGATGGCGCCCGTGACCGCGGAGTGCAGGTCGGCGAGGGTGGAGGTGATGACCCGGGCCGTGAACGTGGAGGCGTTGAAGGAATGCTCGGCGTAGAGGATGAGCGACACCTCCATCGCCTTCGCGTCGGCCTCCGTGGGCCGGTCGCCGTGCACCATGAGGAGCAGGTTCTCGGCGAGGCCGAGGTCGTCGCGCGGCTCGACGGGCGCGAGGCCCTGGCGGCGCCGCTGGTCGTACGCGATGAGCACGGGGATCTGCGCGAGCAGACGCACGGACCGCCCGAGGTCGGCGTCGGCGGAGTGGTCCTCCGGCGTCGGATCCGCGGTGCCGATCGCGCTGACCGCGGTGCGCAGGACGTCCATCGGATGCGCGTCGACGGGGAGGGCGTCGATGATCCCGAGCACGGCCGCGGACGGCTGCCGCTCCGACCGCTCCTGGTTCTCGAAGTGGGCGAGCTCCTCGTCGGTCGGCAGCTCGCCGTGCCAGAGGAGGTACGCGACCTGCTCGAAGGAGCACTCGGCGGCGAGCTCCTGCACGGGGTAGCCGCGGTAGAGGAGGGAGTTGGTGGCCGGCTCGACCTTGCTGATGCGGGTGGTGTCGACGACGACCCCGGCGAGGCCCTTGCGGATGTCGGCCATGGTGCTCCTTCGCGGCATGCCGCACCCGCGGTGGTCGGGCGGATCGGGTCGCCTCCGGGTGCGTTCGTCACTGTATCGGGGCCGGCGGCGCGGCGGCGAGGGGCGCCGACGACGAGGCGGTGGACGCGCGACGGCGGGTTGGGGAGGAGCCGCCGGACGACAGGCCGGTGACGACCTCCTCCGCACCCGGGTCGCCGCGGGATCCGCTCGGTAGCCTCACGAGCAGGCGCACCCGAGGCGCCGCCGCGC
Source organism: Clavibacter tessellarius (assembly GCF_001618005.1). GTDB lineage: Bacteria > Actinomycetota > Actinomycetes > Actinomycetales > Microbacteriaceae > Clavibacter > Clavibacter tessellarius_A. Next base: position 42,139 of record NZ_LQXA01000020.1, read on the forward strand.
AGCCGCGCCGACCCGGAGGACGCCATGCCCGAGAGCACCGACCACGCCGATCGCGCCGCCGAGGCCGCAGCCGCAGCCGCAGGCGATGCCGCAGCCGCAGGCGACGCGCAACCCGGCGGCGCGGCCGAGCCCGACCGCTACGACGTCGCCGTCATCGGCGCCGGGCCCGCGGGCACCGCCGCCGCCCTCCGCGCCGCCGAGCTGGGCGCATCCGTCGTGGTGCTGGAGGCCGGCCGCCTCGGCGGCACGTGCGTCAACACCGGATGCGTGCCCACGCGCGTGCTCGCGAAGACCGCGCGGCTCGTGCGCGAGGTGCGCTCGGCGGGCGAGAGCGGGATCGGCGTGAGCGAGCCTGCGCCGCACTGGCCGTCGATCGTGGCGCGCGTGCACGCGCAGGTCGACCGCGTGCGCTCGCTCAAGGACGAGGCGGCGCGCTTCGAGGCGGCGGGCATCACGCTCATCCACGAGGGCCGCGCGCGCTTCGTCGACGACCGCACGCTCGTGCTCGACAGCGGCCGGCGGATCACGGCGGGCTCGATCATCGTGTGCGTCGGCGGCCACTCGCGCCGCCTGCCCGTGCCCGGCGCCGAGCTCGCGACCGTGCCCGAGGACGTGCTCGCGCTGCCGGGGATCCCCCGCCGTCTGGCCGTCATCGGCGCGGGCAACACGGGCGCGCAGCTCGTCACGGTGTTCCGCTCGTTCGGCTCCGAGGTCACGCTGCTCGACGTCGCGCCGCGCGTGCTGACGGCGTCCGACGAGGCGATCTCGGAGGCCGTCGCCGCGGCGTTCGTCGCCCAGGGCGTGCGGGTGCGCACCGGCATCGACACGGTGACGGGCCTCACCCGGACGGGCGACGGATCCATCACCCTGCTCTGGCGCGAGGGCGACCGCCCGCAGTCCTCCAGCTTCGACGCCGTGATCATGGCCACCGGCTGGCCCGCCGACGTCGAGGACCTGGGGCTCGAGCACGCGGGAGTGGAGGTGGAGAGTTCGGCGATCCCGGTCGACCGCTACCTCCGCACGCGCGTGCCGCACATCCTCGCGGTGGGCGACGCCAACGGGAAGGACATGCTCGTGCAGGCGGCGCAGTCGGAGGGCGAGGCCGCGGCCGAGAACGCGGTGCTGGGCGTCAACCGGCGGATCCCGCTGCAGCTCCTCCCGGCCGGCGGCTTCACCGACCCCGACTACGCGGGCGTCGGCCTCACCCAGGCGGAGGCGCGCGAGCGCGACGGCGCGTGCGTCGTGGCGCGGGTGCCGTTCGCCGAGGTCGACCGCGCCGTGATCGACGACCGCGAGGCCGGCTTCCTGCTCCTCATCGCCGACCGCCGCCGTGAGCTGATCCTCGGCGCGCACGCCGTGGGCGAGAACGCGGTCGAGGTGATCCAGTCGGTCACCACCGCGATGGCCGCGGGCGTCGACGTGTCCACCCTCGCGCACGTGCGGTTCGCGTACCCGACCTACAGCGCGATCATCGGGATCGCGGCCCGGCGGCTGCTCCAGGAGGAGGAGCGCCCGGGCGAGCTGGACTGACGCGCGGTCGGGGCCGCCCAGCGGCGCGTGGTCGGATGACCGCATGACCGCCCTCATCGTCACGGCCCATCCCGATCCCGACTCCCTCACCCACGAGGTCGCCCGCCGGGTCGTCGCCGCCCTCGGAGCCGACCGGACGGAGGTCGCGCACCTCGCGCAGGAGGGCTTCGACCCGGTGTTCGGCATGGCCGACCGGGCCGCGTACGCCGGCGACTCCCCCGCGCCCGCGGACGTCGTCGCCGAGCAGGCGCGCCTCGACGCCGCGGACCACGTCGTGCTCGTCTTCCCCGTGTGGTGGTGGTCGATGCCCGCCCTCCTCAAGGGCTGGATCGACCGCACCTTCATCGCGGGCTGGGCGTTCGGCATCGACGACGAGGGGCGCGTCGAGAAGCGGCTCCAGCGCCTCACCGTGCACCTCGTGCCCGTCTCCGGCACCAGCCGGGAGTCGTTCGCCCGGCACGGCTACCTCGCGTCGTTCGAGACCCAGATCGGCCACGGGATCCTCGACTACTGCGGCGCGCGCCGCGGCGCGACGGCCGTCGTGCACGACTCCGAGTCGGGCGACCGCGACGCCGTGGACGCCGAGGTGGAGCGGGCCGTGGCCGAGGTGCTGGCGGCGGTCGGCTGATCCGGCGGGCCCTCCGCGCAGGCCATCCGGCGTCGCCTAGCGTCGGAGCATGACCGCCGACGATCCGCTCCCCGACCGTCCCGGCGACGAGGCCCGCGCCGTCCCCGGTGCGGACGAGATCGCGATCCGCGCGGCCGAGCCCGCGGACATGCGAGCGGTCGCGGAGCTGCGCTGGCGGTGGTCCGTCGACGAGTCGGGCACGGCGCCCGTGACCGATCCCGCCGGCTACGTCGCCGCGACCACCGCCTTCGCCGACGCGCACGCGGGGACGCACCGCTGCGTCGTCGCCGAGCGGGACGGCGTCGTCGTGGGCCTGGCCTGGCTCGCCCTCACGGACCGGCCGCCGACGCCGGACGACCTGAGCCGCGTCGCGGGCGACGTGCAGTCGGTCTACGTCGTCCCCGAGCTGCGCGGATCCGGGACCGGCTCCCGGCTGGTCGCCGCGCTGCTCGACGACGCCCGCGCCGCGGGCTGCCGGTACGTGCGCGTGCACTCGAGCCCGCGCGCGATCGCCGTCTACGCCCGCGCGGGCTTCGCGGTGGACGAGACGTACCGCGTCGTCCGGCTCTGACGCGCCGACGCCGGGATCCCACCGAGGAGCGCGCAGTCCGCCACCTCGCGCCGGCCGCACGCCGCGAGGCACGAGGATCCGCGTCCCACTGTGCACACGCCGCAGCGCCCGCAGCGCCCCGCGGCTAGCCTCGCGGAATGCCCGCCGCCCCCGCCGCCCGATCCGGCGGGGTGCGCGCGGGTTCCCGCGTGGGCCAGGTCCTCGCGTCGCACGCGATGGGCGTCCTCACCCGGGGACTCGCGCTCGACGGATCGCTCCGGCGCCTCGACGAGCACGCGCCCGGGGCGCGCGCCTGATGCCGCACGCGACCTCGCACGACGACGAACCCCGCACCCTCCTCCACGTGCTCCCGTGGACCACCGCGGTGGGCGGCGCGGTGGCGGTGCTCCTGATCCCCGGGTCATTGGTCGCGCTCAGCAGCATCACCAGCCGGGCCGGCTCGGACGACGGCAGGTTCCTCCCGGTCGTGCTGCAGGCGATGCTCTTCGCCGCGGTGATGGCCTTCGTCGTCGGGCTGGCCGCCGGCGCGCTGGCGGGCCTGCCGGATCACCTCGCGCGGCACCGCCCGGAGCTCCGGCGGCGCACGTCGGCGCTCGCCGTCGTCATCCTGACCGCCGTCATCTCCCTCGCCTGGCTGGCCGTGCTCGCCGAATGGCAGCCGCTCCCCCTGGCGCCCACCCTCGGGACGACCGGCGTGGTCGCCGCCATCACCGCGGGGGCCACGGCGATCGTGGTCGCCCGCCACGCGCGACGCCGACGCCGGAAGGAGTCGCGCCCCTCGGTCACGGACGCGTGAGGATCACGCCCCGCCGCGGTTCCCCTCGAGCGTGAACGTGAAGACGTCCTCGTCGAACGCGCTGTAGCCCGCGTAGTCGAGCAGCTCGTAGAGGCGGGCGCGGGTCTGCATCTCGGGCACCTTCGACGCGAGCGTGCCCTCCTCGAGGATCGCGTCGAGGCCACGCTCGGCGGCGCCCATCGCGAGGCGCAGGAGCGACACCGGGTAGATGACGATGTTGACGCCCACGTCCGCGAGCTGCTGCGTCGTGAACAGCTCGCTCTTCCCGAACTCGGTCATGTTGGCGAGGATCGGCACGTCCACCGCGGCGCGCATCGCCTCGAACTCGGCGAGGTCGGCCATCGCCTCGGGGAAGATCGCATCGGCGCCCGCGTCCACCAGCGCCTTCGCGCGATCGACCGCCGCGGACATGCCGTCGACCCCGCGCACGTCGGTGCGGGCCATGATCAGGAGGTCCGGATCGCGGCGGGCGTCGACGGCCGCGCGGATCCGCTTCAGCGCCGTCGACTCGTCCACCACCTGCTTGCCGTCGAGGTGGCCGCAGCGCTTCGGGTTCACCTGGTCCTCGATGTGGAGGCCCGCGACGCCGGCGTCCTCGAGCATCTGCACCGTGCGCGCGACGTTCATCGGCTCGCCGAAGCCCGTGTCCGCGTCCACGAGGCAGGGCAGGTCGGTGACGCGCGCGATCTGCTGCGAACGCCCGGCCACCTCGGTGAGCGTGGTGAGGCCGATGTCGGGCAGACCGAGGTCCGCCGAGAGCACGGCGCCCGAGATGTAGACGCCGTCCATGCCCTTGTCTTGGATGAGGCGGGCCGAGAGCGGGTTGAACGCGCCGGGCATCCGGAGCAGCTCGCCCGATGCCAGCCGCTCGCGGAACGCGCGGCGCTTGGCGGCGGAGGTGAGGGTGGAGTGCAGCACTAGAGGAGTCCCTTCGGGGAGCCGGCGCCGTCGAGCAGGCCGGGCCGGGCGGTCACGGTGAGGCCGGCGAGCTCGTCGGCGGTGAGCTCCGGCAGGCGCTCGACGAGCTGGAGGAAGCGGTCGACCTCGCTGTCCTCGAGCACGCCGTCGGCGAGCGTGCGGAGCTTGGCGACGTAGTCGGCGCGCGCGAACGGCCGGGCGCCGAGCGGGTGCGCGTCGGCGACGGCGATCTCGTCGACGATGGTCGAGCCGTCGGTCAGGCGGATCTCCACCCGGCCGCCGAACGCCTTCTCGGCCGGATCCATGGAGTGGTACCGGCGGGTCCACTCCGGGTCCTCGGTCGTGGTGACGCGGCGCCAGAGGTCGACCGTGTCGGGGCGGCCGGCGCGCTCGGGCGCGTACGAGTCGACGTGGTGCCACGCGCCGTCCTGCAGCGCGACCGTGAAGATGTACGGGATCGAGTGGTCGAGCGTCTCGCGGCTGGCGCGCGGGTCGTACTTCTGCGGGTCGTTGGCGCCGGATCCGATGACGACGTGCGTGTGGTGCGACGAGTGGATGAGGACGCGGTCGATCGCGTCCGCGTCGGCGAGCACCGGGTGGGCCTGGTGCAGGCGGCGGGCGAGGTCGATCCACGCCTGCGCCTGGTACTCGGCCGAATGCTCCTTCGTGTACGTGTCGAGGATCGCCCGCTTGGCCTCGCCGGGTGCGGGCAGCGGCACGTCGTAGGAGGCCGCGGGGCCGTCGAGCAGCCACGCGATGACGCCGTCCTCGCCCTCGTAGATGGGGGTGGGGCTGGTCTGGCCGCGCATCGCCCGGTCGATCGCCTCGACGGCCATCTTCCCGGCGAACGCGGGCGCGTGCGCCTTCCACGTGCTGATCGCGCCCTTGCGCGACTGCCGCGTGGCGGTCGTGGTGTGCAGGGCCTGGCCGACGGCCTGGAACACGGTCTCCTCGTCGAGGCCGAGGAGCGTGCCGATGCCGGCCGCGGCCGACGGGCCGAGGTGCGCGACGTGGTCGATCTTGTGCGCGTGCAGGCTGATGGCCTTCACGAGGTCCACCTGGATCTCGTAGCCGGTGGCGATGCCGCGGATCACGTCGGCGCCCGTGAGCGCGCGGCCGTCGGGACGGCCGGCCGCGGCGGCGTGCTGCGCGGCCGCGAGGATCGGCGGGATGTTGTCTCCCGGGTGCGAGTACTCCGCGGCGAGGAAGGTGTCGTGGTAGTCGAGCTCGCGCACGGCCACGCCGTTCGCCCAGGCGGCCCACTCGGCGCTGACGCGGGTGGCGGGATCCGCGCCCACGACGGTCGCGCCCGCGCCGCCCGTGGACGGCCCGTGCGCCAGGGCCTGCGCGCGCGCCGCGACGACGGGCGCGCGGGTGAGCGAGGCGGTCGCGACGGCCGCGTTGTCGATGATGCGGTTGACGATCATCTCGGTGACCTCGGCGTCGACCTCGACGGGATCCGCGGCGACGGCGGCGATGCGCCCCGCCAGCTGCTCCCCGGGAGGCAGGGCCTCGTCGCTGCGGTGGACGCGGACGCGGTGGATCTGCATGCTCTTCCTCACGGTCGGGGCACCGTCGCGGAGGGCTCGGGGCCTCGTCCGCGTGGCACCGGTCCAGCGTATCCACCGCCGGGGCCGTCCTACGCTGGGGCGTGCTCACCGTCGACCCCGAGTCCCCCCGCACCGCCGACGTGCTGCCGCTCCTGCGGCAGGCCGACGAGTTCGCGCTCGCCCTCTACCCGGCCGAGAACTACCACGGCCTCGACGTCGCGGCCCTCGACCGGCTTGGCGTCACGTTCCTCGTCGCGCGCGACGACGGCCGCGCTCTCGGCACGGCGGCGGTCGTGGACGGCGGCGACGGATCCGCGGAGCTGAAGCGCGTGTTCGTGACCGACGCGGCGCGCGGCCTCGGCGTCGGGCGCGCGCTGCTGGTCGCCGCGGAGGAGCGGGCGCGCGAGATCGGCGCCCACGTCATGCGGCTCGAGACGGGCCTGCCCCAGACCGCGGCCATCGCGATGTACGAGCGCGGCGGCTACCGGCACGTGCCGCGCTTCGGGCCGTACGGCGCGGATCCGACGAGCGTCTGCATGGAGCGCGACCTGCGCGTGGCGCCCGGGCCGCTCCCCCGCTGGATCCTCCGCCCCGCGCTGCCCGACGACGCGACCTGGATGGCGGAGCTCCGCGCCGTCGCGCTCCGGCCCGATCTCGAGCGGCTGGGGAGATGGGATCCGGTGCGAGTCCGCCGCCGCTTCCTCGACGGATGGGCCGCCGAGCGCACCTCGGTGATCCGCGTCGCCGGCCGCGACGCGGGCCTCATCGCCTGCCGCGAGGAGCCCGACGCGCGCTGGATCGAGCACTTCTACCTGGATCCCGCGGTGCAGGGCCGCGGCATCGGCGGCGAGGTGCTCCGCGATCTGATGGCCCGGTTCGACGACGGCCGCCCGTACCGCCTCGACGTGCTCCAGGGCAGCGCCGCGCGTCACCTCTACGAGCGGGCCGGGTTCCGGGTCGAGCGGGAGGATGCGGTGGACGTGTGGCTGGTGGCGCTGCGCCACGACCCCGCGGCCGCACCCCGGGCGACGAAGGGGACGTCCCCACGATGACGACCTCCGCGCGACCGGTCACCCACTTCACGCCCGCCCGCCACTGGATGAACGACCCCAACGGCCTCATCCACCACGACGGACGATGGCACCTGTTCTTCCAGCACAACCCGCACGGGATCGACTGGGGCCACATGAGCTGGGGCCACGCCTCGAGCGTCGACCTCCGCACGTGGACCGAGCATCCGGTCGCCCTCCGGCACGATGACGACGAGGCGGTCTACTCCGGCTCGGTCGTGTTCGACGCGGGGAACGCGTCCGGTCTCGGAACGGCGGATCGCCCGCCGCTGGTCGCCCTCTACACCTCCGCGCGCCCCGGCAGCCAGGCGCAGGCCCTCGCGTCGAGCGCCGACGGCGGCCGGACGTGGACGAAGCACGGCGTCGTCCTCGACCGCGGGACCACGGACTTCCGCGACCCGAAGGTGCTCCGGCACGGCGACCACTGGATCATGGTCGCCGTCGAGGCGCTCGACCGGCAGGTGCACCTGTTCCGCTCCGACGACCTCCGGTCGTGGACGCCGCTGTCGGTCTTCGGCCCCACCGGATCGACGGAGGGCATCTGGGAGTGCCCGGACCTCTTCCCGCTGGACGGGAGGTGGGTGCTCCTCGTCTCCACCAACCCCGGCAACCCGGCCGGCGGATCCGGCATGCAGCGCTTCGTCGGCGACTTCGACGGCACCGCCTTCACGGCCACGTCCTGGGGCCCGCTCGACCACGGGCGCGACCTCTACGCGGGCGTGACCGTCGCCGACGCCCCGGAGCCGACGCTCATCGGCTGGATGGGCAACTGGGACTACGCGGACGCGGTGCCGACCTCGCCGTGGCGGGGGTCGATGGCGCTGCCCCGGCGCCTCGCGCTCCGCGGGGAGCAGGTGCTCCAGCTCCCCGCGGTCCCGGACCCCGGCCCTCCCGACTGGCTCGCGGCGCAGGGCGAGGCGCCCTCCGGTCCCCTCCCCGCGGCGGCCCACGGTCGGGCGCTGCGGATCCGGCTGCGATGCGTCCCGCGGGAGGGCGCGGTCGCGCTGGTGGTCCGTGCCGCGGCGGACGGCTCCCGCGGCACGACCATCCGGATCGACGGCGACGTCCTCACCGTCGACCGGCGGGCCTCGGGACAGGTGGGCTTCTCGCCGGCGTTCCCGAGCGTCTCCTCGGCACGCGTCCCGGCCGACGCCGACGGAGCGGTGTCGCTCGAGATCTGGGTCGACGTCTCATCCGTCGAGGTGTTCGCGGATCAGGGGGCCGTGGTCCTCACGGAGCAGGTCTTCCCGTGCGACGAGGACATCGCGGTCGTCCTCGAGACGCCGGCCGGCGGGTCCACCTCGATCGACGTCACGGTCCTTCGCGCATGAGGTCGCGATCTCGCGTGGTGGGTCGCCCGGAGACCTCACCCGGGTCGAGGCCACCTGGGCAGGCGCCCGAGGAGGGTGACTAGCTGGACGGCCAGCGCGGCCGGCCCGACCCGCGGCATCCGCGCAGTCGTAACGTGGAGGGAAGACCGCGAAGGAGCAGGAACATGGAGCACATTCGACTCGGCAGCACCGGCCTCCGCGTGAGCCGTCTCGCCCTCGGCTGCATGACGTACGGCGATCCCGCCCGGGGCATGCACTCCTGGACCATGGACGAGGAGGCGTCGGCGCCCTTCTTCCGCCAGGCGGTCGAGCTCGGCATCACCTTCTGGGACACCGCCAACGTGTACCAGCAGGGCACGAGCGAGGAGTACGTGGGGCGGGCCATCCGCCGCTTCTCCCGGCGTGAGGACATCGTGCTCGCGACCAAGGTCTCCGGGCGGATGCACGACGGACCCGGCGGATCCGGCCTGTCCCGCGCCGCGATCCTCGAGCAGGTCGACGCCTCGCTCCGCCGCCTCGGAACGGATCACATCGACGTCCACTACCTGCACCGCTTCGACCCGGAGACCCCGGTCGAGGAGACGATGCAGGCGCTCGACGACGTCGTGCGCGCGGGGAAGGTCCGCTACCTCGGCGCCTCGTCCATGCACGCCTGGCAGTTCGCGAAGCTCCAGCGCGCCGCGGCGGTCAACGGCTGGACGGGCTTCGCCGCCATGCAGGACCAGTACAACCTCCTCAAGCGCGAGGAGGAGCGCGAGATGATCCCGCTCTGCGCCGACACCGGCGTGGCCCTCACGCCGTACTCCCCCAACGGCAAGGGCCGGCTCACCCGGCCTCGCGGCGCGACGACCGCGCGATCGGCGACAGACGAGGTCGCCGAGGCGTTCGACACCGACGCCGACGGCCCCGTCATCGACGCGGTGGAGCAGGTCGCCGCGGAGCGCGACGTGCCCATGGCGCGCGTCGCGCTTGCGTGGGTGCTGCGGAACCCGACGGTCGCCGCGCCGGTCATCGGCGCGACGAAGCCCCACCACCTCACCGACGCCGTCGCCGCCCTCGACCTGGAGCTGACCGACGACGAGGTCGCCCGGCTCGAGAGCCCCTACGTGACGCAGCCGCCGTTCTGGTGGTGACGGGACGGCCGGCGTCGGGATGCTGTTCGCAGGCCTGTTCGGCGCCGCCATGTGCGTGCTCCGGGAGATGTGCCGAGGGTCCGTGGTGTGGATCGGCGCCGTCCACTTCGTGGCCGACGTGATCCTGATGGGAGGCGTCTATGGAGTCTGGACCTGACAAGGGGTTCGCCGTGCTGCTCGATCGTCTGGGGAGGTCCGCGCGAGCTCATGCGTGCTCCGGAGCGCCGACGGAGGCCATGGTCTGGGACGAGTCGTCGGAGATCACGGTCCGCCTGTCCCTGCGCGGAGACGAGCTCTGGGCGATGGCCGGCTCCGGCCTGCTGGTCCGCTTCGTGGAGACGAGCGAGGGGGAGTTCGACCTCGATCAGGTCGAGCACGCCGTCGGGCTGATGCTGCGGGGGCTCGCCGTCGAGTTCTTCGGGGCGGCCGATGATCCCGGGGGCGAGGCGTACCCGTCCGGCTTCGAGATCGGGAGCGAGCGTGCATTCGCGGGCGGCCTGGACGAGGGGCAGTCGCGCTTCCGCGCACGCCTCGCCGGGCCGATGTTCCGCGCGACGGTGCCGATCGCGGAGTGAACGTGTCCTGGCCGCAGCGCACGGCGGACGCGGACGCGAGCGCCGTCGCCACCTAGTCGCCGGGGTGCAGGCCAGCGTCCGCCGGCCCGGTCCGCCACGCGGTGAAGTGGACGGTGAAGCCGTCGCGCGTCGGGGCGCAGCACATGGGGCCCGCGGTCACGGCGGCGTCGGGATCCAGCGGCGACACCCGCACGAGGCGCCACGGCTCGTCGTCCACCCGCGCGCGGACCGTCAGCGCGTCGCCGGAGCGGCTGGCGCGGATCGTCACGAGCCGGCCGTGCCAGTCGGGGACGGGCGCCAGCGACCAGTCGGACATGCCGCGGGTGACGACGGCGCCGAGGCCGTCCTGGCCGTCGCTGCGCTCGACGCCGGCCTTGGTCCACACGCGGTGGTCCAGGTGCCGGAGTCCCAGTCGATGTCGGTCATGGCCCGAGCGTACGCACCCCGCGATCCCCGGTCGGGCTCGGACGGCGCGCGCGGAGGAGCGATCCGCCCCCGTCCCGGGAGTTCACGGAAGCAGAACATCGCGTTCACGCACGGGGTCGCGCCACGGCCGATGATCCTGATGCCGAGCTCCCGCGCGCCTGCGCACGCCGGCCTGCGCGACCCCGCGCGCATCCCATCACAGAAGGACGAACGTGACGATCCCCCCTGCCCGCCGTGCCGCTCCCGCGCGCATCGGCGCCCTCACCGCGGCGGCCGCCGCCGTGGTGCTCTCCGTCGGCATCGGCGCGCCCGCGCACGCCGCCGCCGACCCCGCGCTCCAGCCGGCTCCCACGGCGAGCGACCACCTCATCACCGACGTGCCCGGCCTCGTCAACGGCCGCGAGCTCGGCGCCTTCCGGGGCCTCGACGGGCGCACGGTCGACGCGAGCCGCCTGATCCGCACCGAGTCGCTCGACAAGATCACCGCGGCCGGCGCCGCGACCCTCGCGACCGCGCACCACGTCGACCTCGTGATCGACCTGCGCACGCCCGGCCAGATCCAGAAGAAGCCCGACGTGCCGATCCCCGGCGCGAAGACGGTCGCGATCTCGCTCTTCGGCGCGGACGGCGACTACCCCGACGACACCGTGATGTACCAGGACCTCATCGACAAGGGCCGCGTCGACGCCGCCCACCCGGGTGTCATGATCAGCGCCTACCGCCAGGTGCTGCAGGCCATCGCGTCGCACACGGGCGACGGCACGATCCTCATCCACTGCTCGCACGGCATGGACCGCACGGGCACCGTGGTCGACCTGCTCGACCGGATCCTCGGCGTCGGCAGCTCCGACATCCTCCACGACTACCTGCTCTCCAACACGCAGCTCGGCGTGGACTGGGCGAAGCCCGCGCTCCTCCAGGGCACCTTCGAGGCCGGCATCGCCTCGCGCTACGCGGGCATGGACTCCTACATCCGCACCACGCTCGGCGTCGACGACCAGGAGATCCGCGCCCTCCGCGCGGAGTTCCTCGTGTCCGACGACGCGGCCGCGACGTCCATCACCGTGGGCGGCGTGGACGTGCCGGTCGCCGACGCGGCGGGCTCATCGGGCGCCACCGTGCCCGTCGGCCGCGCGTCGATCGCCCCCGCCGACGTGCACGTGGCCCTGGCCGACGCCGGCAGCCGCGCGGCCGTCACCGTCGCCGGTCGCGTCGTCACGGTCGTCGTCACCGCGGCGGACGGGCGCAGCACGCGCACGTACCGCGTCACCGCCGGGCTCGCGCGGATCGAGCTGCCGGGCGCATCCGCGCCCGTCGCGGGCGGGACGGTCGCGGTCCGCGCGTCCGGCCTCACCCCGGGCGCCGCGTACCGGGTCGAGCTCCACTCGACGCCGACCGACGTGGGCACCCTCACCGCCGCGTCCGACGGCTTGGTCGCGGGCACCGTCACGATCCCCGCGGGCACCGAGGCGGGTGCGCACACGCTGACGCTCCTCGACGCGTCGGGCGCGGCCGTCACGGATCCGGCCGCGCTCACCGTGAGCGCCGCCCGGGCCGCCGGCACCACGACGGCAGGCACGGCGGG
>NZ_LQXA01000021.1 GCF_001618005.1 Clavibacter tessellarius
CCCGCCGCGGGCACGTCAGCCGCGTGCGGCCGGCCCGAGCTCGAGCAGGTCGGCGAGGCCGGCCACGAGGTGCCGCGTCGTGAGGCGCGCCTCCACCTCGCGGCGGCCCGCGGCGCCGAGCTCCCGGGCGCGCGCCGGGTCGCGGAGCAGGCCGATCACGGCGTCCGCCATCACCTCCGGATCCCCGACGGGGGTGATGACGCCCGTGCGCCCGGGCACGACGTAGTCGTCCGTGCCGGGCGTGCCCGTCACGACCACGGGGCGTCCGGTCGCCATGGCCTCGAGGCTCACGGTCATGCCCGACACGTGCAGGTTGTCGCGGGTGGCCACGGCGACGACGCTCGCGCGCGCGTAGAGGTCGGCGAGCTCGCCGTGCGTGAAGTACGGCACCTTGCGGACGCCCTCCGGCGCGGGCAGGTCGGAGGCGCTCTGCACGACGATCTCGGCCTCCGGCACCGCGGCGTGCACGCGCGCGAGCGCGGGGAAGAGCGTGGCGGGATCCCGGTCGCGGTCGCCGCCCACGCTGACGACGCACGGGCGGTCGGCCGACGGACGCGCGGGGTAGAAGGACTCGTCGACGCCGAACGCGCAGAAGCGCACGGGCGGGCCGTCGGGTCCGACGAACTCGCGCAGCGGATCCACCTGGCCGCGGCTGAGCACCCAGAGGCCGTCCATGCGGCGCAGCACGTCGCGCATCCGGCCGAGGTCGCCGCCGGTGCCGCGGGCGAGCATGTCGGTCACCCAGATCACGCCCGTGTACATCTCCCGGTGCGGGCGGGTGAGGAGCATGCGGCGGGCGGCGTTCTCATCCCAGGTGATGCCGATGTCGCGGGCGGCCGGATCCGCGGGGCGCGCCGGGCGGCGGCGGAGGGCGGGGATCCGGTCGCGCAGCGCGTCGACGCGGCCGGGCGCCCGGAGCGCGGCGATCGTCACGTCGGCGTCGTGGGCGCGCAGGGCGTCGAGCCCGTACGGCCACTCGCCGGGCACCTCGCCGGCCGCGTGGCGCGCGCGCCAGCGGGGCAGGTCGCGTTCGACCGGGAAGAGGACCTCGACGGCGGGGCGGGGGCGGGAGGCGGGCATCGTGTCCTTCTCAGGC
>NZ_LQXA01000022.1 GCF_001618005.1 Clavibacter tessellarius
GGGCGGGGCGTTCGGGAGGTGCGGTCGGGTGCGGCGGCCTGCGGCGCGGATCCGGCGACGGGCGCCGTCGCGCCGGCGCCCGGGTCAGAGAGGCGAGCCCGCGCTCGTGGTGCGGGATGCCGTGGCGGACTCCGCGTCGACCGTGGGGTCGTCGCGGTCATCCCCCTCCTCGTCGCGCGACCCGTCGGCGACCGCGGCCGCCTCGGCGCGACGCCGCGTGAGGTCCCGCGACACGTAGACGAGGTTCGGGATCACCTGGCAGAGCGCCACGGCGACGCACGAGCCGATGACGGGCCCGGCCGCGCCGGCCACGCCGATCATCCACCAGGACAGCCCGAGGTTGAGCGGCACCATGACGAGCACGGGCACGACCTGGAACACCAGCCCGCGCTTGTCCGTCATGTACATGCCGGCCGGGTACTTCGCGGCCTGCAGCGCCACGAACACGACGAACGCGATCACGAGCGGCAGGGGCAGCGTGATCGCGCCGCCGGAGACGAACGCGGCGATCCACGGCGAGGCCCCCGCGAGCGCGCCGCCGAGCAGCAGGCCGCCGAGCAGGAACCACAGCGTGGGCGCCGCGGGCGACTCCACGCGCGACGCCGACCGGGCGCTCGCGTACACGGGCCAGAGCGCGAGGCCCGCGGCCGCGATGGTCTGCAGCACGATGCCGAACAGCTGCGACGCGAGGTTGTACTGCGCCAGCTCGTCCGGCCCGGCCAGGTGGCTGAGGAGGAGGCGGCCCGTCTGCATGGCGACCGGCAGCGCGACCATCTGCACGAGCATCGGCCAGGCGAGGCCGATCGCGGGCACGCCGGGGTAGCTGCGGATGCGGGGGATGGCGCGCACGGCCTGGCCCAGCTGCGGGCGGAGGGCGCGCGCCGCGACGACCAGGCAGATCACTGACACCATCGCGTTCGCGCCGTACGACACGACCGCGAGGTAGGTGCCGGCGGGCACCGCGAGCACGACGAACGCGCCGATCACGAGGATCATCAGCGGCGCCACGACCGCCTGGCTGGCGACCTGCACGTTCGTCATCTTGAGGCTTACGAGGATCCGCTGGCCGACCGTGAGCGGGATCACGAGCCCGAACACCGCGAGGCACAGGAACGCCGCGATCTCGCCGCCGCCCGACATGAGCCCCTCGCCGAGGAGGGCCGGCCACCAGCCGAGCAGCGTGATCGCGAGGGAGACGAGCGCGATGATCCCGCCCGAGACGAGCAGGATGCGGAACGCCGTGACGATGGCGCGCTTCACGTGGTCGTCGGTGCGCGGGGCGCTCGACCCCGCCACCGCGTTGATCACGACGGCCGCGATGCCGAGGTCGGCGAACGGCAGCAGCGTGGGGAACGTGCTCAGCAGGCCGTACTGCGCGTAGGCGTCGGTGCCGAAGGACTGGATGATCATGCGGCTCGTGAGGATCCCGAGCACGCCGGAGAGCGCCATGACGCCGACCTTCACGGCCGCGGTGGAGCCGATGGCGGAGGCGAGCGACGGGGTGCGGCGGCCGGTCGCGCCGCGCCCGCCGCTCACGCGCGCTCCGGGATGCGGGCGGCGGCAGCGGCAGCGGAGGCGGGCGCGGTCCCGAACAGCACGTCGTCCGCCGCGAGGCGCCCATCGCGCGCGGGCAGCGCGGCCAGCACGGCGGCGGGGTCGACGGGGTGGCCGAGCACGGCGGCGAGGGTCGCGGCGAGCTCGGCGGGGGACGACGGGCCGGTCGTGACGCCGTGCCCGCGCGAGCGGAGCCACGGCGCGAGGCCGGTCTCCTCGGTGGTCACGATCGTGCAGCCGTGCGAGAGGCCCTCGACGATCGGCAGGCCCACCTGCTCGCGCCACGTCGGGCTGGGCTGCGAGGGGAGGACGAGCGCGGAGGCGGCGTGCAGGGCGGCGTGGATCCGGTCGCGGCCGGGGTCGACCTCGAGCACGATGCTGGGATCCTGGGCCGCGGCGCGCTCGACTTCCTCCTGCAGCGGGCCCTTGCCGAGCACGCGCAGCACGGCACCGGGGCGGGCCGCGCGCACGGCGGGCCAGGCGGCCAGGAGCACGCGGATGCCCTTGCGCTCGCTGAGCGCGCCCACGAAGACGGCGCTGTCGGCGACGGGCGCGGGATCCCGGTGGTCGTGGCGCGCGGGCAGCGCGGGCACGAGCGCGGCGGGCACGCCGGGACGGGATCCGCCGAGCACGGCGAGGTAGGTGTCGCGCGCGCCGTCGGTGCCGTAGACGACGCGGTCGACGCGGCGCATCACGGCGCGGGCGAGCACGCGCTCGCCCGCGCGACGGACGCGCGATCGCAGGCGCGCTCCGACGGGCGCCGGGAACGGGTCGGCGTTGCCGATGGCGTACGTCACGACCTCGACGCGGGGCCCGCCGACCAGGCGGCGGACGCCCACGGCGGCGAGGGCGGCGGCCGTGGCCGGGAGGCTCGAGAGCATGAGGGGCTCGTTCACCTCGAGGATCCGCACGTCGGAGCGCAGGAGGACGAGCGCCGTGCGGATCCGGCCCGCCTGCACGAGGTCGAGGCCCTGCGCGAGGTCGGCGTCGAAGTCGTACCGCGTGACCCGGTAGACGATGCTGGCGGGCGCGAGCTCGTGCGCGCGCTCCAGGTGGGCGGTGCGCAGCGACTCGTAGAGCCGCACGCGCGTCGACCGGAGCGCGGGGACGCGGAGGCCGCTCATCGCGCGTGGGTCCGGCTGCCGCCGGCGCGGGTGCCGGGCGCGCCCTCCGTCGCGTCGGTGCCGGCGGTGCGGGCGGTCACCGAGTGGGCGGACACGACCGGCGCGAGCGGCACGCCGCGCGACGCGTCGGTCGCGACGGCGGCGGGGGCGACGGGCACGAGGTCCTCGGCCCCCGTCTCCGCATCCGGGCCGTAGTAGGAGGAGTGGCGCGCGGGCGCGACGCGCGTGAGCACGACCCCGAGGGTCCGCGCGTGCACGCCGTCGAGCGCGTCGGCGGCCTCGGCCAGCTGCCCGCGCCGGGTGGCGCGCACGCGCGTCACGAGGAGCGCGCCGTCCGTCAGGTGCGCGAGCGTCAGCGCGTCGGCGGCCGGGAGGATGGGCGGCGTGTCCAGCACGACGTACTCGTACCGCCCGCGGAGCTCCGCCATGAGGGCGGCCATCGCGGCGGATCCGAGGAGCTGGTTCGGGTTCGGCGGCACGGCGCCCGCGGCGAGCACGTCGACGCCGCCCGCCCAGCCCTGGACGGCGTCGTCGAGGCTGGCGCCGCCGACGAGCACCGTGGTGAGGCCGACGGCCCCCTCGAGCCCCGTCGTCTGCGCGACGGTCGGGCGGCGGAGGTCCGCGTCCACGAGGAGCACGCGCGTCGAGTGCTCGGCGAGCGCGAGGGCGAGGTTCACGGCGGTGGTGGTCTTGCCCTCGCCGGGGAGCGCGCTGGTGATCGCGAGGGAGCGGATCGGGGTGTCGACGTCGGCGAATTCGAGGTTGGCGCGGATCCGGCGGTAGCCCTCGGCGGCCGAGCTGCGCGGGGCCGCCAGGAGCGTGATCCCGGCACCGCGCTCGCGGCGCTGCACGGAGCCGATGACGGGCGCGTCGGTCACGCGCTCCACGTCGCGCTCGGTGCGGATCCGCGTGTCGAGCAGCTGCCGGCCGAGCGCGTGGAGCACCCCGGCGGCGAGGCCCGCGAGGAGCCCGGTGAGCACGATGAGGCGCGTGTTCGGGCTGACGGGCGCGCGGGGCACCTGGGCCTCGGCGACGGTCGTCAGCGAGATCGACGGGTCGCCCGATCCGGTCGCGGGGGCGAGGCCGCCCGCCACGTCCGCGAGCGAGTCGCTCACGGCGTCGGCGAGGCGCGCGGCCTCCTCGGGCGAGCCGTCGGTCACGGACACGTCGATGATGACCGTGTTCAGGGGCGTGTCCACCGTGACGGCGCGGGCGAGGGCGTTCGGCGTGGTGTCGAGGCCGAGGCGCGCGATCACCGGCGCGAGCACCGCGGGCGTCGTCGCGAGCTGCGCGTACGACTGCACCAGGTTCTGCGAGAAGGTCGAGCCCTGCACGAGCTCGGTCGTCGTGGCGCCCTGCGTGCTCGAGACGAACACGCTGCTCGTGGAGCGGTAGCTCGGCGCGAGCGTCGTCGCGTAGCCGTACCCGGCGCCGCCGCCGACGAGCGTCAGCGCCAGGATGGAGATCCATCGTCGGCGCAGCGCTGTCCAGTAGTCGTGCGGATCCATGTGCCCGCCCCCTGTCTCTCGTGTCGTGGTCGTGTCGTGGTCGTGCGTGCGGCCCGCTTCCCGGCGGGCGTGGGCGGGCGCCGGCCCGCCCCTGCGGGAGGGACCGGCGCGCGCTCAGCGCCGGGTGGCGGCGCCGAGCATCCCGGCCACCGACCGCGCGATGCGCTGCCGATAGAGCGCGGGTCCGTGCCGGTGCTCGGCGCGGAAGCGGTCGCGGGCGGCCCGGGCGCGGTACGCGTCCCAGTCCGACGCGATGTCCTGGAGGGCGTCCGCGAGCGCGGCCGGGTCCGACGGCGGCACCAGCCGCGCGGACTCGTACCCGCCCGCGGCCTCGCGGAGGCCGGAGGTGTCGCTGACCACCACGGGCCGCGCGGCCAGCAGCGCCTCGACGGCGGTGTTGCCGAACGGCTCGTCCACCCGGGAGGGCACGACGCACGCGTCGGCGGCGGCCATGTACGGGGTGACGTCGGGGTGGAAGCCGTGCAGCGTGACGAGCGCGTCGAGCCCGAGCACGCGGATCATGGTGCGCAGCTGCTCCTCGTACCACTCGTAGCCGGGGAACACGGCCCCGACCACGTCGAGCGTCGCGGGCACGCCGCGGTCGCGGAGCTCGACGATCGCCTCGACGGCCACGTCCACGCCCTTGCGGTCGGAGAGCCGGCCGACGTAGAGCACGCGCAGCCCGCCGTCGAGCGCGTCGCGGGCGGGGACGGGAGCCGCGGGGCCGGGCACGCCGTTGTGCACGACCACGGCCCGACGCGCGACCCGGGGGAGGGCGCGGCCGAGCACCTCGACGCTGTAGCGGCTGTTCGCCACCACGCGCGTCGCGAGCAGGAGGGGGAGGGCGAGCGCGGTGCCGACGGCGCGCGACGCGGACCCCTCGGCCTCGTGCACGTGCGCCAGGACCGGGCGGCGCGTGAGACGGCCCACGAGGATCCACAGCGGGATCGTCACGGTGTTCACGTAGACGGCGTCGGGGCGGGTGCGGCGCACGAGCCGGATGCCCGCGGTGAGCCCGCGCGCCGACTGGCCGACGAGCGACGCGAAGCCGCGCGGGCGCAGCATCGCCTTCCGGAGCACGGGCGTGGGCGCGTGGTGCACGACCGCGCCGACGCCGGTGAGCGCGTCGACGAGCGGTCCGTCGGACGGCAGGGTCACGATGGTGCGGGCGCCGGCGGCCACGAGGCCCGCGACGCTCTCGAGCAGGACCCGGTCGGATCCGTACAGCTCGGCGCTCGGGTGGGCGACGAGGATCGTGCGGCCGCGGAGGTCCGCCTCCGCCTCGTCGGCCTCGGCGAGCGCCCGGTGGACGTCGGCGGGCGCGGTCACGCGGTCACCCGGGCGGCGGGACCGGCCGAGGCGGCGGGACCGGCCGAGGCGGCGGGACCGGCTGAGGCGGCGGGACCGGCGGGAGCGGCCGACGCGGCGGGAGCGGCCGACGCGGCGGCCTCGGCACGGCGCGCGTCGAGCGCGCCCATGTCGCGGAACCACTTCACCGACGCGAGCGCGAGGTGCCCGGCGTTGGCGAGCATCATCAGCGCGTAGACCGCGAGGAACACCACGGGGGCCCCGAGCAGCGCGAACACGATGCAGAGGAAGCCGTAGTCGGTGGGGATCACGAGCAGCGAGCGCAGCAGGGTCGAGCGCCCGGCCTCGGGTGCCGGGGCGCCGGAGACCCGGTGGACGCGCTTCAGCTGGTCGTTGAGGATCATCGCGAAGAAGCTCGCGGCGGCCACGATCGCGTACGCCACGGGCACCAGGAGCCACGCGTCGGCGTCCGTGGCGGGCCAGCGGAACATCGACACGAGCACCGCGAGGTGCAGCGACGAGATCTTGATGCAGTCGACGACGTGGTCGAGCCACTCGCCCGAGAGGGAGCCGCCGCCGCAGAGCCGGGCGACCTGGCCGTCGGCCGAGTCGAACGCGTAGCCCACCGCGAGCAGCAGCCACACGGCGATGCCGAGCCAGGCGGCCGGCTGCACCAGCGCGATCAGGGCGATGCCGGTGAACGTGAAGGCGGCGCTGATCCCGGTGACCTGGTTCGGGGTGAGCCCCCGGCGGTACGCCCACGCGGCGAGCAGCCGGCCGGCCGGCCGGTTGACGCGGATCGAGTACGCGGGCGCGCCGCGGGCGGCCTTCTTCTGCGCGCTCGCCAGGCGGCGGACGACGTCGGCGTAGGACTCGGCGCGCGGGTCGGTCGCGGTCGGGGCGCTCATCGGCTCTCCTCCAGGAGGAAGGAGGTGCGGCTCGCGTCGGTCGCGCGGAGCTCCGGCTCCCAGCGGGTGGCCGAGCGGACGCCGCGGCTCATCCCGTGCGTCGAGTAGCCGCGCGTCATGCGGGCCGCGAGCTCCTCGTAGCCGTCGGCGATCGCGTCCCAGTCGTAGGTCTCCTCGGCGCGCTCCTGCAGGCGGCGGCCGATCGCGACGGCCTCCTCCGCGGCGGCCTCGGCGCCCTCGACGAGCGCGGCCACGCCGGCGGCGTCCGACCAGAAGCGGCCGTCCTCGCCGAGCACGTCGCGGTTGAACACGTTGTCGTTCGCGAGCGTCGCGGTCGCGGCGCCCATGGCGCGCAGCAGCGACGGGTTGGTGCCGCCGACGGAGTGGCCGTGGATGTAGGTGAGCGCGTGCGCGTAGAGCTGGTCGAGCTGCTCCTGGTCCCACACGCCGCCGAGGCGCTGGATGCGCGGGTCGGCGGTGGCGACCCGCTCGATGCGGTCGGTGTACGCGGCGGAGTACGGCGCGGATCCGACGACGACGAGCGGCAGGGTCGCGTCGGACGCGGCGTACCCGTCGACGATGACGTCGACGTGGTTCTCCGGCTCGAAGCGCGCCACGACGAGGTGGTACTGGCCGGCCTCGAGGCCGAGCTCCGCGAGGCGGTCGCTCGCGGGATCGCGCAGGACGTTCGCGCCGTAGGTGAGGAGCTCGGTCGGGATCCCGAACTCGTGGTCGTAGTAGTCGGCGATGCCCTGCGCGTCGGAGATGAGCGCGTCGGCGCCCTTCACGGCCATCTGCTCGGCGACGCGGTAGTACCTCTTGCCCATGCGGCCCCACTTGCCGCGCTTCCACTCGAGGCCGTCGACGTGCACGGCCGTGGCCGTGCCGCGCGAGCGGATGATCGGCACGAACGGCGCGTTGGCGGCGTTGAACACGAAGGCCGCGTCCTGGCGCCTGCCGAGGGCCAGGTGGATCGCGGACAGCGCGGTGTGGCTGAGCGTCTCGATCGACTTGGTCTTGAGCGCGGGGAGGTGCACGAGCGTCATGCCGAGGTGGGTGCGCGGGCGCGAGCGGTTCGCCGAGCGGCAGTAGACGGTGACGTCGTGGCCGCGGGCGGCGAGCCGCTGCCCGATCTCCTCGATGGCGGTCTCGAATCCGCCGTACGCGGCGGGGACCCCCCGGGTCCCGACCATGGCGATGCGGAGTCGACGCGGTTCGATGACAGACATTTCAGTACGCCCCTACGGGTCGGGTGAGCACCCGGAAGGTGCGCCACATGATCATGACGTCGCCGGTCAGGGACCAGTTCTCGACGTAGTACAGGTCGAGCCGGACGCTCTCGTCCCAGCTCAGGTCGCTCCGGCCGTTCACCTGCCACATGCCCGTGAGGCCCGGCTTGATGAACAGACGGCGGTGCACGTGGCTCTCGTAGCCCTCCACCTCACGGCGCAGCGGCGGGCGCGGGCCCACCAGGCTCATGTCGCCGACGAGGATGTTCCACAGCTGCGGCAGCTCGTCGAGCGAGTACCGGCGGAGCACGGCGCCCACGCGGGTGACGCGCGGGTCCTCCCGCAGCTTGAACAGCGGGCCGGCTCCCTCGTTCGCGGCGGCGAGCGCCGCGAGCTCCGCCTCCGCGGTGGCCCGCATCGAGCGGAACTTGAGCATGTGGAACTCGCGACCGGCCTTGCCGACGCGCTCCTGGCGGAAGATCGCACCGCCCGGGCTGTCGAGGCGGACGACGACCGCGATGACGAGCATCACGGGGGCGAGCACCACGAGCGCGAGGCCGGAGACCGCGATGTCGAGCGCGCGCTTCAGCACGTGCTTCCCGCCCTCGAACTGCGGGATCTCCACATGGATGAGCGGCAGGCCCTCCACCGGGCGGAAGTGGATCCGCGGGCCCGCCACGTCGGTGAGACGCGACGCGAGCACCAGCTCGATCGACGAGCCCTCGAGCTCCCAGCCGAGCGTGCGCACCGCGTTGCTGCCGGCGCGCGGCTGGCTGGCGACGATGACGGCGTCGGCGGCGGTGCGGGAGGCGGCCGCGGCGACGGAGCCGAGGTCCGAGACGACGGGGATCCGGCGGCCGACGATGTCGAGGCCGTCGAGGTGCTCGTCGATGGCGACGCCGACGACCGTGTAGCCGGACCCGGGGCGGAGCAGGATCTGCTCGGCCACGTCCTCGACGTCGGCGCGGGTGCCGACGACGACCACGCGGGAGAGGTGGTCGCCCTGCACCCGGCGGCGGATGAGCCACTGGCGCCAGCTCCACCGCGCCACGAGCAGCGCGATCACGCCGAGCGGGAACGCGAGCACGACGTAGCCGCGGGCGATGTCGACCTCGAGGAGGAGGAACGCGATCGCGAGCGCCCCGAAGGTGATGGCCGACGCGTTGACGACCCGCTTGTACTCCGCCACGCCGACCCCGACGATGCGGGCGTCGCGGGTGCGGAAGGCGCCGAGCACGGCGATCCACGCGGCCACGACGATCACCGAGACGATGCCGTAGTCGAGCTGCAGGGACCCGGCGTCGACGGCCGCGTCGCCCGTGCCGAAGCGGGTGAGCTGCGCGACGAGCACGGTCGCGATGATGATCGCCCAGTCGGAGGCGATGAGGCGGGTGCGGTAGTCGCGCGCCCAGCGACGGCCCGAGAGGGTGAGCGGCGGGGCGGCCGCGACGCCGGATCCGATGATCGGGCGGTGCGCGGAACGCCGCTCCGGGCGCACGCGGGTGCCGCCGCCCCGGGTCGCGGGACGGTTCCGGGTGGTGCTCATCGCGTGCCGGGGAGCGCGGGCAGCGCGGGGAGCGGTCGGGGGATGCGGGGTCGGTCGGATGCGGGGAGGCGCGGCCGTCGGGTACGGACCAGCGCCGATGACGGGTTCATCGGGTGTGTGCCTGCGTTTCGGGTTACAGGTGGGTGGTGCGGGGTGCGACGCGGTCCGGGAAGACCTCGTCGGGTGCGTGGCTCCGTGGTGGGCGGCGGCTGGGTGGGCCTCGTCCGGGAGTGACCGTCGCGGGTACGACGGGAGAACACCTCGTGGTGACTCCGGCAATGCTAAACGCAGCCTGAGCCGTGTCGCCCGTCCCCCTTCGGGGGTCGGGCCGCTCCGCGAGCTACCCCAGCGTCACCGCCGCCTCCGTCGCCCCCGCCGCCACGGGCACCACGGCCTCCCGCCCGGCGTGCGCCACCCGCACGCCGCCCGCGAACGCGGTGACGCGCACGCGGCCCTCCGCGTCCGTCCGCATCGTGGCGGGTGCGAGCCGCCACTCCTCGCGGATGAGCCGGCGGAGCGCCTCGTACGACGGCTTCGGCGTGCCGTCCGCGCGCACCAGGCCTCCGGGAGCGCCGAGCCACATCCCGTCGTCGGTGAGGCCCCAGTAGGTGATGGCCGCGACGGCCGGGTGCCCGACGAGCGAGCGGTAGTGCCGCTCGATCTCGTCCGCCTGCCGCTCCTCGCCCGCGGGCGTGGACGGCCAGCTCGTGACCCGGAAGTCGTTGAGGTCGGTGATCTCGGGCGGCATCGGGTCGCCCGACAGCAGCGTCGTCTCGGTCATGTGGATCGGCAGCCCGAAGCGCGCGAACCGGTCCACGATGCCGAGCACCTCCTCCTCGCCGCGGTAGCCCTGGTGCATGTGGGTCTGCAGCCCGATGGCGTCGACCCGGATCCCCGCGTCCAGCACCTCCTCGATGAGCCGCTCGTACGCGGGCGAGAGGTCGAAGTCGTTGAGCACGAGCGTCGCGTCCGGGTTCGCGGCGCGCGCCTCCTCGAACGCCAGGCGCACCATCGCGAGCCGGCCCCGGTCGGCGGCGAGGCGCGTGATGCCGTTGTCCTCGCGGTCGAACACGGGCATGATCACGGCCTCGTTGATCGCGTCCCACGTGTCGATCACGCCGGCGAAGTCGCCGACGTCCCGCCGGATCCGCTCCCGCTG
Source organism: Clavibacter tessellarius (assembly GCF_001618005.1). Classification (GTDB taxonomy): domain Bacteria; phylum Actinomycetota; class Actinomycetes; order Actinomycetales; family Microbacteriaceae; genus Clavibacter; species Clavibacter tessellarius_A. Next base: position 10,337 of record NZ_LQXA01000022.1, read on the forward strand.
CACGCGCTCCACCTCGTCGAGCGGGAGGTCGAGCAGCCACGGTGCGGTCACGGTGTGCCAGACGAGCGGGTGCCCCTTCACGGCGACGCCGCGCTCGCGCAACCAGCGCGCGGTCGTGAGGAGGCGAGCGGTGTCGGGCCGCCCGCGCACGGGCTCGAACCGGCCCCAGTAGAAGGGGAGCGTGGCGGTGTCGAAGAGCGCGAGCCACTGCTCCGCGAGCCGCTCGAGGCCCTCGAGTCGGGCGCCGCCGAAGGTCTCCACGCCGGGGGCGTCCGGATCCGTCTCGCCGTTCGCGAGCGGGATGAGGTCGAAGGCGATGTTGCCGAACGCCACCTCCTGCGACGCCTGCTCCACCTCGACATCGGCGTGGGCGAGCGGCCGCCCGTCGGCGCCCCGGACGGTGATCACGGCCTCCGCCCGGCGGGCGTCGGGGATGCGGGTCGGTCGGCGGTCGGCGGGCGTCGCGGACATGGGTGCCTCTCGTGGGGTCGGCGCCACGCGCCCGGCGACGGCCGCCGCGGGCGGGTCGACGCGAGCCGCTGGCGGTGCGTCGGTGCGGTCGCGAGGAACCTACGCGGGCGGCGCGACGGGCGTCCACCGCGCCCCGGATGTCCGCAACCTTTCCCCCTCGGCGGCGGGTGGGGAGGGGCCGACGCGGGCGTAGCGTGCACGCAGGGCGCGGATCCGACCGGCGCCCCCGCTTCGACGACGAGGACCCCATGACCCCAGGTGCCGCCACCCTGTCCGTGCTCTACCTCGGCGGGACGGGCACCATCAGCGCCGCGTGCGTCCGGGCCTCCATCGCCGCGGGCCACGACGTGACGGTCGTCACGCGCGGCGGCGACGCGAAGGGCCGCGGGCTCCCCGCGGGCGTCACGCCGCTCGTCGCGGACGTGACGGATCCCGCCGCCCTCCGCGCCGCGCTCGGCGACCGGTCCTTCGACGCCGTCGTCGACTTCCTGTCCTTCGACGCCGCGGGCGCCGACCGCCGCGTCGACGTGTTCGCCGGCCGCACCCGCCAGTTCGTCGCCATCAGCTCGGCGTCGATCTACCGCAAGCCCGCGTTGCAGACGCCCATCACCGAGTCGACGCTGCGGGCGAACCCGTTCCTCTCCTACGCGCGCGACAAGATCCAGATGGAGGACGCGTTCCTCCTGCACCACGCGACGAGCGGCTTCCCCGTCGTCATCGTCCGCCCGTCGCACACCTACGACGAGGCGAGCCCGCCGCTCGCGGGCGACTGGACCGTCGTCGACCGCATCGCGCGCGGCGAGGAGGTCGTGGTCCCGGGCGACGGCACCTCGCTCTGGACGCTCACGCACGCCGACGACTTCGCGGTCGGCCTCGTCGGGATCCTCGGCGACGAGCGCGCCACGGGCGAGGCGCTGCACATCACGAGCGACGACGTGATGACGTGGGACCGGATCCACCACCTCGTCGCCGACGCCCTCGAGGTGGAGGCGCGGATCGTGCACGTGCCCGCCGAGCAGTTCCCCGTCGTGGAGCCCGACTGGGGCTGGTCCGAGCTCGTCGTGGGCGACCTCTCGCACAGCGCGGTCTTCGACACCACCCGGATCCGGCGGCTCGTGCCGGCGTTCCAGCCCCGGATCCCGTTCCACCTCGCCGTCCGCGGCATCGTCGCGTTCCGGGCCGCGCACCCGGAGCTCACGCGTCCGGACGCCGACACCGACCGCCGCATCGCGCGCCTGGTGGCCGCGAAGCACGCGGCCGACCGGGCGTACCGGGACGCGGCGGCGGGCTGACCCGCGCTGGCTAGCTGGCGGCGACCGCGGGGCGACCGGCGACCCGGCCGGTCCACCCGGCGCGGCCGCGCGCGACGAGCGTCATGACCACGACGGCCGCCGCGGCCACGATCGCGGCGATCGCGGCGGGCGTCGACAGCAGCTCGCCCGTGAGGCGGCCGACGGCCACCCAGGCGAGGCCCCACGCGATCGCGGCCGACGGCGCGAGCCGCCCGCCGTCGCGGAGCGCGAGCACGACGCCCACAGCGCCCGCGACCGCGAGCAGGGCCACGGCCCACGCGTCGCGCCCGGTCGTGCCCGGCTCGACGCCGGAGGCCCGGAGGATCGACGCGATGTTCGCGATCGACGCCACGCTCACCCAGCCGAGGTAGAGGCCCATCGTGCCGTCGAGCACCACGCCCTCGACGGCGGTCCGCGGGCGCGACGTCATCAGCGCGCGGAAGACCCACATCAGCGTCGCGAGCAGCGCCACGATGACCACGCCGCTCAGCACGAGGAAGCCGGCCTGGGCGGTGAGGATCCACACGGCGTTGAGCACGAGCGTCACCGCGACCGGGTAGCCGACGCGGCGCTGGCGCTCGTCGGCGCGCTGGGCGGGGAGCGCCTGCCACACCGTGTACGCGACGAGGCCGAGGTAGACGACGCTCCAGATCGAGAAGGCCGGACCCGCGGGGGCGACGGGCGTGTAGCTCGCGCTGAGCGCGCCGCTCGACGCGGTCTGGATGCTCTGGTCGCTGAAGGCGCCCGAGCCGAACGCCGAGCCGATGACGGCGAACGCCATGCTCGAGATGACGACGATCTGACGGACGACGTCCTTCATGGTGCCCATGCGGCCTGCTCCTCTACGATGGGATTGTCAGCAGGCGGATAGTCAGCCTGCTGACGATCACTGTAGCAGGAGGTGTCGCCCATGGCCGGAGGGATGTCCGCCGAGGACGAGCTCGCGAGCTGGCCCACGGGCCGGCTGCTGTCCACGGCCGCGCGCGCGGTCGAGCACGCGTGGGCGGAGGCGCTCACCACGCTCGGCGTGACGCACGCGGGCCTCATCGCGCTGCACCTGCTGCGGGACGGGCCGCTCAGCCAGATCCAGCTCGCCCGCTCCGCGCACGTCGAGACGCAGACCATGTCGCGCACGCTCGAGCGGCTGGAGCGGGAGGGCCTCGTGTCGCGCGCGCCGGATCCGCGGGACCGCCGCCGTCACGTCGTCGCCCGCACCGAGGCCGGCGCCGAGGCGTGGGCCCGCGCGCAGGACCTCGAGCGCGACGTCGTCCCCGGCATCGCCCGCTCCGAGGAGATGCGCCGCGGCCTCATCGACGTCATCCGCCAGGCCGGCCGCCCGGGGAGCGCCTCGTGAGGCGCCCCGCGGACCCGATCTCCGCCGCCGCGCCCGACCTCCCCGGCCGCGCGGTCATCCGCCAGCTCTGGAGCGACCTCGCGTTCGTGCACTGGCGCGTGGATCCGGCGCTCGTCGCCCCGCTCCTCCCGCCGGGCACGCGCCCCGACGTCCACGACGGATCCAGCTGGGTCGGCCTCATCCCGTTCGTCCTGTCGCGCAGCGCCTTCCCGCCCTTGCCCGCCGTCCCGTGGGCCGGCACCTTCGCCGAGCTCAACGTGCGGCTCTACAGCGTCGGCGACGACGGCCGCCGCGGCGTGGTCTTCCGCTCCCTCGAGGCCGCGAAGCTCCTGCCGGTGATCGGCGCCCGCGTCGGCCTCGGCCTCCCGTACATGTGGGCGTCGATGACGCACGCCGAGCAGGACGGCGTCGTCACGTACACGTCGCGCCGGCATACGGGCGCGCGCCCGTCGTCCCGCATCTCCGTCCGTCCGCTCGGCGAGGAGGTGGAGGGCGATCCGCTCGCCGACTTCCTCACCGCGCGCTGGGGCATGCACGTGGCCCGCGGCGGCGTCACGCGCTACTGGCCGAACACGCACGACGCGTGGACCCTGGAGCGCGCCGAGCTGGTGGACCTCGACGACGAGCTGGTCGCGGCCGCCGGGCTCCCCGGGATCGTCGACCGCGCGCCCGACTCCGTGCTCTTCTCCCGCGGCGTCCGCACGGAGTTCGCGGGGCCGATGCGCCCGCGCGCCTGACGCCGGACGGAGCCCGCCGGGTCGACACCGACCGGGTCGGCGCCCGCGCGGCCGACGTCGCCGGGCGCCCGCCCGCTCCCTACCGCTTCGCGCGCGGCGTCCGCGTCGAGCGGGCCTTCCCGCCCGACAGCTCCTCGATCGTCAGCGCGGCGCTCACGAGCGCCAGGTGGCTGAGCCCCTGCGGCAGGTTGCCGAGGAACGCGTGGTCGTCAGCGTCGATCATCTCCGAGTAGAGGCCCACGTCGTTGCCGAGCTCGACGAGCTGGTCCATGAGCTCGCGGGCCTCGTCGATGCGCCCGACGCACGCGAGCGCGCCCGCCATCCAGAAGGCGCATGCGGTGAACGTGCCCTCCTCCTCGGGCATGCCGGAGTAGCGGTAGAGGAGCGGGCCGCGGCCGAGCTCCGAGCGGAGGGCGTCGAGGGTGCGGGACATGCGCTCGCCGCGGTCGAAGCCGGAGATCGAGTGCAGCAGGATGCTCGCGTCGAGCCGCTGGCTGCCCGGGTGCATCACGTAGGCCCCGCGGCCCTCGTCCCAGCACTCCTCCTCGACCCAGGCGCGGATCCGGTCGCGCTCGGCCCGCCACCGGTCCGGAACCCCGGGGATCTGCCCCACCTCGGCCAGCTCCACGGCGCAGTCGAGCGCCTGCCAGCAGCCGAGCTTGGAGGTCGTGTAGTGCTGCTCGTCCTCGAGCTCCCACATGCCGGCGTCGCGCTTCTGCCACATGTCGCAGGCGCGGTCCGCGAAGGTCGCGAGCAGGCGGCCGGTGTCGGCGTCGAGCACGTTGCCGTCGCGCACGTAGGTGCGCACGACGTCGAAGAGGTCGCCGAACACGCCGAGCTGCAGCTGCGCCTGCGCGTCGTTGCCGTCGACGACCGGGCCGACGCCGCGCCAGCCCGGCACCTCGGGGTTCGAGCTGCCCTCGGGCACGCCGCCCTCGAGCGAGTAGAAGACGTGCAGTTCGGGGCCGTTGTCGCGGATCGTGCGGAGCATCCACGAGACGGCCGCGTGCGTCTCCTCGCGGAGCCCGAACTTCACCAGCGCGTTCACCGTGTAGGCGAGGTCGCGCACCCAGGCGAAGCGGTAGTCCCAGTTCTTGCCGCCGCCCATGCGCTCGGGCAGCGAGGTGGTGGCGGCCGCGGCGATGGACCCGGTGGGCGCGTGCACGAGCAGCTTCAGCGCCAGCGCGCTGCGCTGCACCTGGTCGGACCACTCGCCCTCGTACCGGAACTCGGTGCTCCACTGCTCCCAGTTGCGGATGGTGCGGTCGATGCCCTCGTCCACGATCTCCGGGTTCGGGATCCGCACGGGCTCCCGCTCGGTGCCCACGAGCGTGATCACGTGCCGCGACCCCTCCGCCGTGGTGAACGCGCCCGAGACCGACTGGGTGCCGGGCTCGGCCGGCCCGTGGTCGAGGCCGACGACGGCGAGCGTCACGCCGTCGACGCGGATCACCGGCCCGTTGTGCGTGGACTGCACCCACGGCGACGAGGTGGCGAGCGCGGTGCCGGGCGCCACGAGCCAGCTCATCGCGACCTCGCCCGTGAGCCCCTCGATGCGCCGCCCGAGCTCCGCCCACGGCAGCCGCCCGGCGACGCCCGTGACGAGCGCATCGGTGACGCGCACGCTGCCGGACGCCGTGGTGAAGGTGGTGGTGAGCACGTTGGTGCCGGAGACGTACGCGCGGCTGACCTCGAAGTCCTCGTCGGGTCGCAGGGTGATGCGCCCGCCGTGCGGGGCGTCGAGGATCGCGGCGAACGCGGGCGGGGTGTGCAGGTCGGGCAGGGGCAGCCAGTCGATGTCGCCGTCCTCCGCGATGAGCGCGACGGTGCGCCCGTCCCCGATGGCGGCGTAGCTGCGGAGCGCGATGTAGCCGTCGATGCGCTCGGGTGCGGGGCGGGATGCGGGCGTGGCCATGGGACTCCTGTCGGCGCCGGCCGCGAGGATCACCGACACCTCCAGTATCCCCGCGCCGCCGCCGCGTAGGCCGCGCCGGGGCGCCCCAGGACATGACGGGCCGCCGGGAGCCGTCCCGGGCCGGCGATCGCGGATCGGCCCATCCGGGTTCCCCCGGCTTCCGAACCTGACCGATGCGCCCGGAGCCGACCCGAACGGTTCCGGTCGCCGCCCGCCGGACAGCGTCGTCCGCGCGGGGGATCCCCGTGCCCCGCTCGGGGGGAGGCCGCACCCGCCGACCCGGGGATACGATCAGCGGACCCGAACCCGCGCCGCCCGCAGGTGTCGCCCGCTCCCGCCCAGGCGCCCCAGAGATGAGCCATGGCCCTCCCCTCCATGAGCCCGCGTTCCCGCGCGCGCTCGGACTCCGCCCTCCGTCCCGCGTCCGCGCCCGATGCCGCCGCCCGCCCCCGCTTCGAGTGGATCGATGCGGGCAAGGGCGCCTGCATGGTGCTCGTCGTCCTGCTGCACCTGTCCCTCATGTTCGAGAACGAGGTCAACGAGGGTCCCGCCGCCCTGTGGTGGGACGTGAGCGCCGCGTTCGCGCCTCTCCGCATGCCCCTGTTCTTCTTCATCTCCGGCTTCCTCGCGATGCGCGCCGTGAGCCGCCCGCTCGCGCAGACGCGCGGCCGGACCCTCGGCATCCTCTCCGTCTACGCGATCTGGACGCTCCTCTTCCTCGCCCGCCTCTTCGTCCCGCAGGCGCGCGGCGGCGGCGAGGCCCCCACGCCCGGGCAGCTGCTCCTGAGCGTCGCTCTGCCGACGTCGTACTGGTACCTCTGGGCGCTGCCGGTCTTCTTCGTCATCGCCTGGGCGTGCACGCGCCTCCTCGGCCGGCATCGGGCGTGGGCGCTCGTCGCGTTCGCGGCCCTCGCCCTCGCCGCGCCCGCCCTCAAGCCGCTCACCGCGGGCCTGCTCACCGAGCCGCTGGACGCTGTGAAGGCCGGCTCCGTCGCGGCGAACCTCGTCTGGTTCTTCGCCGGCGTCGTGGGCCGCGACGCGTGGCTCGCCCTGATGCGGCGCGCGACCCTCGTCACCGCCGCCGCGGGGATCCTCGCGTACGCCGGCGTCTTCGCGCTCCTCAGCGCGACCGGGCACGGGCCCGTCCTGACCTTCGCGATAGCCGGCGTCGCGCTCCTCGCGAGCAACCAGGTGCTCGCCGTGGCAGGCATGGCGAACCCGCTGTCGCGGGCGCTCCGCTGGGTGGGGCGGCAGACCCTGCCCGTGTACGTCTTCCACATCTTCCTGGTCTCGGCGCTCAGCGCGGCGCTGAAGCTCGCGGGCCTGGTGCCGCTGCTCCGGGAGCACACGTACGCCTGGGGCGCGATCCTGCCGATCGCGCTGCTCGTGCCCGTGGTCGTCGCGAGCCGGGTCATCGGCGCCGCCGTCCTCGGCTCACCGCTGCGCTGGACGCTCGAGGGCCCGCGCTGGCTGACGGCGAGCCGCGCCCCGGCGCCCGAGGCCGTCGCGCGTTGATCCGACCCGCTCGGGCCAGGCTGGACGGGTGACCGACATCGAGGCCGTGCGCGGCGACATCACCCGGCAGGACGTGGACGCGATCGTGAACGCGGCGAACTCGTCGCTCCTCGGCGGCGGGGGAGTGGACGGCGCCATCCACCGCGCGGCCGGCCCGGAGCTCCTCGCCGCCTGCCGCCGGATCCGCGCGGACGACCTCCCTGACGGCCTGCCCGCGGGCGACGCCGTCGCGACGCCGGGCTTCCGGCTGCCCGCGCGCCACGTGATCCACACGGTCGGCCCGGTCTGGTCGCGGTCCGAGGACCGCACGGCCGTGCTCGCGAGCGCCTACCGCCGGTCGATCGAGGTCGCGGCGGCCCTGCGGCTCCGGAGCGTCGCCTTCCCCGCGGTCTCGGCGGGCGTCTACGGCTGGCCGGTCGACGACGCGGCGCGGGTGGCGGTCGCCGCGGTGCGCACGGCCGACGCGGAGGGAGCGGCCGACGGGATCGAGCTCGTGCGCTTCGTCCTCTTCTCGGACGCGGTGCTCGCCCGGTTCGAGGATGCGCTGGCCGACGACGCCTGATCGGCGCACGGCGGACGGCGGACGGCCGTGAGACGAGGACGCCGGCCCTCACGTCTGTGACGGGGACCGGCGGGTGGTGCCTGGACGCGGCGTCGATCCGCGGACCTTTCGATTTTCAGTCGAACGCTCTACCAACTGAGCTACCCAGGCGAGCGGGCGGCTTGCGAGAAGACGCCCACATCGGAGAGAAGCCCTCTCCGAGAAGAGGGCTCGCCATCCGTGGCGACCCTGACGGGACTTGAACCCGCGACCTCCGCCGTGACAGGGCGGCACGCTAACCAGCTGCGCTACAGGGCCTTGCTTGTCGATCGCATTGCCTGGTGACCCCAACGGGATTCGAACCCGTGTTAACGCCGTGAAAGGGCGCCGTCCTAGGCCACTAAACGATGGGGCCGCTCGCCCTGGTCTCCCAGGTCTCGCAGCAACCGACACGTCAGCATAACCGCACTCCGGGCGAGGACTCAAATCGGCCGGGCGCGATCGGGGTCCCGGCCCGCGGGCATGCGGATCCGACGGCGTGTCGCGGCTCGTCCCCGGGCGCGCGGAGGGGCCGCGCGCCGCGCGCCCGACGTCCTGCCAGGTTCGCGACACGGCCAGCGCGCTGCCGCGGCGCGACCCTGCCGCGGGGTTAGCCTTCGGTCGACCCTCCCGGGGAGGGGCTCCCCGTGCGGATCCCCGCGTCCGGCCGCTGTGCGCCGTGCGTCCCCCTCAGTACTGTGAGAGCAGGTGCGGGTGTGACGGATGTGATCCGGGACGCCCGCCCGCCCGCGGGAGGCGCAGCCGGCCAGCCGGGCGACACGATGATCGGGAGCACATGAACCAGGACCTCCACCGGAGCGCGCGCCGCTCGCGCGCCCCGCGCTCCCGCACGCGGCACGGCATCCAGGCCGTCGTCGCCGTACTGGCGGTCCTCCTCACCGGATCCATCGCGGCTCCCGCGCACGCCGAGACGTTCGCCTCGTGGGACGACGTGCAGAAGGCGCGCGGGGACGAGCAGGCGCAGAAGCAGCTGGTGCAGAGCATCAACGACGAGATCGCGTCCCTCCAGCAGCGGGTCGCCGACGCGCAGGCCCTCGTGGTGCAGCGTGGCGAGGAGCACGACCAGGCGCAGCAGGCGGCGGACGACAAGCACGCCGACACCGTGCAGCTCCAGGGCAAGGTCGACGCGGCCGACGCGAAGGCCACGAAGTCGCAGGAGCAGGCCGCGGGCCTCGCCAAGCAGCTGATGCGCTCCGGCGGTCAGAACCTCTCCGGCACCCTGCTCCTCAGCGAGGGGGACGGCAGCGACGACCTCCTCGACAAGCTCGGCACCATGAGCAAGGTCGCCGAGAAGTCCGACCAGATCTACGCCATCGCGATCCAGGACCGCAACGCCGCCAAGTCCCTCAGCGACCAGGCGCAGGTCGCGCTGAAGGAGCTCGACGCTCTGAACGCCAAGGCCGAGCAGCTCCTCCAGGAGGCCGCGCAGGCGCAGTCCGACCTCCAGCAGGCGCTCGAGGACCAGAGCGCGCAGAAGGCCGACGCCGACGCGAAGCTCTCCGTCATCTCCGAGAACCGCGAGGCCACCGAGGACGACTACCAGGCGGGCGTCCGCAAGCGCCAGGCCGACGCCGACGCGCTCGCGGCCAGCCAGGGCAGCGCGGGCGGTGACGTCTCGCCCGGCGCGGTCAGCAGCACCGGCTGGACGGCGCCCCTCCCGGGAGCGAACACCAGCGGGTTCTTCGGGGAGCGGTTCCACCCCATCTACAAGCGGCTGATCTTCCACGCCGGCGAGGACCTGGTCCGCGGCGCCACCTGCGGCGCGACCCAGTACGCGGCGCACGCGGGCACCGTCTCCTTCGCCAGCTGGAACGGCGGGTACGGCAACTACATCCGCATCGACCACGGCGGCGGGGTCTCCTCGGCGTACGGCCACATCATGGACGGCGGCACCCTCGTGCGGCAGGGCCAGCAGGTCGTCGCGGGCCAGCCCATCGCCCGCACGGGCACCACGGGCGGCTCCACCGGCTGCCACCTCCACTTCGAGATCCGCATCAACGGGGACGCCGTCGACCCGGTGGCGTTCATGCACGGCCAGGGCGTCTCCATCACGAGCACGCATTGACATGAGGAACGACATGAACCACCTCCGCCCGACCACGGTCGTCATCTCCACGATCGCCGTGGGCGTCATCGCCGTCTCCAGCGGCGTCGCCGCCCAGACGGCCTTCGCCGCCACCGACTACCCGTCGTGGGCCGACGTCCAGGCGGCGAAGGCGAACGAGGCGGACACGCAGGCGGCCATCGACCGCGTGACGCAGCTGGCCACCGGCCTGCAGGAGTCCGCGGACCAGGCGAACACCGCCGCCATGCTCGCGGGGGAGCGGTACTCCCAGGCGCAGGCCGCGAAGGACGCGCAGGCCGACAAGCTGAAGCGCCTCCAGAAGAAGGCGGACGAGGCGCAGGCCGCGGCCCTCACGAGCCGCATGCGCGCGGGCCTCCTCGCGAGCCACCTCGCCCGCGCCGGCGGCCAGGACCTCACGGCGAGCCTGTTCACCTCGGACGGCGACGACGCGGACCAGCTGCTCCGCTCGCTCGGCACCATGTCGAAGCTCTCCGAGAGCACCCAGAGCGTGTACCAGCAGGCGCTCGCGGACCGCAACAGCGCGGCGTCCCTCAGCGACCAGGCGCAGGTGGCCAAGGACGAGCTCGGCCGCCTCGCGGACGAGGCGCAGAAGTCGCTCGACGCCGCGAAGTCGGCCGCGGCGACCGCCGCCTCCGCGGTGGCGGAGCAGACCCGCAACAGCGACCAGCTCATCGCGCAGCTGGCGCTCCTCAAGGACTCCACGTCGGAGATCGAGGCGCAGTACGTGCAGAGCCTCACGCAGCCGGCGGCTCCCGCCGCACCGGCCGCGGCGGCATCGGGTTCCGGAGCCGGGTCCTCCGGCGGCGGGGCGGCGTCGGGCTCGTCCGGCGGAGGCGCCCCCTCCGGCGGCTCGTCGGGCGGTGGGGCCGGCCCCTCGACCGGCGGCGGATCCAGCGCCCCGGCCCCCGCGCAGCCGGCGCCCGCGCCGGCCCAGCCCGCCCCGCAGCCGGTGCGCCCCGCTCCGCAGCCGGCGCGCCCCGCCCCGGCCCCCGCGCCCTCGGGCAACGCGGCCCAGGTCGCCATCTCCTTCGCGAAGTCGCAGCTCGGCGAGGCCTACTCCTTCGGCGGCGAGGGCGACGGCTGGGACTGCTCGGGCCTCGTGATGATGTCGTACCGCGCGGCGGGCATCAACGTCGGCGGACACTCGGTGAGCTCGCAGTACAACACGATGCAGGCGCAGGGGAAGCTCGTCCCGTTCTCGCAGCGCCAGGCCGGCGACATCGTCTTCTGGAACAGCGGCGGCGACTTCTACCACGACGCCATCTCGCTCGGCGGGAACACGATCATCGCGGCGCCGAAGCCCGGCGACGTGGTGAAGATCCAGTCCCTCTGGGGTGGCAGCGACATCATGCCCTACGTGGGCCGACCCGGCTGATCCGGCCGCCCGCCCCGCGCACGACGACGCCCGCCCCTCCGCATCTGCTGCGGGGAGGCGGGCGTCGTCGTGTCAGCCGCGCGGGCTCAGGCGGGGACGCGGATCAGGCGTCCTCCTCCGGCTCGCCGCCGTGGCCGTCGCCGTGGCCCTCGGCCTGGAGCTTGTCGAAACCGGCCTGCACGATGGCCTCGGCCTCGGCCGCGTCGCCCCACCCCTCCGTCTTGACCCACTTGCCGGGCTCGAGGTCCTTGTAGTGCTCGAAGAAGTGCTCGATCTCCTTGCGGGTCTGCTCGGGCACGTCCGTGATGTCCTGGATGTGCGCCCAGCGCGGGTCCTTCGCGGGGACGCCGATGACCTTGGAGTCGATGCCGGCCTCGTCGCTCATGTTGAACACGCCGACGGGGCGGATGGAGACGCCGACGCCGGGGAAGACCGGGTACTCGAGCAGCACGAGCACGTCGACGGGGTCGCCGTCGAGGCCGAGCGTGTTCTCGAAGTAGCCGTAGTCGGTGGGGTACACGAACGACGTGAAGAGCACGCGGTCGAGGTACACGCGGCCCGTCTCGTGGTCGACCTCGTACTTGTTGCGGGACCCCTTGGGGATTTCGACGACGACGTCGTAGCTGGCCATGCGCGTGCTCCTCGTGGTTCTGACGTGGGCGGGATGCTGCCATAACGTTAGTGGATGCCCTCCGAGCGCCCCCGTCTCACACCCGCCGTCGCGGACCTCCGGCGAGCGGTCCGCGGGGCCGTCTCCGCGCTCGACCCCTCCGCGTCCGGTCCCGTCCTCGTGGCGCTCTCCGGGGGCGCCGACTCGCTGGCCCTCGCCGCCGCGGCCGCGTTCGAGGGGCCGCGCGCCGGCGTGGCGGTCGGCGCGATCGTCGTCGACCACGGCCTGCAGGACGGCTCCGACCGGGTCGCGGCGCGTGCCGCCGACGCCGCGCGCGACCTCGGCCTCGACCCCGTCCTCGTCACGCGCGTGCGCGTGGAGCCGGGCGCCGACGGCCCCGAGGCCGCCGCGCGCGCGGCCAGGTACGCCGCGTTCGACGACGCGCTGGGGCAGACCGGGGCCCGCGCGCTGCTGCTCGCGCACACGCTCGACGACCAGGCCGAGACGGTGCTGCTCGGGCTCGCGCGGGGATCCGGCGCCGCGAGCCTGCACGGCATGGCCGCGTCCGTCCCCGCGCGCTCGGCCGACGCCGTCCTCCTGCGGCCGCTGCTCGGGATCCGCGCGTCCGTCACGCGCGCCGCCTGCGCCGACCAGGGCCTCGAGCCGTGGCGGGACCCGCACAACGCCGATCCCGCCTACGCCCGCGTGCGCGTCCGCCACGACGTGCTGCCCGTGCTCGAGCGGGAGCTCGGCCCCGGGATCGCGGAGGCGCTCGCCCGCACGGCCGACCAGCTGCGCGAGGACGACGACGCCCTCGAGCACTTCGCCGCGGAGATGATCGAGGAGATCGCCGACCACGCCGAGGCCGGCATCTCGCTGGAGGTCGCCTCGCTCGAGGCCGCCCCGCCGGCGCTCCGGCACCGGCTGATCCGCCTCGCCGCACGCGAGGAGTTCGCGGCGCACCTCTCCCGGACGCATGTGCTGGAGGTCGCGCGGCTCGTCACCGACTGGCGCGGGCAGGGGCCGGTGGACCTCCCGGGCGTTAGGGTTCTACGCAGGGACGGGCTCATCGTCCTCAGCGCCAGGACGACGGAAGAGTGACATGAGATCCACCGACATCGCCGACGACCTGACCCGGGTCCTGCACACCGAGGAGGAGATCCACGGCCGCATCGCCGAGATGTGCCGTGAGATCGAGCGGGACCACGCGGGGGAGGAGCTGCTCCTCGTCGGCGTCCTGAAGGGCGCGGTCATGGTCATGGCCGACCTCGCGCGCGAGCTCGAGCTGCCCGTCCACATGGACTGGATGGCCGTGAGCTCCTACGGCTCCGGCACGAAGTCGAGCGGCGTCGTCCGCATCCTCAAGGACCTCGACGCCGACCTCTCGGGCCGGCACGTGCTCATCGTCGAGGACATCATCGACTCCGGCCTCACCCTCTCCTGGCTCCTCGCGAACCTCCGCTCGCGCGGCGCGGCGAGCGTCGAGGTCTGCGCGCTCCTCCGCAAGCCCGAGGCCGCGAAGATCGCCGTCGACGTGCGCTACGTGGGCTTCGAGATCCCCGACGACTTCGTCATCGGCTACGGCCTCGACTACGCGGAGCGCTACCGCAACCTCCGCGACGTGGCCATCCTCGCGCCACACGTCTACAGCTGAGGCGCCCCGCTCCTCTTATCCCGCTCCATGCTGCCGCCCGTTCGGCTGGCGGCGAACACCGCGGCCGCGCTCATACAGCCGCTTGTATCCTCGGAACATCTCGTCGCCGTACGGCGCGGCACGGGCAGAAAGGTGCCGGGCCCGCGCCCGAGACTCATGAACTTCAAGAAAATCCTCCGCAGCCCGATCCTCATCGTGGTCCTCGCCATCGTCGTGGTCACGGTCGGCTTCACCCTCATCACCGGGTCCGGCTACAAGACCATCACCACGCAGCACGGCCTCGAGCTGATCCAGGACGGCAAGGTCGCCTCCGCCAAGATCATCGACGGCGAGCAGCGGGTCGACCTCACGCTCGCGAACCCGGACGGCGAGAACGGCACCATGGTGCAGTTCAACTACGTCGCGCAGCGCGGCGGCGAGATCGTCTCCGCCATCACGTCCGCGAACCCGTCCGAGGGCTTCGACGACCAGGTGCCGCAGCCGAGCTGGCTCCTGTCGGCGTTCAGCATCCTGCTGCCGCTCCTGCTCATCGGGTTCTTCATCTGGATCATGTTCTCCGGCATGCAGGGCGGCGGGAACCGCGTCATGCAGTTCGGCAAGTCGAAGGCGAAGCTCGCCTCCAAGGACTCCCCGAAGGTGACGTTCGCCGACGTCGCCGGGTCGGATGAGGCCATCGAGGAGCTGGAGGAGATCAAGGACTTCCTCAAGGAGCCCGCGAAGTTCCAGGCCGTGGGCGCCCGCATCCCCAAGGGCGTGCTCCTGTACGGCCCTCCCGGCACCGGCAAGACCCTGCTCGCGCGCGCCGTCGCGGGCGAGGCCGGCGTGCCCTTCTACTCCATCTCCGGATCCGACTTCGTCGAGATGTTCGTGGGCGTCGGCGCGAGCCGCGTGCGCGACCTCTTCGAGCAGGCCAAGCAGAACGCGCCGGCGATCATCTTCGTCGACGAGATCGACGCGGTCGGCCGCCACCGCGGTGCCGGCGTGGGCGGCGGCAACGACGAGCGCGAGCAGACCCTCAACCAGCTCCTGGTGGAGATGGACGGCTTCGACGTCAAGACCAACGTCATCCTCATCGCGGCCACCAACCGGCCCGACGTGCTCGACCCCGCGCTCCTGCGCCCCGGCCGCTTCGACCGGCAGATCGGCGTCGACGCCCCCGACCTGCAGGGCCGCAAGCAGATCCTCGAGGTGCACGGGCGCGGCAAGCCGCTCGCCTCGGGCGTCGACCTCGAGGTCCTCGCGCGCAAGACGCCGGGCTTCACGGGCGCCGACCTCGCGAACGTCCTCAACGAGGCCGCGCTCCTCACGGCCCGCTCGAACGCGCAGCTCATCGACGACCGCGCGCTCGACGAGGCCGTCGACCGCGTCATGGCCGGCCCGCAGCGCCGCAGCCGCATCATGCGCGACCACGAGAAGCTCATCACCGCGTACCACGAGGGCGGTCACGCGCTCGCGGCGGCGGCCATGAACAACACGGATCCCGTCACCAAGGTCACGATCCTCCCCCGCGGCCGCGCCCTCGGCTACACGATGGTGCTGCCGCTCGAGGACAAGTACTCGGTCACCCGCAACGAGCTGCTCGACCAGCTCACCTACGCCATGGGCGGCCGCGTCGCGGAGGAGATCGTGTTCCACGACCCCACCACGGGCGCCTCGAACGACATCGAGAAGGCCACGTCCACGGCCCGCCGCATGGTCACCGAGTACGGCATGAGCGCCAAGGTCGGATCCGTGAAGCTCGGCTCCAGCTCCGGCGAGCCGTTCCTCGGGCGCGACCTCGGCGGCAGCCGCGACTACTCGGAGGACATGGCCCTGACGGTCGACGCCGAGGTGCGCGCGCTCCTCGACGGCGCCCACGACGAGGCGTGGCAGGTCATCAACGACAACCGCGACGTGCTCGACCGCCTCGCGACCGAGCTCCTCGAGAAGGAGACGCTCGACCACACGCGGCTGGCCGAGATCTTCGCCGACGTGAAGAAGCTCGCGCCGCGCCCGCAGTGGCTCTCGAGCGACAAGCGCCCGCTGTCGGACCTGCCTCCCGTGCCCATGCCGCAGAAGGCGCCCATCGACCAGGGCGTCGTCGATGGCGCCGTGGACTCGGAGCCGCCGGCCGGCAAGCCGAAGCGCTCGCCCTTCCCGCGCCCCGCGACGGCCTGATCCGGTGGGCGTCGATCGGGCGCGCATCGAGGCGGCCGTCACCGAGCTGATCCACGCGATCGGCGAGGACCCGGGCCGGGAGGGTCTCGCGACCACGCCGGCGCGGGTAGCGGAGGCGTACGCGGAGTTCTTCGCGGGGGTCGGGACGGATCCGCTCCGGCACCTGCGGGAGACGTTCCCGCTGCCGGAGACGGACGCGGCGCCGCAGCCCGTCATCGTCACGGGGCTCGCGTTCCGCTCCATCTGCGAGCACCACCTGCTGCCGTTCACGGGCGTCGCGCACCTGGCCTACGTGCCGGGGGAGCGGATCGTCGGGCTGGGCCGCCTGCCGCGCGTGGTCGACGACCTCGCCTCCCGTCCGCAGATGCAGGAGCGGCTGGGCGAGCAGATCGCGGAGGCGCTCGAGCGGGGCCTCGGCGCCCGCGGCGTCGCCGTGATCCTCGACGCCACGCACGGGTGCGTCACCGCGCGCGGCACCCGGCAGGCGGGCAGCACCACCATCACGATCGCGGCCCGCGGGTCGCTCGCGGAGCCGTCGGCGCGCGCCGAGGTGCTGGCCCTCCTGCCCGGCCCGGGCGGACGGGGCTGAGCGTGGATCCGCAGCGCGTCCGTCCCCTCGTGCTCGGGATCCTCAACGCCACCCCCGACTCGTTCAGCGACGGCGGCCGCCACCTCGGCCTCGACGACGCGCTCGCGCACGCCCGCCGGATGGTCGCCGCGGGCGCGGACGTCGTCGACGTGGGCGGCGAGTCCACGCGGCCCGGCGCCGCCCGCGTCGACGCCGACGAGGAGCGGGCCCGCGTGCTGCCGGTCGTCCGCGCGCTCGTCGCCGAGGGCGTCGTCGTGAGCGTCGACACCATGCGCGCGGCCACCGCGGAGGCCTCGGTCGCCGCCGGTGCCCGGATCGTCAACGACGTGTCCGGCGGCCTCGCGGATCCGCGCATGGCCGCCGTGGTCGCCGACGCCGGCGTCGACTACGTGGCCATGCACTGGCGCGGCCACAGCGACACGATGGCGACGCGCGCCACCTACGCCGACGTCGTGGGCGAGGTGCGCGACGAGCTGCGGGCACGCGTCGACGCCCTCGTGACGGCGGGAGTGGATCCCGCGCGCATCGTGCTCGACCCCGGCCTCGGCTTCGCGAAGGAGGCCGCGCACGACTGGCAGCTCCTCGGATCCCTCCACCGGCTCGCCGACCTCGGCCACCGCGTGCTCGTGGGCGCCTCCCGCAAGCGGTTCCTCGGCCGGCTGCTGCCCGCCGACGCGGCCGTCGAGGACCGCGACGTGCCGACCGCGGTGGTCAGCGCGCTGTCCGCTCGGGCCGGCGCCTGGGCGGTGCGCGTGCACGACGTCGCCTCCACCCGCGCCGCGCTCGCGGTCGAGGACGCCTGGGCGCGCGGGCGGGCGGACGCCGCCGCATCGGCCGGGGCATCCGCCGTCGCCGGTCTGTCAGAGTAGGAGCATGAGCGCCGTGAGCCAGGACCGAGTCGTCGTCTCCCCGCAGGCGGGCCTCGTCCGCGTCGCGGTCGCCGCGCTCGTCTCCTCGGTCGTGCTCGGCGTCGGCCTCACGTTCCCCGCCGACCTGGGCGCCGACGCCGGCGCGGTCGTCGTCGTGATCAAGGTCGTCGCCGTCGTCCTCGGGCTCCTCGGCGCGCTCGGCAGCGCGTACGCGTCCGTCGTGCTCCTGTCGCCCGTGCTCACCACCGTCGGCGCCGTGCTCTGGCCTGTCGCGGTGGCCATGCTCGGCACGGCCCTCGGGCTCGTCGGGGCGCTGGCCTTCGCGCCCGGTGCGCGCGACGGCGACGGATCCCGAGGCGCCCTCGGGCTCGTGGCCGCCGTGCTCGCGGTGCTCGGCATCGCCGCCGCCGTCGCCTGGGCCGTCGTGCAGCGCCGCGTCGCGCGCCTCGCCCAGACCGCCCGTCGCGTCACCGAGACGGGTCGCCGCACCGCCGCGATCGTCACGGCCGTGCAGCGCCTCGACGGATCCGGCGACGCCGTCCGCGCCCGCCTCACGGTCGCCTTCACCGACGAAGACGGCCGCGACCACCACGTCACGCGCACCGTCATGACCGCCGACCGGCTCCTGCCCACCGTCGGCGGCAAGCTCCCGCTCTGGTACGACCCGACGGACCCGGGCGACCTGCCGTCCATCGTCGTGGGCCGCTCATGGTGACCGGGCTCCCGACCGACCGCATCCTGCTCACGGGCCTGCGCGTGCACGCCCACCACGGCGTGTTCGCGCACGAGAGGCGCGACGGCCAGCCGTTCGTGATCGACCTCGAGGTCGCGCTCGACCTCGCCCCCGCCGGCGGCAGCGACGAGCTCGACCGCACCCTCCACTACGGCGAGCTCGCGGAGGAGGTCGCGGAGGCGGCCGGGCGCGATCCCGTCGACCTCATCGAGACGCTGGCCGAGCGGATCGCGACGGTGGTCCTCGCGCACGCCGTGGCCCGGTGGGTGCGCGTGACCGTGCACAAGCCGGACGCCCCGATCACCGTGCCGTTCGGCGACGTGGCCGTCGTGATCGAGCGCGGCTCGACCCTGCCCGCGCCGGGGGTGCCCGTGGGCGCGGTCGTGGCGGTGGGATCCAACCTCGGCGACCGGCGCGCCACCATCGAGGCCGCCGTCGCCCGCATCGACGAGGTGCCCGGGCTCCGCGTCGTCCGCTCCTCCGACCTCGTGGAGTCCGTGGCCGTCACGCCCGCGGGGGAGGACGCGACCAAGCCCGGATACCTCAACGGCGTCGTCCTCGTCGACTCCGCGCTCGGCCCGCATGCCCTCCTCGACGCGCTCGCGGGCATCGAGCGGGATCTCGGCCGCGTGCGCGCCGAGCGCTGGGGCGACCGCACGATCGACCTCGACATCGTCGCGTTCGGCGACGCGCGGATCCACGACGACCGCCTCACGGTCCCGCACCCGCGCGCCGCCGAGCGCGCCTTCGTCCTCGGGCCGTGGCTCCAGGCGGATCCCGAGGCCGAGCTGCCGGGTCACGGCCGGGTCGACGCCCTGCTCGCCGCGCTCGAGGCGCCCGATCCCGCGCCCGATCCCGCGCCCGCGGAGGCGACCCGATGACGCGCACCCGCTCCACGACGCTCATCGCCCTGCTCATCGCGGGCGCCGCCGTCGGCTGGTTCGTCGAGAACGCCCTCGTCATGAGCGGGCGGCCGCTCCTCGTCCCGCCGCTGACGCTCGGCGCGACGCTCCTCATCGTCGGGATCGTGCTGCTCGCGCTCGCCTGGCCCATCCGACAGACGACCCGCGGACGACGCCCCGGCCGCGTCGACCCGTTCCGCGCCACGCGCGTGGTGCTGCTCGCCAAGGCGTCCGCGCTCGCGGGGGCGCTGCTCGCCGGGATCACCGGGGGAGCGCTGGCCTTCGTGCTGGCGCGACCGGTGCTGCCCGGCGCGTCCTCCGTCGGGCTGGCGGTGGCCGGTACGGTGGGAGCCGTCGTCCTCCTCGTCGCCGGGCTGGTCGCCGAGCAGTGGTGCACGGTCCCGCCCGACGACGGCGACGACGCCCGTCCGGGCGACCCGGCGCGCGAGCTCTCCTGAGACGCGCCGCCCCGCCCCACCGATAGGAGCACCGTGACCGCGAACGTCGATCCGCACGGCGTCGAGTGGCGCCGCGTCTCCCCGCGTCTGGTCGGCGTCGAGCTGGTGGGCGGCGTGATCACCGCGCTCGTCCTCGGCGGGGTGGCCGTGTTCCTGACCGTCGTCGGAGCGCCGGGCTGGCTCCGCATCGTCCTCGGCGCCGCCGCGGCGGTCGAGCTGGTGGTGACCCTGGTCATCGTGCCGCGCCGCGTGCGCGCCATGGGCTACCAGCTGCGCGACGACGACCTGGTCTTCCGCCGCGGCATCATGTGGACCCGCATCGTCGCGGTGCCGTACGGCCGGATGCAGCTCGTCGACATCACGCGGGGCCCGGTCGGCCGCGTCCTGGGTCTCGCCGACCTCAAGCTCGTGACCGCGGCGGCGTCGGCGAGCATCCAGATCCCCGGCCTCCGGAACGACGACGCGGAGGAGCTCCGCGACCGCCTCGTGTCGCTCGCCGAGACCCGCCGGGCGGGGCTGTGACCGACGCCGGGTCCGCGGATCCCGCGCGCCCCGGCGCCGACCCCGTCCCCGCCGTCGAGGCCCGCATCGCCGAGGAGCTCACCGACGGCGGCTGGCACCGCCTCCACCCCGCCACGCCGGTCCTCCGCGGCGGCGTCGTGTTCCTCGTCGCGATCGGCTTCCTCGTCTCGTCCCTCCGCGAGCAGCTCGTGGAGCGGTTCGTGCCCGGTCAGGACGACGGCGGAGGCGAGGGCGACCTCCTCCCGTGGCTCGTCGAGTCGGGCGCCCTGATCTGGGTGATCCTCGGCCTCCTCGCCTTCACCCTGCTCGCGGTCGGCATCTCGTACCTGTCGTGGCGCCTGCACACGTTCCGCGTGACGGAGGAGACCGTCGAGGTCCGCAGCGGCATCCTGTCGCGCACGAACCGGCGGGCGCGGCTCGACCGGATCCAGGGCGTCAACATCGTGCGGCCGCTCCTGCCGCGGCTCATCGGCGCGGCCAAGCTCGAGATCCAGGTCGCGGGCAACGACGCCAACCTGCCGCTGCAGTACCTCCGCTCGCGCGACGCCGACGCGTTCCGGCTGCGCGTCCTGCGGCTCGCGTCGGGCGCACGCGCCGAGGCGGCCGGATCGCCCGCCCGCGCCGCCGCTCCCGCCCGCGGGTTCGTCGGCTCGCGCGTCGACGACCTCCTCGCGCCCGAGCTGGATCCCGACGTCGCGCCGCCGCAGTCGGTCGTGCGCATCCCGATCCCGCGGCTGATCGGCGCGGTCCTGCTCTCCGGCCCCACGGTCGTGCTCGTGCTCTTCGTGGTCGTCGGGATCCCGCTGATCGTCCGCTTCGAGGCCTGGTACCTGCTCGTGCCGCTGCTGCCGACCCTGATCGGATCCGCGGGCTTCTTCGTCCGCCGCATCACCCGCTCGCTCCGCTACAGCGTCGCCGGCACGCCCGACGGCGTGCGCGTCGGCTTCGGCCTGCTGTCCACGAGCAACGACACGATCCCGCCCGGCCGCATCCACGCGGTCGAGGTCGTGCAGCCGCTGCTCTGGCGCGCGGCCGGCTGGTGGGAGATCCGCATCACGCGCGCCTCGCACTCCTCCGCGCCGGGCGCCGCCGGACAGCAGAACACGTCGATCCTCCCGGTCGGCGACCGCCGCGACGTCGACCGCGTGCTCGGCCTCGTGCTCCCGCACCTCGTGGGGGAGGACGCGCTCGCGCTGATCGGCACGGGCATGACCGGGCGCGGTGGCACGGACGACGGGTTCACGACCTCGCCGCGCCGGGCCTGGATCCTCAAGCCGTTCTCCTGGCGCCGCACGGGCTTCGCCGTGGACGACTCGGCGTTCCTCGTGCGCCGCGGCGTGATCTGGCGCCGCCTGATCGTGGTGCCGCACGCCCGCACGCAGGGCGTCGACCTCACCCAGGGGCCGATCGACCGCCGGCTCGACCTGGTCTCGGTGCGCGCGGCGACCGTCGCGGGTCCCGTGGACACGCGCCTCGGCGCCATCGACCGCGTCACGGGGATGGAGCTGTCGACCCGGCTCGTCGCGGCGGCCGTCGCCTCGGCGGG
>NZ_LQXA01000023.1 GCF_001618005.1 Clavibacter tessellarius
CGCGCCGCGGACCGACGCCCGCCCCGGCACAGGCACGCCCGCGCGCTCGGCCGCCACGCCTCCCTCGGCCGGGCGCCCCTCCGCCCCGTGGCGCGACGACGACGAACCCGACACCGAGCCGATCGTCCTCCCGCACCTGGCGGAGGCGCCCGTCAGCGCGCCTCCCACGCCGAGCACCGGCCGGGAGTCGGCCGCCTCCCGTGCGGGCGGCATCGCCGGACGCCTCGGCCGACGGGCGCGCGGTGCCGCCGAGGCCGCCGGATCCCGGGCCGCGAAGCCGCTCCGCCGCCGCACCCGGGGGGAGGGCGACGCCGAGCCGACGCCCCGCGCCCACCGGCCAGCGCGTCCGGCCAGCGCGACCACGGGAGACGCCGAGGCCCGTCGCCAGCTCCGCCGCGCCCGCCGCGAGCGCCAGCGCTACGAGCGCCAGGAGGTCCGCCGCTTCACGCAGCGCACGCGGCGTCGCCGCGCCGGTCTCCTCGGCGCGCTCGGCGCGTTCCTCGTCCTCGCGATCGTCGTCGGCATCGCCGTCTACTCGCCGCTCCTCGCCCTGCGGACCGTCGAGGTCGAGGGCGCCGACCGCGTCGCGCCGGACAGCATCCAGGCCGCCCTCGCCGACCAGGTCGGCACGCCCCTGCCTCTCGTCGACCTCGGACGGGTGGGCGACGAGCTGCGCGCCTTCCCGCTCATCCGCAGCTACAGCACGGAGAGCCGGCCGCCGTCGACCCTCGTGATCCGCATCGTCGAGCGCACGCCCGTCGCCGTGATCCAGTCGGGCGCGGGATTCGACCTCGTCGACCCCGCGGGCGTCACCATCGAGCGCGCCACCGCGCGTCCCGACGGCTACCCCCTCATCGACCTGCCGAGCGCCGGCCTGTCCAGCCCGCGCTTCCGAGCCGCGACGGCCGTGCTCGTCGCGCTGCCCGCCGACTTCCTGCCGCAGGTCGACAGCATCCAGGCCAACACGACCGACGACGTGATGCTCGTGCTCCGCAGCGGCAAGAAGGTGCTGTGGGGGAGCGGGGAGCGCTCGACGGAGAAGGCGCAGGTGCTGCAGGCCCTCGTGAAGGCCCGCGGCGACGTCGGCTCCTACGACGTCTCGGCGCCCGACGCGCCCGTCGCGGGTCCCTGAGCGACCGGGTGTGGCGACACGCGGCGCGCCGGTCGCCGCACCCGCCCCACGCCCCCTAACGTCGGGATCAGGAAATGCATACTGAGTAAACTCTAAGCCTCCACCGGAGGTCGAAGGTTCTAGCGGAGGCCCGTCGTGTCGAACAACCAGAACTACCTCGCCGTCATCAAGGTCGTCGGCATCGGCGGTGGCGGCGTCAACGCCGTGAACCGCATGATCGAGCTTGGTCTGCGGGGCGTGGAGTTCATCGCGATCAACACCGACGCGCAGGCCCTGCTCATGAGCGACGCCGACGTGAAGCTCGACGTCGGTCGCGAGATCACCCGCGGCCTCGGCGCCGGCGCCGACCCCGAGGTCGGCCGACGCGCCGCCGAGGACCACGCGGAGGAGATCGAGGAGGCGCTCGCGGGCGCCGACATGGTCTTCGTCACCGCGGGCGAGGGCGGCGGCACCGGCACCGGCGGCGCGCCCGTCGTGGCCCGCATCGCGAAGTCGATCGGCGCGCTCACCATCGGCGTCGTCACGAAGCCGTTCGGCTTCGAGGGCAAGCGCCGCTCCGCGCAGGCGGAGCTCGGCGTCGCGACGCTGAAGAACGAGGTCGACACGCTCATCGTCGTCCCGAACGACCGCCTCCTGGAGATCAGCGACCGCGGCATCAGCATGCTCGAGGCCTTCGCCACCGCCGACCAGGTGCTCCTCGCCGGCGTCCAGGGCATCACCGACCTCATCACCACCCCCGGTCTCATCAACCTCGACTTCGCCGACGTGAAGTCGGTCATGCAGGGCGCCGGATCCGCGCTCATGGGCATCGGCTCGTCGCGCGGCGCCGACCGGTCGATCAAGGCGGCCGAGCTCGCGGTGGCGTCGCCCCTGCTCGAGGCCAGCATCGAGGGCGCGCACGGCGTGCTGCTCTCCATCCAGGGCGGGTCGAACCTCGGCATCTTCGAGATCAACGACGCGGCCAAGCTCGTGCAGGAGGCCGTGCACCCGGAGGCGAACATCATCTTCGGCGCGGTCATCGACGACACCCTCGGCGACGAGGTGCGCGTCACCGTCATCGCCGCGGGCTTCGACGGCGGCGAGCCGTCGGCCAAGGTCGAGAACCGCCGCAGCGGATTCGTCGCCGCCGGTGGGGGAGCGGTCACCGCCCCCGAGGCCGTCGAGTCCGCGCCGTCGCGCCCGCAGGCCGAGGCGCCCGTCGCGGCCGTCCCGGCGAGCGACCCGACGTTCGAGGACGACGGCGACGACCTGGACATCCCCGACTTCCTGAAGTGAGCGACGCTCCGCTGACCGGCGGCGCGCACGCGTCGGACGCCCACCCTGGCGAGGCCCACCCCGGCCTCGCCGAGCGGTGGGCGTCCGTGCGCGCGCAGGTCGCCGACGCCGTCCGTGAGGCGGACCGCGATCCGGCCGAGGTGACCACGATCGTCGTCACCAAGTTCCAGCCCGTGTCGCTCCTCAGCGCCCTCGTCGACCTCGGCGTGCGCGATCTCGGCGAGAGCCGGCACCAGGAGGCGCAGGGCAAGGCCGCCGAGCTCGCGGGGCGCGACGTCGCCTGGCACTTCGTCGGGCAGCTCCAGGGCAAGAAGGCGCGCCAGGTGCGGCGGTACGCCTCCGTGATCCACTCCGTCGACCGTCCCTCCCTCGTGGACGCGCTGGCATCCGAGGAGGAGGGGACCCGCGTCTTCCTCCAGGTCAACCTCACGGACGACCCGGCCCGAGGAGGCGTCCCGCCCGCCGAGGCGGAGGCCCTCGCGGAGCACGCCGCGGCCGCGGCCGGCATCCGGGTGCTCGGGGTCATGGCGGTCGCGCCCGACGACGGCGAGCCCCGCCGCGCGTTCGCCCGGCTCCGCGGCATCTCGGACGACGTGCGGCGCATCCTGCCCGACGCCCGCGCCATCTCCGCGGGCATGTCCGGCGACCTGCGCGAGGCGCTGCTCGAGGGCGCGACACACCTACGGATCGGGTCGGCAATCACGGGAAAGCGACCCGACCGCCCTTAATGTCGGAGGTGCGGTCCGGTTCGTCAGGCCGAAACGGAAAGAGGAATGATGGCCAACCCACTTCGCAAGACCATGGTGTACCTGGGACTCGCCGACGAGGAGCTCGACTACCAGCAGCAGCCCACGCAGCAGCAGTCGCCCGTGCAGGCCGTCCCCGCGCCGGCGCCCGCCCCGCAGCAGCGCGAGCAGCAGCAGGCGAAGCGCGCACCCGTGACCCCCCTGCACAAGCCCTCGACCACCACAAGGAATGCGGCGCCGGCTGAAATGAACGAGATCCTCACCGTCCACCCCAAGGCCTACAAGGACGCGCAGGTCATCGCCGAGAACTTCCGCGAGGGCGTGCCGGTCATCATCAACCTGTCGCAGATGACGGAAGACGACGCGCGCCGCCTCATCGACTTCGCGAGCGGCCTCTCCATCGGCCTGTACGGCAAGATCGAGCGCGTCACGAGCAAGGTGTTCCTGCTCTCGCCGTCGCACGTCGCCGTCTCCGGCGAGCAGTCCGCCACCGAGGCCGAGGTCGAGGCCTCCTTCTTCGGGCGCTGATCCACGCGGACCGCTGAGATGGCGGGCGTCGACGGGACCTCCCATCGACGCCCGCCATACTTGTCTCCGTGATCATCGTCTCCCTCGTCGCCACCGTCGTGTGGTTCGCCCTCCTGGCGTTCATCATCTGCATGTGGGGGCGCTTCGTCCTCGACCTCGTGCAGTCGCTCTCGCGGGAGTGGCGTCCGCGCGGCGCGATGCTCATCGTCGCCGAGGCGTCCTACACGGTGACCGACCCGCCCATCGGCTTCGTGCGCCGGCTCATCCCGCCCCTGCGCCTCGGTCCGGTGGCGCTCGACTTCGGCTGGATGATCACGATGCTGGTCGCCATCATCCTGTTCAACGTCGCGCGCGGCTTCATCGGGTAGGCGCCGCCCCTCCGTCCGCGGATCGCGGCCCGAGTCCCCGGACCCGGGCGATCCGCTGGTAGCGTTGAGGCGCACGTTGTCCCGAATCCCCGTCCGCGCCCGCGGACCCCGCTCTACGCACAAAAGAGGTGGCAGGCCATGGCTCTCACTCCTGAAGACGTCGTCAACAAGCGTTTCCAGCCGACCAAGTTCCGCGAGGGATACGACCAGGACGAGGTGGACGACTTCCTCGACGAGGTGGTCGTCGAGCTGCGACGCCTCCACCAGGAGAACGAGGAGCTGCGCCAGCGCCTCTCCTCCGGCGAGTCCGCCCCCGCCGCCACCACGGCCATCGAGACCCCCGCTCCCGCCGCGGTCGAGCAGGCGCCCGTCGTCGTCGAGCCGGAGCCCACCCCCGAGCCCGAGCCGGCTCCCGTCGTCGTGTCGGCGCCCGTCGCCGCCCCCGCGGACGAGGACGACGAGACGTCGAGCACGAGCAGCCTGCTCAAGCTGGCCCGCAAGCTGCACGAGGAGCACGTCCGCGAGGGCGTCGAGAAGCGCGACGCGCTCGTCGCCGAGGCGCACGCCACCGCCGCCCGCATCGCCGCCGAGGCCGAGGCCGAGCAGCGCTCCAAGACCGCCGTGCTGGAGAAGGAGCGCCAGGTCCTCGAGGGCCGCATCGACGAGCTCCGCACCTTCGAGCGCGAGTACCGCACGAAGCTCAAGGGCTACATCGAGGGCCAGCTCCGCGAGCTGGACGCCGCCGGATCGACCGAGGCGCCCGCCACCGCCTCGTTCCCCGGCTACTCGGGCAACTAGCACCCGCACCACCCGCGCGCCCGACGGCGGCGCGGGACCCGGCTCGCACGAGCCACGAGGGTCCCGCGTCGCCGTCGTCGTTCGCGCGGCCCGTCGTCCCCGCACCGGAAGAGGCACCACCCGATGGAGCACCGCACCATTCCCGTCCCCGACGGCCTCGACGGGCAGCGCGTCGACGCGGGCCTCGCCCGCCTCCTCGGCTTCTCCCGCAGCTTCGCCGCCGAGGTCGCGGAGGCGGGCGGCGTCACCCAGGACGGCCGCGAGGCCGGCAAGTCCGATCGCCTCGTGGGCGGGTCCATGCTCGCCGTCAGCTGGCAGCCGAAGCGGGAGCCGTCGGTCGTCCCGCTCGCGGTGCCCGACCTCGGCATCGTGCACGACGACGACGACCTCGTCGTGGTCGACAAGCCCGTCGGCGTCGCGGCCCACCCGAGCGTCGGCTGGACCGGGCCCACCGTCCTCGGCGCCCTGGCCGCGGCCGGGTTCCGCCTCAGCACCTCCGGCGCCGAGGAGCGGCAGGGCATCGTGCACCGGCTCGACGCGGGCACGAGCGGGCTGATGGTCGTCGCCAAGACCGAGCGCGCGTACACCGAGCTCAAGCGCCAGTTCCACGACCGCGAGGTCGAGAAGATCTACCACGCGGTCGTCCAGGGGCATCCGGATCCGCTGACGGGCACCATCGACGCCCCCATCGGCCGCCACCCGCGCAGCGACTGGAAGTTCGCGGTCACGGCCGACGGCAAGTCGTCGGTCACCCACTACGAGACGCTCGAGGCGTTCCGCCGGGCGGCCCTGCTCGAGGTGCACCTCGAGACCGGCCGCACCCACCAGATCCGCGTGCACATGGCCGCGCAGCGCCACCCCTGCGTCGGCGACGCGATGTACGGCGCCGACCCCGTGCTCTCGGCGCAGCTCGGCCTCGGGCGGCAGTGGTTGCACGCGATGCGGCTGGAGATCACGCACCCCGCCACGGGCGACCGCGCGTCCTTCTCGAGCACGTACCCGGCCGACCTGCAGCACGCCCTCGAGGTCCTCCGCGACTGACGCCCGACACGCCCGAGGCGCCTTCGGGGGCCTGCCTATGATGGCCCCACCGCCCATCCATGAGTAGAAGAGACCCGTGCCCCGCAACGACTCGTTCGTCCACCTCCACGTCCACAGCGAGTACTCGATGCTCGACGGGGCGGCCCGCGTGGGACCGCTCGTGCAGGCCGCCGTGGAGCAGAAGATGCCCGCCGTCGCCATCACGGACCACGGCAACGTGTTCGGCGCCTTCGACTTCTGGAAGCAGGCGAAGAACGCGGGCGTGAAGCCCATCATCGGCACGGAGGCGTACATCACGCCGGGCACGCACCGCGGAGATCGCACACGCGTGCGCTGGGGCGACGGCGGCCGCGACGACGTCTCCGGATCCGGCGCCTACACGCACCTCACGATGCTCGCCGAGACCACGGAGGGCATGCACAACCTCTTCCGGCTGTCGTCGCGCGCTTCCCTCGAGGGCTACTACTTCAAGCCCCGCATGGACCGCGAGCTCCTCAGCACGTACGCGAAGGGCCTCATCGCCACCACCGGCTGCCCGTCGGGCGAGGTCCAGACGCGCCTGCGGCTCGGCCAGTACGACGAGGCCGTGAAGGCCGCGAGCGACTACCGCGACATCTTCGGGGCGGGCAACTACTTCTGCGAGATCATGGACCACGGGCTCGGCATCGAGCGCCGCATCATGAGCGACCTCCTCCGCCTCGCGAAGGACCTCGACCTCCCGCTCGTCGCCACGAACGACCTGCACTACACGCACGAGCACGACGCGACGAGCCACGCCGCTCTCCTGTGCGTGCAGTCCGGCACCACCCTCGACGACCCGAACCGCTTCAAGTTCGACGCCGACGAGTTCTACCTGAAGACGGCACAGCAGATGCGGCACCTCTTCCGCGACCACGAGGAGGCGTGCGACAACACGCTGCTCATCGCGGAGCGCTGCGACGTGCAGTTCAACGAGTCCGCCAACTACATGCCGCGCTACCCGGTGCCCGAGGGCGAGAGCGAGCAGACCTGGTTCGTGAAGGAGGTCGAGCGCGGCCTCGTCCGGCGCTACCCGCGCGGCTTCTCGGACGACGTGCGCAAGCGCGCCGACTACGAGGTCGGCGTCATCGCGCAGATGGGCTTCCCGGGCTACTTCCTCGTCGTCGCGGACTTCATCAACTGGTCGAAGGAGAACGGGATCCGCGTGGGCCCCGGTCGTGGATCCGGCGCAGGCTCCATGGTCGCGTACGCCATGGGCATCACCGACCTCGACCCGCTGGAGCACGGCCTCCTCTTCGAGCGGTTCCTGAACCCGGACCGCGTCTCCATGCCCGACTTCGACGTCGACTTCGACGACCGTCGCCGCGGCGAGGTCATCCGGTACGTGACCGACAAGTACGGCGACGAGCGCGTCGCGCAGATCGTCACGTACGGCACCATCAAGGCCAAGCAGGCGCTCAAGGACTCCAGTCGCGTGCTCGGCTACCCGTTCTCCATGGGCGACAAGCTCACGAAGGCCATGCCGCCCGCGATCATGGGCAAGGACATCCCGCTGTCGGGCATCCTCGACACCGACCACCCGCGCTACCGCGAGGCCGGCGACTTCCGCGAGGTGCTCGCGATGGACCCCGAGGCGCAGAAGGTCTTCGAGACCGCGCAGGGCATCGAGAACCTCAAGCGCCAGTGGGGCGTGCACGCGGCCGGCGTCATCATGTCGAGCGAGCCGCTCATCGACATCATCCCGATCATGAAGCGGGAGCAGGACGGCCAGATCGTCACGCAGTTCGACTACCCCGCGTGCGAGTCCCTCGGCCTCATCAAGATGGACTTCCTGGGGCTGCGCAACCTCACGATCATCGACGACGCGCTCAACAACATCGAGTCGAACCGCGGCGAGAAGCTCGTGCTCGAGGACCTGGGCCTCGACGACCAGGGCGCGTACGACCTCCTGGCCCGGGGCGACACGCTCGGCGTCTTCCAGCTCGACGGCGGCCCCATGCGCTCGCTGCTGCGCATGATGAAGCCCGACAACTTCGAGGACATCTCGGCCGTCATCGCGCTGTACCGACCGGGCCCCATGGGCGCGAACTCGCACACGAACTACGCGCTGCGGAAGAACGGGCTGCAGGAGATCACCCCCATCCACCCGGAGCTCGAGGAGCCGCTGCGCGAGGTGCTCGGCACCACGCACGGCCTCATCGTGTACCAGGAGCAGGTGATGTCGGTCGCGCAGAAGCTCGCCGGCTTCACGCTCGCGCAGGCCGACCTCCTCCGCCGCGCCATGGGCAAGAAGAAGAAGTCGGAGCTCGACAAGCAGTTCGCCGGGTTCTCGCAGGGCATGGTCGACAACGGCTACTCGATGGCCGCGGTGAAGGCGCTGTGGGACATCCTGCTGCCGTTCTCCGACTACGCGTTCAACAAGGCGCACTCGGCGGCCTACGGCGTCGTCTCCTACTGGACCGCGTACCTCAAGGCGCACTACCCCGCCGAGTACATGGCGGCGCTCCTCACGAGCGTCGGCGACTCCAAGGACAAGATGGCGCTGTACCTCAACGAGTGCCGCCGCATGGGCATCAAGGTGCTGCCGCCGGACGTCAACGAGTCGATCGGGTTCTTCGCGGCCGCCGGCGCCGACATCCGCTTCGGCCTGGGCGCCGTGCGCAACGTCGGCGCCAACGTGGTGGAGGCGCTCCGCGGCGCCCGCACCGAGCAGGGCGCGTTCGAGTCGTTCGACGACTTCCTCAAGAAGGTGCCGCTCCCCGTGGCGAACAAGCGCACCGTGGAGTCGCTCATCAAGGCCGGCGCGTTCGACTCGCTGGGTGACACGCGCCGGGCGTTGCTCGAGGTGCACGAGGGCATGATCGACGCGTCCGTGAGCGACAAGCGCGCCGCGATGAACGGCCAGGTCGGCTTCGACTTCGACAGCCTCTGGGACGAGCCGCAGCACGCGCGCAAGGTGCCGGAGCGGCCGGAGTGGGCGAAGCGCGACAAGCTCGCGTTCGAGCGCGAGATGCTCGGGCTCTACGTGTCCGACCACCCGCTCGCGGGGCTCGAGATCCCGCTGGCGAAGCTCGCCTCCACGGGCATCGCCGAGCTGCTCGCGACCGACGCGTCGATGGACGGCGAGACGGTCACGCTGGCGGGCCTGCTCACGAGCGTGCAGCACCGCACGGCGCGCAACTCCGGCAACCAGTACGGCATGGTGCAGCTGGAGGACTTCGGCGGCGAGATCACCTGCATGTTCATGGGCAAGGCGTACCAGGAGTTCGCTCCAGCGCTGCAGAGCGACACCGTCGTGGTGATCCGCGGCCGTGTGTCCACGCGCGACGACGGCATGAACATCCACGCGTTCTCGATGTTCCAGCCCGACCTCGGGCAGAGCCTCGGCTCCGGTCCGCTGCTCATCAGCCTGGCGGAGAACCGGGCGACGACCGAGACGGTCATGGGCCTCAACGACGTGCTGATCCGGCACTCGGGCGACACCGAGGTGCGTCTGCAGCTCGTGAAGGGCGACAACGGGCGCGTCTTCGAGATCCCGTACCCGGTCACGGTGAGCGCCGACCTCTACGGCGAGCTCAAGTCGCTGCTCGGGCCGAACTGCCTGGGCTGATCCGCGGCCCGGGCGCCTCGGGACCTCGGACGGCGTCCTCTCGGGCGGCGGCCTCTCAGGCGTCGGCGCCGGGGCGCAGGTAGCGCCGCGCGTGGTAGACGAGCGGCTCGTCCTCGACGCCCGCGCCGCCGTCCTCGATGCGCACGACCACGACGATCGCGTCGTGGACGTGCACGCGCTCCACGATGCGGGCGACGAGCAGGGCGGTGCCGCCGTCGAGCACCGGCAGGCCGTGCGGGCCGGAGGACCAGTGGTCGCCCGCGAAGCGCTCGGCAGCGGGGCCGCTGAGGCGCTCCGCGAGGGGCCGGTCGCGCGCGCCGAGCACGTGGATCGCGACGTGATCGGCGGTCCCGATCGCGGCGGCGCTCGATGCCGTGCGGGCCAGGCTGAAGCTCGCGAGCGGCGGGTCGGCCGACACGGAGGCGAGCGACGTCGCCGTGAAGCCGACGGGGGAGCCCTGGGCATCGCGCGTCGTGACGACCGCGACGCCCGCGGCATGGCGCCGGAACGCGGCGCGGAAAGCGGCCTGGCCCGGGGCCTCGGAGAGCGTGGTGGCGGGGTGCGCGTCCATGCCTGGAGACGCTAGCCGCCCGAACCGCCCGGCGCCCGCTCGGTAGACTTCCGGAGTCATGATGCGCATCCAGGACCTCCGCGGCACCACGCCCAGCACCGCCGACCTGCTCGACCTCCTCCCGCGTCCGGTCACCGACGTCGCCGTCGCGCTCGACGTGGCGCGCGAGCTCGTCGAGGACGTCCGCACCCGGGGGAGCGCCGCGCTCCTCGACCAGGCGGAGCGGCTCGACCGGGTCCGCCCCGACGCGCTGCGCGTGCCCGCCGAGGCGATCGCCGCGGCCGTCGACGGCCTCGACCCCGACGTCCGGGCCGCCCTCGAGGAGGCCATCCGCCGCGTGCGCCTCGGGTCCGCCGCGCAGGTCCCGCCGGAGACCACGACCACGGTCGTGCCCGGCGGGACGATCGTGCAGCGCTGGCAGCCGGTCCGCCGGGTCGGCCTCTATGCCCCGGGCGGCAAGGCCGCCTATCCGTCGAGCGTCGTGATGAACGTCGTCGCCGCGCAGGTCGCCGGCGTCGCGAGCATCGCGCTGGCCTCGCCCGCGCAGGCGGCGCACGGCGGATCCGTGCACCCCGCGATCCTCGGCGCCGCCGGGCTCCTCGGCGTCGACGAGGTCTACGCGATGGGCGGCGCCGGGGCCATCGGCGCCTTCGCGCACGGCGTCGCCGACATCGGCCTCGAGCCCGTCGACGTCGTCACCGGGCCCGGCAACATCTACGTCGCGGCCGCCAAGCGCGTCGTGCGCGGCGTCACCGGCATCGACTCGGAGGCCGGCACCACCGAGATCCTCGTCATCGCCGACGCGCACGCGGACGCCCGGCTCGTCGCCGCCGACCTGGTGAGCCAGGCGGAGCACGACGAGATGGCCGCGTCCGTCCTCGTCACCGACTCGCCCGAGCTCGCCCGGGCGGTGGACGCGGAGGTCGAGGCGCTGGCCGCCACGACCGCGCACTCCGCCCGCGTCGTCCAGGCGCTCGCCGGTCCGCAGTCGGCGATCCTCGTGGTCGACGACCTCGCGACCGCGGCGCGCTACAGCGACGCGTACGGCCCCGAGCACCTCTCCGTCCAGACCGCTGACCCGGATGCGCTGCTCCCGCACCTCCACAGCGCCGGGGCGATCTTCCTCGGCCCGCACTCGCCCGTGAGCCTCGGCGACTACCTCGCCGGCTCCAACCACGTGCTCCCCACCGGCGGCCAGGCGCGGTTCGGCTCGGGCCTCGGCGCCTACACGTTCCTGCGCCCGCAGCAGGTCGTGCGCTACGACGCGGATGCGCTGCGCGAGGCCGAGCCGATGATCGTCGCGCTGAGCCGCGCCGAGGACCTCCCGGCCCACGGCGACGCGGTGACAGCCCGCCTCCGGGGCTGACGTATCCTGGGCACACGATGTTCTGCCCCTTCTGCCGCCACCCCGACTCCCGCGTCGTCGACTCCCGCACGAGCGACGACGGGCTGTCGATCCGCCGGCGTCGGCAGTGCCCGGAGTGCGGCCGCCGCTTCAGCACCACGGAGACCGCGAGTCTCAGCGTGATCAAGCGCAACGGCGTGGTCGAGCCGTTCAGCCGGGAGAAGATCGTCACCGGCGTGCGGAAGGCCTGCCAGGGCCGGCCCGTCACCGACACCGACCTCGCGGTCCTCGCGCAGCGCGTGGAGGAGGCGATCCGGGCCACCGGCGCCTCGCAGATCGAGGCGAACGACATCGGCCTCAGCATCCTGCCGCCGCTCCGCGAGCTCGACGAGGTCGCGTACCTGCGCTTCGCCAGCGTCTACCAGGGCTTCGACTCGCTCGACGACTTCGAGGCCGCCATCGCCCAGCTGCGTGTCGCCCATTCGGCCGCGCCGGACGCCGACACGCCCTAGCCGCCGGCTGCGGGCGCCCGCCGGCTGCGGGCGCCCGCGGGGGACGGGGCCCGCACCCGCTAGCCTGGTGCCGATGTATCCCCTCCTCTTCCGCACGGTCCTGTCGCGCATGGACCCGGAGGACGCGCACCACCTCGCGTCCACGGCCATCG
The DNA here is from genome assembly GCF_001618005.1 of Clavibacter tessellarius. Lineage (GTDB taxonomy): Bacteria > Actinomycetota > Actinomycetes > Actinomycetales > Microbacteriaceae > Clavibacter > Clavibacter tessellarius_A. The sequence goes on from NZ_LQXA01000023.1 coordinate 12,058, forward strand.
CCCTCCTCCCGCCGTCCGGCTTCGGCTGGATCGCCCGGCGGCTGACCGCACCGGATCCGTCACTCGCGGTGGACGCCCTCGGGCTCCGCTTCCCCTCGCCGTTCGGGGTCGCCGCGGGCTTCGACAAGGACGCGCAGGCCGTGCTCGGCCTGGGCCAGCTCGGCTTCGGCCACGTCGAGGTCGGCACGGTCACCGCCCTGGCGCAGCCGGGCAACCCGCGGCCGCGCCTGTTCCGCCTCATCGAGGACCGCGCCGTGATCAACCGGATGGGGTTCAACAACGGGGGAGCGGCCGCCCTCGCCGACCGCCTCCGCCGCCTCCGCGCGCGGCGCGACCGGCCCGTCATCGGCGTCAACATCGGCAAGACGCGCGCCGTCGCGGTCGAGGACGCCGTGGCGGACTACGTGCGTTCGACGCGCCTGGTCGCCCCCGTCGCCGACTACCTCGCCGTCAACGTCAGCTCGCCGAACACCCCCGGCCTCCGCGGGCTCCAGGAGATCGAGCTCCTCCGGCCGCTGCTCACGAGCATCCGCGACGCCGCCGACGGCGTGCCGGTCCTCGTGAAGATCGCCCCGGACCTGCAGGACGCCGAGGTGGAGCGCATCGCCGGGCTCGCCACGGAGCTGGGGCTGGCCGGCGTCATCGCCACGAACACCACGCTCTCCCGTGCGGGCCTCCGCACGGATGCCGACGTCGTCGCGGCGGCCGGGGCCGGCGGCCTGTCCGGCGCGCCGCTGGCCTCGCGCGCGCTCGAGGTGCTGGGGATCCTGCGCCGGGTGCTGCCGGACGATGCGTGCATCATCTCGGTCGGCGGGGTCGACACGGCCGAGGACGTGCAGGCGCGCATCGACGCGGGTGCCACCCTCGTGCAGGGCTACACGGCGTTCCTCTACCGCGGGCCGCTCTGGGCCCGATCGGTCAACGCCGGGCTCGCGCGGATCCGCCGCGGCCGCTGACGGCCGCCTCCCGCGGAGCTGCCGCTGGCGGCCGCCTCCCGCGGACGGCGATCAGCCGAACGTGATCTTCTCGCGACGCTTGACCTGCGGCTTCGGCAGGCGCATCGGGCGCATCTGGATGGTGCGCATGCCGGTGTACCAGCGGATGCCGCGCTCGACGCGGTCCGCGCCGACCCTCGTGGTGATCGCGGCTCGCACGCGGCGGCCGGTGAGGTACGCGTCGACGATGGCCGCCAGCACGAACGCGTAGATCGACAGCAGGGGGATCGTGGCCATGTTGGTCGGCAGCACGAAGGTCAGCACGACGACGACGCCCATCACGGGCAGCAGCAGCTCGCCGACGCTCCAGCGGGCGTCGACGACGTCGCGGGCGTAGCGCTTCTGCGGTCCCTTGTCGCGGACGGGCAGGTACCGCTCGTCTCCCGCCGCCATGCCGGCGTTGGCCCGGGCGCGCGCCTCGCGCGCCTTCTCCTTGCTCTGCTGAGCGGCGAGCTTGCGGTCCTGGGGGACGAGCGGACGCAGGTTCGCGGCCTCGCGCTCCCGGCGGGTGGGGGTGGGGCCCTTCTTCCCGTCGGCCGTCCGGCCCTCGGCGCCCGCCGGAGCGGTCGTCTCGGAGGGGGTCTCTGCGGGTGTCTGCTGCTTCGCCACGTCTCTCGTCCTTGCCTGGAGTGAATCTAAGATTACCTGCATGACGCCTCCCGACACCTCCGCAGACGCCGTGACCGCCCCGGACCAGGAGGCCGTCGACCGGCTCGCTGCGGCCGTCGCGGGCGGGTTCCCCGCCACGGTGGCCGACCTCTCCGCTCTCGTGCGCATCCCCTCGGTGTCCTGGCCGGCCTTCGACCCCACCCACGTGGCCGCCAGCGCGGACGCCGTCGCGGGACTGCTCGCCGGGCTCGGCGTCTTCGACGACGTCTCCGTCCACCGTGCCGCGACCCCGTCCGGCGACGACGGGCAGCCGGCCGTCCTCGCGACCCGGGCGCCGCGGAACGGGAAGCCCACGGTCCTCCTCTACGCGCACCACGACGTGCAGCCGCCCGGGGCGGACGAGCACTGGGATACTCCGCCGTTCGAGCCGACCCTGCGCGGCGACCGCCTGCACGGGCGCGGCGCCTCGGACGACAAGGCGGGCATCATGACGCACGTCGCGGCGATCCGCGCCCTCGTCGAGGCGGAGGGCGACGACCTCGATCTCGGCCTCGCGGTCTTCATCGAGGGGGAGGAGGAGGCCGGGTCCCGCTCCTTCTCCGACTTCCTCGCGAAGCACCACGACGCGCTGGCCGCCGACGTCATCGTCGTCGCGGACAGCGACAACTGGGACGTCGACACCCCCTCCATCACCATCGCGCTCCGCGGCAACGTCACGTTCCGCCTCACCGTCCGCACGCTCGACCACGCGTCGCACTCCGGTATGTTCGGCGGTGCCGTCCCCGACGCGATGATGGCCGCGGTCCGCCTCCTCGACTCGCTCTGGGACGCCGACGGCTCCGTCGCCGTCGCCGGCCTCTCCTCCGCGGACATGGACACCCCCGAGTACGACGACGCCCGCCTCGCCGAGGAGGCCGCGCTGCTCGAGGGCGTGTCCCCGGTGGGCACGGGGCCGATCCTGACCCGCCTCTGGGCGCAGCCCGCCATCACGGTGACGGGCATCGACGCCCCGTCGGTCGCGAACGCGAGCAACACGCTGCTGCCGGAGGTGTCGGTCCGGATCAGCGCGCGCATCGCGCCCGGCCAGACCGCGGCCGACGCGCACCGCGCCCTCGAGGCGCACATGCAGGCCCACCGTCCCTTCGGCGCGCACGTCGAGATCAGCGACGTCGACCAGGGCGATCCCTTCCTCGTCGACACGACCGGATGGGCCATGGCCGAGGCGACCGCCGCGATGACCGCCGGCTGGGGCCGCGCACCCGTGCAGGCCGGCATCGGCGGCTCGATCCCGTTCATCGCCGACCTCGTCGAGGCGTTCCCGTCCGCGCAGATCCTCGTCACCGGCGTCGAGGACCCCGACACCCGCGCGCACAGCCCGAACGAGTCGCAGCACCTGGGCGTCCTGCGGCGCGCGATCCTCAGCGAGGCGGTGCTCCTCAGCCGCATCGCCCGGCGCGGCTGAGCCGCCGGCCGACCGCGGGGATCCGTCGAGGATCCCCGCCGGACGGCGGGAACACCCGGGTGACTCCCGCGGTTGCACGACGTAGACTCCACCGGAGTCGCCCGACCGCAGATCCCATGACCCGAGGAGTGCTCATGACCGACACCACGCTGACCGAGGCCGCCCAGGCTGCCCACCGCGTCGGACTCACGGACACCGCCGCGAGCAAGGTCAAGAGCCTGCTCCAGCAGGAGGGCCGCCAGGACCTGCGCCTCCGCGTCGCCGTCCAGCCCGGCGGCTGCTCCGGCCTCATCTACCAGCTCTACTTCGACGAGCGCGAGCTCGACGGCGACGCCACGGTCGACTTCGACGGCGTCGAGGTCATCGTCGACAAGATGAGCGTCCCCTACCTCGACGGCGCGACGATCGACTTCGAGGACACCATCCAGAAGCAGGGCTTCACCATCGACAACCCCAACGCCGGCGGCTCGTGCGCCTGCGGCGACTCGTTCCACTGACACATGCAGCGGTAAGCGATCCGGCCCGGTAAACCGGGCTTCGAGCAGGGAGTCGTCCTTCGGGCGGCTCCCTGTCGCGTAGGGTGGAACCCGTCACATCCGGTTCTTCGAAGGGTCTGCACGTGCGCTTCACTCGCCGTCAACGTTGGCTGACGATCCCCGTCGCCATAGGCATCTCGGTACTCCTCGCGGGGTGCACGCAGCAGCAGCTCCAGGGCTTCCTCCCCACCGAGCCGGGCACCACGAACCACGTCGACTCGGTCATCGGCCTCTGGGTCACGGCCTGGATCGTCCTCCTCGCGGTGGGCGTGCTCACCTGGGGCCTCACCATCTGGGCAGCGGTCGTCTACCGCCGCCGCAAGGGCCAGACCGGCTTGCCGGTGCAGATGCGCTACAACATGCCGATCGAGATCTTCTACACGATCGTGCCCCTCATCCTCGTGCTCGGCTTCTTCGCCTTCACCGCCAAGGACCAGGCCGCCATCGAGGCTCGCTTCGACAAGCCCGAGGTCAAGGTCCAGGTCTTCGGCAAGCAGTGGGCGTGGGACTTCAACTACCTCGGCGGCCAGACCGAGGCCGGCCAGACCCTCGAGGGCGGCGCCTACGAGCAGGGCGTCCAGGCCGTCGAGGCCGAGAACGGCCCGCAGGGCGCCGTCGACAAGGCCAAGCTCCCCACGCTCTACCTGCCGGTCAACACCAAGGTCGAGCTGGAGCTCAACACGCGCGACACGCTGCACTCCTTCTGGGTGGTGGACTTCCTCTACAAGAAGGACCTCATCTCCGGCAAGACGAACTACATGTCGTTCATCCCGCAGAGGATCGGCACCTACAACGGCGACTGCGCCGAGCTCTGCGGCGAGTACCACTCCCTCATGCTGTTCCAGGTGAAGGTCGTGTCCATCGAGGACTACAACGCCTACATCGAGAAGCAGAAGGCGGCCGGGTTCGCAGGAGACCTCGGCAAGGACTACGACCGCCTGCAGAACCTCCCCGGCACCGAGGTGCCGGCCACCACCGAGTCGTCCGAAGAGTAGGGCAGCAGAAACGTGACATCGACCCTCAACCGTCCCACCGCGATCCCCGCGGGTCAGGCGAAGGTCCTCGACGGCAACGGCAAGGCCGAACGCCGGGGCAACGTCGTGGTCAACTGGATCACCTCCACCGACCACAAGACGATCGGGTACCTGTACCTGATCACCTCGTTCCTCTACTTCTGCCTCGGCGGGGTCATGGCGCTCGTCATCCGCGCCCAGCTGTTCGAGCCGGGTCTGCACGTGGTGGAGACGAAGGAGCAGTACAACCAGCTCTTCACCATGCACGGCACGATCATGCTGCTCATGTTCGCGACGCCGCTCTTCGCCGGCTTCGCCAACGTGCTCATGCCGCTGCAGATCGGCGCCCCGGACGTCGCGTTCCCGCGCCTCAACGCGTTCGCGTACTGGCTGTTCAACTTCGGCTCGCTCATCGCGGTCGCCGGCTTCCTCACCCCGGCCGGTGCCGCCTCGTTCGGATGGTTCGCGTACGCGCCGCTGTCGAGCACGACCTTCTCACCGGGGTTGGGAGGCAATCTGTGGGTGATGGGGCTCGCGCTCAGCGGCTTCGGCACCATCCTCGGGGCGGTCAACTTCGTGACGACCATCATCACCATGCGCGCCCCCGGCATGACCATGTTCCGGATGCCCATCTTCACGTGGAACATCCTGGTGACGTCGATCCTCGTGCTGATGGCGTTCCCGGTGCTCGCCGCCGCGCTGTTCGGCCTCGGCGCCGACCGGATCTTCGACGCGCACATCTACGACCCCGCCAACGGCGGCGCCATCCTGTGGCAGCACCTGTTCTGGTTCTTCGGCCACCCCGAGGTGTACATCATCGCGCTGCCGTTCTTCGGCATCGTGTCCGAGGTATTCCCGGTCTTCAGCCGCAAGCCGATCTTCGGGTACAAGACGCTCGTGTACGCCACCATCTCCATCGCGGCCCTCTCGGTCACGGTGTGGGCGCACCACATGTACGTCACCGGATCCGTACTGCTGCCGTTCTTCTCGCTCATGACCATGCTCATCGCGGTGCCCACCGGCGTGAAGATCTTCAACTGGATCGGCACGATGTGGCGCGGCTCGGTCACGTTCGAGACGCCCATGCTGTGGGCCATCGGCTTCCTCATCACGTTCACGTTCGGCGGTCTCACCGGCGTGATCCTGGCGTCGCCGCCGCTCGACTTCCACGTCTCGGACACGTACTTCGTCGTCGCGCACTTCCACTACGTGGTCTTCGGCACCGTCGTGTTCGCCATGTTCTCCGGCTTCTACTTCTGGTGGCCCAAGTGGACGGGCACGATGCTCAACGAGCGTCTCGGCAAGGTCCACTTCTGGCTGCTGTTCATCGGCTTCCACACCACGTTCCTCATCCAGCACTGGTTGGGCGTCATGGGAATGCCGCGTCGGTACGCGACCTACCAGCCCGAGGACGACTTCACCTGGATGAACCAGCTGTCGACCATCGGCGCAGGCATCCTCGCGCTGTCGATGATCCCGTTCTTCCTGAACGTGTGGATCACGGCCCGCACCGCGCCGCGCGTGACGGTCAACGACCCGTGGGGCTACGGCCGCTCGCTCGAGTGGGCCACGTCCTGCCCGCCGCCGCGGCACAACTTCACGTCCATCCCGCGCATCCGCTCCGAGGCCCCGGCCTTCGACCTGAACCACCCGGAAGCCGGCATCCCCGTCGGCATCGGGCCGGCCAAGGACGCTCCGGATGCCGCGACCTACGACATCTCCAGCGACAAGGTGAAGTGACGTGCGCGCCAATAGGAACCTCTTCTACATCCTCGCGGTCTTCTTCGTCCTCGCGGCGGCCGCGTACACCATCTGGCACCTCATCGACCAGAACACGGTCGAGTGGGTCGGCACGCTGGCCATCGCGCTCTCGGGCGTCCTGGCCGCGTTCATCGGCTTCTTCGTGGCTCGGCTCTACGCCGCGCAGAACGGGGAGCTCCCGGAGGACCGCAGCGACGCCAACGTCGATGACGGCGATCCGGAGCTCGGCTTCTTCAGCCCGTGGAGCTGGTGGCCGGTGATCCTCGCGGCCGGTGCGGCGTCCGTGTTCCTCGGCCTCGCCGTCGGCATCTGGATCGCGATCATCGGCGGTGGGCTCGCGATCATCGCGCTCGTGGGCTGGACCTACGAGTACTACCGCGGCTACTTCGCCCGCTGATCCGATGGTCGACATCCGGCACGCCCTGGCCTCCGACGGAGACGCCGTCTTCGCCCTGTGCCAGCAGCTCGACATGATCAACGCCCCGGCGACCAGGGACGACTTCGACGTCACGTTCTTCCACATCCTCCGGGCGAACAAGGACGTCGGTCGCGACGTGCTCCTGGTCGCCGAGGATGCCGGCCGCGTCGTCGGATACGCGTACCTCGTCGTCAGCCGTCTGCTCTACGCCGGTGGCCTCAGCGCGCACCTCGAGGAGCTCGTCGTCGACGGGGAGGCGCGGAGCTCCGGCACGGGTTCGGCCCTGGTCCGAGCGGTCGAGCGCCTCTGCGGCGATCGTGGCGTCGGGCAGATCACGATGAGCACGCGACGCGCCGGCGAGTTCTACAAGCGGCTCGGCTACGAGCGGACGGCGGAGTTCTACAAGAAGCTGCTTCGCTGAGCTGGTGAGGCGCTGACGCTGAAGACGCCCGGGCCGCGACTGCGGTCCCGGGCGTCTCGCGTTCCGGCTCGTCTGCGGTCGTTCCGAGCCGGAGGACATGTCGGGGGATCGAGCAGCGGACGCACGGATCCCGTGAGTCGCGTCGACGCGCACGTATCGGAGGCAGCAGGGAGCGTCGGGCGTCCGCCCTGAGTGCGGATGAGATCCGCGTGCGATGGGCGGAGAGCTCAGCTGCTCCAGGCGTTCCGCCGTCCGGCGGACGGCGACCTCCTCCGGCCGGCATGGGGCCGATCGTGCGTGGCGCGCGGCCCGAGGTCCCGTACGGAGGCGGACGTCGTCCCCGAGCATCGCAGTCCAGCCCGCCGGGCCCGCATCCGCCAGTGGCCACGCCGCGAGGTGATGACCTTCGAGCCCGTGAAAGCTGACCTGGCGGGGATCCTCCACCTCGGGGAGTCGGGGGATAGCCGACGGGAGCCGCGGCGCGTGGCGACCGGACGCGAGCTCCCGGCACGGGCCGCCGTCAGGCCGGGCCCTGGATGTCGCACCGTCGCATCAGATGGATCGTCACGTCGAGGGTGACGGGGGACGAGCCGGCCTCTAGAAGGGGCGGGGATCCGTCGCGCGGATCGCGGTGGTGCGCTGACGGCCCCATCCCGAGGAGGCGATCGACGTCGTCGGCGCCCAGCACGAGGTCGTGGCGGATGAGGGTCTCGGACAGGGGTTCGAAGAGCGGCGCGGCCGAGGCCAGTATCCGCTCGCGCTTGTCGGCCTGGATCCCGACCGCGCGGCCGGCCTCGCGCAGCTGACGGAGGTGCTCGGGTCCCGGCGCGACGATCAGGAGGAGGCCGTCGGGCACCAGGACCCGGTGGAAGTCGCGCATGTTCCGAGGGGCGAACACGTCGAGCAGGAGATCCGCGACACCGTCCCGGACGGGTAGACCCGCCCAGGTGTCGGCGACGAGCCCGTCGACGTCGTGCCGACCGCGCACTGCCGCACGCACGGCGTCGACCGACAGGTCCGCCGCGAGACCGTGCGCTGACGGCACGCGGTCGAGGAGGGTGCGCAGGTAGTGGCCCGTCCCGCACCCGGCGTCGAGGATCCGTCGGGGACCGCTCTCGCGCCGCGCCGCGTCGCGGCCGAGGTCGAGTGCGTCCGCGATCCCGTCGGAGATGGGGGAGTAGTGCCCGCCCTCGAGGAAGCGGTCGCGCGCGGACAGCATGTCGGCGGTGTCACCGGTGACGCGCGTTCCGGCCGGCAGGAGGGAGGCGTAGCCGCGCTTGTTCGCATCGAAGGCGTGCCCGTTCGCGCAGCGGAGGGCCAGGGGAGGCACGGCCGTCAGGTCCTCGCGGCACATCGGGCAGCGGAGCCAGGCAGCGAGACGATCGAGATCCACGGGCGCTCCTCGAGGCGGACGGCTGTGACGCGTGACAGGGGTCGTGCGTCGGGCGATGGGGCCGTGGACGCACGAGAGCCGATCCGGCGTGATGCCGGACCGGCTCTCGGTCGTGCCCGGGATCAATCCGAGCGGGTGCTGCTAGTGGTGGTCGCCGTGGCTGCGCTCGACGTCCTTGGTGGTGACCGGGGAGATGCGGTCCTCGAAGAACCACTTCGACAGCGCCGCGCGGGCCCGCTGGTTGACCGTGATGCGTCCACGGCTGTCCGGGCGGATCATGAGCGGCTTGTAGTCGTCGAAGCTCACCAGGCGCCAGCGCTCGTACTCGTCGAGCTGCTCGTGCACCTCGATGAATTCCCCGCCGGGGAGCTTCACGATGCGGCCCGACTCGACCCCATGGAGGGCGATCTCGCGGTCCTTCTTCATGAGCGCCAGGCAGATGCGCTTCGTGACCTGGTAGGCGATGACCGGTCCGAGGATCAGGAGCGCCTGCAGGGTGTGGATGACACCCTCCATCGACACCTTGAAGTGCGTGGCGATGAGGTCGGAGCTCGCGGCAGACCAGAGGACCGCGTAGAACGTGACGCCGGCGGCGCCGATCGCGGTGCGCGTCGGGGCGTTGCGCGGACGGTCGAGGATGTGGTGCTCGCGCTTGTCGCCCGTGATCCACGCCTCGATGAAGGGGTAGAGCGCGACGAGCACGATGAACAGGCCCAGGACCGTGATGGGCAGGATGATGTTGAACGAGAACGTGTGGTCGAACAGCACGAACTCGAGTCCCGGCGGGACGAGGCGCAGGGCGCCGTCCGCGAAGCCGATGTACCAGTCGGGCTGCGTTCCCGCGGACACCGGTGACGGGTCGTAGGGCCCGTAGTTCCAGATCGGGTTGATGGTGAAGAACGACGCCATGACCACGATCACGCCGAAGACGACGAAGAAGAAGCCGCCGGCCTTGGCCGCGAAGGTCGGGAGGACCGGCACACCGACCACGTTCTCGTTCGTGCGGCCGGGACCGGCGAACTGGGTGTGCTTGTGCACGACCACGAACAGGAGGTGGAGCGCGAGGAACGCGACGAGGATCGCGGGCAGCAGCAGGATGTGCAGCGTGTACAGCCTCGGGATGATGTGCGTGCCCGGGAACTCGCCGCCGAAGAGGAGGAACGAGATCCACGTGCCGATCACCGGGATGCCCTTGACCATGCCGTCGATGATCCGCAGGCCGTTGCCGGAGAGCAGGTCGTCGGGGAGCGAGTAGCCCGTGAAGCCCTCGGCCATCGCCAGGATGAACAGGACGAAGCCGATGAACCAGTTGAGCTCGCGCGGCTTGCGGAACGCACCGGTGAAGTAGATGCGCAGCATGTGCAGGCCGATGGAGGCGACGAAGAGCAGCGCCGCCCAGTGGTGGATCTGCCGCATGAGCAGGCCGCCGCGGATGTCGAACGAGATGTCGAGCGACGACGACATGGCGACGGACATCTCGACGCCCTTGAGGGGCGCGTAGGAGCCGGCGTAGTGCGTCTCCGCCATGGAGGGGTTGAAGAAGAACGTCAGCCACGTGCCCGTGAGCAGGATGACGACGAAGCTGTACAGCGCCACCTCGCCGAGCATGAAGGACCAGTGGTCCGGGAAGATCTTGCGCCCGAACTCCTTGACGGCGACGCTGACGCTGGTGCGCTCGTCGAGGTAGGTGGCGGCGGCGGCGGTGAGGCCGCCCCCGCTCGTGGCGGCGGGCGCGGCGGCACCCGTCGTGGTCGGATCAGCTGTTGTAGTCACCACGACGCTCCCAGAAACTCGCCCCTACGGGCTCGGTGAAATCACTCTGTGCAATGAGGTAGCCCTCGTCGTTGACGGCGATGGGCAGTTGCGGCAGGGGCCGCTTGGCAGGTCCGAAGATGACCTCGCAGTGGTTGGTCACGTCGAACTGGGACTGGTGGCAGGGGCAGAGCAGATGGTGGGTCTGCTGCTCGTAGAGCGCCACCGGGCATCCCACGTGCGTGCAGACCTTGGAGTAGGCGACGATGCCGTCGTACGACCAGCCCTTGCGCTCCGGCAGCTCGACCAGGTCTTCGGGACGCAGGCGCATGAGCAGCACCGCGGCCTTGGCCTTCTCCTCGAGCTTGCCCTCCTCCAGGTCCATGAGGGACGCGGGGATGACGTGGAACGCGGAGCCGATGGTGACGTCGGACGCCTTGATGGGCGTGCCGGACGGATCGCGCGTGAGGACCTCGCCGGCCTTCCACATCGTGTGGCTGAGGGCGGAGGCGGGCTCCTCGGCGCTGCCCGGGTAGAGGTCGCGGAACAGCACGACCGCGGGGAGCGGGAAGGCCACGAGGGCGCCGATGAGGCTGTTGCGGATGAGCGAGCGGCGACCGAAGCCGGACTCCTCGTTCGCCTGGGCGAAGATCTCGACGGCGCGCGCCTGCGTGGCGGGGGAGCCGCCCTGCGGGTGCCGCTCGTCGATCAGCTCGTGGTCGCTCATGAGCGCCTTCGACCAGTGGATCGCGCCGATGCCCAGGCTGAGCAGCGCCAGGGCGATGCCGATGCCGAGGAACAGGTTGTTGAGCCGTACGCTGCCCGGGTCGTCCGCGTAGATCGGGAAGCCGAAGTATGCGCCGATGGCGAAGACGCTGCCGACGATGGACAGGTAGAACCAGGTGTAGACGACGCGCTCGGCCGTCTGCGCCTTCTTCGGGTCCTTGTCGGTGACGCGGAGGCGGTGCTCCGGGAAGCCGGGGTTCTGGAACGCGTCGCGCGTGGCGACGGCGGTGCCGCCCGGGAGGACGACGTCACGGCCCGCGGACTCGAGCTCGCCGGCGTCGTAGCCCGCGGGGACGACGCCCGACTCGTCCTTATCGTCGTGTGCCATGTGCGTGCCTCTCGTGTGTTCTGGTGCGGTTCATCGATGCGGGCGTCAGTTGGACTTGGCGGTGAGCCACACGGTCAGGGCGACGATGCCGCCGAGGCCGAAGATCCACATGAAGAGCCCCTCGGAGACCGGGCCGAGCCCGCCGAGGTCGGCGCCGCCGACGTTGCTGTTCTGCTCGATGTACTGGAGCGACGTGATGATGTCGCGCTTGTCCTCGGGGGAGATGTTCGTGTCGTTGAAGACCGGCATGTTCTGCGGGCCGGTGACCATGGCCTCGTAGATGTGCACCGGGTCCACGCCCTTGAGGCTCGGGGCGAACTTCGCCTCGGTGAGGGCGCCTCCGGCCCCCGCCACGTTGTGGCACATGGCGCAGTTGATGCGGAAGAGCTCGGCGCCGTTCGCGGGGTCGCCCTGCCCGTCGAGGTACTGGCTCGCCGGGATCGCAGGTCCGGGGGCGAGCGACGCGACGTAGGCGGCGAGCTCCTTGACCTGGTCGTCCGTGAACTGCGTCGGCTTCTCCTCCGCCTGGACCGTGGTGGCCTGGAGGGGCATGCGACCCGTGCCGACCTGGAAGTCGACCGACGCGGCGCCGACGCCGATGAGGCTCGGGGCGACGCCCGTGCCCGTGGCGTCCATGCCGTGGCAGGTGGCGCAGTTCGAGCCGAAGAGCTTCTGGCCCTCGTCGATGGTCTGCGCGCTCTTGAGGTCGACCTGGGCCGAGGCGGTGCCCGTCTGGATCAGTGCGTAGGCCCCGCCCGTGAAGAGCAGGCCGATGGCGAGGAGGGCGACGGTGGTCAGGGGGCTGCGGCGGCCGGTGCGGCGGGCGCGTGCTGTCGTGGTGCTCATGCTGTGGTTGTTGCTCCCGCTCGGTGCTATTTGAGGACGTAGATGACCAGGAAGAGCCCGATCCAGACCACGTCGACGAAGTGCCAGTAGTAGGACACGACGATGGCGCTCGTCGCCTCCCTGTGCCCCATCGACCGGACAGCGAAGATGCGCCCGATGACGAGGAGGAAGGCGATGAGACCGCCCGTGACGTGGAGGCCGTGGAAGCCCGTGGTCATGTAGAACGCCGAGCCGTAGGCATTGCTGCTGAGCGTGATTCCCTCGGTGACGAGGGTGGCGTACTCGAAGATCTGGCCGACGACGAAGATGGCGCCGAGGGCGTAGGTGAGGAAGAACCACTCGACCGTGCCCCACTGGCTGGGCTTCCATCCGGTGGCCCGCGCCTGCAGGCGCTCCGCCGCGAAGACGCCGAACTGGCAGGTGAACGAGCTCGACACGAGGATGAGGGTGTTCACCAGCGAGAAGGGCACGTTGAGGCGGCCTGCCTCGAACTCCCAGAGGGCGCCGGACGTGGAGCGGAGGGTGAAGTAGATCGCGAAGAGGCCCGCGAAGAACATCACCTCGCTGCCGAGCCACACGATGGTGCCGACGGCGACCGTGTTCGGCCGGTTCACCACCGGCGCGGTGGATGCAGGGGAGATTGAGGTGGTCGTCACAGGTTCCATTATGACCCAGGCCGACGACACCCGACGCCCACCCGGGCCGCCCGTGAGATCCGATCCAGCCTCTCGTTAGGCTGATCCGCATGCCCTCCGCCCCCACATGGCCCGCGCTCATCACCGCCCTGATCGAGGGGGGCCACCTGTCCGTCGCGGAGTCGACGTGGGCGATGCGCCAGGTGATGCGGGGCGAGGCCACGCCCGCCCAGCTGGGGGGGCTGCTGGTGGCGCTCCGCGCGGCCGGCGAGACGGTCGATGAGATCGTCGGGTTCCGGGACGCGGTGCTCGAGGAGGCCCTGCCGCTCGACGCGGATCCGCGTGCCCTCGACATCGTGGGCACGGGAGGGGACCCTTACGGCGCGGTCCTCAACATCTCCTCGGTCGCCGCCGTGATCGCCGCCTCCGCGGGCGTCCCCGTCATCAAGCACGGCAACCGCGGGGCGAGCTCGGCCTCGGGCGCCTCCGACGTGCTGACGGCCCTCGGCGTCGACCTCACGATCACGCCCGAGCGCGTGGGGGAGGTGCTCCGCGAGACGGGCATCACCTACGCCCACGCGGCGCTCTTCCACCCCGGGTTCCGCCACGCCGCCGCGACGCGACGCGAGCTCGGCATCTCCACGCTCTTCAACGTGCTGGGGCCGCTCTGCAACCCGGCGCGGCCGGAGGCGTCCGCCGTCGGCGTGGCGGACCTGACCCGCGTGCCGCTCCTCGTCGGCGTGTTCCGCACCCGGGGGGCGACGGCGCTCGTGTTCCGGGGTGACGACGGGATCGACAAGCTGACCACCACGGGCCACAGCCACATCTGGGAGGTCAGCCGCGGAGCCGTGGTCGAGCACGATCTCGACCCGCTCGAGCTCGGCATCCCGCGCGCGCCCATCGAGGCGCTCCTCGGTGAGGGGATAGAGGAGAACGCCGCCGTCATCCGACGGGTGCTCGCGGGGGAGCCGGGTCCGCAGCGCGACGTCGTGCTGCTCAACGCGGCGGTGGGGCTCGAGGCCTTCGACCTCATGGGCGATCCCACGCGCGTGCAGCAGCCCATGGCGCAGCGGCTCCGCGAGAAGCTCGTCGTCGCCGCCGACGCCGTGGACTCGGGCCTGGCGGCCGCCAAGCTCGGGGAGTGGGCGGCCGCGACCCGCGCCTGATCCGCCCGCGACCGGCGATGTCGCGGGCACGGCGGATGATGGTCGCATGTGCGGGAGATTCGTGGTGGCGCGGGCGACGGGCGACCTCGTCGGGGACTGGGCGGTCGACGACGTGGAAGGCGACGACCCGCCGGCGTCGTGGAACGTGGCGCCGACCACGGAGGTGCGTCTGATCGCCGATCGCCGGCCGCGCGCGGACGCCGACGGCGGCACCCGCCGCGTGCTCGCCAGCGCGAGGTGGGGGATCGTGCCCCCGTGGGCCCGGTCGCCGCAGGGCCCGCCGCTCATCAACGCCCGGGTCGAGACCGTGACGGAGAAGCCCGCCTTCCGGAAGGCCGTGCTCGCACGGCGCGCGATCGTGCCGGCCGACGGGTACTACGAGTGGCAGGCGACCGCCGAGGGGAAGCTGCCGGTGTACCTGCATGCCGAGGACGAGGGTCCCCTCGCCTTCGCCGCCGTGTACGAGCACTGGCGCGACCCCGCGGTGGCCGACGGGCAGCCCGGCGCGTGGCTGCGGAGCCTCGCGATCCTCACGTCCGCCGCGAGCGACGCGCTCGGGCGCATCCACGACCGCACGCCGGTGATCGTCCCGCGCGACCGGCTGGACGACTGGCTCGACGTCGGGACGGCGGCGGTCGACGACGTGCGGCACCTGCTCGCGTCGCTGCCCGAGCCGCGCCTCGTGCCGCGCCGGGTCTCCACCCGGGTCAACAGCGTCCGGAACGACGGGCGGGACCTGATCGCGCCGGTGGACGACGTCCCCGCGGGCGGCGGGCAGCCGTCGCTCCTCTGAGCGCGCGGGCGGCCGATGCCCGTCGCCGGTGCCCGGGGGACGCCGCACGCCCCGTCACCGAGGGGCGACGGGGCGTGCGGATCGTGCGGGTGCGGCCTACTGCACGTCGTCGTCGACCCAGTCGAAGGTCTTCGTGACGGCCTTCTTCCAGAGGCGCAGCTGACGCTCGCGCTCGGCGTCGTCCATGTCGGGCGTCCAGCGGCTGTCCTCCTGCCAGTTGCTGCGCAGGTCGTCGAGGTCCTTCCAGAACCCGACCGCGAGGCCGGCCGCGTACGCGGCGCCGAGCGCGGTGGTCTCCGCGACGACGGGGCGGACGACGGGCACGCCGAGGATGTCGGCCTGGAACTGCATGAGCAGGTTGTTGGCGATCATGCCGCCGTCGACCTTGAGCTCGGTGAGGTCGACGCCCGAGTCGGCGTTGACCGCATCCAGCACCTCGCGCGTCTGGAACGCCGTGGCCTCCAGCGCGGCCCGGGCGATGTGGCCCTTGTTCACGTAGCGCGTGAGGCCGACGAGCGCGCCCCGCGCGTCCGAGCGCCAGTACGGCGCGAACAGGCCCGAGAACGCGGGCACGAAGTACACCCCGCCGTTGTCCTCGACCGTGGCGGCGAGGGTCTCGATCTCCGCGGCGCTCGACACGAGGCCGAGGTTGTCGCGCATCCACTGCACGAGCGAGCCCGTGACCGCGATGGATCCCTCCAGCGCGTAGTGCGGCTCCGCGTCGCCCAGCTTGTAGCCGAGCGTCGTGAGGAGGCCGTTCTGCGAGTGGATGATGTCGGTGCCGGTGTTGAAGATCAGGAAGTTGCCGGTGCCGTACGTGTTCTTCGACTCGCCCTGGTCGAACGCGGCCTGGCCGAACGTGGCCGCCTGCTGGTCGCCGAGGATGCCCGCGATGGGCACCTCGCGGAGGAGGCTCGAGGACTCGACCTGGCCGTAGACCTCGGAGGAGCTCTTGATCTCGGGGAGCATCGAGCGCGGCACGTCGAAGGCCTCCAGGATCCCGTCGTCCCACTGCAGGGTCTCGAGGTCCATGAAGAGCGTGCGGGAGGCGTTGGTCACGTCGGTGACGTGGACGCCGCCGTCGGTGCCGCCCGTGAGGTTCCAGAGGACCCAGGTGTCGGTCGTGCCGAACATCAGCTCGCCGGCATCGGCCTTCGCGCGCGCGCCCTCGACGTTCTCCAGGATCCAGACGATCTTGGTGCCGGAGAAGTAGGTGGCGAGCGGCAGCCCGACGGTGGGCTTGAAGCGCTCGACGCCGCCGTCGGCCGCGAGCCGGTCGACGATCTTCTGCGTGCGGGTGTCCTGCCAGACGATGGCGTTGTAGACGGGCTTGCCCGTGGTGCGGTCCCACACGACGGCGGTCTCGCGCTGGTTGGTGATGCCCACGGCCTCGACGTCGTGGCGGGTGATGTCGGCCTTGGACAGCGCCTGGCCGATGACCTCGCGCGTGTTGCGCCAGATCTCCATCGGGTCGTGCTCGACCCAGCCGGCGCGGGGGAAGATCTGCTCGTGCTCGAGCTGGCCGGTGGACACGATGGACCCGGCGTGGTCGAACACGATGGCGCGCGTGCTGGTGGTGCCCTGGTCGATGGCGACGATGTACTTCTCGCTCATGTGGTCTCTCCTGTGGGGTTCGGGGTTCTAGATGATGGGGAGCAGCGCGTAGGACGCGAGGCCGGCGAGCAGGCCGCCGATGGCCGGGCCCACGACGGGGACCCAGGCGTAGGACCAGTCGCTCGGGCCCTTGCCCTTGATGGGGAGGATCGCGTGCGCGATGCGGGGGCCGAGGTCGCGGGCCGGGTTGATGGCGTAGCCGGTCGGTCCGCCGAGGGACGCGCCGATGCCGACCACGAGGAGGGCGACGGGGATGGCGCCGAGCGCCGAGAGGCCGGCGGGGGTGGCCGCGGACGCGTCGGGGTGGTTCGCGAGACTGAAGCCGAGGATCACGATGACCAGCACGAACGTGCCGATGATCTCCGTGACGAGGTTCCAGCCGTAGTTGCGGATGGACGGGCCGGTCGAGAAGACGCCGAGCTTGGTGGCCGCGTCGGGCTCCTCGTCGAAGTGCTGCTTGTAGGCGAGCCAGCAGAAGACGGCGCCGATGATGGCGCCCACCATCTGGGCGAGGATGTAGACGGGGACGCTCGCGACGTCCTCGATCTTGCCGGCGGCGAGGAGGCCCAGCGTCACGGCCGGGTTGAGGTGCGCGCCGGACGCGTACGAGACGGTCACACCGGCGAAGACCGCGAGGCCCCAGCCGAAGTTGACCATGAGGGTGCCTCCGGCGAGGCCCTTCGACTTGATGAGCGCGACGTTCGCCACGACTCCGCATCCCAGGAGGACGAGGAGGGCGGTGCCCACCGTCTCCGACAGGAATATCGTTCTGAGTTGATCCACTGAGTGGTGCTCCGATCGTTCGTCGAGGCGCGGGTACGACCTCTGCCGCATCATCGCGGTCCTTCCAATCTAATGCCGGGGCAGCCGGTGGCCCGTCCCCGCCTGGCCGCTCCGCGACGCGCTTCCGGCCGCTCCGCCGGCACCGGTGCCGACCTGTGCCGCGCTCGCCGCCGGGCGTATGTTGAGCACGCACCCGAGTCGCCGCCGACCGAGTCCCGTTCCTCGATCCGGCTCGGACGCCCGGGGGCCCGCGCGCCGCCCGCGACCCGCGAGGAGCCGCAGTGAAGAAGCTGATCAACGACCCGAGGACCGTCGCCGAGGAGGCGGTCGCGGGGTTCGCCGCCGCGCACGCCGATCTCGTGCGCCTGAACGCGGACCCGCTGCACGTCCGACGCGCGGAGCCGACCCGCCCCGGACGGGTCGCCCTCGTGAGCGGCGGCGGCAGCGGGCACGAGCCCCTGCACCTGGGCTTCGTCGGGCACGGGATGCTGGACGCCGCGGTGCCCGGCCCGGTGTTCACGAGCCCCACGCCGGATCCCGTCGTCGCGGCCACGCTCGCGGTCGACGCCGGCGCGGGCGTCCTGCACATCGTCAAGAACTACACGGGCGACGTCCTCAACTTCGAGACGGCGGCCGAGCTCGCCGAGGCGGAGGGCGTGCGCGTGCGGACCGTCGTCGTGGACGACGACGTCGCGGTGACCGACTCGCTGTACACGGCCGGCCGCCGCGGGGTCGCCGGCACCGTGCTCGTGGAGCGCATCGCGGGGGCCGCGGCGGAGCGCGGGGACGACCTCGACGCCGTGGCCGCCATCGCCGAGCGGGTGATCGGGCAGGTGCGCAGCATGGGCGTCGCCATCCGCGCGTGCACCGTCCCGCACGCCGGCGAGCCGAGCTTCGCGCTCGAGGACGACGAGATGGAGGTCGGCATCGGGATCCACGGCGAGCCCGGCCGCGTGAAGCTGCCGCTCGAGCCCGTGGACGCGATCGTCGACCGGCTGCTCGACCCGGTGCTGGAGGACCTGGCCGCGCCGGCGGGGAGCCGCGTGCTCCTGCTGGTGAACGGGATGGGCGCGACGCCGCTCTCGGAGCTCTACATCGCCTACGCCCGCGCGGCCGCCGTGCTGCGCGAGGCCGGGCTGACCGTCGCGCGGAGCCTCGTGGGAGACTACGTCACGGCCCTCGACATGGAGGGCCTGTCCCTCACGGTGCTGCTGCTCGACGACGAGATCACCGAGCTGTGGGACTCGCCCGTGCAGACCGCCGCCCTGCGGTGGGGGAGGTAGCAGATGGCACTCGGGACCGACTGGGTCGTGGCCTGGACCACGGAGGCGGCGCGCGTGATCGCCGAGCGGCGGGGCGACCTCATCGCCCTCGACCGCGAGATCGGCGACGGCGACCACGGCGAGAACCTCGACCGCGGATTCAGCGCCGTGGTCGCGAAGCTCCCCGCGCTCGCCGCGGACGCGACGCCGGCCGACGCGCTGAAGGCCGTCGCGACCACGCTGATCTCCACCGTGGGCGGCGCATCCGGCCCGCTCCTCGGCACGGCGTACCTCAAGGCGTCCGCCGCCGTCGCCGGCCGCGTCGACCTCGACGGGGCCGCGCTGGCCGACCTGCTCGAGGCCGCGGTCGGCGGGATCGTGCTCCGCGGCAAGGCCGAGCGGGGGGACAAGACCACGGTCGACGCCTGGGGTCCCGCCGCCGAGGCCGCGCGCGCCGCCGCCGACGCGGGGACCGCTCCGGCCGACGTGCTCGCCGCCGCGGCCGACGCGGCCGAGCGCGGCGCGGAGGCGACCGAGCAGCTCGTCGCGCGCAAGGGCCGGGCCTCCTACCTGGGCGAGCGCGCGGTCGGGCATCGCGATCCCGGGGCCCAGTCGTCCGCGCTGATCCTCCGGGCGGCGGCCTCGACCGCCCGCGACGCCGAGGGGGCCGCGTCGTGAGCGTCGGGCTGGTCCTCGTCTCGCACAGCGCCCTGATCGCCCACGGCCTCGTCGACCTCGCGCGCCAGATGGCGCCGACCGTCGCGCTCGTCCCCGCGGGCGGATCCGGCGACGGCACCCTCGACGACGCCGGCATCGGCACGAGCTTCGACGTGGTCGCCCAGGCGCTCGCCTGGGCGGAGGGCGGCGACGGGGTCGTCGTGCTGGCCGACCTCGGATCCGCGTACCTCACCGCCGAGACCGCGGTCGACCTCCTGGACGACGACGCCCGCGCCCGCGTCGTGGTGGTCCGCGCGCCGCTCGTGGAGGGCGCGGTGGCCGCTGCGGTGGCCGCCGAGACCGGCGGGACCCTCGAGGAGGTGGCCGCGGTGGCCGCCTCGGCCGCGAGCGCGGACGCCGCGGAGGACGCCGACGCCGGGCTCGCCCCGGATCCGCGCGCCGACGGCACGGAGTCGGCCCCCGCGGGAGGCGCCGGCACGGTGCGCGGCGAGGCCGTGCTCGTGAACCGCGACGGGCTGCACGCGCGCCCGGCGGCGGACTTCGTCACGCGCGCCGCGGGCTACTCGTCGGCGATCACGGTCAACGGGCAGAACGCCGCGTCGCTCCTGGGCGTCATGGCGCTCGGGCTCACGCGCGGCGCGCACGTCGTCATCGAGGCCACCGGCGACGACGCGGAGGAGGCCGTCACGGCGCTGGTCGAGCTCATCGACTCGGGGTTCGGCGAGGCCTGACCCGCGGCGTCGCGGTCACTCCGCGTCGACGTACACCCAGGATCCGCCGTGGCGGGCGAACCGGCTCGCCTCGCGCTGCGTGCCGCGCTCCCCGTCGTGCCGGTACGCCGCCTCGAACTCGACGACGCCCGTGGCGTCCGCGGGCCCGCCGAGGGCGGTGCGCACGATCGTGAGGCGGAACCACCGGACGGCCGGGTCCAGCTCGAGCTCGTCGGGCCGCGTCGACGGGTGCCAGCTCCGCGCGAGGTGCGCGGCGTCCCCGCGCGCGTAGGCCGAGAAGCGCGAGCGCATCAGCCGCTCGGCGGTGGGCGCCGCGACGTCGCCGCGGTGGATCGGGCCGCAGCAGGCGCCGTACGGGTCGCCGCTCGTGCAGGGGCACCACGCGTCGTCGTCGGGCGTCGACCAGGGGGCGTCGGGGGAGAGTCGCGTCACCCCGCGAGCCTGCCATGTCGTCGTCGACGGCCGTGAGCGGAGCAGGATGGGAGGGCGCCCGCCCGGGTGCGCACCCGATCCGAGGAGACGCCATGACCCCCGCCATCGACCTGCTCGTCGACGCCTACGGACGCATCGGCGGGATCGTGCATGAGGCCGTGGACGGGCTCGACGCCGACGACCTGGCCTTCCGCCCGGACGCCGAGGCGAACACCGTGGGCTGGCTCGTCTGGCACCTCGCCCGCGTGCAGGACGCGCAGGTCGCCGATGTCGCGGGCACCCCGCAGACGTGGACGGCCGGGGGATGGGACGCGCGCTTCGCCCTGCCGTTCGACGCGTCCGCCACCGGGTACGGGCAGTCTCCCGAGGACGTGGGCGCGCTCGCGGGCACCGGCCCGGAGCTGCTCCTCGGCTACCTCGACGCCGTGCAGGCGGCGACCCTCGCGTACCTCGCCGGGCTCGACGAGTCGGAGCTCGCGCGCGTCGTGGACGAGGACTGGACGCCACCCGTCACGCTCGCCGCCCGCCTCGTGAGCGTGCTCTCCGACGACCTGCAGCACGCGGGTCAGGCGTCGTACCTGGCGGGGCTGATCGCGCGCCGCGGCTGAGCAGGGCGCGACGGCCGGATCAGCCGGGCAGCTCCGCCTCGATCAGCGACACGATCTCCGGCGCGTCCGGCTCCACGGTGGGCCGGAAGCGGTGCACGGCGCCCGACGGCGTCACGACGAACTTCTCGAAGTTCCATTTCACCCGCCCGGCCTTGCCCTCGGCGTCCGGCGCCTTCGTCAGCTCCGCGTAGACGGGGTGGGCCGAGCGCCCGTTGACCTTGACCTTCTCCATCATCGGGAAGGTGACGCCCCACGTGGTGGAGCAGTACTCGTCGATGGCCTCCGCGGACCCGAGCTCCTGCAGGAACTGGTTGCTGGGGAAGCCGATGACCGTGAACCCGCGATCGCCGTAGGTGCGCTGGAGCTGCTCGAGCTTCTCGTACTGGGGCGCGAGCCCGCAGCGCGAGGCGACGTTGACCACGAGGACGACCTTGTCGGCGTACGCGCCGAAGGTGGTCTCCTCGCCCTGGAGCGTGGTGAGCGGGATCGGGTCGAGCCGGGCGTGGGTCATGTCCCGAACCTAGACCCGTCGCCTGGCAGGGGCCGTGGCGCGATCGCGCGGCAGGACTCCACGACGAGGAGGCCGGCCACCTCTCGGCGACCGGCCTCCCGGGTGCGGGCGGGCCCGCGGCGGTCGTGCTAGTTCGCGAACTCGGTGACGGTCGCGTCCGCGGCCACCTTGGTCGCGCCCACGTCGACCCCGTGGTACGTGCTCAGCACGTCGACGGTGTCCTGGACCTCGGCGTCGCGCTCGTCGTCGCTCCAACCGAGCGCCTCCTGCAGCACGTCCGCGATCTCCGCGAGCATCTCGTGGGTGACGCCGCCGACGAAGGCGAGGTTCGTGCGGCGGAGGACGACGTCGGCGAGGTGCACCGCGTCCTCGTGCGTGGCGAAGTACGCGATCTCGGCGCGCGTGAGCTGCGGGTCGGTCGCGAGGGGCGTCGACGGTTGCCCGGACAGGACGTCGATGACGCTCGTGGCGCGCGTCCCGTAGCGGTTGAGCAGGCGGTCGACCTGCTCGGTGCCGATGCCCTCGGCACGGGCCGCCTGCGTGGCGATCCAGCGGGCGCGGGCGGTGCTGGAGGACGGGAAGTCCTTGCCGCCGCCGATGGGCATGCCCGTCGTGTCGACGGAGCGCTCGACGCCGAGGCGCGTCGTGGCCTCGGTCGACAGGTGCGCCGACAGGGCGCGGAACGTCGTCCACTTGCCGCCCACGAGGCTCAGCACCTTCGCGTCGGGGAGGCCGGCGATCTCGGTCTCGACGATGCGGTAGTCGCGCGACACGAAGCCGGGCGCGGTGTCCTCGTGGCGCGGCAGGGGGCGGATGCCCGAGTAGCGGTATACGATGTGCTCGCGGTTCAGCTCGATCTGCGGGAAGACGTGCTTGACGAGGTCGAAGAAGTAGTCGACCTCCTCCTCGGTGCACACGGCCGGCTCGCGCGGGTCGGCGTCGATGTCCGTGGTGCCGATGAGCACGCGGCCCTTGAGCGGGTAGATGAGCACGATGCGGCCGTCGTTGTTCTCGAAGAAGATCTCCCGGCCCTTGGTCGCCTCGAGCAGCTCGGCGTTGTCGACGACGATGTGCGAGCCCTTGGTCCCGCCCATGAACTCCGTGTCGCCGCCCATGGCGTCGTTCGTGAGGTCGGTCCAGGGGCCGGACGCGTTGACGACCACCGGCGCGGTGACGACGAACTCGGTGCCCGAGATCACGTCGCGCAGCTTCACGCCGCCGTCCTGGACGCCCACGGCCTCGAGGTAGTTGGCGCTGCGGGCGTGCTCGCCCGCGGCCAGGCCGTCCTTCAGCACGTCGAGCGCGAGGCGCTCGGGCTCGTGCACGGAGGCGTCGTAGTAGGTGCCCGTGAACTTCACGTCCTTGTTGAGGGCGGGCATGTCCTCGCGGGCGGCCTTGCCGACGCGGAAGCGGTGGCGCGGGACCGAGCCGCCGTCACGGGAGAAGGAGTCGTACAGCGTCATGCCGACGCTGATGAGGAGCGCGCCGCGCTCCTTGGTGCTGCGCTGCTTGTGCGTGAGCATGCGCAGCGGCGCGTTGAGGATGCCGGAGAACGTGGAGAAGATCGGCATCGTGGTCTGCAGCGGCTTCACGTAGTGGGGCGCGATGCGGATGAGGCCGTTGCGCTCCTCGACGGACTCGCGCACGAGGCGGAACTCGCCGTTCTCGAGGTAGCGGATGCCGCCGTGGATCATGTGCGAGCTGGCGGCCGAGGCGCCGGAGCCGTAGTCGGCGCGCTCGACGAGGACGACGTCAACGCCCTGCAGCGCCAGGTCGCGGAACGTCGCGATGCCGTTGATGCCGCCGCCGATGACGAGCACCTGCGCGCTCGGGCGGTCGTGGATGCGGGCGACGTTGTCCCGCAGGTCGGTCTTCTTCGACGTGGTCACGAGGAGGCTTCTCTCTGTTCGATGCGTGCGTGGTGCGCGTGCTGTCCGTCCATCATCCGCCCGCGAACGGATCCCGCGAAGCCCGTGCACGGATGTGCAAGCATCGTCGGATGGTCGACGGCATCGCGCACGAGCGCACCCAGGACGCCCTGCGCGCGGCGCACCTCTACTACATGCAGGACCTGACGATGGAGGCCATCGCCCGGGAGCTCGGCACCAGCCGCTCCTCGGTGTCGCGGCTGCTCTCGTACGCCCGGGAGTCGGGCCTCGTCGACATCCAGATCCGCTCGCCGCTCGACCTCGCGTCCGTGCTCGGGGAGCAGCTGCACGACCGGTACGGCGTGGTCGCGCACGTCGTCCCCGTGCCCGACCAGACGAGCGACGTCGACCGCGTCGACCGGGTGGCGCTCTCGGCTGCACGGATGCTCACCCAGTACGTCGACTCGAACATGGTCGTCGGCGTCGCGTGGGGCTCCACGGTGAGCGCCGTCAGCCGGTACCTCGTGCCGAAGCCCACCCACAACACGCTCGTCGTGCAGCTCAACGGGGCGGGCAACGTGCGCACCACCGGGATCATGTACGCCAGCGAGATCCTCCGGCGGTTCGGGCAGGCGTACGGCGCGACCGTGCAGCAGTTCCCGGTGCCGGCGTTCTTCGACGACCCCGCCACGAAGCTCGCCCTCTGGCGCGAGAGGAGCACGAAGCGCGTGCTCGAGCTGCAGGAGCGGATGGACATGGTCCTGTTCGGCGTCGGATCCCCGGTCGCCCTCGTGCCGAGCCACGTCTACTCGGGCGGGTACCTCGAGCGGTCCGACCAGCGCGCGCTCGATGCGGACGGCGTCGTGGGAGACGTCTCCACCGTCTTCTTCCGCGAAGACGGGTCGTCGGCCGACATCGCGATCAACGCGCGGGCGAGCGGGCCGGACCTGGCGACGATCCGCAAGGCGCCCCGACGCGTGTGCGTGGTGGCGGGGGCGTCCAAGGCGCGGAGCGTGCGCGGGGCCCTCGCCGCGGGGCTCGTGACCGACATCGTGCTCGACGAGGGGACGGCGCGGGCCCTGCTGCAGTAGCGGGGGAGAGGGAGATGACGGTGGGCGATACCGGACTCGAACCGATGACCTCTTCCGTGTGAAGGAAGCGCGCTACCAACTGCGCCAATCGCCCGTGCTCGCACCGCGGACGGTGCGGATCCATGATGCCATACCGCGGGCGCCGTCGCGGTCACGCCGGTCCCGGCGGGGCCGGCGACGACGGTCCGCTGCGCGACACGCCCGGGCTGGTCCCGAGCGCTCGCCCACCGGATCCGCGTGAACACGGGGCAGCGGGCGCGTGAACGGGGTGCCCGGAGTGGTCGGACGCGCGTCGTTTTGCACCCGCGCCAGGAGATCGGCTAGAGTCATCGAGCACGCAGGGACGCCGGGAAGCCGGCGGACATCGTGTGAAATGCGGATGTGGCGCAGTGGTAGCGCATCACCTTGCCAAGGTGAGGGTCGCGAGTTCGAATCTCGTCATCCGCTCGACAGGGGCCCCGAGAGGGGTCCCCTTTCACAAGGTGGGAACCACCGGTGGTGGGGTGGCCGAGAGGCGAGGCAGCGGCCTGCAAAGCCGTCCACGCGGGTTCAAATCCCGTCCCCACCTCGAGCAAGTGCATGAGCGATTGGCGCAGCGGTAGCGCGCTTCCCTGACACGGAAGAGGTCGCTGGTTCGATCCCAGTATCGCTCACCACCCAGAAGGCCCCGGGAGACCGGGGCCTTCTTTCTTTCCCCCCGGCGCCTCCTCCGGCCGGCCGGCGCGCGCACGCCCGCCGCTCCCGGCGAGGGGCGGCTCCCGCGCGCCGGTAGTCTGGATCGGTTCCCTCCCCGTCCCGCAAGGAGCCCGCAGTGGTAGACGCCGCCCAGCCCGAGAACCACGACGAGGCCGCGCCCGCGGAGACGACCGCGCCGGTCGAGGCGACGGAGGCGGGCACCGGGTTCACGCTCTTCGGCGACCGCGCGGTCGTCGCCATGCGCATCGGCGGGGAGCTGAAGGACCTCGCGGCAGAGGTCGCCCCCGGCGACGTCGTCGAGCCCGTGCGCATCGACTCGCCCGACGGCCTCGCGATCCTCCGTCACTCGGCCGCGCACGTCATGGCCCAGGCCGTGCAGCAGATCAACCCCGAGGCGAAGCTCGGCATCGGGCCGCCCGTCACGGACGGCTTCTACTTCGACTTCGACGTGGCCGAGCCCTTCACGCCCGAGGACCTGAAGGCGATCTCCAAGAACATGGAGCGCATCATCCGCCAGGGCCAGCGCTTCACGCGCCGCGTCGTCTCCGAGCAGGAGGCCCGCGAGCTCATGGCCGACGAGCCCTACAAGCTCGAGCTCATCGGCCTCAAGGGCGGATCCGGCGAGGAGCTCGGCGAGGACGGCGAGTCCGTCGAGGTCGGCGGCGCGGAGCTCACGGTCTACGAGAACGTCGACGGGAAGACCGGCGAGGTCTTCTGGCGCGACCTCTGCCGCGGCCCGCACCTGCCGAGCACGCGCATGGTCGGGAACGGCTGGGCGCTCTCGCGCGTCGCGGCCGCCTACTGGCGCGGATCCGAGAAGAACCCGCAGCTGCAGCGCATCTACGGCACGGCGTGGCCCACCAAGGACGAGCTGCGCGCGTACCAGGGCCGCATCGAGGAGGCCCTGAAGCGCGACCACCGCCGCCTCGGCGCCGAGCTCGACCTCTTCTCCTTCCCCGACGAGATCGGCTCCGGCCTCGCGGTCTTCCACCCCAAGGGCGGCATCATCCGCCGGGAGATGGAGGACTACTCGCGCCGCCGGCACGAGACGGCCGGCTACGAGTTCGTCTACTCGCCGCACATCACGAAGTCGAACCTGTTCGAGACGAGCGGGCACCTCGACTTCTACAAGGACGGCATGTTCCCCGCCATGCACCTCGACGAGGCGCGGAACGACGAGGGCGAGATCACGCGCCAGGGCGCTGACTACTACCTGAAGCCCATGAACTGCCCGATGCACGTGCTCATCTACCGGTCGCGTCAGCGCTCGTACCGCGAGCTGCCGCTGCGCCTGTTCGAGTTCGGCACGGTCTACCGCAACGAGAAGTCCGGCGTGATCCACGGCCTCACCCGCGTGCGCGGCATGACGCAGGACGACGCCCACATCTTCACGACGCGCGAGCGCATGGCCGACGAGCTGAAGGGCACGCTCGAGTTCGTCCTCTCGCTGCTGCGCGACTACGGCCTCGACGACTTCTACCTCGAGCTGTCCACGAAGGACCCGGAGAAGTTCGTCGGATCCGACGAGGTGTGGGAGGAGGCGACCGAGACGCTCCGGCAGGTCGCGGTCGACACGGGCCTCGAGCTCGTGCCGGATCCCGCGGGCGCCGCGTTCTACGGTCCGAAGATCTCCGTGCAGGCGCGCGACGCCATCGGGCGCACCTGGCAGATGTCCACCATCCAGCTCGACTTCAACCTGCCCGAGCGCTTCGGCCTCGAGTACACGGCGAACGACGGCACGCGCAAGCAGCCCGTCATGATCCACCGCGCGCTGTTCGGGTCCATCGAGCGCTTCTTCGGCGTGCTCACCGAGCACTATGCGGGCGCGTTCCCGGTGTGGCTGTCGCCCGTGCAGGTGGTCGGGATCCCCGTGGCCGAGGACTACGAGGAGTACCTCGGCGGCGTGCTCGACCGGCTCCGGGCGGCGGGCGTGCGCACGCAGCTCGACACCTCGGACGACCGGATGCCGAAGAAGATCCGCACCCACACCAAGCTCCGCGTCCCGTACCAGCTCATCGCCGGCGAGGACGACCGGGCGGCCGGATCCGTGAGCTTCCGCTTCCGCGATGGCACCCAGGTCAACGGCGTGCCGGTCGACGAGGCCGTCGAGCGGATCACGGGCGCCATCGCGCGCCGCGAGCAGGTGGTGACCGCGTGGCCCGTCTGACCCTGTCGGACCACGAGTCCGGGGGAGAGGACGAGCGCCCCGACGTGCGCGTCGACGACCCGGGCCACCTCGCGGGCGTGCCCGACGAGTTCCAGCGCCTGTGGACCCCGCACCGGATGGTCTACATCCAGAAGGGCCAGCAGCCGGACCGCGACGAGTGCCCGTTCTGCATCGCGCCGTCGATGTCCGACGAGGACGCGCTCATCGTGGCCCGCGGCGAGCACGCCTTCGTGCTGCTGAACCTGTTCCCGTACAACAGCGGGCACCTGCTCGTCTGCCCGTACCGGCACATCGCGACGTACGACCTCGCGGGCCCCGAGGAGGTGGCCGAGATCGGCGCGCTCACGCAGACCGCGATGCGCGTCGTGCGCGAGGTGTCGCGGAACGACGGCTACAACATCGGCATGAACCAGGGGCAGGTCGCGGGCGCCGGCATCGCCGAGCACCTGCACCAGCACATCGTGCCGCGATGGGGGCAGGACGCGAACTTCCTGCCGATCATCGCCAAGACCAAGGCGCTGCCGCAGCTGCTGGGCGACGTCCGGGCATCCATCGCAGCAGCCTGGCCCGCCCCGGCGGGCGAATAGGATAGGGATCACAATGACTGACACCAACACCCCCGGACAGGTCGGCTCGAGCCGCGTCAAGCGCGGACTCGCGGAGATGCTCAAGGGCGGCGTCATCATGGACGTCGTCAACGCCGAGCAGGCGCGCATCGCGGAGGACGCGGGCGCGGTCGCCGTCATGGCGCTCGAGCGCGTCCCGGCGGACATCCGCTCGCAGGGCGGCGTCGCCCGCATGAGCGACCCCGACCTCATCGACCAGATCAAGGCCGAGGTCTCCATCCCGGTCATGGCGAAGGCGCGCATCGGCCACTTCGTCGAGGCGCAGGTGCTGCAGTCCCTCGAGGTCGACTACATCGACGAGTCCGAGGTGCTGAGCCCGGCCGACTACGTGAACCACATCGACAAGTGGGGCTTCACCGTGCCCTTCGTGTGCGGCGCCACGACGCTCGGCGAGGCGCTCCGCCGCATCACCGAGGGCGCGGCCATGATCCGCTCCAAGGGCGAGGCGGGCACGGGCGACGTGTCCGAGGCCACCAAGCACATCCGCACCATCAAGTCGGAGATCCGCGCCCTGAGCGCCCTCACGCACGACGAGATCTACGTCGCCGCGAAGGAGCTGCAGGCGCCGTACGACCTCGTGCTCGAGGTCGCGCAGACCGGCCAGCTCCCCGTCGTGCTCTTCACCGCGGGCGGTGTGGCCACCCCGGCGGACGCCGCGATGATGATGCAGCTCGGCGCCGACGGCGTGTTCGTCGGATCCGGCATCTTCAAGTCCGGCAACCCGGTCGCCCGCGCGAAGGCCGTCGTCACCGCGACGGCGCTGTACCAGGACCCCGACGCCATCGCCCAGGCGTCGCGCGGGCTGGGCGAGGCGATGGTCGGCATCAACGTCGCCGATGTCCCCGCCCCGCACCGCCTCGCCGAGCGCGGCTGGTAGCAGGCGGACCGAGCGCCTCCGGTTCCGCGAGGGACGGGACCGCCGGGACGGCGACGGCCGGCGCGGTCGACGACGAGGGGACGAGCGCGGCTCGTCCCCCGGCGTCCGCCGCCGCGACGTCCGCCGCCGCGACGTCCACCGTCGAGGAGACGCGGATGTCGTCGGACGCCGCGCCGACGGACACCGTCCGGGGTCCCGTCCCCAGCACCCATCGCTGGGACGACTCGGACCAGGACGACAGCTCGCGCGCGGTGACGTGCATGCGAACCCGCTTCGACTGACCGGCGGCGAGGTCGACGCGGTCGAACTGGACGAGCTTCGTGGGCGCCTGCGCGATCCCGTCCGGCAGCTCCGAGGACGGACCGACGTAGACCTGCGGGATCTCCGAGCCCGCGACCCCTCCCGCGTCGGTGATCCGGAGGTCGACGTCGATGCCGCCGTCCCCGGTCGCCCGTGCCGAGTAGTCGTCGTAGACGTAGTGCGTGTACGACAGGCCGTGGCCGAAGGCGAACATCGGCGCGAAGCCCTGCGTGTTCTCCGCGGAGGCGTACCAGCGGTATCCCACGTCCAGCCCCTCGGTCCACTTGATCGTCCTCGTCGGCTCGCCCTGCGGCTGGGTGCCGCCCGCCCGCTCGGGATGACCGGCGAACAGGGTCTCCGAGCTGTTCCTCGGGAACGAGATCGTCAGCTTGCCGGACGGGTCGGAGACGCCGTAGAGGGTGTCCGCCGTCGCGGCGCCCCCCTCCTGGCCCGGGTACCACATCTCCAGCACGGCGTCGACGCCCTCCTCCCACGGCATCTGCACGGCGGCATCCGAGTTCACGACCACCACCACGCGGTGGCCCGCCCCGTGCGCGGCGGCGGTGACGCGCCGGATGAGCGCGTCCTGGTCGGCGCTGAGACGCGCGACGTCGCTGGTCGGGGAGACGCCGTCGCCGGTGACCTGGTTCGCGTCGTCGACGAAGACGGCGGAGACGTCGTGCGTGCGTGCTGCCGTCTCGGCCTGCCGCAGCGAGTCCTCGATCGGGGACCAGGCGAAGCGGAACGTCGGCGTCGTCGCGGCGATCGCGGACGGCGCGTACCCCAGCGTCACCCGATGCCGGCCCGCGGTGAGGTCGAGGACGGTCGCGGCGTTCTCGTAGCCCAGGTACTGGCCGTTGCCGGCGGTCGTCCTGATCCCCGCCTCGGTCGAGTACGTGGGGTACGCGTTGGGCAGCACCTTGGCGTCCGGGTCGGTCAGCGCGACGGATCTGCCGTCCACCGCGAGGGTGGCGGTGCTGTTGCTCGCCGGGCGGGTGTCCTGGTTGTACCTGCTGTCGTCGCCGCTGTCGGTGCCGTAGGGACGCTGGGTGAGCAGACGGTACTGGCCGTCCGCCGGCACGTCGAGGTAGCCGGTCCAGGAGTACGTGCTGCCCGGGCGGAGATCCGTCTGGTCGCCGTCGATGGCCGCGTCGGTCGACGTGGTCGAGACGGTTCCCGTCGTGGTCGTGCGGGTGAGGCCGCGCGTGGTGCCGCCCTCGTCGGCGCTGAGCGCGTCCGCCGGGACGGTGGTGCCGAGCAGGTCGATGCCGGGGGCGCTGGTGACGCGGTCGCCGGCGATGGAACGCATGGCCTTCAGCGGGGTGATGTTCGTCCGGTCCCCGAACCCGAGGGCGCGTTCTCCGCCCGGGCCGGCCGGGAGGAGGGTGGCGGACTGCCCCATCACCGCGACGGACCGCTGCGGGTCGAGCGGCAGGGCGCCCCCGTCGTCCTTCAGCAGGACGGCGGACTCCTCCGCGAGCTGGAGCGACTCCTCGATCCCCGCCTGCTCGTCGATCCGGATGGCGTGGTCCGTGTCGTCGACGTCGCCGTGCTGCGGCACCGGCGATCGCGCGGCCTCCGGGATGCGGCTGTCGTCGAGGAGCCCGAAGCGCTCGTACTGGTACAGGATCCGGCTCACCGACTCGCGCGCCGCGTGCGCGTACCGCTCGTCGTACGAGTCGGACTGCGGGTCGATGAGCGGCAGCAGCGCGTCCGACGAGAAGTTCGTGGTCGTGAACTCCTGGTCGGTCCCCGCGAGGAGGTCGGACGTGGCCGTGCCCCCGCCGTAGTCCGTCGTGATCCAACCGGGGAACCCCCACTCGTCCTTCACGATGCGCTGGAGCAGACCCGAGTTCGCGCAGGCGTAGCGGGGCTCGTCCTCCTCGCCGACGATCCGGGACGTCGCGTACGAGCACATCATCGAGCTCACCCCGGCGGACGCGGCAGCCTCGATCGGCGCGAGGTACAGCTCGTGCGCCGCCTGCCCCTCGACCAGCGAGGCGATGTTCTGGTCCTGCCCGTCGTAGGAGCTGACGTGCTTGACCTGCGCGAGCAGCCCGGTGCTCTGGATCCCCTGGATCTCGCGGGAGCCCAGCTCGGAGGCCACGTACGGGTCCTCGCTGAGCGCCGTCATGTCGCGCTTCCACGAGGGCATGCGCACGATGTCGACCTGGGGACCGTAGATGAGGTCCATGTCCATCTCAGCGCCGTCCTCGCCGACCCGCTGTCCGAACCGCGAGAACGCGTCCCGGTCGAACGACGACGCGAGGCCAAGCCGGTTCGGATACGACGTCGCGGCGGCGGACGCCTCGATGCCGAGCGCATCCGCGTGACGGGTCTCGGGGATGCCGAGCCGGGCCACGCCGCGCACGTAGCCGGCCTGGTCGTGGGTGTCCGGGTCGAGGGTGCCGTCGATGTTGGTCTTGTCCGCCCAGCTGCCCTCCATGAGGTCAAGCTCCTCCGTGGGCGTCATCCGGCTCACCAGCCAGTCGACCGTCCGCGTGTGCGGGGCGTTCGCCGCGATCGCCGGCGAGCGGAGCCCGGCGGGGTCGGAGCTCGCGGCGGTCCCGGCGGACGCCTGGGGAGCGAGGCCCAGGGTGGTGGCCGAGACGGCCGCCATCAGGCCGAGGCAGGCCGTCCGGCCGGGTGTCGTGCGTCGTCGCATCGAGGGCTCCTTCCTCCGGTGGTCCTGTGCCGTGCTGGTGGACCGTCGGTGGCGCCTGACGGACCGTGGGCAGGCGGTGCCTGCGTCGGCGACGGCCGCCGGATCGCCGACGATCCGGAGGATCCGGAGGATCCCCGGCAGGATGCCCGCGCCTCGTCATCGCCACGTACGTCTCCGGGCTGTCGGCCGGGCATGGTCGTCCGGTCCTCGCGGCGGCTACGCATCGGAGCCTCCGGGGCCGGGGCCGGGGCCGGCGTCCAGCGCATCCCCGTGCGCCAGGCACCAGGTGAGGGCGAGGCAGGTGAGGGCGTTGTGCACCCGGCCCTCCCCGAGGAGTGCGGCGACGTCGGCGAGTCGCACCCGGCGGACCCGCAGCATCTCCTCGTCGACCGTCATGGTCCAGCGGTCGTCGTCCTCCCGCGGTGCGACGCGGGCGAGGTGGAGGGACGTGATCTCCCCGGTGAAGCCGGGCGAGATCACGAAGTCGCAGAGATGCGCGATGTCGAGGGCCTCGAGGCCGGTCTCCTCCCGCAGCTCGCGGACGGCGGCGTCGCGCGGGCTCTCGCCGGGATCCACGAAGCCCGCGGGCAGCTCGAGGTCGGTCCTCCAGCCGTGCTTGACGAACAGCGCCGGCCGCACCTGCTCCACCAGGTGGACCGATGCGTCCTCGGGGCAGTACGGGATGACGGCGGCGAGGTCGGGAAGGTCGATGCAGTCCACCGACATCCTGCGCTCGGCCACCGGGGACGTAACGGTCAGGCTGTACCGCGTCGTCGGTCTCGATGACGGCTCGCGGGCCACGTCACCGATCCGCACCTCGTCGAGGTGGGGCCCGTCACCGTTCATCGGCGCCACCTCGGGTCCAGGCGGCACCGGGCCACGCCGATCACGTGGCTACTCCGACAGCACGGCACACAACCACTCCTCCACCTCGCCCAGGTCCATCTGCAGCTGCTCCGCAGGGCTGATCGGCCGCCCGCCGAGGACGACGCCCTGCTCTCCGGCGCGGAGCACCGCCGCGACGGCCTCCTGGGACGTCAGGTGCCTCCGGACCAGATCGGCCGCCTCCCGGTCGTGCGGCAGCCCGTACTTCTCCACCACGTGGACGAAGCCGCGCAGCTTCTGCCACCAGACGCTGGCGTTGCCGAGCGGGACCCAGGTCGTCTCCGTCTCCGAATCGAGCGAGACGATGGGCACGACGGCGAGCGGCGTCCCCTCGTGCTGCAGGTAGCCGAGCATGTCGTAGTCCACGCAGAAGTCGAAGACGTCGAGCTCCTCCAGCATCGCCGCGAGGCACGCGCGGTCGAACATCTTGAAGGGGCAGGTCACGTCGCGGAGGATCAGGTCGAAGGCGAGGAGTTGCCGCACCCGCTTCAGGACGTAGTTGGCCGTCGACTCGCTGTCCCGGGAGTCCTGCCAGTGCGAGACGCGCGTGGATCGGCGATCCCCGATGGCGGCTCGGACCCCGCCGGTGAGGAACGGCTCGAGCAGCAGCCCGATCTGACCCAGGTTGTTGCTGTTGTCGCAGTCCGTGAACATGACGTAGTCGTGGCCCCGCGCGGAGGCGCGTCGCAGCCCGAGCAGGAGGGCGCCGCCCTTCACCGAGAGGTCGGCCGCGGCCAGCTTCGACAGCGGCGGCTCCGCGGCGGGCAGCGCGTCGCGCAACCGGAGCAGCTCGACCGACTCGAGCCCGTCCTCCTCGACGATCGCGCGCGCGACCTCCAGGCTCCCCTCGGGGCACTCGTCGTCCACTATGTAGAGCCGCCAGCTGACGGGGGCGTCGCGGAACAGCCACTCCAGCTCGGCGACCTTCGCGCGCAGGGCGTCCTCGCCGGCGGGGTTCCGCTCGGTCCGGGGCTGGAGGCGTCGCGCCTCCTTCCACACGGCGAAGACGATCCCCACGCTCACCGGCTCGGCCAGGCTCCTCACCACGCGCCTCGACGCCGCCAGGTGCGTCACCAGCTCGGCGAGGATCCCGTCCCCGTGCGTCCACGCGAGGACGGTTCCCTCGTCGGTCACGTCCTCGTCGACGAGCCGGTCGGCGACCGCGAAGGCCTCCCTGCGGTACTCCCCGTCGCTCAGGAAGCGGACCAGGTACTCGTCGCTCGGCTCGAGCTTGCTCGTCGTGCTGCTCATCGGTGTTCCTTCCGGTCGTCGGTGCATGCGGTGGCGGGTGGTGTCGCGGGGCGAGGCCCCCGATCCGGCGCCCTGAGCGGGTCAGCTGCCCGGGAGCGTGTCCGGGCGCGGGCTCCGGCGACCACGATCACGAGCGCCCCGATGGCCATGAGCGCGGTGACCGCGGCCGAGGCGCCGTAGACCGCGCGGTAGGGGGCCGGGAAGCCGGCGAGGAGCGCGATGAGCGCCCCGGCGAGGATGGCGCCGACCCGTCGGGTGTTCGTGAAGAGGCCGGATGCGAGACCGGGGCTCGCGAAGGCGTCCTGGAACACGGTGAGCCCCACGCCCGCGACCACCGCGAAGAACCAGGCGTTCAGCGGCTGCAGGGCGAGGAGCTGCCAGGGGTGGGAGGCGAGCGCGGCGGTGCCGTAGTAGACGGCGCCGGAGGCGAAGCCGGTGAGGAGCAGCGACGCCGTGCTCGCGCGTCCGTGGAGCCGGCCGATGACGAGGAGCGCGGGGATCTCCAGGAGCGCGGCCGCGCCGAGGACGACGCCGGCCCAGACGAGCGGGCTGTCGAGGTCGCGCGTGATGAACAGGGACGCGATCGTGACCGTCGCGATGTTGGTGGCCTGCAGCAGGACGAACGCGGTCATCGTCGTCCAGCGCGACCAGCCGCGGAGCTGCGCGAGCAGCTTCGGGCGGGCGGCGCCGGCGCCCGCCGGGGCCGTGGATCCGCGCCGGCGCAGCAGGAGCAGGGCGGTGACGACGTTGACGACGCCGACCGCAGCGAGGAGCAGCAGCGCCGCCGGCGATCCCGCCACTCCCGTCCAGAGGGTGGCGAGCGGAGGACCGACGACCCAGGCGAACGAGACGATCGCCCGGGTGCGGATGACCTGGGCGGGCGCCGCCCCCTCGTGTCGGAGCTGCGCGAACAGCAGGGTCGACCCGACCCCGGGCGGCCCGCCCAGCACGACGAGCGCGGCCACGGCCCACGGCAGCGACGTCGTCACCGCCAGGACCACCACCAGCGCGACCCCGGCGACCGCGCACACGAGCAGCGGCCGGAGGTAGTCGCCCGTCCGGTCGGCGAGGACGGGGATCGCCAGCGACGCGATGAAGCCGCCCACGTTGTACGCGCCGAGCGCCCAGCCGACCTGCGAGGGCGTCGCGTCGTACAGCGTGACGAGCAGCACGGCCAGCAGGGGATTGAGGACCGCGAACTGCAGCGCCCAGAACAAGGCCGCGACCGGCCACACCAGCCGTCCGCGCTCCTGCGGGGGAGCCGCCGTCATGTCGGCCCCGCCTGACGGGTCCGACGGACGCCGGCGGTGGTCCGCTCGCTGCGCTCCATGTCCACGATCATCTCCTAGTCCACGAGCCCGAGCGATGCCGCCTGCTCGTGCGCCGCCGAGCTGGAGAAGACGTCCAGCGCCCCGAGGTACGCGAGCAGCTTGGCCGCCGTGGCCCGGTTGTAGGCGTGACGGATGTCGTCCGAGAACACGTCCGCCAGCACCTGCTCGATCTGGTCCGAGGGCAGCCCGTACGCGGCGAGCTCGGCGGCGACGGAGGGCCGGTCGGGGTCCAGGAAGACGTCGATGAGCCGGGGGAACAGCTGCGCGACGAACTCGCGCTGCCCGGGATCGAGGCTCCCCCAGAGGTGCTCGAGGTACGCGGCGAAGTACGCGTGGTGGCGGCCCTCGTCCAGCGCGTGGTCGTGGACCGCGTCCGTGACGGCGGGATCGACGCGCACGCCGCGTGCCACGTCCGTGAGCGTGGAGGAGATCAGCGTCTCGGAGACGATCGTGAAGGCCAGCTCGATGAGGCCAGCCAGCCGGGGCTCGTGAAGAGCCTGCAGGCCGCGCAGCCGCACGAGGAAGAAGGGCTCCTCGTCCGCCTTCGGCGGGGCGATGCCCGTCAGCTGCTCGGCCTGGCGGATGAGGTCCACCGAGAAGTAGGCGTGGTACGCCTCGTCGCAGTAGATCTTGAGCGCGTCGAACCGCATCTGCTCGGGGATGGGGACGCGGACGTCCCCGTTGGCGATGCCGAGCGCCACGTGGTTGACCACCAGGTGCTCGAGCTTCGCGGTGAAGTGCAGGTAGCGGTAGAGCTGGCGCGTCTGCATCCCCACGAGCACCTCTGGGCCGAGGGCGCGGACGAGGGGATGCGCGGCGACCGGCACCAGCTCCTCCGGGAACAGGGCGAGGCCCGCGTCCGGCCGCAGCACGCGCCGGGGCGCCGATCGGACGCTCGCGCGCGCGTCCCAGCTGCTGAAGGCGGAGCGGTAGTCCGGCGGAGGCGCGTCCGGCGGGACGCCGGCCGCGTCCGTCGTGCCCTGCGTCCGGGCGACGGGGCAGAAGGCCGCGGCCGCGCAGCCGACGAACAGGCCTACGGTGCCGCACATGACGCACTCCTCTCCGCGGACACGAGGGGTCGGTCGCGAGCCGATGCGACGGCGGGGGTGTCACGACACATCGATGGTCACCGTCCTCGTCTCGAGGAAGAAGCCGAGGCCCTCCTCGGAGCACTCCGCGGGACCGAACTGCGAGGACTTCGCCCCCGTGTGCGCCATGTGCGGGAACGCTCCCGTACCCGCCCGGTTGACATGCAGCATGCCGGCCTCCGTCTCGGCGACGAAGCGCCCGACGCTCCGGATGTCGGAGGTGAAGATGGCCGCGGACATCCCGTACTCCACGGAATTGCCGATGGCGATCGCCTCCTCCAGCGACGATGCCGCGAGGACGACGAGGACGGGCCCGAACACCTCCGTCCGGGCGAGCGGCGCCGTGGGATCCAGCCCGACGATGACGGTGGGCAGCACGAAGTTCCCCACGGTCCCCATGCGCTCGCCGCCGCACAGCACGGTGCCGCCATCCAGGCGGCTCGCCTGCACGGCGTCGAGGCACCGCCGCATGGCGTCCTCGCTGATCAGCGGGCCGAGGTCCGAGCTCGGGTCGTCCGGGGGACCGGGCCGGAGCCGCATGGCGTGCTCGACGATCCTCGCGACCAGCGCGTCGTGCACCGGCGCGTGCGCGATGACGCGGCTCGTCGCGGAGCAGCGCTGGCCGGACTGGCCGAACGCGCCGCGCACGACGGCCGTCGCGGCGCGATCGAGGTCGGCGTCCTCCATGACGATGACGGCGTTCTTGCCGCCCATCTCGAGCTGGGTCCTGGCCATCGTCCGCGAGGCGGCCCGGTGGATCGAGCGCCCGACGTCGACGCTCCCCGTGAAGCTGACGGCGCGCATCTCTGCGCGGGAGACCAGCAGGTCCCCGGTGACGCCGTCGCCCTGGACCACCGAGACGACGCCGTCGGGGACCCCGGCGAGCGCGGCGAGGTCGACGAGGAGCTCGGCCGTCCGCGGGGCGAGCGGGGACGGCTTCAGCACGACCGTGCACCCGGCCACGAGCGCCGGGGCGAGCTTCCAGGCCGGGATCGCCAGGGGGAAGTTCCACGGCGTGATGAGGGCGACCGGCCCGACCGGCCGTCGATGCGTCGAGCTCGCCGTGAGCGGGGTGTCGGAGGGGAGCGTCTCACCGCCGGTGCGCCTGCCGAAGCCGGCGGCGAAGCGCACGAGGGCCACCGTGCGCTCGACCTCGCCCACGGCGTCCCGGACCGGTTTGCCGGTCTCCGCCCGGATGCTGGCGGCGAGCTCGTCGCGGTGCGCCTCGATCAGCTCGGCGAGCCGGTGCACGACGTCGCCTCTCCGAACCGCTCCCGCGTCCGCCCAGCCGCGGGAGGCCGACGCCGCGCGCTCCGCCGCCACGCGCACCTGCTCCGCCCGACCCGCCGGGAAGGTGCCGAGCACCCTCCCGGTCGATGGATCCGTCTTGACGAGCGCCGGGCCCGCCGTCGCCGTCGCGGCGTCCATGACCGACACCGGCTCAGCCCACCCGCGGGGCGGGCGACTCGGCGGCCATGGCGACGTCGCGGCCGATGGCCTCGTAGCGGGCCTCCCGGCTCACGTGATCGGCCATGTCCTGGAGGTCGAACACCTCCTGCAGGGGCGCGATCGAGTCGTCCACCGCGGCGGCTGAGCCGCACTCGAGGATCGTGCGGAGCGTCGTCCGCGTGGAGGAGATCGCGCTGCGCAGGCCCTGGTTCGCGTAGATGGCCAGCGACGCCCCCATGCGCTGCAGGTCCGTGAGGGTGGTCTCCTTGTAGGTCGTGGGGACGACGACCACGGGCAGCTCGCCGTCGTAGGCCGCGAGGAACCCCTCGATCTCGGTCGCGTCGGCGCGCTTCGAGTGGATCAGCAGCGCGTCCGCGCCGGCGGCCTCGTACGCACGGGCCCGGACCAGCGCCTCGTGCAGGCCGAATCCCGCGATGAAGGCCTCGATGCGCGCGATCACGACGAACGCGTCCGAGGACCGGTTCTCCCGGGCGGCGGCGAGCTTCCCGCAGAAGTCCTCGATCGGCACCAGCGACTGGTTCCCCGCCACGAAGCTGTTCAGCTTCGGGAAGGTCTTGTCCTCGACGCACACGCCCTGGATGCCCGCGGCCTCGTAGGCCCGCACCATGGCGGCGACGTTGGCGGTGCCGCCGAATCCCGAGTCGCAGTCCGCGAGGACCGGGATCCGGACCTTCGCGGCCATCGACGCCGCCACCGCCAGCACGTCGCTCATCGTCAGGATGTTCGCGTCGGGCACGGCCATCGACGCGGAGATCTCGAGCCCGCTGGCCCAGACCACGTCGTATCCCGCCTGTTCGACCAGCCGCGCCGTCAGCGCGTTGTGCGCGCCGGCCGCGCTCCCGATGCGCGCTGAGGCCAGCACGTCCCGGAGCGTCCGTTGCATCGTCATCGTCCCTCTCCTCTCATCTCGTGTCCGTCCGACCGCAGATGCGCGGCGAACCTGTCGCGGAGCTCCCGCGGTGCGAGCGACACGCGGGGTCCGATCGGCCCGGACCTCGGGGCGACCCGGATCCGTGCGAAGGCGGGGAAGCGCGCGATCCCCGCGATCCCCGCGAGCCCGTCCTCGGTCGTGATGTCCAGCACGGTGCGGTACCCGAGCCCGCGGGCGACGGCGGCCAGGTCCCCGGAGGGGGACACGCGCTGACCGCCCGTGCTGCCGTGCTGGCCGTTGTCGAGCACGACGTGCAGGATCCGGTTGCCGCTCCCCGCGACGCTGGCCGCTCCGCTGAGGTTCATGGCCGCGGAGCCGTCGCCGTCGATCGCGATCACCGTCGTCGACGGGAGCTGGATCGAGACGCCGAGCGCCACCGGTCCCGCCATCCCCATCGACCCGACGAGGTAGAGGTTGCCGCCCCTGTCGTCGAAGCCGAACAGGTCCCGCGAGATGTGGCCGCACGTGGCGACCACGGCGGCGTCCGCGTGCGCGTCGAGCAGGGCTCGGAACGCGTCCTCGTACCGCACGGCTAGATCCCCTCCACGACGAGCACGACGAACGGCTGAGCGTCCCGCACCGCGTCCATGCCCGACGCCACGGCCCGCTCCGGCCGCTCGGGGTCCAGGACCGCGTGCGCGATCCCGACGACGTCGAGGAGGCGGACGACCTCGCGGCCGATGACGTCGTGCTCGACGGCGTCCGTCCCGTCGTGCCCGCGCCAGCTCATGATGATGAGCGGATGGACGTCGTAGATGAGGGTGAGGCTCGTGAGCACGTTCAGGCAGTAGCCCAGTCCGGAGTTCTGCATCAGGACGACGGGCATCGCACCCGCCAGCCGTGCCCCGACCGCCATCCCCATCGCGGTGTCCTCGCGCGGCGCCGGGACGTACCGGATGCGCTCGCCCGGCCCTCCGCGCTCCAGGGCGGAGAACAGCCCCGCGAGCAGGGAGCACGGGACGCCGGTCGCGAAGTCGACCCCCTCCCGCCGCAGGGCGGCGAGCACCCGGTCGGCGGCCGTCGCCGTCGCGGTCCCGGCGGTCACGAGTGCACCACCTCCTGCATCCAGATCGCCACGTTCATGTACATCCAGACCTTCTTCCCGTAGAAGTCGTGGTCGAGGTCCTGCGGGCGGCGGAGGAACTCCTCCATCGCCCGCCGATCGAAGAGGCCGTCGCGCTGGGTGGCCCCGTCCAGGAGCACCTCGCGGGCGCGGACCAGCATGCCGTCGCGCATCCAGTCGTCCAGCGGCGTGGGGAAGCCCATCTTCTTGCGCGACGTCAGCGTCCCCGGGAGGTACCTGTCGGCGACCCTCCGCAGCACGGTCTTCGTCGTGTCCAGGGTCTCGGAGGCGCGGAAGGCGGGCGTGAACCACGAGCGGAGCTGCGCGGAGCGGCTGTTCCACGCCATCTTGTGGCGGACGGGCATGTGCACGAACGCCTCGACCAGCTCGTGGTCGACGAACGGCACGCGTCCCTCCAGGCTCGCGGACATGCCGATCGCGTCGACCTTGTCGAGGATCGCGCCGATGTGGAGGTGCTGGAACGCGTGCAGGACCCGGTCGTAGGGGTCGGCATCCGCGGTCCGGGCGAACGACCGCTCGAACGGGGCCCTGACCGCGCGATCACCCTGCAGGGCCTCGCGCGCCTCGGGGGAGAAGAGGCCCCACTTCTCCTCGAACGGCACCCAGTGGTACATGCGGTAGAAGTGCTCGAGGTGGTCGCGCACGTCCAGGTTCGCGGCCAGCGAGGTCTGGCTCGGGCCGTGCGCGGCCGCGATCCTCCTCGCCAGGGCCGGCGGGACCACCTTCTGCAGCGCCGCCGTCTTCTTCCAGTCGAGCGGCGAGCGCATCACCCGCCCGTATCCGCCGAACAGCTCGTCCGCCCCGTCCCCCGAGAGCGCGACCGTCACGTGGCGCCTCATCTCGGTGGAGAGAGCGTGGACGGCGATCTCCTGCGGGATGGACAGGGGCGCGTCGCGGTGCCGGATCAGCGGCACGAGCCCCTCCTCGTACGTCTCCCTGCCGACGACGAGATGGGTGTGCTCGGCGCCGACGTGGTCGGCGACCTGCTGCGCGAACGCCCCCTCGTCGTACGCGCCCGTCCCGTAGCCGACCGAGAACGTCCGCACCGGGCGATCGAGGCGCCGCGCCATCATCGCGACCACGAGGCTCGAGTCGAGGCCCCCGCTCAGGTACGCCCCGAGCGGCACCTCCGAGACGAGGCAGCGGTCGACGGCCCTCCCGAGCATCTCGTCGGCGAGGTCGATCCACTCCGGTCCGCTCCGGGACCCGTCCGGCCGGGGCACGGGGAGCTGCCAGTACTCGCGGTCGACGACCCGCCCTCCGGACACCTCGACCAGATGGCCGGGCAGCACCTTCTCGATCCCCTCGAAGTAGCTGTTCCCCCACACGGCCTGACGGAAGGTGAGGTAGCTCGAGATGCCGGCGAGGCTCGCCTGCCTGCGGAAGCCCGGCACCGCGAGGATCGCCTTCATCTCGGACGCGAAGACGAACCTCCCGTCGACCACCGCCCAGTGCAGGGGCTTGATCCCGAGCCGGTCCCGAGCCAGGAGGAGCGTGCCCGTGCGACCGTCGTGGATGCCGAACGCGAACATGCCGTTCAGCCGGTGCACCACGTCCGAGCCCCACTCGAGGTACCCGCGGAGGAGCGACTCCGTGTCGCTCGACGTCCGGAACACGTGGCCGCGCGCCCGCAGCTGGCTCCGGAGCTCCCGGAAGTTGTAGATCTCCCCGTTGAAGACGAGCGACACGCGCGTGTCCGCGTCGACCATCGGCTGCTGCCCGTGCGGCACGTCGATGACGCTGAGCCGCGTGAATCCCAGACCGACGGGACCGTCGACGTGGTAGCCGGACTCGTCGGGTCCGCGATGAGCCTGGCACGCGTTGACGGCGGCGAGCATCTCCAGGTCGGCGAACGGCCGACCGTCGAGCTCCAGGATCCCCGTCACCCCGCACATGGGCCGGCACCTCCACGCCCCGTCTCGAAGATGCTGCGCGCGCGGGCGTAGTCCGCGGGCGTGTCCACCTCCGCCCATCGGTTCCCCCCGACGCTGACGCACTCGATGGACAGCGTGTGCGCGAGGTCCGGGAGGACCGCCGTGTAGTAGTCGTCGCGATCGCGGCCCTCGGCGAACCGACGCGCGAGCTCGGCCGCGACGGGCGCGCAGGCGCGCTCGCTCAGCTTGAGGATCCCCACGAAGTTGCCGTCCGCCTCGGCCGGCGCGAGGCGGTTGCCGATCTCGAGCGCACCGTCCCGGAGGCGGACCCGCATGGTGCCCTCGAGGCGGGAGGAGCCGTCGACGGCGAGCGCGACG
Organism: Clavibacter tessellarius; assembly: GCF_001618005.1. GTDB lineage: Bacteria > Actinomycetota > Actinomycetes > Actinomycetales > Microbacteriaceae > Clavibacter > Clavibacter tessellarius_A. The sequence continues at coordinate 54,173 of NZ_LQXA01000023.1, forward strand.
TCCGCGGGCGAGTCGAGCAGCGCGTCGAGGATGCCCGGATCGAAGACCACGTCGCCGAAGAGGATCACCCGGTCGCCTCCCCCCTCGAGGAGGTCGACGTTCGCGCCGAGCGTCCAGAGGTTGTTGGCGGTCTCCCAGCCGTCCCAGACGCGCACCGTCCCGGTCGGTCCCACGGCGCTCGCCAGCTGGCGCCACTCGAACCCGGCGACCACCACGGAGTCGCGCACCCCGGCGCGTGCGAGCTGGGCGCGGGCGCGGGCGAGCAGCGACACGGCGTCGATCTCGAGCAGGCACTTCGGGACGTCGCCCGTGACGTCGCGCGCGCGGGTGCCGGATCCGGCGCAGAGGAGCACCGCCCTCGTCTCAGCCACGGTCGGCTCCCCGACCGGCGGACGCCCCGACGACCTCGCGCGACCGGACCCGGTCCCGTCCCTGCACCCCTTCGCGGACGGCAGCCGGCGCGTCGGCCAGCAGCCTCCGCCTGCACCCCTCGGGTACGCCCTGATGCGACATCGATCCCTCCCCGTCTCGTCCTGCACGCGTACGACCTGTGCGCCTCCGACGAGAAGGGAGCTCGTGAACGCCTGCCCGTCCGTGGACGGAGCCTCGCGTTCGATACGACATCGTCAGCTTCGTGCGAGGACGGTATCGACGTCCATCCCCCGTTCGCCATCTGTTGACGAAGCGGTCATCCCGTCGCATAATCGCGCCCGCGGGCCGGGCACCCGTCGCGCGCGGGATATCCTGTCCTCCATGCCCTCGTCCTCCGCATCCCGCTCCGCACGGGGTGGTGGCACGTCGATCCCGGCTGACGGCGACGAGCTCGCCGGCGTGAGCGCCGCCCACCGGCTCGCCCAGCGTGGCCGGTAGCACGGCGGCGCCGAACGCCGACGGGACTCTCGTCGGCGTCCTCGCGCTGCAGGGGGACGTCCGCGAGCACGTGCGGGTGCTCGAGGGATTCGGTGCGCGCACGCGGCTCGTCCGCCAGCCGAAGGACCTGCCGGGGCTCAACGGCCTGGTCATCCCGGGCGGCGAGTCCACCGTGATGGACAAGCTGTCGCGCCAGTTCGGGATCGCCGAGCCGCTCCGCGGTGCGATCGACGACGGGCTGCCCGTGTACGGGACCTGCGCCGGCCTCATCATGCTGGCCGACGAGATCGTCGACGCGATCCACGACCAGCGGAGCATCGGCGGGCTCGACGTCGCGGTCCGCCGCAACGCCTTCGGATCCCAGACCGCGTCCTTCGAGGTGGACCTCGACGTGCCCGAGCTGGGGGACCCGCCCGTGCACGCCGTCTTCATCCGCGCGCCCGTGGTCGCGTCGGTCGGGCCGGCAGCGTCGGCTCTCGCGTCGCTCGACGACGGCCGCGTGGTCGCCGTCCGCCAGGGCGCGCTCCTCGGCACCTCGTTCCACCCGGAGGTGACGGGCGACCTCCGCTTCCACCGCCTCTTCCTCGACATGGTCGAGGAGTCCGGCCGCACCCTCTGACCCCCGGGGTCGATCGGCGCGGCCGCCCGATGGTCCATCATTGACAGCGAGCAGACGCCGCGTAAGGAGAACCACCCGTGTCCGGACATTCCAAGTGGGCGACCACGAAGCACAAGAAGGCGATCATCGACTCGCGTCGCGCCAAGTCGTTCGCGAAGCTGATCAAGAACATCGAGGTCGCGGCCAAGATCGGCGGCGCCGACATGTCCGGCAACCCGACCCTCGTCGACGCGGTGCAGAAGGCCAAGAAGACCAGCGTCCCGAACGACAACATCGACCGCGCCGTCAAGCGCGGCGCGGGCCTCCTCGGCGAGGTCGTCGACTACCAGACGATCATGTACGAGGGCTACGCGGCCAACGGCGTCGCGATGCTCGTGGAGTGCCTCACGGACAACAAGAACCGCGCGGCCGCCGAGGTCCGCACGGCGATGAGCCGCAACGGCGGCACCATGGCCGATCCGGGCAGCGTCGCCTACAACTTCCACCGCAAGGGCGTCCTCGCCGTTCCCCATGCCGAGGCGCCGACGGAGGACGACGTCCTCACGGCGGTCCTCGACGCGGGCGCGGAGGACGTCACCGACCACGGCGAGGTGTTCGAGATCCGGTGCGAGCCGAGCGACATGGTCGCCGTGCGCCAGGCGCTCCAGGCGGCGGGCATCGAGTACGACTCCGCCGACGTGGAGTTCGTGCCGCAGGTCAAGGTCGAGGTCGACCTCGAGACCGCGCGCAAGGTGAACAAGCTCATCGACGCCATGGAGGACCTGGACGACGTCCAGAACATCTACGTCAACAGCGACGTGCCCGCCGAGGTCCAGGCGGCGCTCGACGACGACGACGAGGAGTAGCCCCTCATCGCCGGGGCGCGGGGGAGCGGCGCGGGCGGCACCGGGCCGTCCGTCCGGATCCTCGGGATCGACCCCGGACTGACCCGCTGCGGCGTCGGGGTGGTCGACGTGTTCGCGGACCGCTCGGCGCGCATCGTCGACGTGCAGGTCGTGCGGACGAGCCCCACGGACGAGCTGCACCACCGGCTGCTCGCGGTGGGCGACGGCATCGACGAGCTCGTGGCGCGGCACGGCCCGGCGGTCGTCGCCATCGAGCGCGTCTTCGCGCAGGACAACCTCTCCACGGTGATGGGCGTCGCGCAGATCACGGGCGTGGCCCTCGCCGGCGCCGCGCGGCGCGGGCTCGACGTCGCGATGCACACGCCGAGCGAGGTGAAGGCGGCCGTCACGGGCTACGGGCAGGCCGACAAGAAGCAGGTCGCGACGATGGTCGCGCGGATCCTCGGCCTCGACGAGCTGCCGACCCCGGCCGACGCCTCGGACGCCCTCGCCCTCGCCATTTGCGCCGGCTGGCGGGCGGGGCTGTCCCGCGCGGGGATCACCGGGACGCCCGTGCCGGTCTCGCGCGCCGCCGCGTCGGCGGCGCCCGGTGCCGCCGGACCGACCGCGGCCCAGGCGGCGTGGCTCGCCGCCGAGCGTGCGCAGCGGGGTCGGCGCTAGCTCGTAGGGTTGTGGGCGTGATCTCCTCCCTCCGCGGCACCGTGCTGTCCGTCTCCGGTCAGACCCTCCTGCTGGAGGTCCACGGCGTCGGCTACGGGATCTCCGTCACCCCGCGGCACGCGCTCGAGCTGCGGCACGGATCCGAGGCCACCGTCCTCACGTCCCTGGTCGTCCGCGAGGACTCCCTCACCCTCTTCGGCTTCCCCGGGCCGGACGAGCTGCGCGCCTTCGAGCTGCTCTGCGGCGTCACCGGCGTCGGCCCGAAGTCCGCCCTCGCGGTGCTGGAGCACCTCGACCCCGAGGCCATGGCGCAGGCGATCGCCGTCGAGGACGACGCCGTGTTCCGCCGCGTCTCCGGCATCGGCCCCAAGACGGCGAAGCTCATCGTGCTGCAGCTCGCGGGGAAGCTCGTCGTCACGCAGCCGCGGTCGCGCTCGGCGGCATCCGCCCCGTCGTCCGTCACCGCGGACGTCCTCACCGCGCTCGTGGGCCTCGGCTGGTCGGAGCGCGTCGCCCGCACGGCGGTCGACGACGCGGTGGCCGCCGCCGAGGAGCAGGGCGCGCCGGCCGACATGGCGCGCCTCCTCCGCGTCGCCCTCGGGATGCTCGGCCCGCAGCAGGCGCCCGGCACCGCCGCGGCCGGCGCGGCGGCCGACCGGTGAGCGCCCCCGAGCAGGGCGACGTGTCGAGCCCCGTCCCCGAGTCGGAGGCCGAGCTCGCCTTCGAGGGCGCGCTGCGACCACGGTCCCTGTCGGAGTTCGTCGGGCAGGTCAAGGTGCGTGGGCAGCTGGAGCTGCTGCTGACGGCGGCCGCGATGCAGAACCGCTCGCCCGACCACATCCTCCTGGCCGGCCCGCCCGGGCTCGGCAAGACGACGCTCGCGATGATCGTCGCGGAGGAGAGCCGCCGGCCGCTCCGCCTCACGAGCGGCCCCGCGATCCAGCACGCGGGCGACCTCGCGGCGGTGCTGTCCGCGCTCGTGCCGGGCGAGATCCTGTTCGTCGACGAGATCCACCGGATGGCGCGCTCCGCCGAGGAGATGCTCTACCTCGCGATGGAGGACTTCCGCATCGACATCATGGTGGGCAAGGGCGCCGGCGCCACCTCCATCCCGCTGGAGCTCGCGCCCTTCACGCTCGTGGGCGCCACCACGCGCTCCGGCATGCTGCCTAGCCCGCTCCGCGACCGCTTCGGCTTCACCGCGCACCTCGAGTTCTACGAGACGCACGAGCTCGAGCAGGTCATCGAGCGCGCGGCCGGGATGCTGCACCTCGAGATCGAGCACGAGGCCGTCGCGGAGATCGCGGGACGCTGCCGTGGGACGCCCCGCATCGCCAACCGCCTCCTCCGCCGGGTGCGCGACTACGCGCTCGTCCACGGCACGGAGGCGGACGTGACGTCCGTCCGCGCCGCCCTCGACCTCTACGACGTGGACCCGCTCGGCCTCGACCGGCTCGACCGCGCGGTGATGCGCGGGATCCTCACGCGCTTCGACGGCGGACCCGTCGGGCTCAACACCCTGGCCGTCTCGGTGGGGGAGGAGGCCGAGACCATCGAGTCGGTCGTCGAGCCGTTCCTCGTGCGCATCGGGCTGGTCACCCGCACCCCGCGCGGTCGCGTGGCGACCCCCGCCGCCTGGCGGCACTTCGGGCTCGAGGGACCGATGGCCCAGGTCCGGCCGGGCGCCCCCGGACCGGGGGCGGCGTCTCCCGGGGCCGAGGAGCCGCTCTTCGGCGATGGCCTATGATTCAAGCTGGCCTCCCGCGGAACGTCGCCGGTTCGTCGCGTCCGTACACCCCCAGCTCCTGAAAGGCCCGTCCCGCATGGACCCGTTCACCCTGATCATGTTCGCCGTCCTGGCGCTGCTCATCTTCTTCATGTTCCGCAACAGCCGGAAGCGCCAGAAGGACCTGGCCGCGCTGCAGACGCAGATGGTGCCCGGCGCCGAGGTCATGACCGCATCCGGCATCTACGGGACGCTCGTCTCCTTCGACGACGAGAACAACCTCGCCTACCTCGAGGTCTCGCCCGGCACCGTCCTCAAGCTGCACCGCCAGACCATCGCCCGGGTCGTCGAGCCCACCGTGGCCGTGGCGGACGACGCGAGCGAGCTCGTGGACGACGCCCCCGCGACCGACGTCGTCGACGAGACCGGCAGCACGGACGCCGGTCGTCGCCTCGACGACGGCGACGCGCCCACCGCGCGCTCCTGATCCACCGGGCGGGCGGCTGAGCCGTCCGCCGCACCCGGGCGGGATCGCGCCCGGGCCAGCTCCCCCACCCATCCGGGACCGCGTCGCAGCGGCGGGCGTCCCGCGGAGAAAGTCGAGTGTCCAGGTGGCCAAGTCGCCCACACCGGTACGCAAGGCCCGGCGCAAGCTCGTCTGGCTGCTCGTCATCATCGGCCTCCTCGCCGGCGGCAATGCGGCGAGCATCGCCTTCAGCAACGGGTCCTGGACCCCGAAGCTGGCGCTCGACCTCGAGGGCGGCACGCAGATCATCCTCGCGCCGCAGCTCGACGGCTCGTCGTCCGGGCCCACGAGCGAGCAGCTCGCCCAGGCGGTGTCGATCATCCGCCAGCGCGTCGACGCGAGCGGCGTCTCCGAGGCGGAGATCACCACGCAGGGCGGCAGCAACATCGTGGTGAGCCTGCCGGGCGAGCCCGACGCCGCGACGATGCAGCGCCTGCAGTCGTCCGCGAAGCTCGAGCTGCGGCCCGTGCTCGTCGGCGCCCCCGGCACCGCCACGCCGACGCCGACGCCGACGCCCACGGACGGATCCGCGCCCGCCGACGGGTCGACCCCCGCGGCCGAGACGCCGGCCGCCGAGGCCACGCCCGACCCCGCCACGCTCTCCGACGAGCCCGCGACGCAGCCGACCGGCCCCAGCGACGTCGCCTGGATCACCCCGAGGCTGCAGGCGCAGTTCGCCGCCTACGACTGCGCCACCGCGCCGGAGAGCGACGGCCAGGCGGCACCCGCCGACCGCGCGATCATCGCCTGCGCCGACGACAAGGCGGCCAAGTACGTGCTCGGCCCGGTCGAGGTCGACGGCAGCACGATCTCCGACGCCACGAGCGGGCTGACGCAGTCCAGCCAGGGCGTCAGCACCGGCACGTGGGCCGTCAACCTCGTCTTCGACGGAGACGGCACGAAGCAGTTCGGCGACATGTCGACCCGCCTCATCACGCTCGAGTCCCCGCGCAACCAGTTCGCCTTCGTCCTCGACAACGAGGTCATCTCCGCACCGGTCACGCAGGGCGTCGTCACCAACGGCAAGCCCTCCATCACGGGCAACTTCACGCAGGAGAGCGCCAAGGCGCTGGCCGACCAGCTCAAGTTCGGCGCCCTGCCCCTGAGCTTCACCCTGCAGAGCTCGGACGTCATCTCGGCGACGCTCGGGTCCTCCCAGCTCACCAGCGGCCTGATCGCGGGACTCATCGGCCTCGTGCTCGTGGTGCTCTACTCGCTCGTGCAGTACCGGGCGCTCGGCATGGTGACGGTGGCGTCGCTGGCCATCGCCGCCGTCATCACGTACCTGCTCATCACGCTCCTCAGCTGGCGGGAGGGGTACCGGCTGTCGCTCGCCGGGGTGGCGGGGCTCATCGTCGCCATCGGCATCACGGCGGACTCGTTCATCGTGTACTTCGAGCGCATCAAGGACGAGCTCCGGGACGGCCGCGGCCTCGTCTCGTCGGTCGAGCAGGGGTGGAAGCGCGCGCTGCGCACGATCATCGCCTCCGACACGGTCAACTTCCTCGCCGCCGCGGTGCTCTTCATCCTCGCCGTCGGCAACGTGAAGGGCTTCGCGCTCACGCTCGGGCTCACGACGATCATCGACCTCATCGTCGTGTCGCTCTTCACCCACCCGATCCTGCAGCTGCTCGCCGAGCGCCGCTTCTTCGCCGAGGGCCACCGCCTCAGCGGGCTCGACCCGCGGGCGCTCGGCGCGGTCTACCGCGGCCGCGCCACCTTCCGCACCCCGACCGTCTCGACCGGCCGAGGCACCGCCGCGGCCAAGGAGGCGGCGCGCCGGCAGACCATCGCCGAGCGCAAGGCCGCCCAGGGCGCGGGAACCGGCACCACCTCGACCGCGACGATCGACGCGCCGCGATCCGACGACACGAGCAGGGACGACTGATGGCTGGCTTCTCCGAGTTCGGCAACGACCTCTACACGGGCAAGCGCTCGTTCGACATCGTCGGGCGCCGCAAGCTCTGGTACGGCATCGCCGCCGTGTGCATCCTCATCTCGATCCTCGGGCCGCTGGTCCGGGGCGGATTCACCTTCGGCATCGAGTTCACGGGCGGATCCGAGTTCACGGTGAGCGGGGCGTCCTCGCAGTCGCAGGACATCGCGAGCGACGCGGTGGCCACCGTGACCCCCGTGCCGGCGCGCGTCTCCAGCGTCGGCTCCGACGGGGTGCGCGTGCAGACCGACCAGCTCGAGGCCACCGACAGCACCGCCGTCCGCCAGGCCCTCGCCACGGCGTACGGCGTCGAGCCGGCGAGCGTCACGGAGTCGTTCATCGGCCCCTCCTGGGGCCAGGACATCACGCGCCAGGCGCTCTGGGGGCTCGTGGTGTTCCTCGCGCTGGCCGCCCTCGTCATGTCGGTGTACTTCCGCACCTGGAAGATGTCCGTCGCCGCCATCGTGGCACTGCTCCACGACCTGGTGCTCACCGCCGGCATCTACGGGATCACCGGGTTCGAGGTCACGCCGGCAGCGGTGATCGGCTTCCTCACGATCCTCGGCTACTCGCTGTACGACACGGTCGTGGTCTTCGACAAGATCCGCGAGAACACCGCGGAGGACGGCCAGGAGTCGCGGCGCACGTTCGGCCAGTCCGTCAACCTCGCCGTCAACCAGACGCTCGTGCGCTCGATCAACACCTCGATCGTCGCGATCCTCCCGGTCGGCTCGATCCTCTTCATCGGCGCCGTGGTGCTCGGAGCGGGCACCCTGCGAGACATCGCCCTGTCGCTCTTCATCGGCATCATCGTGGGCACCTACTCCACGATCTTCCTTGCCGCCCCGCTGTACGCGCACCTCCGGGAGAACGAGCCGAAGGTGAAGAAGGGCGACGCCCGCGCGGCCGCGGCCGCCAGCCGGGCCCAGGCCGAGCGCGCCGCGGCTACGGTGGAGGCATGAGCAGCGCACACGGAGCGGGCGTCCCCGAGGACATCGACGCCGCCACGGCCAAGGCCCGCACGGCGACGGGGGAGTCCTGGCTCCTCGACGTGCGCGAGGCAGACGAGTGGGCCGCGGGCCATTCCGCGGTCGCCCATCACATCCCCCTGGGCGAGCTCCAGGACCGCGCCGACGAGCTGCCGTCCGACGAGCACATCGTCGTGGTCTGCCGCTCCGGCCACCGGTCGTCGCTCGCCACGCAGGCCCTCCTCCGCGGGGGCTTCGCGGCCTCCAACATCACCGGCGGCATGCAGGCCTGGGCGGAGATGGGCGGCGACGTCGTCACGGACGACGGGTCCGCGGGCCGCGTCGCCTGATCCGCGCCCGTCCCGCCGGAGCAGTGGTCGGGAGCGCTGTGCCGCGGTGATAATTTGGTCACCAGCAGACGGCTGGGAGGCTGGACGATGACGGAGACGACCTCGAGCACGGCTTCCCTCCGGCGCCTGGTGCCCCGCCTCTTCTCGCGGGCGCAGCCGGCCGGCGCCGTGGAGCAGCTCATCCGCACCGCCAGGCTGCACCACCCCAAGGCAGACATGGGCCTCATCGAGCGGGCGTACTCGGTCGCCGAGAACGCGCACGAGGGCCAGAAGCGCAAGAGTGGCGAGCCGTACATCACCCACCCCGTGGCCGTGGCGCAGATCCTCGCCGACCTCGGGATCGGACCGAAGACCCTCGCCGCCGCGCTCCTGCACGACACGGTGGAGGACACCGAGTACACGCTCGACATGCTCCGGCACGACTTCGGCGACGAGATCGCGATGCTGGTCGACGGCGTCACCAAGCTCGACAAGCTCAAGTACGGCGACAGCGCGCAGGCCGAGACCGTGCGCAAGATGGTCGTCGCCATGTCGAAGGACATCCGCGTGCTCGTGGTCAAGCTCGCCGATCGCCTGCACAACGCCCGCACGTGGGGCTTCGTCGAGTCGGCCTCCGCCGAGCGGAAGGCCAAGGAGACGCTCGAGATCTACGCGCCGCTCGCGCACCGCCTCGGCATCCAGACCATCAAGTGGGAGCTCGAGGACCTCTCGTTCGCGGTGCTCTACCCGAAGATCTACGTGGAGATCGAGAACCTCGTCAAGCAGCGCACGCCGCAGCGCGAGGAGTTCGTGCAGCAGGTGATCGACAGCGTCAACGACGACCTGCGGTCCGCGCGCATCCGGGGCAAGGTCGCCGGCCGCCCGAAGCAGTACTACTCGATCTACCAGAAGATGGTCGTGCGCGGTCGCGAGTTCGACGAGATCTACGACCTCGTCGGCATCCGCGTGCTCGTCGACTCGCTGCGCGACTGCTACGCGGTGCTGGGTGCCATCCACGCGCGCTGGACGCCGGTGCCCGGGCGGTTCAAGGACTACATCGCCACCCCCAAGTTCAACCTCTACCAGTCGCTCCACACGACGGTGATCGGCCCGAAGGGGCGACCCGTCGAGATCCAGATCCGCACGCACGAGATGCACCAGCGCGCCGAGTTCGGCGTGGCCGCGCACTGGAAGTACAAGGAGCGCATGAACGGCGGCCGCACGACGGAGGTGTCGCCGCAGGGGGACACCGACCTCGCCTGGCTCGCCCACATCTCCGACTGGCAGTCCGAGACCGCCGACCCCGGCGAGTTCCTCGACAGCCTGCGCTTCGAGATCGGGGCGAAGGAGGTCTACGTCTTCACGCCGCACGGCAAGGTGATCGGCCTCCCGGCCGGCGGCACGCCCGTGGACTTCGCCTACGCGGTGCACACGGACGTCGGCCACCGCACCATGGGGGCGAAGGTCAACGGGCGGCTCGTGCCCCTCGAGAACCCGCTCACCACGGGCGACGTCGTGGAGGTCTTCACGTCGAAGAACCCGGACAGCGGCCCGAGCAAGGACTGGCTCGCGTTCGTCAAGAGCGCCCGCGCCCGCAACAAGATCAAGCAGTGGTTCACCAAGGAGCGCCGCGAGGAGGCCATCGAGCAGGGCAAGGACGCCATCGCCCGGGCCATGCGGAAGCAGAACCTCCCGCTCCAGAAGCTGATGAACCAGGACGCGTTCTCCGACGTGGCCCAGAGCATGAAGTTCGACGACGTCGCGGCGCTCTACGCGGCCGTAGGCGAGGGCCACGTCTCCACCCAGTCGGTGATCGAGAAGGTGCTCGCGTCCATCCAGGGCGACAGCGGCGGGGAGGCGGAGGAGGTCTTCGCCGTCACGCAGCGCTCCCGGGTGTCGCGCAACAGCGACTCGGGCGTGCTGGTCCGCGGCGCCCCCGACATCCTCGTCAAGCTCGCCAAGTGCTGCACGCCCGTCCCGGGGGACGAGATCATCGGCTTCGTGACCCGGGGTGCCGGCGTCTCGGTGCACCAGGCGTCCTGTCACAACGTCGGCTCGCTGCGCTCCGAGCCCGAGCGCATGATCGAGGTGGAGTGGGCGCCCTCGTCCAAGAGCCTGTTCCTCGTGCACATCCAGGTGGAGGCGCTCGACCGCTCGGGTCTGCTCAGCGACGTGACGCGCGTGCTGTCGGAGCACCACGTGAACATCCTGTCCGCGTCCGTGTCCACCTCCTCGAACCGGCTGGCCATCAGCCGCTTCGTGTTTGAGATGGGCGACGTCACCCACCTCGACCGGGTGCTCAACGCCGTACGGCGGATCGACGCCGTGTACGACGTGTACCGGGTCAACGGGGGCTGATCGGAGCGGCGCCGCCGGCGCCCTCGTGCTCTGCGGCGTCGTCCGCGAGACCGGCGAGGGCCGAGAGGCGCGCGAGCGCGCGGCGCTTGTCGGGCAGCGCCCCGGAGGCCTCGAGGTGCGCGCGGGCAGCGGGCACCGTGACGTCGGGGAGGGCGAGCAGCCCGAGGCACGCGCTCTCGTGCCGCGGCGTGAAGTCGGCGACCGTGCGGGCGATGTCGCACAGCGTGCGCACGGGCGTGGTGACGCGGAGGCCCGCCATGACGACGGTGTCGCGCTCGTCGAGCACGACCTCGCGGATGCGGACGTTCCGCAGCTCCGGTGGATGGCACCGCGCGACGGCGTCGACGCAGTACTCGTGCGTGCGCGGGGGCTGGCGCGTGGCGCCGTGGACCCACGCCGCGGTCAGGCGCTCGGCGATGAGGCGGCTCGGCACCTGGGCGGCCAGCGCCGCCGCGCGGAGCCAGGGGGACGCGAGCTCGTCCACGGGGGAGTAGCAGGCGTCGACCTCGTAGACCTCGCCGTCGAGGCGCGCGGAGCAGAGCTCGGCGAGGGGCAGGTCGAGGACGGACAGGACGGGAGCGAGGCGCGGGGTCATGCGGCGCACCATGGCAGGTGCCGGCCGCGCACGGACCACGGGCCGGGATCCTGTGGAGGATCCCGGCCCGTCGTCGCCGTGCGGAGGAGGAGGGTTAGGACCCCAGCGCGTCCAGCCAGACCCGGCGGGCGGCGAGCGCCTCCTCGGCCTCGGCGATGCGGCGGGCGTCGCCCTCGGCCTTGGCAGCGTCGAGCTCGCGCTGGAGCTTGTCGATCGCGGCGCCGAGCTGCGACGCGAGGCCCTCGGAGCGCGCCTTGGTCTCCGGGTTGTTCTTGCGCCAGAACTCCTCGTCGAGAGTGCGGACGTGCGTCTCGACCTTGCGGAGCCGGTCCTCGACGGTCTTGACGCTGTCGCGCGGCACGCGGCCGACGGCATCCCATCGCAGCTGGACGGCCGTGAGCTTGTCGCGCGCGGCGGTGCGCTCGGTGATCTGGAGGATGGGCTCGGCCTCGTCGAGCAGGGCGAGCTTCGCCTGCAGGTTCGCCTGCTGCTCCTCGTCGTCCGCCGCGTCGACCTCGGCCTTGGCGCCGTAGAGGACGTCGCCCGCGGCCTTGAACTGCGCCCACAGCGCGTCGTCGTAGCGCTTGCCGGCGCGGCCGGCGAGCTTCCACTCGTCGAGGAGGCGACGGTACGCCGGGATGCCGCCGACGCCCTGCGACTCGAGGGCGCGCGCCTGCTCGACGATGGCCTGCTTCTTGGAGCGGGCGTCCTTGTGCGCGTTGTCAAGCTCGGCGAAGAACGCCTTGCGCTCGGTGTCGATCGTGGAGCGCGCGGTGCGGAACCTCTTCCACAGCTCGTTGGCCTCGTTCTTGGGGAGGCGCGGCCCCGTCTGCTGGTGCTGCTGCCAACGGGCGAACAGCGCGTCGACCTCGGCCGTGAGCTGCTTCCACTGCACCTTCGAGAAGTCCTGCTGCGCGAGGCGCTCGGTCTCCTCGACGATGGCGGTGCGCTCGGCGACGGCGCCCTGGACGACCTGGCGCTGCTCCTCGCCCTGCTTCTCCGTGAGCTCGCCGACCGTGGCGGCGAGCACGTCGAGCCGGGCCCGCAGGGCCTGCAGGTCGCCGACGGCGTTCGCGCCGTCGACCGCCTCGATGAGGTGCGCGACGGCCTTCGACACGTCCGCCGCGGGGGTGCCGCGCTTGGCGCGCTGCTCCAGGAGCGTGACCTGACCCGCGAGGTCGGTGAACTTGCGCTGGAAGTACGCCAGCGCCTCCTCGGGGGTCCCATCGGGGTACTGGCCGACGACGCGCTCGCCGTCGCCCTCGCGGAGGAAGACGGTGCCCGTCTCGTCGACGCGGCCCCAGGGGGTCTGATCGTTGTCTGCCACGGATTCCACCTTGTTCGTAGGACCGGCCGGACCGGTGCGGAGACGTGCACGTCAGCCTAGAGCACGGGCATCGCGCAGGTTCGCCGCGTGCGTCGGCGGGCTGACCTGTCGATCATGCCCCAGCGCGGGTCGCGCCTGCGCGGGAGGACGCCGATCGGCCCGGGCTCGCAGGCGCTCGTGAGGACCGTGCGGTCGGGCCGGCTGCTCAGGGTGCCGGGGTGGCGTCCGGCGCCGGGGTGGCGTCCGGCGTGGCGGGCGCGGGGTCGCCGGGAGAGGCGGGGGTGGAGGACGGCGCGGGAGCCGGGGCTCCGGGGCCGGCCTCGTACGCGAGCTGCGCGCCGACCGCGAGCGCGGCGACGAGGATCACGCCGACGACCGCGACCAGGTCGTCGCGGCGGCGGCGGCGGACGCCGCTCGCGTGCAGCTCCTGACGGGCCTCGTAGCGGCGGAGCCGGGCCTGCGCCTCACGGGCTGCGCGGTCGTTCCTGGGGGCCACGGCGTCCTCCGGTCGGTGCCGCCCGAGTCGGCGGTACGGGAACACTAGCCGGTCCCGCCTACCATCGAGGTCATGACCGACACGCGAACGGGCCTCCGCTCGGGGGCCACGCCCCTGGCCGTCCGGATGCGTCCGCGGAGCCTCGACGAGGTCACCGGCCAGCGCCACCTGCTGACGCCCGGATCGCCGCTCGTGAGCCTCGCCTCGGACGTCGCGGGGGAGCAGGGCTCCGTCTCGATCATCCTGTGGGGCCCGCCCGGCACGGGCAAGACGACGCTCGCGCAGGCCATCGCGCACGGGTCGAGCCGCCGCTTCGTCGAGCTGTCCGCGGTGACGGCCGGGGTCCGCGACGTGCGCCAGGTGATGGAGAAGGCGCTCAGCGACCGCGACCTCTTCGGCGTCTCCACGGTGCTGTTCCTCGACGAGATCCACCGCTTCACCAAGGCGCAGCAGGACGCGCTGCTGCCGGGCGTGGAGAACGGCTGGGTGATCCTGATCGCGGCCACCACGGAGAACCCCTCGTTCTCGGTCATCTCGCCGCTGCTCTCCCGCAGCCTCCTGCTGACCCTCGAGCAGCTCGACGACGACGACCTCGGCGTGCTGGTCGACCGCGCGGTGGCCGACGCGCGCGGCCTCGGCGGCCGGTTCGCGCTCGACGACGACGCGCGCGCCATGATCATCCGCCTCGCGTCGGGGGACGCGCGGCGCGCGCTCACGGCGCTCGAGGCGGCGGCCGTCTCCGCGCAGGCCGACGCCGCCGCGAAGGCGCGCGTGGCGGAGGGCGACGATGGTGGCGAGGGCGAGGGCGAGGGCGAGGGCGAGGACGAGGACGAGGACGCCCGACGCGACGTCCCCGCGGCGGATCCCGCCCCGATCCCCATCTCCACCGAGCAGGTCGCCCTCGCCGTCGACCGGGCGCTCCTCCGCTACGACCGCAACGGCGACGAGCACTACGACGTCATCAGCGCCTTCATCAAGTCGATCCGCGGCTCCGACGTGGACGCCGCGCTGCACTACCTGGCCCGCATGATCGAGGCGGGGGAGGACCCGCGCTTCATCGCCCGGCGGATCATCGTCTCGGCCTCCGAGGACATCGGGCTCGCCGACCCGCAGGCGCTCGTCGTCGCGGTCGCCGCCGCCGACGCGGTGCAGCTCATCGGCATGCCAGAGGGGCGGATCCCGCTGGCCCAGGCCGTCGTGCACCTCGCGACCGCGCCCAAGTCGAACGCGTCCTACCTCGGCATCGACCAGGCCATCGCCGACGTGCGGGCCGGCGCGTTCGGCCGCGTGCCGCTGCACCTGCGCGACGCGCACTACCCGGGCGCGAAGCGCCTCGGCCACGGCAAGGGCTACCGCTACCCGCACGACGCGGACATCGGCGTCGTCACCCAGCAGCACCTCCCCGACGAGCTCGTGGGCCGCACCTACTACTCGCCCACGCAGCACGGGCACGAGCGCGACCTCGCGGCGCGCCTGGAGAAGCTGCGGCGCATCGTCCGCGGCGGGTGACGCCGGCGCGGCGCACCCCCGGGAGCGCGCGGATGCCGTGCTAAGCTCGCTGTCGCCTAGATGGGGTGTCGCGTGCGGCTGCGTCGACATCCAGATCCAAGGGACACGTCCTGTAGCCGGACGACCCGTGGCGAATCCCTCTACTTCCGCAGGACCCGCATCAGCGGGATCGATCGTCGCGCGCCCATGCGTGTGCGCGGACGCCCTGCACCACCCGTCGTCAGAGACTTTCTCCCTGGAAGGAAAACGTGTCCACCAAGTCACGCACCCGCAGCAAGACCCGCCTCTCCCGCGCGCTGGGCATCCCGCTCACGCCGAAGGCGGCCAAGTACCTCGAGAAGCGCCCCTACGCGCCGGGCGAGCACGGCCGGTCCAAGCGCAAGCAGGACAGCGACTACGCCGTCCGCCTCCGCGAGAAGCAGCGTCTGCGCGCCCAGTACGGCATCCGTGAGGCCCAGCTCAAGATCGCCTTCCAGGAGGCGCGTCGCACCCAGGGGCTGACCGGTGAGAACCTCGTCGAGATCCTCGAGCAGCGCCTCGACGCGCTCGTCGTCCGCTCCGGCCTCGCGCGCACCACGGCGCAGGCCCGCCAGCTCGTCGTGCACCGCCACATCATGGTCGACGGCAAGATCGTCGACCGCCCCTCCTTCCGCGTGAAGGCCGGCCAGATGATCCACGTCAAGCCGCGCTCCGAGGGCACCGAGCCCTTCCAGGTCGCTGCCGCCGGCGGTCACGCCGACGTGCTGCCGAAGCTCCCCTCGTACCTCGAGGTCGAGCTCGACAAGCTGCAGGCCCGCCTCGTGCGCCTGCCGAAGCGCGCCGAGGTCCCCGTGACCTGCGAGGTCCAGCTGGTCGTCGAGTACTACGCGGCCCGCTAGCCACCCGCACCACCGTCCGCGAGGCGGGTCGCCCTCCGGGGCGGCCCGCCTCGCGGCGTATCCGGGCCACGGGCGCCGGCGACCGCGCGCCCGCCCGCCCGCGGGACGCCGAGACCGGGCCGGTAGGATCGCCCTCGGCCCCGTGGCCGCGCACCCGGCACGACGTCTCCCGGAAGGGGAACCCCATGAAGAACCTCGTCCTCATCGCCGTAGGGGTCGCCATCGGCTTCGCCGCCGCCCACGTGGTCGACCGCACGCCCGCCGGGCACCGCCTGTTCCAGGGCGTCGACGCCCGGGCCCGCCGCTTCGGCGAGGCCGTCGAGCACGGGTACCGCCGCCGCGAGGCCGAGCTCCGCGCCGCCGTCGGCGAGGCCGAGGACACCATCACCGAGCTGGGAAAGCAGTAGACCGCATGCAGACCGCAGACATCCGCAACGCCTGGCTGACGTACTTCGGCGATCGGGGGCACACCGTCGTGCCGTCGGCGTCGCTCGTGAGCGACGACCCGACGCTCCTGTTCACGGTGGCCGGCATGGTCCCGTTCGTGCCGTACCTCACGGGCGTCGTGCCCGCGCCGTTCCCGCGCGCCACGAGCGTGCAGAAGTGCATCCGCACGCTCGACATCGAGGAGGTCGGCCGCACGCCGCGGCACGGCACCTTCTTCCAGATGAACGGCAACTTCTCGTTCGGCGACTACTTCAAGGAGCAGGCCATCGCGTACGCGTGGGAGCTGCTCACCACGAGCGAGGCCGACGGCGGCCTCGGCTTCTCGCCCGACGACCTGTGGGTCACCGTCTACCACGAGGACGACGAGGCCCGGCAGGCGTGGAAGCGCATCGCGGGGCTCCCGGACGAGCGGATCCAGGGCCTCGGCCGCGACACGAACTACTGGCACACCGGGCAGCCCGGGCCCGCGGGCCCCTGCTCCGAGATCTTCTTCGACCGCGGCCCGGCCTACGGCGCCGACGGCGGCCCGGCGACGGACGACGACCGCTACGTGGAGATCTGGAACCTCGTCTTCATGCAGTACCTGCGCGGGGCGGGCACCGGCAAGAGCGACTTCGAGATCCTCGGCGACCTGCCGAAGCGGAACATCGACACCGGCATGGGGCTCGAGCGCGTCGCGTTCCTCAAGCAGGGCGTCGAGAACATGTACGAGATCGACCAGGTGCGCCCGGTCCTCGACCGCGCGTCCGAGCTCTCGGGCCGGCGCTACGGCGCCGACCACGAGGACGACGTGCGCATGCGCATCGTCGCCGACCACGTGCGCTCGTCGCTCATGCTCATGTCGGACGGCGTCCGGCCGTCCAACGAGGGACGCGGCTACATCCTGCGCCGCCTCATGCGCCGCACGGTGCGCGCCATGCGCCTCATGGGCGTCGACGCCGCCACCTTCGGCGAGCTGTTCCCCGCGTCGCGCGACGCGATGAAGGCGGCGTACCCCGAGGTGTCCGACGACTTCGACCGCATCTCCCGCCTCGCGTACGCGGAGGAGGAGACCTTCCTCCGCACGCTCGCCGGCGGGACGACGATCCTCGACGTGGCCGTGGGCGAGACCAAGGCGAAGGGCGGCGAGCGGATCGCGGGCGACACCGCCTTCCTCCTGCACGACACGTTCGGCTTCCCCATCGACCTCACGCTCGAGATGGCGGAGGAGAACGGCCTCACGGTCGACCGCGAGGCGTTCGACCGGCTGATGCTGGAGCAGCGCACGCGCGCCAAGGCGGATGCCAAGAGCAAGAAGACCGCGCTCGCCGACCTCACCGTCTACAGCGAGTTCCGCGCAGCCGGCGAGACGCGCTTCACGGGCTACGACGAGCTCGAGACCGGGACGACGATCCTCGGCCTCATCGTGGGCGGACACAGCGTCGACCACGCGGTCGCGGGCGACATCGCGGAGGTCATCCTCCCGGAGACGAGCCTCTACGCCGAGTCCGGCGGCCAGGAGGCCGACGCGGGCAGCATCGTCGGGAACGGCTTCGACCTCGAGGTGCTCGACGTGCAGAAGCCCGTCAAGGGCCTCGTCAGCCACCGCGTGCAGGTGCGCTCGGGCGAGGTGGGCGTCGGCGACGCCGCCACCACGGTCGTCGACGCCGGCTGGCGCCGCGGCGCGACCCAGGCGCACTCGGGCACGCACCTCGTGCACGCAGCGCTCCGCCAGGTGCTCGGCCAGGACGCGCACCAGTCCGGCTCCTACAACCGCGCCGGCTACATGCGGCTCGACTTCGCGTGGAACCAGGCGCTCAGTCCCGAGACGCGCAGCGAGATCGAGGACATCGCGAACGGCGCCGTGCGGGACGACCTGCAGGTCGTCACGCGGGTCATGCCGATCGACGAGGCGAAGCAGCTCGGCGCCATGGCGCTGTTCGGCGAGAAGTACGGCGACACCGTGCGCGTCGTCGACATCGGCGGCCCGTGGTCGCGCGAGCTCTGCGCGGGCACGCACGTGTCCTCCAGCGCGCAGATCGGGCTCATCAACGTGGTGGGGGAGTCGTCCGTCGGATCCACGAACCGCCGCATCGAGTCGCTCGTGGGTCGCGAGGCGTTCCAGGACCTCGCCGTCGAGCGCGCCATCGTGTCGCAGCTCACCTCGAGCCTCAAGACGCCGCGGGAGCAGCTGCCCGACCGCATCGCCGACCTCCTGCAGAACCTCAAGACCGCGGAGCGGCGCATCGCCGACTTCGAGGCGCAGGCGCTGCAGCAGCGCGTGCCGGCCCTCCTCCAGCAGGGTGCGCGCGTGGGCGCCGTCACGCTGATCCAGGACTCGCTCGGCAGCGTGCGCTCGGCGGACGAGGTGCGCCAGCTCGTGACGCTCGTGCGCGAGCGCGCGGGATCCGAGCCCGTGGTCATCGCCCTCGCGGGCGACGCGGGCGGCAAGCCGACCGTCATCGTCGCCACGAACCAGGCCGCGCGCGACGCCGGCGCCAAGGCGGGGCAGCTCGCCCGCGCCGCGGCGGCCGTGCTCGGCGGCGGCGGAGGCGGCAAGGACGACCTCGCGCAGGGCGGCGGCCAGGACGTCTCGGCCATCTCCGACGCGCTCGCGGCCGTGCGCCAGGCGCTCGCATCCTGATGCGCCTGGGCGCCCGGATCGCGGTCGACGTGGGGAAGGCCCGCATCGGCCTCGCCCGGTCGGATCCGCACGGGCTGATCGCCACGCCCGTCGAGACCGTGCCGCGCGACGCGGCCGGCTCGGCGGACGTGCGCCGCATCCTGGAGGTGGCCGCGGAGGCGGACTGCGTCGAGCTCGTCGTCGGACTGCCGCTCGCGCTCTCCGGCCGGGCGACGGCCTCCACCGACGACGCCGAGGGCTTCGCGCGGCGGCTCGCCGACGCCACGGAGATCCCCGTCCGGCTTGTCGACGAGCGGCTCTCGACGGTCTCCGCGCAGAGCGCCCTGCGCTCCTCCGGCAGAGGCTCCCGTAAGCAGCGGCCCGTGATCGACCAGGTGGCGGCCGTTATAATCCTTCAACATGCGCTCGAGAGCGAGCGCGCCGCCGGCTCCCCACCCGGCGATCTCGTCCCGAGGAACCGAGTCGATCCTGACCGACACGCCTGAGCACGACCCCGCCCGACGCGCCACGACGGCCTCGGGCGGAGGAGCCGACCCCTTCGAGAGCCTCTTCGGCGACGTGGGGGACGTGGTCGAGGCGACTCCGGGCTCCGCGTCCGCCGTCCCGGCCTCCCCTCCCGCCGGCGGATCGACGGCCTCCTCCGCGGACGCCGACACCCCGGCCCCGCGGGGCGCCGGGCCCGGCATCGGCACCGGCGCCCCCATGACCCGCCGCGAGCTCCGCGCGCTGCGCGAGGCCGCGGAGGCGCGCTCGGAGGCCGCGGCGGCATCCGGGCCCGCCCCGTCCACGTC
>NZ_LQXA01000024.1 GCF_001618005.1 Clavibacter tessellarius
GGCCGCGGCGAGCCCGCGCAGCATGCCCGGCCCCTGCGCGGCGACGGGCACGAGCCGGCCGTCGGCGTCGAAGGCGCACGCGACGAGCCGGGTGCGGGATCCGCCGCCCGGCAGGTCGGCCCCCGCGGTCCACCCGGCCAGCGCGGGGACGGCCCGGCCGGCGAGGCCGTCGACGAGCGGCGGGGCGAACGACAGGAGGCACGCGACCGCGGCGAGCGGGTTGCCGGGCAGGCAGAGGACGGCCCGTCCGTCCGGGAGCTCGGCGAGCATCACGGGGTGCCCCGGGCGCATGCGGACGGCGTCGACCAGGAGGCGCGCGCCGAGGCCGTCGAGGGCGGCGCGCACGTGGTCGGCGGGGCCGCGGGAGCTGCCGCCCGTGGTCAGCACGAGCGGCGCGGTGGCGCGGCCGATGGCGTCGCGCGTGGCGCGGGCGTCGTCGGGGACGCGGGTCGAGGATCCGACGGCGAGGCCGCACGCCCCGAGCAGGCCGGGGAGCGCCGGGCCGACGGCGTCGCGGACGCGGCCGGGCGCGGGCACGCCGTGCGCGACGACCTCGTCGCCGAGGTGGATCACGTCGGTCGCGGCGGGCGCGCGCACCGGCAGCAGGTCGTGGCCCGCGGCGGCCGCGAGCCCGAGCCGCACCGCCGTCAGGCGCGTGCCCGAACGGAGCAGCACGTCGCCGCGCCCGGCCTCCTCGCCCGCGGGCCGGATCTCCGCGCCGGCCCGCGCGCCGCCCGTGGGCGCCAGCGCGTTGACGCGGAGCACGCCGTCCGTGACGTCGCCGTGCTCGCTCCGGAGGACGCCCGCGGTGGACGGCGGCACGGGCGCGCCGGTCGCGATGGGCCGAGCCTCGCCCGGGCCGAGGGCGATGCCGGTGGGTGCGTGGCCGGCGAGCACGGGCGCGCCGACGCGCCACGGCCCGTGTCCGGTGGATCCGACGGCCCAGCCGTCCATCGCGGAGACCGCCGTGCCGGGCAGGTCGACGCGGGCGCGGAGGTCGGCGGCGAGGATCCGTCCCTCGGCGGCGTCGAGCGCGACCGGATCGGCCGCGACGGGGAGGCGGCGGCGCATGCGCTCGCCGAGCAGGTGCGCCGCGGCGCGGGCGTCGTCCCAGGTCGCGTCGCGGAGCGCGGCGGGCGGGGCGGGCGCGGTCTCGGCCGCGCGGGCGGCTCCTGCGTCGACGGTCGCCGGAGCGGTCGTCGCGGTGGCCGCCGCACGCGTCGTCGGGCCGGCGGGGGTCACGCCCGCCCGCCCACGTCGGAGTCGGGCTCGGCCGCCGCCTGGTCGGCGCGCAGGAGGTCGTCGCCGCCCCCCGCGCTGCCGTCGGCGGCGAGCGGGCCGACGGGATCCCGCAGGTGGTCGATCTCGGCCGTGATCTCCGCCGCCAGCCGCCGCGCGTCCGCCGCGTCGCCGCCCGCGCGCCCGACGGCGAGCCCCAGCAGGAACGTCGTGAGGGGAGCGGCCGGCCGGGCGACGCCGTGCGCCGCGTCGCGCGCGAGGTCGAGGACGAGGGCGACGTCGACGTCCTGCGCGGGCAGCTCGAGGAGCGCGGCGACCCGGTGGACCCAGTGGTCGAGCACCGCGGGGTCCGTGGGCGCGGCGGGCGGGGTCGGGCCGGGCGCGGTCGGGCCGGGCATCGCGGCGGCGGGGGAGACGTCAGCGGGCATCGGTGATCCTGTCGTCGGGGAGGCGGAGCCCGTGGGCGTCCGCGTCGGCGGGCGTGTCCACGTCGGCGCAGAGCCGCGCGGGGAGGTCGGCGTAGGCGACGCGGTCGGCGTCGAGCGCCGCGACGACGCGCCGGAGCGGCGCGCCGTGCAGGCCGCCGTGCGCGTCGACCGCGTCGAGGGCGGCCCGGAGGGGCGCCGCGCGGTAGAGGGCGAGGAGCGGCTGGGCGCGTCCGCCGGGATCGCGGGCGAGGATCGCGTCGCGGCCGTCGGCGTGCGCGGCGTCGTGCCGGAGCGGCAGGAGGGCGGCGACCGCCTCGGGGGCGCGGGCGAGGTCCGCGGCGAGCACGAGGATCCACGCGGTCGGCGCCGCGTGCGCGAGCGCGCGGACCCCGGCGGCGAGGGCCGATGCGGGTCCGCCGTGCGCGGGGTCCTCGTCGACGAGCCGCGCGGATCCGGCCGCCCGGCGCTGCGCGTCCGTCACCCCGCCCGGCCGGTTGCCCGCCCCGACGACGACGACGACGCCCGCGCACCCGGCCGCGGCGCGCACCGCCTCCGCGAGGAGCGACGCGCCGTCGTCGCCGCGGACGAGCGCGGTCTTGTCGATGCCGCCGAGCCGCCGCGCCCGGCCGCCCGCGAGGATCACCGTCGCCGTGTCGGCCGCCCGGCGGGCGCCCGTCGCGCCCGGCTCGCCGCGAGCGGGGCACGCGGGGCACGCGGGGCGATCGGGGTGCGCCGGTCGATCCTGGCGCGCGGGCACGGCGCGCACGTCGGTCGCTCCTGCGCTCACGGGTCCTCCGGCCTGCCGCGCCCGGGATGCGGGCGCTCATCGGGTTCCCCGCCGACGCTAGCCCCCCGGCGTTTCCGGCGCGTTGCGGGCGGGCGCGTCGCGGTGTTGCCGCGACCTCTCACGGCGCCGGGGACGACGAGAGGCATCGGGGAGGACGAGAGGCGCCGGCCATCCGCTCAGCGCGCGTCGTCCGCCTCGCGCCGCCCGAGCGCCACGTCCTCCGCGTCGATCATCCCGAGCACGGCGCGCACGGCGACCTCCGGGTAGCGGCCCGCGCGTCGCGCATCGAGGACCGCGGCGCGCTCGGCGTCGATCATCCGGCGCCGGACGCGGTCGTGCGTCAGCCGCTCGGCGGTGGTCTCGGGCAGCGCCTCGTCGCCCGGTCCGTCGTTCCCGTCCGCGAGCGCTCGGTCGCGCGCCGCGAGGCCGGCGGCGCGCGCCTCGTCGAGCAGGCGGTCGCGGTCGGAGCGCTCCTGGTCGTCGGCGGAGTGGCCGAGCCGGAGGCGGCGGATGAGGGCCGGCAGCGCGAGCCCGCCCACGAGCGTCCCCGCCACCATCACGAAGGCGAGGAACTGCAGCAGCTCGCGCTCGGGCGTCTCCTCGGGGAGGAGGAACGCGGCGGCCAGCGTCACCACGCCGCGCACGCCGGCCGACGACACGGCCGTCACGGTCCGCCAGTTCCAGGAGCGGGCGCGGAGCCGGGCCGGCCCGTGGTCGAAGAGCACCTTGGCGAGCGCCACCGACGCGAAGCGCGCGGCCGTGAGCACCGCGAGCAGCAGCACCGACAGCCCGGCGATGCTCCAGCCGTCGAGGCTCGACTCCGGCAGCCCCCGCACGATCCCGGCGAGGCTCAGCCCGATGAGGAGGAAGACCGCGTTCTCCAGCAGGAACTGGATCGTCCGCCAGTTCACCGACTCCGCGATCCGGGCTTCGGGGGACTGGATGAGCGGCGCGCGGTACCCGAGCACGAGGCCGGCGGCGACGACCGCGAGCACGCCGGATCCGCCGAGCTCCTGCGCGGGGATGAACGCCACGTAGGGGATCGCGAGCGACAGGCTCGTGTCGAGCACGGCCGACCGGAGGAAGCGGCGCACCGCGGAGAAGAGGAAGGCGACCGCGAGCCCCACCGCGACGCCGAGCAGCACGGCCACCGCGAACCCGCCCGCGACGTCCACCGGGTGCACGACGCCGACGATCGCCGCGATGGCCGTGTTGAGCGCGACCAGCGCCGTCGCGTCGTTGAGGAGGCTCTCGGTCTCGAGGATGGACATGACGCGTCGGGGGAGCCGCACGCGCCCGGCGACCGCCGACACCGCGACCGCGTCGGTGGGCGCCACGACCGCGCCGAGGGCGAGCGCCGCGGCGAGCCCCACCGCGGGCACGAGCGCCCAGAGCGCGAGCCCGAACACGAGCAGCGTGACCACCACCACGCCCACCGAGAGCACCGCGATGCTGTCGCGCCGCGCCCGGATGTCCGCCAGCGGCGTGCGGATCGCGGCGGCGAACAGCAGCGGCGGCAGCAGCCCGTAGAGCACGGCGTCCGGCTCGATCTCGACCTGCGGCACGCCCGGCACGAACGACGCGACGGCGCCCACCGCCACGAGCGCGACGGGCGCCGACCAGCCCGCACGCCCGGCGATGCCGGACACCGCCACCGTGACGACGACGAAGGAGACGACCCAGGCGATGATCTCGGGCATGCGCGGCGTCCGATCGGGAGAGCGGGAGAGCGGGAGGGGAGGTCGTGCGCTGGGGGCGCGACGGGCCGGTCAGGCGGGGCGGATCCGTCCGCGGGCCGCCTCGAGGTCCCTCGCGTCGAGCCCGTGGCCGCCGGGTCGCACGCGCGAGACGGCATCGGCCCCGCGGGCCGCGGCCTCGCGCACCGCGCGCTCCACGTCGGCGAGCGGCGCCATCGGATCGGCGTCGCCGTTGAGCAGCGTGATGCGCGCACCCGAGAGGTCCGCGGCCGGCTCCCGGTCGCCGAGGGGCCAGCGCGCCGAGAACGCGAGGGTCTCCGGCAGGACCGCCGGATGCAGCAAGGTGGTCGCCAGCGCCATGTTCGCCCCGTTCGAGAACCCGACGGCGAGGATCGCGCGCCCCTCGAGAGCGTAGGCCGACCGCGCCGCGGCGACCAGGTCGGCCAGCTCGGCCGCGCGCGCCACCACGTCGTCCACGTCGAAGACGCCCTCGGCGTGCCGGCTGAACCAGCGGGCGGCGGATCCCTCGCGCACGCTCCCGCGCGGTGCCAGCACCGGCTGACCGGGCGCCACGAGCCGCGCGAGCTCGATGCCCTGCCGCTCGTCGGCGCCCGTGCCGTGGAGCCCGAGGATCACCGGGCCGTCGACCGCGCCGGGCTGGACGAGGTGCGGGGTGCGGTCGAGGAGCGCGCTCACGCGACGGAGCCGGCGTCGGGCGCGTCGGGCGAGACGGCCGACTCGTCGGGCAGGCGCAGCGGCGGCACCGCGGCCTCGATGTCGGCGCGGCTCGGCTCCAGCCACGGCGGCAGGCGGAGGCTGCGGCCGAGCTCGAGCAGCGGCTCGTCGATGTCGAAGCCGGGGGTGTCCGTCGCGATCTTGAACAGCACGCCGCCGGGCTCGCGGAAGTAGATGGACGTGAAGTACTGCCGGTCGAGGATCTGCGTCACCTGGTGCCCGCGGTCCACCAGCTCGTCGCGCCACGCCTGCTGGCGGGCGCGGTCGGGCACGCGGAACGCCACGTGGTGCACGGTGCCGCCCGCGGTCAGGCCCTGCTGCACGCCCGGGTCGGCGACCACGTCGACGATCGCGCCCGGTCCGCCGTCGCCCGCGGCGAAGCGGAAGCGACCGTCGCGCTCGTCCACGAGCCGGAGCCCGAGGTCGTCGGTGAGGACGGACGCGGTGCCCGCCGGATCCCGCACGGTGAGCACGGAGGAGTGCTGGCCGCGGATCGCGTGCTCGGCGGGCACGTCGGCGGAGTCCCACGGGTCGCGCGGGTCGTCGACGGAGGACGCGACGAGGTCGAGCTGCAGGCCGTCGGGGTCGCGGAGGGAGAGGCGCTCCTCCGCGGATCCGGTCGACGAGATCGACGAGGCGACGCCGACCCGGCGCAGGTGCTCGGTCCACCAGCCGAGGCTGCCGGCCGGCACGGAGAACGCGGTCGTCGTCGACTGGCCCGCGCCGACGCGGCCCGCCGGCACGCCCTTCCACGGGAAGAAGGTGAGGAGGGATCCGGGCCGGCCCTCGGCGTCGCCGTAGTAGAGGTGGTAGCTGCCCGGACTGTCGAAGTTGACGGTGCGCTTGACGAGCCGGAGCCCCATGGCGCGCACGTAGAAGTCCACGTTCCGCTGCGGGTCGCCGCCGATGGCGGTCACGTGATGCAGTCCCTGGGTGCTGGCGGTCATGAGGCGCTCCTTCCGCGCGGCCCGGTCGGGCCATGTCCATGCAAACGCATGGGGTGGCGGATCATTCCCGCCGGGGACGCAGGAGGGGAGGTGGCGCGCGCCACCTCCCCTCGTCCGTCGCTCCTCGTCAGTCGTCGAGGTGGGCGATCGCGTAGTCGGCCTCCTCGGCCGTGAACTTCTCGCCGTACTCGCTCGTGAGCTGGTCGCGGATGGCGGCCGGGGACATGGCGGCCATCTCGCGGTAGGTCTTCGCCTTCGCGAGCGCGTTGGCGTTCCAATCGGCCTGGATGTTGTCGACGGCGTACTGCGCCGCCTCGGGCGTGAACTTCTCGCCGTACTCGCTCGTGAGCTGGTCGTAGAGGCCGGCCTTGCTTATGTCGAGGCTGTTCGCGTACGTCTCCGCCTTGATCAGCGCGGTGGCGCTCTCGACGGGGACGGCCGGCGCCGCGGGCTCGGCCGCGGCGGAGGTCTCCTCGACGGTCGGCTCGGTCACCTCGGGGGTCGGCGCGGGAGCGGCCTCCGCCTCGGCCGTCGCCTCGACGGCCGCCCGCTCCACGGAGGAGCTCACGGTGCCGAGCGCGGCGGCGAAGGTGATGGTGACGATGAGCGACGTGACCGCCGCGACGGCGCCGAGGGAGAGCCCGGTTATCGCGAACCCCTTGCTCTGCGCGCGGCGCAGGGCGAGGATCCCGAGCACGACGGCCGCCGCACCGAGGATCAGGCCGCCGACGGGGACGAGCCCCGACAGGAACGCGACGATCCCGACGACCAGCGCGGCGACGGCGAGGCCCTTCGGCTGCGCGCCGTACGGGGGCGGAGGGGCCAGGGTGGTGGTCCCGCCGGGGACGGGCGGGCCGGAGGGGCCGGCGGGTCGGGCGTCGTTCGGGTCCTGGGACGGGTACCCAGGCTGCTCGGGGGTGCTCATGGGTCGAGCTTCACATCATGCAGATGCATGTACCTCCCCCAGTTCGCGTGCTCCCCGGACGGGGGCCGACGACACGGCAGCCCCGATCGGGGAGCCGCCTCACCCCCCCCCGACGGCCCGCCGCACCAGCTCCGCCACGCGCTCCTCGTTCGCGGGATCCACCGCGGTGAGCGCGTACGAGGTCGGCCACATGGTGCCCTCGTCGAGCCGCGCCGGATCCTGGAACCCGAGCGTGGAGTACCGGGTGCCGAACTTCGATCCCGGCTGGAAGAACACGACGGGCTTGCCGTCCGCGTCGGCGTAGGCCGGGAAGCCGTACCAGGTCTTGGGGGCGAGGCCCGGCGCGTGCGCGAGCACGAGCGCGTGCAGCCAATCGGCGATGGCGCGCTCCTCGGGCGGCATCGCGGCGAACGCGTCGAGCACGCCCTGGATCGCGGCCGCCTGCTTGTCGGCGGCCTTCTGCGCCTTGGCCTCCTCGCGCAGCTCGCGGGCGCGCTGCTTCATCGCGTCGCGCTCGTCCTTCGAGAATCCGGTGTCGGTCATGTCCGCTCCCTGCCTGGTGGTGTGCCTGGAGCGTGACAGGTGCCGGGGGAGCCGACAAGCGCCCGGCGGATCTGCACCCCGGCCGGACGGCGTACCGTCGTCCCATGAGCACCCACGAGCAGGACCAGCCCATCATGGACGGCGCCGGCGAGGCCACGGCGGACGAGAAGCGCGCCGGGCTCGCGGAGCAGGTCGCCTACGACCACCGCGACAGCGGATCCGACGCCATGGCTGCCGACCTCGAGCGCCGCACCGAGGACGCCGGCCTCGGCGACGGACCGGCCGATCCCGCCGCCACGCAGGCGACCTCCACCGGCCGCGACGGCGTCGACGGCGAGGCCGACGCCGAGGTCGACGGGCCGCACCCCGCCTGATCCGGCCGACACGCCCGCGAGGAGCCGCCCGGAATGCTCGGGCGGCTCCTCGTCGTTGGGGCAGGGGATGACCGAGATCCGAGAGACCCCCGCCCGCACGTCCGCCCCCGCCGCGTCGCCCCGCTCCGACGGCACCGGCCGCACGGCCCTCGTGGTCGGCGCCACGGGCATCAGCGGATCCGCCCTGGTCGACCAGCTCACCGCCGAGGGCTGGGACGTGCTCGCCCTCAGCCGCCGCGCCGGCGCCGACCGCCCGGGCGTCCGCTGGATCAGCGCCGACCTCCGCTCCGCCGACGACCTGCGCCGCGCGCTCGCGCCCGAGAAGCCGACCCACGTGTTCTTCACGGCCTGGTCGCGCCAGGCGACCGAGCAGGAGAACATCGCCGTCAACGGCGGCATGGTCCGCGACCTCCTCGCCGCCCTCGACGGCGCGCCCGTCGAGCACGCCGCGCTCGTCACCGGCCTCAAGCACTACCTCGGCCCGTTCGAGGCGTACGGCCAGGGCGCGATGCCCGACACCCCGTTCCACGAGGACGAGCCGCGCCTCGACGCCCCGAACTTCTACTACGCGCAGGAGGACGAGCTGTTCGCGGCCGCCTCCCGCCAGGGCTTCGCGTGGTCAGTGCACCGCTCGCACACCGTCATCGGGCACGCGGTCGGCAACCAGATGAACATGGGGCTGACCCTCGCCGTGTACGGCTCCATCTGCCGTGACCTCGGCCTGCCGTTCGTCTTCCCGGGCAGCGAGACCCAGTGGAACGGGCTCACGGACGTCACCGACGCCACCGTCCTCGCCGACCAGATGATCTGGGCGGCCACCGACGAGGCTGGCCGCGACGCGGCGTTCAACGTCGTCAACGGCGACGTGTTCCGCTGGCGCTGGATGTGGCCGCGCCTCGCCGCGTGGTTCGGCGTCGAGCCCGTCGGCTTCCAGGACGCGCCGCGCCCCCTCGAGCAGCAGATGGCGGGCTACGAGGACGAGTGGGCGCGCATCGCCCGCGAGGCCGGGCTCGCGGAGTCGGATCTGGACCGCATCGCGTCCTGGTGGCACACCGACGCCGACCTCGGCCGCGACATCGAGGTCGTCACCGACATCAGCGCGAGCCGGCTCGCCGGGTTCCACACGCACCACCGCACGCTCGACAGCTTCCTGGGGCTCTTCGAGCGCTACCGCACGGAGGGGCTCATCCCGCGCTGACCGCCGCTCTCGGTCCGGCCGCCGTCGGTCGGGCCGGCGGGCGTCCGTAGGAGAGGCGGCGGATCGCCCGCTCGGCCGGGCCCGCGATCCCGCGCCGCTCGAGCGCCACGGCCACCGCGACCGTGACGAGCCACACCCCGATCGCGACGAGGGCGATGCGCGCCGTCCCCGCGCCCACGCCGAGGCCGAGCGCCCACGGCTCGAGCAGGATCGCGAAGAGCACCGACTGCAGCAGGTAGCAGGTCATCGAGCGGCGGCCCACCGCGATCAGCGCCCCGAGCACCGGACCGGGCGCCGCATCCGCGCGACGGGCCCGCACCGCGACGGCCCACCCCACGACGCCGAGCAGCCCGAGCGCGCCCGCGACGCCCGTGGCCCCGTGCAGCACGCCGAGCAGGTACAGCGTCACGGGATCCGCGTCGAGCGCGCCCACGGTCCCGAGCACCAGCGGCAGCGCGCCGAGCACGCTGACGGGCATCCCCACGAGCGCGAGACGCCGGAGGAGCGGCAGGTGCGCGCCCGGCTCCTCGAGCACGCGGCGGCGGCCGAGCAGGATCCCGACGGCCGCGAGCGGCACGAGCGTGCCCACCGTCAGGGGCGTGGCGACGAGCAGCGCGGCCAGCGTGACGGAGCGGCTCGCGAGGTCGCCGAGGAACGAGCCGTCGCCGCCGAAGAGCGAGCCCGCTGCGTCACCGCCCGCGAGGCCGTCCGCTCCCGCGAGGGCGAGGAACGCGATCGCGGGCGCCCACACGAGCACGCGGAAGACGCGATCGCTCGCGCGGTACAGGGCGGCGAGGGCGAGCCCGAGGATCCCGTACGACAGCAGGATGTCGCCCTCGAAGAGCAGCACCACGTGCAGCGCCCCGAACACCATGAGCCAGAGGCTCCGGCGCAGCAGCAGACGCCGGGCGCGCGGTCCGTCGACGCCCGCCGCGGCCTGCCGGCGGAGGATCACGGTGAAGCCGTAGGCGAAGAGCATCGTGAACAGCGGGAACGCGCGGTTGTCGACGAACGTGCCGACCAGCACGTCGGCCACGTGGTCGAGCGCGGAGCCGTCCGTCGGACGCGCGAGCGGCCCGGTCGGGCGGCCGGCGATGAAGTACACGGAGTTCGCGAGCGCGATGCCGAGGAGCGCCATCCCGCGGAGGAGGTCGGGCGCCGGGCTCCGCTCCGACGCGGCGGTGGGCGCGGCGTAGGCGGCGGGCGGGGGCGCGGGCGTCGGCGCGGGCGCGGGGGAGCCGGGGATCGTGGTCACCCGTCCAGCCTGCCCGCCGCGCGCCGGGGCCGCCACCGTCGCGGGCGGGGCGGCATCCACCGATCGGCCGATGCCGTGGATCGACCGCTCGGCCGTTCCCCTCCGGCCGCTCGGCCGCCACGCTGGACCCATGACCACAGCAGCCGTCGAGGAGCACGTGAGCGTGCGCGACCTCGCCAAGTCCTACGGCACGACCACCGCCCTCCGGGGCGTCACCTTCGACATCCACCGCGGCGAGACGTTCGCGCTCCTCGGGCCGAACGGCGCCGGGAAGTCGACGACCATCGAGATCCTCGAGGGGTACCGGCTCCGCTCGGGCGGATCCGCGCGCGTGCTCGGCGTGGACCCCGCGACCGGCGGCCGCGCCTGGCGCGCCCGCATCGGCATGGTCCTCCAGTCGAGCTCGGAGAGCGGCGCCATGACCGTCCGCGAGCAGGTCGCGCACTTCGCCCGCATGTACCCGCGGCCGCGCGACGTGGATGCGACCATCGCGGCCGTCGGCCTCACCGAGAAGGCGGGCACCCTGCTGCGCGCTCTCTCCGGCGGCCAGCGCCGACGCGTGGACGTGGCCCTCGGGATCATCGGCCGCCCCGAGCTGCTGTTCCTCGACGAGCCGACGACCGGCTTCGACCCCGAGGCCCGGCACCGCTTCTGGGACCTCGTGCGCGAGCTCAAGGCCGAGGGCACGACCATCCTCCTCACCACGCACTACCTCGACGAGGCCGCGCAGCTCGGCGACCGGGCGGCGGTGATCGCGGGCGGCGAGCTGGTGGCGATCGGCCGGCTCGACGAGATCGGGGGAGAGGAGGCGCGGATCCCGCGGGTGCTCTGGCGCGACGACGACGGACCGCACGAGGAGCGCACGCGGGAGCCCGCCTCGACCGTGGCGCGCCTCGCCGCGGCCACCCCGGGCGGGGAGCCGCGCGACCTGCGGATCGTCCGGCCGAGCCTCGAGGACGTCTACCTCGGGCTGCTCGCCGAGGCCGGCGCCCCGGCGACGGGCGCACCGACCGCCGCAGCCGCCGCGTCCGCCGCCGAGGAGGTGGCGGCATGACCGCCGTCCGCCCCGCGCGTCCCGCCGCGGACCGCGCCCTCGCCCTGCCCGGCGTCCTCCCGCTCGGGCTCCACCGGATCCGCTACGAGGTGCGGCGCTACTTCCGGCAGACCGACACCATCATCTTCACGTTCCTCTTCCCGGTCATCATGCTGTCGATCTTCTCGGTGGCCTTCGGCTCGTCCGGCAACCTCGGCACCGCGCCCGACGGGTCCGGCGGCGTCAGCGCCGCCGCCTACTACCTGCCGGGCATGATCGCGGCGGGCATCCTCCTCTCGGGCGTGCAGAACCTCGCCGTCGACATCGCGATGGAGCGCAGCGACGGGACGCTCAAGCGGCTCGCCGGGTCCCCGCTCCCGGTGCTCTCGTACTTCATCGGCAAGGCCGGGCAGGTCGTCGTCACCTCGCTGCTCCAGATGGTCGTGCTGCTGCTCGTCGCCCGGTTCGCCTTCGGGGTGGAGCTGCCGACGGACGCCGGCCGCTGGGCCACGTTCGCGTGGGTGTACGCGCTCGGGATCACGTCGTCGGCCGTGCTCGGCATCGCGCTCAGCCGCATCCCGCGCTCCGGGGCCTCGGCCACGGCGGTGATCACGCCCATCGTGCTGGTGCTGCAGTTCATCAGCGGCGTGTACCTGGCGTTCACGATGCTGCCGACCTGGCTGCAGGACGTCGCGGCCTTCCTGCCGCTGAAGTGGATGGCGCAGGGCATGCGCGCCGTGTTCCTGCCGGACGCGCTCGCCTCCGTCGAGCGCGGCGGCACCTGGGACCTCGCGGGCGTCGCGGGGGTCCTCGCGATCTGGCTGGTCGGCGGCACGATCGCCGCCGTCGCGACCTTCCGCTGGATCCGACGGGACTCCTGAGCGGTGCGCGAGCGCACGGCGGGATGGCAGGCTCAGGGCATGATCCCGGTCCGCACCGTCCACCTCGCCTACGCGGTGGCCATGGCGGTGCTGGTCCTGCTCGCCCTCGGCCAGCGCGGGGACGTCGGGTGGGGCGCGTGGGGCGCGATCGCGGCCATGATCGCCCTGTACCTCCTGGTGGGCCGTCGTGCGCTCGAGGCCGCCGCGGCGGCGTCTGCCACGGAGGCGCGGCTGCCCCCGGAGCCGTCGGCGGTCGTCTTCCTCGCGCTCGTCATCCCGGCCGCCACCTGGGGCGTCGCGAGCCTGTCGACGTTCGCCGTCGTCCAGTGCGTGCTGTGCCCGCTCGTGTGGCTGCTCCTCGACCGGGTGCGCGACGCCGTCATCGGGACCCTCGTGCTCACCGCATCCATCGCCGTGGGCTTCGTGGTCGGCTTCGGCGACCTGCCGGGCGCCCTCCCGACCATGGCCCTGTCGCAGGGGCTCAGCCTCGGCGGCACCATCGCGCTCGGGCTCTGGATCACGCGGATCGCCGACCTCAGCCGCGAGCGCCTGCAGCTCCTGGAGGGGCTCCGGGCGGCGCAGGCGCAGGTCGAGGAGCTCGGTCGTGAGGCGGGGACCGCCCGCGAGCGGGAGCGGCTGTCGGCCGACATCCACGACACGGTCGCGCAGGACCTCACGGGCGTCGTGATGCTCGCCCAGCGCGGACGCCGCGAGCTCCGCGGCGCCGACCCCGCCGCGGTGGAGGCGACGCTCGCGCTCCTCGAGGACAGCGCGCGCGACGCCCTCACCCAGACGCGCGCCATCGTCGCCGCCACCGCACCCGTCGAGCTGACGGACGGCCTCGCGGCGGCGCTCCGCCGGATGGGCGCGCGCCTCGAGCGCGAGACGGGCACCCCGGTGGCGGTCCGGGCCGACGCGGGCGCGGATCCCGTCGACCGCGACGCCGAGGTCGTCCTCCTCCGCTGCGCCCAGGAGGGGCTCGCCAACGTGCGCCGCCACGCGGGCGCCACCGCGGTGGAGCTCGGGCTCGCCCGGGACGGCGCCGACCTGGTGCTCGTGGTCCGCGACGACGGCCGCGGGTTCGAAGCGGCGCGGGCCTCCGACGGCTACGGGCTCGCCGGCATGCGGCGCCGGCTGGATGCGGCTGCCGGGCGCCTCGACGTCGCGAGCGGGCCCCGGGGGACGGTCCTCACGGCGCGGATCCCGGCCCACGCGGCGGCGGCCCCGGCGGACGCCCCGGCGGACGCCATGACGCCGGCCGCTCCGCCCGCCCAGCGCGCACCGGCTGCCCCCACCGGCGCCGCACCCGGCGCCGCACCCGCCGCCGCACCCGAGTCCGCACCCGCCGCCACCGGGGCGGCGCGCGCATGACCGGCCCGCAGATCCGCGTCGCCGTCGTCGACGACCACCCCGTGGTGCGCGCGGGCCTCGCCGCCCTGCTCGCGTCCGCCGACGGCATCGAGGTCGTCGGCCAGGCGCCCGACGGCGATGCGGCGATCGCGCTCGCCGTCTCCGAGCGCCCCGACGTGGTGCTCATGGACCTCCGCATGCCCGGCCTCGACGGCGTCGGCGCGACCGCCCGGATCCGCGAGGAGGCGCCTGACGTGCGCGTCCTCGTCCTCACGACCTACGAGACCGACGCGAGCATCCTCACCGCCATCGAGGCGGGCGCGAGCGGCTACCTGCTGAAGGCCGCGCCCGAGGAGGAGATCCTCGCGGGCGTCCGCGCGGTGGCCCGGGGCGACGTCGCTCTCGCGCCCGCCCTCGCGGCGCGGCTCGTGCGGCAGGTGGCGCGTCCGGCCGCCCCCGCCGCCCCGGCCCCGACCCTCAGCCCGCGCGAGACCCAGGTGCTCGCGCTCGTCGCGGCCGGCCGCACGAACGCGCGCATCGCCCTCGAGCTGCACGTGACCCCGGCCACCGTGAAGACGCACCTGCTGCACGTCTTCGAGAAGCTCGGCGTCGGCGACCGGACGCGCGCGGTCACGCTCGCGATGGAGCTCGGGCTGCTGCCGTCGGCGACGGGGTCCGCGCGGGGCTGAGGCCGTCCGCCGCCGGCGTCCGGCCGGGCCCCCGACCGCGGGACAGGGCGGTAACGCTTGGATAACGTCTCCGGGAAGCAGTGTCCCCGGCTGCGGAAATGGATATGTTCTGACCGACGACGAACGCTCGGATCCCCGCCCACGCGCCGATCCGCCCGCCGTCGCCCGTACCGCCCCCAGCACACCACCACACCGCAGCAGCACCCGACCCGAGGACGCGTCGGCGCACCACCACGGCCCCTCGCGACGACGCGACGGCCCGGTGCACCTCGCCCCCGGACGGGCCACCCGAGAGGACCCGCCGACATGGCATCCGGACGTAACGCACGACAGATCAGCTCCCTCCTCCTCCTCGCCGGCGTCGCCGCCGGCCTCACCGCGTGCGCGCCGCAGGGCGCCACGAACACCGGCTCCGGGGGCGGCGACGCGGCCGGCGGCACCGAGTGCAACGTGGGCATCTCGATGCCCACCCGCAGCCTCGAGCGCTGGATCAACGACGGCGAGGGCCTCAAGTCGAAGCTCGAGGGCGACGACTGCAAGGTCGACCTCCAGTACGCCGACAACAAGACCGACGCGCAGATCAGCCAGATCCAGAACCAGGTCGCCGGCGGCGCCAAGATCCTCGTGGTCGCGGCCGTCGACGGCAAGACGCTGGGACCTGCCCTCGAGGACGCGAAGAGCCAGGGCGTCACGGTCATCGCCTACGACCGCCTCATCAACGGCACCGAGGCCGTCGACTACTACGCCACCTTCGACAACTACAAGGTGGGCCAGCTCCAGGGCGAGTTCATCAAGGAGCAGCTCGACCTCGACAGCGCCGCCGGCCCCATCACCATGGAGCCCTTCGCGGGCAGCCCCGACGACAACAACGCCGGCTTCTTCTTCGGCGGCGCCTGGGACGTCCTCCAGCCCTACGTCGCGGAGGGCAAGCTGACCGTCCCCTCGGGCAAGTCGCCGGCCACGAGCGCCGACTGGCAGTCCATCGGCATCCTCGGCTGGGGATCCGACGACGCGCAGGCCGAGATGGACAACCGCCTGCAGTCGTTCTACACGGGCGGCCAGAAGGTCCAGGTCGTCCTCTCGCCCAACGACAGCCTCGCGCTCGGCATCGAGGCGTCGCTCTCGAGCGCCGGCTACGCGCCCGGCGCCGACTGGCCCGTCATCACCGGCCAGGACGCCGACAAGGCCAACGTGCAGGCGATCCTCCAGGACAAGCAGTCCATGACCGTCTGGAAGGACACCCGGGCGCTCGGCGACCAGGTCCAGAAGATGATCGGCGAGATCGTGAAGGGCGACGAGGTCACCGTCAACGACACGAAGTCGTACGACAACGGCAAGAAGGTCGTCCCGTCGTTCCTCCTCGACCCGCAGGTGGTCGTGAAGGACGACGTGCAGAAGACGCTCGTCGACTCCGGCTTCCTCAAGGCCTCCGACGTCGGCCTGTAGTCCCACCCGCGGTCGACGGGCGCCCGGCAGCACGCCGGGCGCCCGTCGGCCGCCTCACCGTCTCCACCCGGCGCCCGCCTCCCGGCGCGCGCCACCGACCCGAACGGGAACCAGGAGCCAGGAATGAACAACGTCATCCTCCAGATGACCGGCATCGTCAAGGAGTTCACCGGCGTCCGCGCGCTCGACGGCGTGGACGTCACCGTGCGCCGCGGCCAGGTGCACGCGATCTGCGGCGAGAACGGCGCGGGCAAGTCGACGCTGATGAAGGTGCTCAGCGGCGTCTACCCGCACGGCTCGTACGAGGGCACCATCACGATCGACGGCCGCGAGGTCCGGTACGGATCCATCAACGACAGCGAGCGCGACGGCGTGGTGATCATCCACCAGGAGCTCGCGCTCAGCCCCTACCTCTCCATCGCGGAGAACATCTTCCTCGGCAACGAGATGTCGCGCGGCGGGGTCATCGACTGGAACCGCACCAACCTCGAGGCGGTCCAGCTGCTGAGGCGCGTGGGGCTCGACGAGAACCCGGCGACGCGCGTGCTCGAGCTGGGCGTCGGCAAGCAGCAGCTCGTGGAGATCGCGAAGGCGCTCTCCAAGGAGGTGAAGCTGCTGATCCTCGACGAGCCGACCGCCGCGCTCAACGACGACGACTCGGCGCACCTGCTCGGCCTCATCGGCCAGCTGCGCGACCAGGGCATCACGAGCATCATCATCAGCCACAAGCTCAACGAGATCCGGGCGATCGCCGACGACGTCACCGTGATCCGCGATGGGAGGACGATCGAGTCGTTCCCGGTGACGGACTCCGACGACATCGAGACGCGCATCATCCGCGCGATGGTGGGCCGCCCGCTCGACGCGCAGTTCCCGCCGCGCGACCCGCACATCGGCGCGGAGAAGCTGCGGGTGGAGAACTGGACCGTTCACCACCCGGTGGACGTCGACCGCGTCGTCGTCGACGACGCGTCGTTCACGGTCCGCGCGGGCGAGGTCGTCGGGTTCGCCGGCCTCATGGGCGCGGGCCGCACCGAGCTCGCCATGAGCATCTTCGGGCGCTCGTACGGCACCGGCATCACCGGCCGGATCTACAAGGACGGGAAGGAGATCCGCACCCGGACCGTGAGCGAGGCGATCCGCAACGGCATCGCCTACGCGACCGAGGACCGCAAGCGCTACGGGCTGAACCTCATCGGCAGCATCACGGTGAACGTCTCGGCCGCGGCGCTCTCCAAGCTGGTGCGGCTCGGCGTCATCGACCGGCACCGCGAGTACGCGGTCGCGGACGACTACCGCAAGCGCATGAACATCAAGACGCCCGACGTCTCGGGGGTGGTCGGCAAGCTGTCCGGCGGCAACCAGCAGAAGGTCGTCCTCAGCAAGTGGATCTACTCGGGTCCCGACGTCCTCATCCTCGACGAGCCCACGCGCGGCATCGACGTGGGGGCGAAGTACGAGATCTACGGCATCATCAACCAGCTCGCGGCCGAGGGGAAGGCGGTCATCGTCATCTCCTCCGAGCTGCCGGAGCTCATCGGCCTCTCCGACCGGATCTACACGATCGCGGAGGGGCGGCTCACCGCGGAGGTCACCCGGGCCGACGCGACCCAGGAGGAGCTGATGCGGCACATGACCGCCAGCCGGAAGTCAGGAGTCGACCAGTGACCGTCATGCCCGAGCAGGCCACCTCGCCGAACGTCCCCACGCCGGACGGGGTGAAGAAGCGCCCGCGCCGGCGCATCGACCTCCGTCAGTACGGGATCCTCGCGGCGCTGGCCGTCATCATCCTGCTGTTCCAGATCCTCACCGAGGGGCGGCTGCTGTACCCGGGCAACGTCGCGAACCTCATCCAGCAGAACGCGTACGTGCTGATCCTCGCGATGGGCATGGTCATCGTGATCATCGCGGGCCACATCGACCTGTCGGTGGGCTCGGTCGTCGCGACCGTCGGCGCCGTGGCCGCGCTCAGCATGAACGAGTGGGGCCTGCCGTGGGGGACCGCGGTGGTGCTGTCGCTCGTGGTCGGCGCGCTGATCGGCGCGTGGCAGGGCTTCTGGGTGGCGTTCGTGGGGATCCCGGCGTTCATCGTCACGCTCGCGGGCATGCTCGTGTTCCGCGGTGTCGCGCTCGTGCTCCTCACGGGCGGCACGATCTCGGGCCTGCCTGCCGAGTTCAACTCCATCGGCTCCGGCAACCTGCCGACCACGGGCGCGCCCGACCTCATCACGCTCGGCATCGGCGCGCTCGTGTCGATCGCGCTCGTGGTGCAGCAGCTGCGCACCCGCGCGACGCTCCGCAAGCTCGAGCTGCCGCGCGAGCGGGCGATCTCCTTCTGGATCCGCACCGCCATCGCCGTGTTCGCGATCATGTACCTCTGCTACCTGCTGGCCTACAACCGCGGGACGCCGATCATCCTCATCATCCTGGCGACGCTCGTGCTGCTGTACTCGTTCCTCCTGACCCGGACGGTGTTCGGGCGGCACGTGTACGCGATGGGCGGCAACCTGTTCGCGGCGATGATGTCCGGCGTCAAGACGCAGTGGGTCAACTTCTTCATCTTCGTGAACATGGGCCTTCTCGCCGGGCTCGCGGGCGTCGTCAGCACGGCGCGCGCCGGATCCGCGGTGGCCTCGGCCGGCCAGAGCTTCGAGCTCGACGCCATCGCCGCGGTGTTCATCGGCGGCGCGGCCGTGCAGGGCGGCGTCGGCACGGTGGTCGGCGCGGTCATCGGCGGCCTCGTGATGGGCGTGCTCAACCAGGGCCTGTCGATCCTGTCGGTCGACGCGGCGTGGCAGCAGGTCATCAAGGGCCTGGTGCTGCTCCTCGCGGTCGCCTTCGACGTCTACAGCAAGCGGCGCTCCGGGCGCTGACCCGCGGCGTCGCGACTCTCGGCCCGGCCGATCCCCTCGCAGGGAGCGGCCGGGCCGTCGTCCGTCCGGCATGGGGAGCGATCGCCCGCCGGGACCGCTCGCACCACCAGGCTCGGCGCATGGGACACGGACCGCACGACGCGCTGTCGCGCGACGAGGTGGCGGCCCGGCTGGCCCTGGGGTGCGCGTGGCGCATCGCGTGGTGCTCCGGCGCGCATCTCCCGGAGACCCGGGGCGTCGGTTGCCCGCTCCCCGACGGCGTCCTCGAGCGGGTCCCGTCGCCGGCGAAGCTGCGGCGCGGACGCCTGCCCTCCGGACGGAACTGGATGCTGGTGGTCGAGCGTGAGGAGGCCGGCCGGCCGGTCCTCCTCTTCGACGAGGGGCCCGAGAACCGCTTCGTCTGATTAGCCGCGGTGGCGACCGCGCGGGCGCTGCGCCGCGCCGGCCGGGGCGGGCGCGTCGACGCCCGGGTGCGACGGGTCGGCGAGCGCCGCCGCGGCGACGCCCTCGGACATCGCGTCGGAGTGCACGTGGTCGCCCTCGGCCCTCACGTCGGCCGCGGCCGACGCCCGGCGCCTCCGTCGCGTCTGCACGGCCGCGACCGTGATGGTGACGCCGGAGTAGGCGAGGAGCGCGACCGCGGCGGCCGGGATGATCCAGCTGCGGGCCTGCCCGTTGACCGCCTGGTTCGCCCAGCCCACGAGCGGCACCGAGTACCAGAGCTCGCCCTGGATCTGCGCCGGCGTGACCGGCAGCGAGTCGGGCGATGCGTTGTTGTCGCCCTTGAAGGTGAAGGAGCGCGTGCCGTCGGAGGCGGAGGAGATGGCGGCGATGCGGTGCGTGATGACCGCGGGATCGCCGGACCGGATCTGGTAGGTCGCCACATCGCCCACCTCCAGCGCGTCCGTGTCGACCGGCCGCACCACGATGAGGGTGCCCGGGGGGAGGCGCGGCTCCATCGACTGCGTGAGGATCGTGAGCGGCACGGCTCCCGAGACCTTCGGCACCACGAGCAGCACGCCCGCGAGCGCGATGACGAGCAGCAGGATCCCGACGCTGACCCCCACGGCTGCCGATCGCAGCAGCCGGGGGAGAGCGCGACGCGGCGTCGTGCCCTCCTCCAGCTCGACCGGGGCCAGGTCGTCGGCGGGTCGGGCGCCGGCGACCGCGTGCCGTCCGTCGACGCGACGGCGGGGGAGGATGCGGGGCATGTGCGTGTGGTCCGTGTCGGGGCGGGGATCAGGAGCAGCGGAAGCTGCGCGCGTTGCTCTGCGTGAAGGCGACGACGGTGCCGTCGGCGACCTGGCGCACGACCTGGTTGTTCGCGTCGAGGAGGTCGACGGAGACGTGGACGGTCCCGTCGGCCGCGAGGGTGGGGGGCACCTCGGAGCCGCTGATGGACGCCTTGCCGTAGTAGCCGTTCGAGGTGGCGATGCGGGTGCCGTTGACCATCACGTTGTAGTTGGAGTCGAGGGAGGCGACCGACGTGTCCCAGCCGACGACGACGTACCAGTTGCCGTCCTGCGGGGTGCAGGCGAACCCGCCCGTGACGGCCGGGCCGGCGGCGGTCTGCGTGGCCGAGGTGGACGCGCGTCCCGTCCAGGTGCCGGAGCCGAGGACCACGCCGAGCGTGCCCGTGACGGCGGCGGATCCGCTCGTGGGGAAGCCCGACGCGGTCGTGCGCACGCACCACGTGGAGTGCGCTCCGCCGGCGAGCGTCCCGGAGATCGTGGGCGGGGCGGCCCAGGTGCCGGACACGGAGCCGGAGCCGACGGAGCTGGTGGCGGAGCAGCTCGATGCGGTGGTGCTCCATGCGACGACCTTCGTGCCGCCGGCGAGCGTGCGGTCGGCGCCCGAGGAGGCGGAGGCCGAGACGGTGCCGGTCCACGGGCTCTGGACGCTGCCCGTGTTCTTCACGACGACCGTGGCGGTGCGGCTCGGGCTGCTCGAGCTCACCGCTCCGGAGAGCTGGTCGAAGCCCGTGCTCGTGACGGACACGGTGGCGGCGTGGACGGTGGACGACGCCGTGACGCTGGAGGCCCAGAGCGCGTGGACGGCGGTGCCGCCGCTGCCCAGGAGGACGACGGTGACGCCGACCAGGAGGGCGGCGTGCAGGCGGCTGACGGGCCGACGCGTGCGAGCGCGGCTCACGGGGCGACCTGCGTGCCCGTGACGTCGAACGCGAGCTGGGCGGTGGATCCCTGCACGGACTGCGGCGCGTCCTTGTCGAGGACGACCTCGGTGCAGACGATGGAGGAGGCGCCGGGCTGGATGCGGACGAACCCGCTGGGCGTGTGCAGCGCGCCGGGACGGCCGGAGAAGGTCGTGGCGCCGTGCACGCAGTCGGCGACGGACGCGACCGGTCCGAGGCGCAGCGACAGCTCGCCGGGGAAGGCGCTGTTCGACGAGGTGCCTCGCGTGGAGATGGCCACGTCCAAGGCTACCGTGCCGGTGTTCTTCGCGGTGAAGGCGCCGACGGTGCCCTGGCCGGGGAGGAGCTGCGTCGCGTCGAGGGCGGTCTGCTGGGTGATGACGAGGCCGCTCGATCCGCTCGTGACGCTCGACGGGTGGGCGCTCGCCGCGCCGTTCCAGAGGGCGTAGCTGCCGCCGGTGGCGGCGAGGGAGGCGACGACGACGGCGGTGAGGAGGCCGGTGGTGAGCCAGGCGGCGCGGAGGGGGCTGACGCGCGAGGGGCGGGCGGAGCGACGGCCGTGGGCGGGACGCGGGGCGGATGCGCGCTTCCTGCTCATGTCGTCCTCGTTCCTGGTCGTCGTCCGGCGGTGCGGTGCTGCGGTGATGCGGGGGATGCGGTGCTGCGGGGCGCGGCCGTCGGGTACGGCCGCGCCCGGGTGGAGCCCCCTCCCCGCGGGTGACGTCACCGCGGAGAGGGGAGTCGGGGGCTAGACGGTGCGCTGCGTGAGCGTGAACGCCAGCTTGTCGAAGGAGAGCGTGCCGTTCTGGCCCGTGGTCGCGGAGGAGGGGAACGAGACCGTGAGGACCACGTTCACCTTGGAGGCGGTCGTGGAGGGCTTGACCGTGAAGGTGTTCGCGGCGGTGCCGGGGGTGATGCTCGCGTCGGTCGACGTGACGGCCAGCTTCGTGGTGACGGCCTGCTTGAGCGCGGCGTCGCCCGAGATGGACATGGGGTCGTAGGTGAGGTCGGCGGAGAGCGAGTCGCCGGTCGCGGTGACCGTGAGGGCGCTCGTGTACTGGAGGACGTTGCCGGGGACGATGCGGTACGTGGCCGGGTCGATGACCTTGCTGCCGCCGTTGGTGATGTCGGTCCAGACGCCCGCGGTGTCGGCCGAGAGGGCCAGGTTGCCCGACGAGACGCTGGAGGCGGCGACCGTGGCGTTGGCGTTCCACAGCGCGAAGCTGCCCGCGCCGCCGAGGAGGAGGACGATTCCGGCGGCACCGGCGACGGCGCTCGAGACGATCTTGTTCATGGGATGTTCCTGTTCTCGTGCGCGGCGTGCCGCGCAAGCTGTGGGGGAGGCGGCGGGTGGGTGTCCCGCCGGTCGTCTCCGGTCCGATCGGGCCGCTGTGACTGCGTCCTCGTGGTGCCGACCGGTGTTCCTTCGACGTGCTCCACTCTGACGGGCCGGCCTCAAGCCACCCGCTGGCAATGCGCAAGAGACCCCGAGCTTTGCCGCAAGCCCGGCCCGGCTTTCGCTCAAGCGGCCGGATCCCCGTGCTCGTGCGGATCCGCCGCGGGCCCCTCCGGTCTAGGCTCGGGCGACGGCGTCCTCCGACGGCGGGTACGGGAGGACAGCGCATGGTCTCTCCCGACGCGACCCGGACCGGCGGCGCCGACGTGCGCGCTCCCGGGTTCTCCCGCGCGCAGCTGCCGTTCCTCGTGAGCTGCGCCATCGTCGCGGTCATCGTCGCCGTGGTCGAGCCGCGCATCGAACGCGATCCCGGCTACCTCGGCGCCCTCGCCGCCGTGGGCATCGCGACCGTCCTCGCGGCGCTGCACCTCGTGGGGGCGCTGCCCGCGCGGCTCCTCATCGTCGTGCCGGCCATCGACCTGCTCGCGGTCGCCGTCATCCGCGACGCGACGGCCGCGTCGATCCCGTCCGCCGCCCTGCTGGTGATCTTCCCCCTCCTCTGGCTCGTGTTCGCGTTCCCGTCGGGCGGCGTGTGGGTCGCGGTCGGCGGGGCCGTGGCCATCTCGGCGCTGCCGCTCGTGCGCGACGGCGGGCTGCCGGGCACCCCGGCCGGGTGGGCCGACTTCGTGGGCACTCCCCTCCTCACCGCGCTCCTGGTCGGGGCTGCGGCGCAGGCGGCGGCCATCCAGCGCCGGTCGCGCCGCGACCTCGCGGAGGCGACGGAGACCCAGGCGCGCCTCCTCGACGAGTCCCGCGAGCAGACGGCGATGATCCGCGACGTGGCGGACGCGGTCGACGTCGGCATCGTCTTCTTCGACGCCGACGACCGCCCCGTCGTCCGCAACGCCGCCGTCCGCTCGCTGCTCGACCTCGCGGGCTACGACCACGTGACGGGCATGGCCGGCCACGTCTACGGATCCGACCGCGTCACGCCCGTCGCGCGTGACGGCCGCGTGCTCATGGAGGCCCTCTACGCCGACAAGGTGCACGGTCCCGTCTACTGGGTGGGGGAGCCGGGCAACCAGCGCGCCCTCGTCCTCTCGGTGCGCGCCATCGGCCGCCGCGACGGGCGCCTGTCGGGCACCGTGCTCGGCGCCTACGACGTGACCGACCTGGCGCAGGCCGTGCAGGTGCGCGACGAGTTCCTCGCCACCGTCTCGCACGAGCTGCGGACGCCGCTGACCTCGATCGTCGGCTACCTCGACCTGCTCGGCGAGCTGCACGATCCCGCGGAGCTCGGCATCGAGGCCGAGCTCGCGGTGATCCAGCGGAACGTCGACCAGCTCTCGACCATCATCGGATCGCTCCTCGCGGGCGCCGACCACGCTCCCGCCCTCGTGCGCGGGCCCGTCGACCTGTCCGCCCTCGTCCAGGCCGCCGTCGACGCGGCGGTCGGCCGCGCCGAGGAGCGGGGGCTCGCGCTCGCGTCCCGCATCGAGCCGGGCATCGTGGTCGACGGCGACGCCGGCCGCCTCGCGCAGGTCGTGGAGGCGCTCGTCTCCAACGCCCTCACCTACACGCCGTCGGGGCGGGTGGACGTCACGCTCGAGCGCACGGGCGCCGACGCCGCGGTCGCCGTGGCCGACACGGGCATCGGCATCAGCGAGGAGGACCAGCGCCACGTCGTCGACCGGTTCTTCCGCGCGCAGTCCGCGCGCGACGGCGCCGTCCCCGGCCTCGGGCTCGGCCTCTCGATCGCCGAGCGGACCGTCACCGCGCACGGCGGGACGCTCCGGATCGCGAGCCGGCTCGGCCACGGCACGCGCGCCGTCGCGATCCTGCCCGCGTCCCCGGGGCCGGACGCCGCGCCGACCGCCCACTAGCCCTCTCCATAGCCGATGGCAAGGTCGGATCGCGAATCGACCGATCGCGTGCCCTCCGCCTAGACTCGGCCGGTCGATCGGGGGACCCCCTCGGCCGACGCCCCACGCACCCGAGCCCACAGGAGCCCATCCCCTCCATGACCTCCACGCGCACGTCCGCAGAACGCCTCCTCGACCGTCTCGTGCCCAAGCGACGGAAGAACCCCGACGGCACCCGGCCACCTCGTCGCGACCACTCCGACCACCGCCTCCTCGAGGCCAGGTTCACCGGATCCGTCGACCTCTACGAGCCCGAGCACCCGAAGATCGACAGGCTCGTCTTCGGCGTCACGGCGGTCCTCGCGGTCGGCTTCGTCGTCTGGGGCATCGTGAGCACCGACGGCCTCGCCTCCATCTCGGGCGCGGCGCAGAGCTGGGTCATCGAGAAGACCGGCTGGCTCTTCGTGCTCGCCGCGAGCTTCTTCGTGATCTTCGTCCTGTGGCTCGCCGCCAGCCGCTACGGCCGCATCAAGCTGGGCGCCGACGACGAGAAGCCGCAGTTCAAGACGGTCTCCTGGATCGCCATGATGTTCAGTGCGGGCATGGGCATCGGCCTGATGTTCTTCGGCGCCGCCGAGCCGCTCAGCCACTTCGTCACACCGCCGCCCGGCACCACGCAGCCGGAGTCGGAGGCGGCCATCCGCACCGCCATGGCCACCGCCATGTTCCACTGGGGCCTCCACCCCTGGGCCATCTACGCGGTCGCCGGCATCGCGATCGGCTACGGCACGTTCCGCAAGGGCCGCAAGCAGCTCTTCTCCTCCATCTTCCAGCCCCTGCTCGGCACCAAGCGCACCGAGGGCTGGGCCGGACGCGTCATCGACATGCTCGCGATCTTCGCCACGCTCTTCGGCTCGGCGGCGTCGCTCGGCATCGGCGCCACGCAGATCGGCGCGGGCCTCGAGTTCAACGGCTGGGTGCCGGAGGCCACGGCCCCGCTGCTGATCGGCATCATCGTGGTGCTCACGATCGCGTTCATCTTCTCGGCCGTCTCGGGCATCGCCCGCGGCATCCAGTGGCTGTCCAACATCAACATGGTGCTGGCCGTCGTGCTCGCCGTGTTCGTGTTCGTCGTCGGCCCGACGCTCCTCATCCTCAACCTCATCCCCGCCACCCTCGGCGCGTACCTCGGCGACATGACCGAGATGGCGTCGCGCACGGCGGCCACCGGCGGCGACGAGATGAGCTCCTGGCTCGCCAGCTGGAGCGTCTTCTACTGGGCGTGGTGGATCTCGTGGACGCCGTTCGTCGGCATGTTCATCGCGCGCATCAGCCGCGGTCGCACCATCCGCGAGTTCGTGGTCGGCGTGCTCCTCGCGCCGAGCATCGTGGCCCTCATCTGGTTCTCGATCTTCGGCGGCTCGGCGATCCACGCGCAGCAGACCGACGGCGACATGACCGTCGACGGCGCCGTCGTCAGCGACAACACGCTGTTCCAGCTGCTCAACCACTACCCGCTCGCGAGCGTCAGCACCGTCCTCGTGATGGTGCTCGTCGGCATCTTCTTCGTGTCCGGCGCCGACAGCGCGTCCATCGTGATGGGGACGCTGTCCCA
This sequence comes from Clavibacter tessellarius, assembly GCF_001618005.1. Taxonomy (GTDB): domain Bacteria; phylum Actinomycetota; class Actinomycetes; order Actinomycetales; family Microbacteriaceae; genus Clavibacter; species Clavibacter tessellarius_A. The sequence continues at coordinate 25,426 of NZ_LQXA01000024.1, forward strand.
GCGGGGCGCGCTGCACCCGAGCCGCAAGGTCGTCGTCTTCTGGGGCGTCGTCATGGGCGCGGTCGCCGCGATCATGCTCGCCATCGGCGGGGGAGGCACGGAGGCCCTCACGGGTCTGCAGAACCTCACGGTCGTGGCCTCGCTGCCGTTCGTGCTCGTGATGCTCGTCGCCTGCTACGCGCTCTGGAAGGAGCTGCGCACGGATCCGCTCATCGTGCGCCGCCAGGTCGCGGTCGAGATGATGCGCGACGCGGTCGTGAACGGCGTGGAGCAGCACGGCGACCACTTCCAGCTGTCGCTCGACCCGGTCGATCCCGAGGAGGCCGCGACGCGCGAGCCCCTCGGCGACGAGGACGAGGCGCGTCGCTCCTGATGCCCTGTCCGTGACGACGATGCCGACCCGCGCCCCGCGCGCGGGTCGGCATCGTCGTCTGCGGGACAGCCGGCGTCCGCGGGGGCACCGCGGACCCCTCGTGCGGTCCGCGCGTCGGTAGGGTGACCATGATGACGACCTCCACCCCCGCCTCCGCTCCCGCGCCCGCCGCCACCGACGGGCCGGGCCGACGCGCCGCCGTCGTCTACAACCCCATCAAGGTCGACCTGGCGTCCCTGAAGGCCAAGGTCGCCCACGCGGCCGGCGTCGCGGGCTGGGAGGAGACCCTCTGGTTCGAGACCAGCGAGGACGACCCGGGCAAGGGCGCCGCGCAGGACGCCCTCTCGCACGACGTCGACATGGTCATCGCCGCCGGCGGTGACGGCACGGTCCGCGCGGTCGCCGAGGGGATGTCCGGATCCGGCGTCTCGCTCGGCCTCCTGCCGTCCGGCACGGGCAACCTGCTCGCGCGCAACCTCAAGCTCACGCTCAACGACGTCGACCACTCGCTCGAGGCCGCGTTCTCCGGCCACGACCGGAGGGTCGACCTCGCGGCCATCGAGATCCTGCGCGAGGACGAGAGCCGGGACAAGCACGTGTTCGTCGTGATGGCGGGCGTCGGCATCGACGCGAAGATGCTCGCCAACACCGACTCCGAGCTGAAGAAGAGGGTCGGCTGGCTCGCCTACGTCGACGCGATCTTCAAGGCCCTGCGCGACCGCGACCAGCTCCGCCTGCGCTACCGCCTCGACGGCCGCAGCACGCACCGCCGCCGCGCGCACACGCTCATCGTCGGCAACTGCGGGTCGCTGCCGGCCAACATCCTGCTGCTGCCGGACGCCGCGGTCGACGACGGCATCCTCGACGTGGTGCTCATGCGCCCCGAGGGGCTGTTCGGCTGGATCCAGATCTGGGTCAAGGTCGCGTGGGAGAACGGCGTCGTCCGCCGCACCGCCGCGGGCCGCCGCCTGATGGGCCCCGAGAAGGAGGTGCGCGCGCTCGAGTACCGCACCGCCGAGGAGGTGGTGGTCCGCCTTGAGAAGGAGGAGGACATCGAGCTCGACGGCGACCCGTTCGGTCGCGCCATCGGCTTCAAGATCCAGGTGCTGCCCGGCGGCCTCACCGTGCGCGTGCCGCGGGACTCCTGACTCGATCCCCGATGCGCCTGTCGGCGGCTCGTGGGAGGGTCGGGCCATGATCCGCACCCTCGCCGTCTCCGGCTACCGCTCCGTCCGGGACCTGGTGCTGCCGCTCACCGGGCTCGACGTCGTCACGGGTGCCAACGGCAGCGGCAAGTCCAACGTCTACCGCGCGCTCCGCCTCATCGCCGACATGGCGCAGGGCGGGGCGGTCGGCGCGCTCGCCCGCGAGGGCGGGCTCGAGGCGGTGCTGTGGGCGGGCCCCGAGGGCTTCTCGCGCGCCGTGCGCGACGGCGAGCACCCGGTGCAGGGCATGACGCGCAAGGGGCCCATCGCGCTGCGGCTGGGCTTCGCCGGGGACGAGCTGGGCTACCTCGTCGACCTCGGCATCCCGCAGCGGGATCCGCGGGCGCTTCCGGCGACCATGTTCGGCCGCGACCCCGAGATCAAGCGCGAGCTGATCTTCAACGGACCGCTCGCGCGGCACCGCTCGCTGGTGCTGGAGCGCCGCTGGCAGGACGTGCGCGTCCGCGACGAGGCCGACGGGTGGGCGCACGTGCCCGCCCTGGTGCCGCCGCACCTCAGCGTGCTCAGCGAGGTGGCCGACGCGGTCACGAGCCCCGAGGCGATGATCCTGCGGCGGCGGATGACCGGCTGGCGCTTCTACGACCACCTCCGCACCGACGCCGACGCGCCCGCCCGCCGGCCGCGCGTCGGCACGCGCACGCCCGTGCTCGCGAGCGACGGATCCGACCTCGCGGCCGCGGTGCAGACCATCCGCGAATGGGGCCGCGGGGATGCGCTCGACGCCATGGTCGACCGGGCGTTCCCCGGGTCGACCGTCGTGGTGCGCTCACAGGACGGCGTGCTCACGCTCGGCCTCCGGCAGCCCGGCATCCTGCGCGTGCTCGACGCCGCGGAGCTCTCGGACGGCACGCTCCGGATGCTCATGCTCACGGCCGCCCTGCTCACGACCGAGCCGCCCGAGCTCATGGTGCTCAACGAGCCGGAGACGAGCCTCCACCAGGATCTGCTCCCTGCCCTCGGCGAGCTCATCGCGGAGGCGTCGCGCCACGTGCAGATCCTCGTGGTGACGCATGCGCCGGGGCTGGCCGCGGCCGTGTCGGAGCACGCGGAGGCGGGGGAGCTCGTGCTGGAGAAGCCGCTCGGCGAGACGGTGCTGCGGGGCCAGGGGCTCCTCAGCTCGCCGTCGTGGGACTGGGGCAAGCGCTAGCCGCGCCTCCCGCCGACGCCGCTCCGGGCGACCCGCTCGGATACGACGACGCCTCCCGGTCGCGGCCCGGGGGGCGGCGCGAGCGGGAGGCGTCGGATGGTGCGGTGGTGCGGGATCAGCGTCCGAAGGCCGCCGATGCGGGGCAGTCGAACGGGTCGCCGCCGGCCGAGAGGCCGACGCGGTTGAGGTAGGCGATGACGATGCCGTACGAGGCCAGCAGCGTGGTCTCCGTGTACGGGATGTTGTGCGTCGCGCAGTACTCCTTCGCGATGACCTGGGCGCGCTTGAGCGCGGGCCGCGGCATGTTCGGGAAGAGGTGGTGCTCGATCTGGTAGTTGAGGCCGCCCATGTAGATGTCGGTGAGCCACGTGCTCTTGATGTTGCGGCTCGTGAGCACCTGGCGGCGGAGGAAGTCGACCTTGGAGTCCTTGGGCAGGACGGGCATGCCCTTGTGGTTCGGGGCGAACGAGGCGCCCATGTACACGCCGAAGACCGCGAGCTGCACGCCCACGAAGGCGAACGCCATGCCGACGGGCAGGAAGAAGAAGACGACGGCGAGGTACGCGATGATGCGCGTGGAGAGCATCGAGATCTCGAGCCAGCGCTTGTCGACCTTGCCGCGACCGAACACCGTGCGGAAGCCGTGGACGTGGAGGTTGAGGCCCTCGAACATGAGGATCGGGAAGAACGCGTAGCCCTGGTGGCGCGTGAACCAACCGTAGAGGCCCTTGGCGCGGGCCGCGTCCTCCTGCGTGAAGGAGATGACGTCGCGCTCGATGTCCGGGTCCTTGCCCATGACGTTCGGGTTCGCGTGGTGACGCGAGTGCTTCGTCATCCACCAGGAGTAGCTGATGCCGACGAAGAGGTTGGCGAGCGTGCGGCCCGCGATGTCGTTGGCCTTGCCGGAGGCGAACACCTGGCGGTGCGAGGCCTCGTGGGCGAGGAAGGCGAACTGGGTGAAGACGATGCCGAGGCCCGCGGCGATGAGGAGCTGGAACCAGCTGTCGCCGAGGAGGACGAAGCCGACGCCGAGGCCGGCGAGCGCGACGGTGATGCCGGCGAACATCAGGACGTAGAAGCCCACGCGGCGATTGAGGAGGCCAGCGTCGCGGACGGTGTTGAGGAGGCCCGAGTACTCGGTGGTCGGGTTGGCTCCGCCGCCGCGCTTCGGGCGGGTCAGCACGATGCGGGGTGCTGCGGTGGTGTCAGTCATGGTCAGCTCGTTCGTCCGTGGCCTCTCGGCCAGGTGGAGCGGGCCGCCTCGGCGAGCCGCTGTCGGTCGTCGTCGTGCGGGACACGACGCAGGCGCCGGGATCTGGGGCAACCAGGACTCACACTCCCATAGGGACTCGCCCGTCGCACCATGGATACTCACAGCGCGCACGGCGTGTCGCTGTCGAGGGGGGACAGGGCCCCGTCCTGCCGGGGATTACGGTCTGCTGGGCGGCTACGGGACGATGACCGCGCGGCCGCGCACGGTGCCCGCCGCGAGGGCCGCGTAGGCCTCAGGTCCGTCGTCGAGCGCGTACCGCTGCGTCTCGACCGACACCCGGCCGGAGCGCGCGAGGTCGAGCACCTCGATCAGCTCGGAGCGGCTGCCCCAGTAGGGGACGCGGATGGCGGCGTCGAAGGCCACGCGGCCGAAGCCGACCTCGACGGCGCCGCCGCCGATGCCGACGATGGTCACGTCGCCGCCGACCTCGACGACGTCGAGCGCGGTGGCCATCGTGGGGGTCGCGCCGACGAAGTCGAAGACGGCCTGGACCCCACGGCCGCCGGTGATCGCGCGGATCCCGTGGGCGGCATCGGCGTCGCTGATGACGGTGTGATGGGCGCCCACGTGGCGGGCGAGCTCCAGCTTCTCGTCGTTCACGTCGAGCGCGATGACGGTCGCGCCGCTGAGCGCTCGGAGGATCTGGATGCCGACGTGGCCGAGGCCGCCCGTGCCGATGACCACCGCGAACGTGCCGGCGCCGAGCTTCGGGAGCGACGTCTTGATCGCGTGGTACGGCGTGAGGCCGGCGTCGGTGAGGGACACGTTCTCGACGGGGTCGAGGTCGCCGAGCGGCACGAGGTGGCGCGCGTCGTCGACGATCATGTACTCGGCCATCGCACCCGGAGCACCGAGCCCGGGGGGCTGGATCCCTTCGGCCGCGGCGTTCGGGCAGTGGTTCTCGCGGCCTTCGGCGCACGCGTGGCAGCGGCCGCAGCCCCACGGGCCGTAGACGGCGACCGCGTCGCCGACGGCGAGGTGCTCGACGCCCGCGCCCAGCTCCTCGACGACGCCGGCGCCCTCGTGGCCGAGCGTGAGGGGGAGCGGGTAGCCGGCGGCGCGGTACTCCTCCTCCGAGAGGCCCATCACGTACTCGTCGGAGTGGCAGACGCCGGCGGCCGTGACGCGGAGCAGGACCTGCCCCGGCGCGGGCGACGGCTTCTCGATCTCGACGACCTCGGGGTGGGATCCGATGCGGGTGTACTGGAGCGCCTTCATGGCCACCACCGTATTCCCCGCGCGAGGGAACCGTCTGGGTGCGCGGTCCGTCAGGGGAGCCGGCTGCCGTGCGGGGGATCGACGTGCGGGGCCCGCGTGCGCTCGTCCTCGGGGAGGGCGAGCTCGGCGTCGGCGGCGTCGCGGAGGAGGGCCATGCGTCCGGCGGCGAGGGACTGCGTCCACAGCGTCGAGGCGGACATCAACAGGTAGACGGGGATGAACCAGAGCAGGGGTCCGGGGTCTCCCGAGACCGCGTACACGGGGAGCCCGACGAGCGCGGCGAGGCTGAGCATGACCGCGCCGGGCACCGGGGCGGATCCGGACGCGATGGCCCGACGGGACTCCGTGGACACCCGCTCGGCGGTGCCCGGGGCGAGGGACACGCGGCCGCGCACGTCCACGGCTCCGTCGAGGAGCGCCGCGTCGCGCCAGGCCGGATGCGTCCCGACGATCGACGGGTGGCGACGGATGGCGCGCGCGAGCCAGATGGAGAGCGGGATCGCGACCGCCGCGGCGCCGAGCACCGCACCGAGGACGATCGCCCCGGGGAGAGCGGTCCCCGGACCGTCGGCGCGGGCGAGCACGGGGTGGATCAGGAGGCCCATCGCGGCCCCCGCGAGCAGCCCGACGCCGAGCGTTACCAGGCGACGGCGCGGGGTGACGACCTCGGCGATCCAGGCGGCGATGGCGCGGGCGCCGATGCGGGCGAGCGCGCGCTTGCCGTGGCCCGGGTCGGCGGGCGTCGCGTCGTCGCGGGTGGCGGTCGCATCGGCGCCGGCATCGGCGTCGTCGGCGGTCGTGTCGTCGGCGGTCATGCGGGCCTCCCGATCCGGGCCTGTCGTCGGCCCCTCCCATCCTCCCGGGCAGACGGACCCGGGTCGTGCCGCGGGGCGTGCCCCGTCCGGGGCGCATCCCGGTCGGGGCTGCGGCCGGACGGGGGCCTGGACGCGTGTCGGAGGTGCCTGGGATGCTCGCGGCATGACCGCAGCGCAGCCTTCATCCGCGAGCCCGTCCGAGCACGGCGACGACGCCGTCCGGGATGACCTCGTCCGCCACCTCCGCCTCGCGCGCGAGGCCCTCGTCTGGAAGCTCGAGGGGCTCGGGGAGCACGACGTGCGGCGTCCGCTCGTGCCGACGGGATCCAACCTGCTCGGGCTCGTGAAGCACGCCGCGGGCGTCGAGGCCGGCTACCTCGGGTTCGTCTTCGGCCGGCCGTTCCCCGAGCAGCTGCCGTGGATGGAGGAGAACGCGCCGCCGAACGCCGACATGCGGGCGACCGCCGAGGAGTCGCGCGCGGACGTCCTCGGCCTGTCCGCGCGGGTGGGCGCGCACTCCGAGGCGACGCTGCACGCGCTGCCCCTCGACTCCGTCGGGCAGGTGCCGTGGTGGCCGGGGGAGGCCGGTCGGGTGACCGTGCACCGGATCGCCGTGCACCTCATCGCGGAGCTCAACCGGCACGCGGGGCACGCGGACGTCCTCCGCGAGCTCGTCGACGGATCCGCGGGCCTCCGGGCCGACAGCGGCAACCTCCCCGACGGGGGCGCCGCGTTCTGGCGGGCCGAGCACGCCGAGACGGAGCGCGTCGCCCGCGAGGCGGCGGGGCTGCCACCGGTCGGCTGACCGGGCAGCCCCGCCGGGCGTCGGCCCCGGGCTAGCGGCGCGCGATCCGGAGCGTCGCGATCTGGAACGGCAGGAGCGTCAGCTCGATCGCCGCGCCCGCCGCGTCCTCGCCGGCGCCGTCGAGCGGGCGCTCGAGCAGGTCGGTGCGGCGGGCGGCGCCCAGGCCGAGCGACGGATCCACCCGCACCACGGTCGACTCCCGCCCGCCGCGCGCCTCGTAGAGCCGCACGACGAGGTCGCCCGAGCGGTCCTCGGCGAGCTTCACGGCCTCGATCACGACGGCCGCGTTCGACGAGGTGACGAGCGGCGCCACGCCGTGGTCGCCCGCGACCTCGCGCACCGGGAGGTTGAGCCGGTAGCCCGCGTCCGCCGCGTCGAGCACGTCGGGCGCGACCCGCACCGCGGAGCGCAGCACGTGCCGGCCCTGGTCGGCGTGCGGGTCGGGGAACACGGGTGCCCGCAGCAGCGACTGGCGCACGAGGGTCGCGCTGCCGCCGTCGGGCCGGGGTATGCGCGTCACATCGTGCCCGTAGGTCGCGTCGTTGGCCACCGCCACCCCGAAGCCCGGCTCGCCCACGTGCACCCAGCGGTGCGCGACCGTCTCGAAGCGCGCGGTCTCCCAGGACGTGTTGGCGTGCGTCACGCGCTGGACGTGCCCGAACTGCACCTCCGAGGCGGCGCGGTCGGCGTGCACGTCGAGCGGGAACGCGAGCTTGAGGAGCTTCTGCCGCTCGTGCCAGTCCACGTCGGTGACGACCTGGAGCTCGGGCTCGCCGACCGGCAGCGTCCACGTCTGCGTGACGCGAGAGGAGCCGAACGCGCGCTCGACCACGAGGGCCGCGCCGTCGATCCGCACGGCCTCGACCTCGGTGAGGTCGGTGCGGTTGCGGCGGTAGGCGTCGTCGATGTCCCACGCGTCCCACTGGTTGGGGGTGTCGCGGAACAGCTGCAGGAGCCCGAGGCGTTGGCCGGGGGCGACGATCTCGCGGCCGGACGCGGCGTCGACGAGCGAGGAGACCGTGCCGTCGGCGGCGAACCGGGCCCGGACGAGTCCGTTGTCGATGACCCAGCCGTCGGCGTCGGGGACGGGCGCCCCGGCAGGCGGGGCATCGACCACGACGGCGGCCGCCAGCGCGCCGACGCCGTCCGCGTCCACCGGCGCCGCGTTGAAGGCGATCCGCCGGTCGCCCGATCCCGCGAGCGCACCCTGGGCCTCCGCGACCAGCTCCCGCAGCCGCCCCTGCACGCGCGCGTGCTCGCGCTCGGCCTCCTGGTGCACCCACGCGATGGAGGTCCCGGGCAGGATGTCGTGGAACTGCAGCAGCAGCACCGTGCGCCACAGCGCGTCGAGCTCGTCGTGCGGGTACGCGACGAGGTCGCGGACGGCCGCGGTCGCGAGCCAGAGCTCCGCCTCCCTCAGGAGGTGCTCGCTCCGCCGGTTCCCCTGCTTCGTGCGCGCCTGCGAGGTGTAGGTGCCGCGGTGGAACTCGAGGTACATCTCGCCCGACCACACGTGCGGGTCCCGGATCGAGGCCCGGGCCGCGTCGAAGAACGACAGCGGCGTGCCGAGCGTCACGCGCGGCGATCCCTCGAGGTCGTGCGTGCGGCGGGCGGCCGCGACCATCTCGCGCGTCGGACCGCCGCCGCCGTCGCCCCAGCCGAACGGCACGATCGACGCGTTGCTCACGGCCTTCTCCGCGTGCTGGCGCTCGGCGCGCGCGAGGTCCTCGCCGGACAGGTCGGAGTTGTAGGAGTCCACCGGCGGGAAGTGCGTGAAGACGCGGCTCCCGTCGATCCCCTCCCAGAGGAAGGTGTGGTGCGGCATCGTGTTCGTCTCGTTCCACGACTGCTTCTGCGTGAAGAAGTACTCGGCGCCGGCGCCCCGCACGATCTGCGGCAGCGCGCCCGTGTAGCCGAAGGAGTCCGGCAGCCACACCTCGCGGGAGTCGATCCCGAACTCCTCGAGGAAGAAGCGCTTGCCGTGCACCAGCTGGCGCACGAGCGCCTCGCCGCCCGGCATGTTGGTGTCGGACTCGACCCACATGCCGCCCACCGGCACGAACCGGCCCTCGGCGACGCGCTGCCGCAGGCGCTCGAACAGCTCCGGGTGGTCCTCCTTCAGCCACGCGTACTGCTGCGCGCTGGAGGCGGCGAACACGAAGTCGGGATCCTCGTCCATGAGCGCGAGCACGTTGGAGAAGGTGCGCGCGACCTTGCGGCGGGTCTCGCGCACGGGCCAGAGCCAGGCGGAGTCGATGTGCGCGTGGCCGACGGCGGTGACGCGGTGCGCGCTCGCGTGGGCGGGCGAGGCGAGCACGGCCCGGAGCTCCTCGCGGCCGGCGGAGGCGGTGCCGGCCACGTCGTCCGGATCCACCGCGTCGCACATGCGCTCGAGGGCCGCGAGGATCTCCGCCCGGCGGGACGACGCCGGGTCCAGCTCCGCCATCAGCCCGCGCAGCGTCCACACGTCGCGGTCGAGCTCCCACACGGCCTCGTCGCGCCAGACGAGGTCCATGGTGCGCAACCGGTAGATCGGCTCGTCGCCCGCGGTGGCGGGATCGCCGAGCGGCGTCTCGCCGTGAAAGGAGTCGCCGCCGATGTCCGGGTTCGAGGCCGCCTCGATCCAGAGGTCGATGCGCGTGCCGGGAGCCGTGCCCGCCCCGATCGCCTCCAGCGGCACGTACCCGTTGTACGGCTCGATGGCCTTCACGACCCGGCCGTCGGGCCGGTGCACGAGCCCCTCGGCCTGGAAGCCGGGCTGCCGGTCGCTGAAGCCGAGGTCGACGACCACCTCGAGCGCGGTGCCCTCCGCATCGGCGTCCCCGGGCACGACGCCCGTGACGTGGAACCACGTGGTGCCCCAGGCGCGGCTCCACGGCGTCCCGACCGCGAACGGCCGGAGCTCCTGCCGCACCGCCTCCGCGAACGGCACGGGCTCGCCGGGCGCGTCCCACGCGTGGACGTCGAGCGGCATCCGGCGGCGGTGGATGTTCGGCACGAGCCGGTCGCGGACGAACCGCTCGATGCGGGCCTCGGCGAGCGCGGTGATGGGGGGCATGGTCGTCTCCGATCGTGTGGCGCGGCGGACCGCGGACGGGATGGGTCGGGCGGCACGCGGACGGCGCGCCGGTGGGGCGGGGTGGGGCAGGGTGACACGGGCGGCGGGGCGACGCGGATGCCGCCCGCCGATCAGCCCTTCACGGCGCCCGCCAGCGCGTTCGAGCCGCCGAGCGTGCGCGACACGAGCACGTACAGCGCGATGACGGGCACCGAGTACACGAGCGAGAACGCCGCGAGCTGGCCGTAGGCGACCGATCCGTACTGCCCGAAGAAGTCGAAGATGCTCACGGCGGCCGGCTGCTTGTCCGGGCTCAGCAGCAGGATGAAGGGCACGAAGAAGTTCCCCCACGCCTGGATGAACACGAAGATGGACACGACCGCGATGCCCGGCCGCATGAGCGGCACGACGATGTGGGTCAGCGTCCGGAACATGGACGCGCCGTCGGTCCACGCCGCCTCCTCGAGCGAGATCGGCACCGAGTCCATGAAGTTCTTCGCCATCCAGATCGCCATCGGCAGGCTCGTGGCGGCGAGGAAGAAGACCGTGCCGCCGATCGAGTCGATGAGGTCGAGCGTGACGAAGAGGCTGTAGACGGGCACCATCATCGCGGTGATGGGGAGGCAGGTCCCGAAGAGGATCCCGTAGAGGAAGGGCTTGTTGATGCGCATCCGGTACCGCGACAGCGGGTACGCCGCGAGGATCGCGACCACCACCGTCACGATCGCGCAGCCGCCCGAGAGGATCATGCTGTTCATCAGCGGGATGAAGGAGATCTCGGGCGTCAGGACGGCGCGGAAGTTCTCGAGCGTGAACTCGCTCGGGACCTTCGCCGACAGGGTCGCCGACGGGTCGAAGGCCGCGAGCAGGAGCCAGACGAGCGGCACGGCGAAGCACAGGGCGACGACCACCAGCACGGCGTTCGCCACGGCGCGCATCACGCGGCCGCTCGGCGAGGTCATGCGCGATCCCGGCGGACGGGCCGACCGCCGGGATCGCGCCGGCCGGGTGGAGGTCGAGGTCATCGTGGTCACGGCCATGGTCAGTCCACCTCCGGGCGGAGCGCCCTGATGTAGATCACGCTGAACACGGCTCCGACGAGGAGCATGATCGTCGCGATCGCGGTGCCGAAGCCCAGCTGCGAGAACTGGAACGCCTCCTGGTAGGCGAGGATCGGCAGGGTCGAGCTGCTGGTGCCGGGGCCGCCGCCCGTCATCACGTAGATGAGGGTGAAGACCGAGAGCGTCTGCAGCGTGGTGAGCATGAGGTTCGTCGAGATGCTGCGGCGGATCACCGGCAGCGTGATGAAGACGAGCCGCTGCCACCCGGTGGCGCCGTCCACCTCGGCGGACTCGGTGATCTCCGGCGGCACCTCCTGCACGGCGGCGGCGTACACGAGCATCGAGAAGGCGGATCCGCGCCACACGTTCGCGAGGATCACCGACAGCAGCGGCAGCCCGTAGAGCCAGTTCGCGCCCTGGATCCCGAACCAGCCGAGGATCGTGTTGAGCGTCCCCGTGTCGTTGAAGAACGCGTACGCGGCGAACGCCGCGACGATCTCCGGCAGCACCCAGGCGGCGATGACGAAGGTGCCGACGACCGCGCGCACGACCCGGTTCCCCTGGCGCATGAGGAGCGCCAGCCCGAGGCCGACGACGTTCTGTCCGACCACCGCCGAGAAGAACACGAACGCGAGCGTGAGGAGCACCGACTTCGGGAAGTCGGGGTCCGCGAACAGCGCGGTGTAGTTGTCGAAGCCGATGAACCGCGCGCCACCGGCCGCGTACCCGGTGAGGGACGCGTCGGTGAAGGAGCCGTAGAGGCTCGAGATCACGGGGCCGAGGAGGAACAGGGCGAGCAGCACGATGGCGGGGAGCAGCGGGACCGTGCGTGCGCCGGTGCGGAGCGCGCGGGCACGGGCGCGTCCCGGGCGGACCGGAGGCGGCCCGCTCGAGCCCGACGCCCGGCCGTCGCCCGGTCCGGCCGCGCCCCGCTGGTCGACGCCCCGCACGTCGGCGTCGGGGCCGACCGGGACGGGGGCGATGGTGGCCACGGGTCAGTCCTCGGCCTTCTGCGTCCCGTCGGCGCCCACGATGCCGACGAGGGCCTGGTCGTAGGCGGCCGCCGCCTCCTCGGGCGACTGCTGGCCCGTCATCACCGACTCCATGGCGACCGTGATCGCGTTGGAGATGCGGCTGTAGTCGGTGGTCGCCGGGCGGAAGTGCGTGGTGTCGACGAGCGAGGAGAAGAACGCGGAGGTCGGGTTCGAGGAGACGTACTCGGGATCCTCGGCCACGTCGCTGCGCACCGCGATCTGGCTGGCGGCGATGTCGTACGACTTCGAGCCCTCCTTGTCGAGCGCATCGGCGATGAACTCGAACGCCTTGTCGGGGGCCTTCGTCTTCGCGCCGGCGGCGAGGGTCCAGCCGCCGGACATGCTCACCGATCCGGGTGCCTGGCCGTCCTGCGTGGGCATGGGCGCCTGGCCCATCACGGTGTCCCACTCGGGCCACGGGTTCGTGCCGCTGTCGAGCCAGGTGCCGCTCAACCAGGATCCGTCGAGGTCGATGGCGAGCTTGCCCTGGGGCAGCCACTGGCCGGCGACGATGGTGGCGATGTTGGTGTCGAGCGCCTCCTCCGGCTTCGGGCCGACGCCGCCCTGGTAGACGTCGCGGATGAAGCCGAGCGAGTCCTCGAAGCCCTGCGAGCCCGTGAGCCACTTGCCCGAGCCGTCGTCGTAGAGCGTGCCCGTGGGCGTGCCGTAGTGCAGCATCTCGAAGCCCTGCATCGTGGCGCCCTCGCCCTGCGGCTTGCCCGAGTAGACGTTGAGCGGCACGACGTCCGGCAGCTTCGCCTTGATGGTCTTCGCCGCGTCGAGCACGTCGTCCCAGGTCTTGGGTTCCCACGGCACGGGCAGACCGGCCTTCTGGAACAGGTCCTTGCTGTACCAGAGGGCCCGCGTGTCGGTGCCCATCGGGATCCCGTAGACCTTGCCGTCCTCGCCGACGCCCGCCTGCTTCGCGGAGTCGAAGAAGCTCGACCAGTCGTCCCACGTCGCCACGTGCTCGTCGAGGGGGAGGAGGTAGCCGGCGGCGGCGTCGGACTTGACCTTGAAGGTGTCCTCGTACATGACGTCGGGGGCGGTGGCGGGCGAGCGGTTCATCAGCGCGAGCTTCGTGAAGTAGTCGTCGTTCTGCGCGGCGATGGGCACGAGCTCGACCTTCATCCCGGGGTTCGCGGCCTCGAAGGTCTTCGCGGTCTCCTTCATGTGCTCGTCCATCTGGGTGAAGGTGCCGAACTTCTGGTACGCGACCTTGAGGGTCTTCCCGTCCCCGCCGCCGGCGCCGCCCGAGCAGCCGCTGGCGAGGAGGAGGGCGGCGACGGAGGCCGCCGTGATCTGGAGGATGCGCGCTCGCGTCCGGCGGTGCGGCGTTCGATTCGTCATGGTGCTCCCTTGCTCCACTGGCCCGGACGGTCGGCGTCGTCGCCGGTCGTCGAGGGTTAGCCAAACGTATGGACTAATCCATGTCAAGACATCAGGCGTCATCCTCGGGCGGTCGCGCGGTGGTCCATGCCGGACCCGGCGGCGCTACGGGCGGATGAGCATCGCCGACGGCCGCGGAGAGAAGGCGTTGTCGAGCACCAGGCAGGCGGCGCCCACCGCGGCCACGTCGTCGCCGATCGCCGACTCGACGATCCGCACGGGGTGCTTGGCGATGAGCGCGGGGGAGCGGCGCACCTCCTCGGGCAGGAGCTCCAGCACGACCCGCGAGATCGGCTGCCAGAAGGGCCCGCCGCAGACCACCTCGTCGAGGTCGAGGAGGTTCACCTGGATCACGACGGCGCGCGCCAGGTGCCGCGCCGCCGCCTCGACGATGCGGCGGGCGGGACCGTCCTCCGCCTCGGCGCGGACGGCCAGGGCCTGGAACGCCTCGCCGATGAGGCGCATGTCGACCGCGTCGCCGCTCGCCGCGGCCTCCGCGAGCGCGGCACCCGAGACGTCGCCCGTCGCGAGGATCCCGCCCTCCACGGCCTGGCGGACGAGCGCGTGCGGCGTGATCAGCTCGCCGACGCAGCCGATCCGCCCGCAGGTGCACCGCCGCCCCCGCGACGCCACCATGATGTGCCCGGCGTCGCCCGCGTTGGAGCTCGCGCCGCGCACGGGCTCGCCGCCCAGCACGAGGCCCGTGCCGAACCCGGTGCCGTAGTAGACGAAGGCGAGGTTCCGGCGGCCGCCGTCGCCGAACCATAGCTCGGCCACGGCCGCGGCGGTCACGTCCTTCTCGAGCAGCACGGGCAGGCCCGTCGCGGTGGCGAGCGCGGAGCGGAGCGGCACGTGGCGCCAGAGCGGCAGCATCGGCGGATCCAGCACCAGGCCCTCGGCGACGTCGATGGGCCCGGGCGCCGCGATGCCCACGCCGAGCACCGCCGCCCGGTCGACGCCGGCGTCGCGGATCAGCCCGTCCACGAGCCGGGCCACGAGCGCGACGACGTCGTCCGGGCGCGACGCGGACGGCGTCGGGGAGCTCGCGTGCCGGAGCACGGCGCCCTCGAGGTCGAGCAGCACCGCGGTGATCACGGCGGGGTCGACGTGCACGCCCACCGCGAGGCGGCCGGCGGCGACGAGGTGCAGCAGGGTGCGGGGCTTGCCGGGCCCGCGGATCACGGTGCCGCCCTCCCGCACGAGACCCTCGTCGATGAGGCGGCGGGCGACGTTCGTGACGGTCTGCGCGCTGAGGCCGGTGCGCTCGGCGACCTCGGACCGGCTCGCGCCCTCGGCCGCGCGTCGGATCGCGTCGAGCACGACCGTGCGGTTGTAGCCGCCGATGGCGGGGAGGTTCGTGCCGCGTCGCATCGGCATCCTCCTCGCGCCCGGCCGCGCCCGCCGTACGCGGGCCCCTCCGCAGTATCCCGGATGCACGGCACCCGCTCGGCCGCCGGCCGCCCCCGACCCCGTTCCCTTACCGCTGCCCGGGGCGGCGGCGACACGCCCGGCCGGGCGTCCTCGGGTCGGAGGAGGGTGGGTGCATGACCGACGTCCTCACCGCCCACGAAGCGGTCCGCACCCTGCCCCTGCCCGTCCCCGCGCCGCGCGGCCCGCTGAGCGCCGCGCTGATCGCCGACCTCCTCGACGCGCCGGCCGGGACCGCGGCGTCGCGGGACGCGGGCGCCGACGGATCCGCGCGCACCGGCAGCGGCACCGCCGGCGACGCCCTCGCCATGGCTGCCGCCCCCGACCTGGCCGCGCTCGCCGCGGAGGCGCTCGCCGCGACGGACGACGTCGTCCGCGACGACGACGTCCAGCTCGCCCTCTTCTGCCTCTACGAGCTGCACCACGCCGGGATCGCCGGGGTCGACGACGACCGCGAGTGGGACCCGCGCCTCATCGCCGTGCGCGGGATCCTCGAGGCCGCCTTCGAGGCCGCCCTGCGCGAGCGCGTCGCCGTCCCCGAGCGTCCCGAGCCCACGTCCGGGGGCGTCGCCGCCGCGCTCTTCGCGCTCACCTCGGCCGACTCCGGGCCGTCGCTGTCGCGCTTCGTCGCCCGCACGGCGACCGCGGACCAGCTCCGCGAGTTCCTCACGCACCGCTCGATCTACACGCTGGGCGAGGCCGACCCGCACTCCTGGGCGATCCCGCGCCTCCGCGGCCGGTCCAAGGCCGCGCTGGTCGAGATCCAGGCCGACGAGTACGGTGGCGGCCGCCCCGAGCGCGTGCACGCGACGATCTTCGGCGCGACCCTCCGCGGCGTCGGCCTCGACGACCGGTACGGCGCCTACCTCGACGACGTGCCCGCGATCACGCTCGCGTCCTCGAACGCCATGTCGCTCTTCGGCCTGCACCGTCGCCTCCGCGGCGCCATCGTCGGCCACCTCGCCGCGTTCGAGATGACCTCGAGCGTGCCGAGCCGCCTGTACGCCAGCGGGATCCGCCGCCTCGGCTTCGGCGACGACGTGGCCTGGTACTACGACGAGCACGTCGAGGCGGACGCGGTGCACGAGCAGATCGCGGCCCACGACCTCGCGGGCGGGCTGGTCGAGTCGGAGCCCGAGCTGCTCGACGACGTGCTGTTCGGCGCCGCGGCCTGCCTCGAGGCCGAGGGCTGGGTCGGCGCGCACGTGCTCGCCAGCTGGAAGGCCGGCCGGTCGTCGCTCCGGGAGGGCTCGACGGCTTCCGTCGTGGCGGCCCCGTGACCGCGCTCCCCGCGGACGACGAGGACCTCGCGGCGCCCGCGCGACCGGCCGCCGCCGAGCCGCCCCGGATCATCGCGTACCCGGACGGACCGCTCCTCGTGCGCGGCGAGTTCGAGATCGTCGACCCCGAGGGCCGGCCCGTGCCGCGCACGCGCACGACGGTCGCGCTCTGCCGCTGCGGCGTCTCCTCGATCAAGCCCTACTGCGACGGCACGCACCGGCTGGTCGGCTTCCGCACGGATCCGCCCGCCCCCGCGGACGGGTAGCGGCAGCGGACTAGAGCCGGGCGCCGGGCACGGCGAACGTGTCGCAGGCCGACGGGCCGCCCGCGCGACCCGCCTCGAACCAGCGCTGGCGCTGCTCGGCGGATCCATGGGTCCAGGTGTGCGGGTCGACCTCGCCGCCGCTCGCCGCCTGGATGCGGTCGTCGCCCACGGCCGCCGCCGCGTCGAGCGCGTCCCGCACCTCGGCGTCGCTCACGGGCTCGAGGAACGCCGTGCCCGTGTCGTCGCGGATCTCCGACGCGGCGCCGACCCACGCGCCCGCGTAGCAGTCGGCCTGCACCTCGAGCCGCACGGAGTCCGACGTCGGGCCGGTGCCGCGGCGGTCGGCCCGGTCGAACGCGCCCGAGAGCTGCTGGATGTGGTGGCCCCACTCGTGCCCCACCACGTACATCTGCGCGAGCGGTCCGCCCGAGGCGCCGAAGCGCGTGCGGAGCTCCTCGAAGAAGGTCGTGTCGACGAAGAGCCGCTGGTCCGGCGGGCAGTAGAAGGGCCCGGTGGCGCTCGACGCCTCGCCACAGCCGGTCGTGGTCGCGGCGTCGAAGAGGGAGAAGCCCGGGGAGGCGTAGTCGGCGACGCCCGCCTCGGGCGCCGCGGTGGTCCAGTACGTGTCGAGCGAGTCGGCCGCGCCGGCCATGCGGCAGTCGACGCTCGCGTTCGCCTCCGCACCGGTCGTGCAGCCCTCGATCGCCTCGTCGCGCTCCTCGGACGCGCCGCCCGCGCCGGCCCCGCCCCGTCCGTCGACCAGCTGCGACAGGTCGACGCCCGTGAACTGCTGCACGAGGATCACCGCGATCACCACCACGAGCCCGCCGCCGCCCGCCGCGATCCCGGTCGTGCGGCCTCGGCCGCCGCGGCGCCGGGTGACCTTGCTCGTGTCGATGCGGGCGTCGTCGTCGAAGGTCATGTCCCGAACGTACCCGCGGGCGACGGGGGCGTCAGGAGCCAGCGCGCCCTGCCTCCCCGCGCCGGTGCCCGGGGAGGTCGAGCTCGAACGCGCAGGCCCGGACGTGGTCGAGCGCCCGCGTCACCGCGCCCAGCGTCACGGCGCCGTCCCCGAGCTCCGAGGCGACGACCTCGGGTGCGGGGCCATGCGCGATCTCCGCGAGGAGCGGGATCGTGCGGTGGATGAGGAGACCCGCGGCCGGGGCCACGGCGCCCGCGATGATGATCCGGTCGACGTCGAGCATGCCCTCCAGCACCACGCAGATGCGGGCGAGCCGGGCCGCGAGGCGGTCGACCAGCGCGAGGGCGCACGGATCGCCGTCGTCCGCGGCCGCGAGCACCTCCGGAGCGCCCAGCTGATCCAGCGGCACAGCGGCCAGGGTCGACCGGGCGTCGATCGTCCCGTCGTCGCGTCCGGCGCGCGCCCACTCGCGGAGCAGCAGCCCGATACCGTGGGCCGACCCCACGCCCGCGACGAGGTCGAGCAGCCCCATCTCGCCGGCGGCCCCGCGCCGCCCCCGCACGAGGCGCCCGTCGAGCACGAAGCCCGCGCCGAACCGCTCGCCCGCCAGCAGGGTCACGGTGGATAGGACGTCCTGCCCCTGGCCGAACGCCCGCTCCGCGACGGCCGCGAGGTTGGCGTCGTTCTCGACGATGACGTGCGTGCCGGGGCGCGCCAGATGGGTGGCGTAGCCGGGGTTCATGGTCGGCCAGAAGCCGCCGACGCCCTCGGGCGACGCGCCCTCGAGGTCGGTGGGGGCGGGGACGCCGACGGTGATCACGAGCACCTCGGAAGCCGCCACGCCGGCCTCCTCGCGGGCCGCCGCGACGAGCCGCGCGACGGCCGCGCGTCGCGTCGCCCCGGCGTGGGGGCCGCCGGGGTCCGGATCCAGCTCGCCCGTCGCGCGACCGACGACGCGGCCGCGGAGGTCGGCGACGACGGCCGTCGCGTGGTGCTGCCCGGCATCGACGCCGACGACATGGGCCGCGTCGGCGACGAGCGTGTACCGCCTCGCCGGCCGACCCGTGCGGTAGGCGCCCGTGGACCGGGCGTCGTCGGTCGTGGTCAACCAGCCGCGGGCGATCAGGTCGTCGCAGACCCCGATGACGGTGGACCGCGTGAGTCCTGTGCGGCGGATGAGGTCGCTCGCGGTCACGACGTCGGCATCCCAGGCGTGCCGCAGCACCTCGCCCGCGTTGATCCGCCGGAGGACCCCGGGGGAGGAGGCGCCGGTCGCCGCTGCGATCGTCATGTGCTGCCCGCCTCGTGTGGTCGACCGTCGTCCGCTGTTGGCCATTGTGCCACCGGCCGGATTCATCTACGGTCTAAATCTAGACCTCCAATCAACCCGTCCCGGCATCGCCGCCGGGCCGACCACCGGGAGACGACGACGTGCCCACACCCCCGCTGCCCACGCCAGGGCTCCTCACCCGACGCTCCGTCCTCGCCGGGATAGGAGCGGTCGGGGCGAGCCTGGTCCTCGCCGGATGCGCCTCGCCGGGAGGGCCCCGGCGCACCGACATCACCTTCTATCAGACCAAGCCCGAGGCGATCGGGTACTTCTCCGACCTCGTCGAGCGGTTCAACGAGTCGCAGTCGTCGATCCGCGTGAGCCACGACACGACGTCGGGCATCGCCGCGGGCTTCGTGCGCGGCAACCCGCCGGACGTCGCCGCGTTCACCTACAACCTCGAGATGGCGCGGTTCATGGAGCGCGGCGCCCTGAGCGACCTCGGCGACATGCCGGAGGCGTCGACGATCCGCCCCGCGGTGCGGGAACTGGTCGACCAGTACGCGACCTACCCCGGGCGGACGAGCGTGCTGCCGTACTCGATCACCGCCGCGTCCGTCATCTACGACCGGGAGGCGTTCCGCGGGCAGGGCCTCGAGGTCCCGACCACCTGGACGGAGCTGCTCGCCGTGGCCGACGCCCTGCGCGCGGGCGGCGTCGATCCGCTCTACAGCACGTTCCGCGAGCCGTGGACGGTCGCGCAGGGGCTCTTCGACTACACGACGGGCGGATCCCTGGACGTCGCCGACTTCTTCGCCCGGATGGGGGAGGCGGGCACGGAGGTCGGCGAGGGGGCCGGCGTCTCCTTCGAGCGGGACTTCGCGGAGCCCGTCGATCGCATGCTCCAGCTCGCCGCGTACTCCAACCGCGACGCGTCGAGCCGTGGCTACGGCGACGGGAACCTCGCGATGGCCGAGGGCCGGGCGGGCATGCTCATGCAGGGCCCCTGGGCGCTCGCGGAGATCGCGAAGACCGCGCCCGACGCCGACCTCGGCACGTTCCCGCTGCCGATGACGGAGGATGCCGCCGACCGCCGCGTGCGCGTCAACCTCGACCTCGCCCTCTGGATCCCCGAGTCCTCCGCCAAGAAGGAGGCCGCGCGGGAGTTCCTGTCTTTCCTGATGACCCCCGAGATCCAGGACGCCTACAACGAGGAGTTCCTGGCCTTCGGGACGACGACGAGCGCGCCGCCCGTCACCGACCCCCGCATCGTCGACATGCAGGCCTTCTACGACGACGGGGCGTTCTACCAGGGGGCGTCGAAGTCGGTGCCCCTCACCATCCCCACCGAGAACTACGTGCAGGGCATCGTCACCGGCCAGGACGCCGCCGCCACCCTGCGGACCATGGACGCCGACTGGCGTCGCCTGGCCTCCCGCACCTGAACCGCCGACGGATCGAAGGAGATCACCTCGTGGCGACCACCACCCCCATCAGCGCCCGGCCCGTCGCGGCCGCGCCATCCGGCGCACGGCCCCGTGCCGCGCGCACCGGCAGGAGGACCGACCCGGTCTTCTACCTGTTCCTCATCCCGACGCTCGTGCTCTTCACGCTCGCGATCACGCTGCCGGCGGCGCTCGGCGTCTTCTACAGCTTCACCGACTCGATCGGGTTCGGCGACTTCTCCTTCGTCGGCATCACCAACTACACGGCGATGGCCACGGATCCCGCGATCCTCAGCTCCTACGGCTTCACGCTGGGCTTCGCGCTCGTCACGGTGATCCTCGTGAACGTCGTCGCGTTCCTCCTGGCCGTCGGCCTCACCGCGCGCATCCGCTTCAGCAACGCGCTGCGGGCCGTCTTCGTGATCCCCATGGTCGTCTCGGGCATCATCATCGCGTTCGTCTTCAACTTCCTGTTCTCGAACTCGCTGCCCGCGCTGGGCACGGCCCTCGGGATCGGCCCGCTCTCCTCGAGCGTGCTCGCCGACGCGGACACGGCCTGGCTCGCCATCGTCGTCGTGACCGCGTGGCAGGCCGTGCCGAGCTCGCTCCTCATCTACATCGCGGGCCTGCTCGCGATCCCCGGCGAGGTCTACGAGGCGAGCTCGATCGACGGCGCGACGGGGTGGCAGCAGATGCGCTCGATCACGCTGCCGCTCGTCTCCGGCTACATCGTGATCAACACGATCATCGGCTTCAAGAACTTCCTCAACGCCTACGACATCATCGTCGGCCTCACCAACGGCGGGCCGGGCACGTCGACCCGCAGCGTCGCGATGACCATCTTCACGGGCTTCACCGGCGGCGACTACGCCTACCAGATGGCGAACGCGACGCTCTTCTTCGTGATCGCGATCGCCATCTCCCTCCTGCAGCTCAAGCTCACCCGCGGAAAGGCGGCCGTCTGATGGCGAATCCCGCGATCGTGTCCCCGCCCGCGCGCCGCACGGGCGACCCCGACGCGCCGAGGCGCCGCTCCGGCGGCCGCGTCGGGCAGGAGCGGCGCAGCATGCCGCTCACGATCCTGCTGGTCCTCTGCACTCTCACGGTGCTCGTCCCGCTCTACGTCACCGTCTCCATGGCGTTCAAGACGAGCGCGCAGGCGGTCGACGGCAACGCGTTCAGCCTGCCCGCGCCCGTCGACGTGGGCGCGTTCCGGGCCGCGTGGGAGCTCACCGACTTCCCACGCGCCTTCGGGATCTCCGTGCTGGTGACGGCGGCGACCGTGGCCGGCACCGTGATCCTCGCGTCGCTCGCCTCCTACGCCATCGCGCGGAACTGGGACAGGAAGCTCTTCCGGTACTCCTTCTACTACCTGCTCGCGGCGATGTTCCTGCCGTTCCCGGTCGTCGCCCTGCCGCAGATCAAGCTGACCGGGTTGCTGGGGCTCGACAACCCGGCGGGCGTCGCCATCCTGCACATCATGTTCCAGCTGTCCTTCAGCATCCTGCTGTTCTCGGCGTTCCTCCGATCGCTGCCCGCCGAGCTCGAGGAGAGCGCCCGGCTCGACGGCGCGACCACCTGGCAGGTGTTCTGGCAGCTGGTCTTCCCGCTGCTCGCGCCCATGAGCGCCACCGTCGGGATCTTCGCCTTCCTCGCCTCGTGGAACGACTTCGCGATGCCGTCGCTCATCACGGCGGATCCGGCGCTCCAGACGCTGCCCGTGGTGCAGAGCATCTTCCAGACGCAGTTCAGCAACGACTACAACGTGGCGTTCGCGTCGTACCTCATGGCCATGGCGCCGGCGATCGTCGTCTACCTCTTCACCCAGCGCTGGGTGATGGCGGGCGTGACGCAGGGCGCCATCAAGTGATCCCGGCCGCGGCCTCCTCATCCACCCGCACGACCACCTTCGACCGAGAGGCACCCACCCGATGACCGACCAGCTCGAGCACGCCCCCGACCGGACGCCCCGGACCCCCGACGCCGAGTGGTGGCGCCAGGCCGCCGTCTACCAGATCTACCCGCGCAGCTTCCAGGACACCGACGGCGACGGCATCGGCGACCTGCCGGGCATCACCCGCCGCGTGCCCTACCTCCGCGAGCTCGGGATCGACGCGGTGTGGCTCAGCCCGTTCTACCCGTCCGCGCTCGCGGACGGCGGCTACGACGTCGACGACTACCGCGACGTGGATCCGCGCCTCGGCACCCTCGATGACTTCGACGACATGGTGCGCGCGCTGCACGACGCGGGCATCCGGCTCATCGTCGACATCGTGCCGAACCACACCTCGGACCGGCACGCCTGGTTCCCGGAGGCGCTCGCGTCCGAGCCCGGATCCGCCGCCCGAGCCCGCTACGTCTTCCGCGACGGCCTCGGGGAGCGCGGCGAGCTGCCGCCCGCCGACTGGACGAGCGCGTTCGGCGGACCCGCGTGGGAGCCGGTCGGCGACGGCCAGTGGTACCTGCACTACTTCGCGACCGAGCAGCCCGACCTCGACTGGTCGAACCCCGAGGTGCGCGAGGACTTCCTCGCCACCCTGCGCTTCTGGTCCGACCGCGGGGTCGACGGCTTCCGCGTCGACGTGGCGCACGGGTTGGCCAAGCACCTGCCCGACGAGCTGCCCTCGCAGGCGGAGCTCGACGCGTGGGACCAGACCGCCGGCGACCACCCGCTGTGGGACCGCGACGAGGTGCACGGCATCTACGCCGAGTGGCGCCGCGTGTTCGACCTCTACGACCCGCCGCGCACGGGTGTCGCCGAGGCGTGGGTCGACGCGTCCCGCCGGCACCGCTACGCGAGCGCGGAGGGTCTCGGCCAGGCGTTCAACTTCGACCTCCTCGAGGCGGACTTCGACGCGGAGCAGTTCCAGCGCATCATCACGGCGAACCTCCGCCAGTCCGAGGAGTCCGGCTCGTCGAGCACGTGGGTGTTCTCCAACCACGACGTCGTGCGGCACGCGACCCGCTACGGGCTGCCCCCGCGCGACGGGGATCCCGTGAAGCAGGGCGCGGCGTGGCTGCTGTCGGGCGGGCGCGCGCCCGAGGTCGACGTGGCGGCAGGCCTCCGGCGCGCGCGCGCGGCGTCGCTCCTCATGCTGGCGCTACCGGGATCCGCGTACCTCTACCAGGGCGAGGAGCTCGGCCTGCAGGAGGTCGCGGACATCCCGCACGACGCCCGCCAGGACCCGTCGTACTTCCGGAACCCCGGCGTGGACATCGGCCGCGACGGCTGCCGCGTGCCCCTCCCGTGGGAGCGCTCGGGACCGGCGTTCGGCTTCAGCGACGCAGGCGCGCACCTGCCGCAGCCCGCGTGGTTCGGCGCATCGTCGGTCGAGGTGCAGGAGGCCGACCCGACCTCCACGCTGCACCTGTACCGTCGCGCGCTCGCCCTGCGCGCCGAGCTGCAGACGGGGGAGACGCTCGAGTGGCTCCCAGCGGAGGAGGGGGTCCTGCACGCGGTGCGGCCGGGCGGCTGGCAGGTCGTGGTCAACTTCCGCGCCACGCCCGTGCCCATGCCGGTCGGCGAGGTGCTCGTCGCGAGCGGGCCGCTGGGCGACGACGTCGACTCCGCGGGAGCGGCCCAGCTGCCGGGCGAGACGGCGGTGTGGCTGCGCGCGTGAGCTGAGGCGGTCGAGCTCCCATGCGCGTGATGCGGGACCGCGCGCTCAGCCGTCGGGGACCGGATCCGCGGCGAGGTCCGGGCGGGTGCCCTGCACGACGTCCCGCACCCGCTCGACCGCCTCGCGCACCACGTCGTGCCCGCCGCGCGGCGCGGCCTGCGCGAGCCGCGCGCGCCGGACGAAGCCGTCCCAGTCGCCGCCGCCCGCGCGCAGCGGGCGCGTGGGCGCGAGCAGGGCGGCGCGACGCAGCCATACGTCGGCCTCGCCCGCCCAGCGGTCGAGCGCGGCATCGGCCCTGGCGCGGGCCGGCCCGGCCAGGCGCTCGACGAGCGGGCCGATGACGTCGAGGGCGAGCGGGTCCACGAGGGCCCGCAGCCGCGCGTCCCGCACGAAGCCCTCGATCCGCGTGAGGTCGCCGTTGTCGAGCCGGTCGACGTGCTCCTGCAGCAGCACGACCGCCGCCAGCCGTCGCTCGTACACGCGCGACCGCCAGAGCTCCGAGGCGAGCGCGACCGCCTGGTCGCGGGTCATCCCGGGACGCCGGCGGCCGAGGTCGCGCACCGTGCCGCGGACGGCGCCGACGGACGCGCCCACGAACTCGAGGTCGGAGCCCAGCCGCTCGCGCTCCGCCTCGGCGCGGTACCAGGCGCCCTCCCGTTCGAGCGCCGCCGCGACGAAGTCCGCGTCCTCCGTCATCCGGCGAGCGGCGCCGAGCCCTCGCGGCCGCTGCGGTGCACGAAGGCGCGGCCGAACTCGGTCAGCACCTCCTCGGCCGTGTGCGTGGGCGTCCAGGCCAGCACCTCGCGAGCGCGCGCCGTCGACATGACGGGCACGTTCGCGGCGATGTCGATCCATCCCGGATCCGTGCGCTGGACGCGCGCGCGCCAGCTCGCGGACACGAGCGCGCGGAGCGCCGGCAGCGGCACGACCACGACCCGGGCGTCGAGCAGGCGGCCGACGAGCGCGGGGTCGACGACCGGCTCGGCGGCGATGTTGAACGCGCCGGGCGCGCGCCGCTCGACGGCGCGCCAGAACGCGTCCGCGACGTCCTCGTTGTGCACGACCTGCGACACCAGCTCGCGGGGGAGCGGCAGCACCGGGGTGCGGGTGGCGAGGCCCAGCCAGCGCGTGGGGATCCAGCGGCCGAGGAAGAGGCCCGCGATCTCCGCGGCGGCCTCGTCGTGCATCACGAGCCCGGGGCGCATGCGCGTCACCACGACGTCCGGGTGCTCCTGCTCGAACGCGTCCATCGCCCGCTCGTTCTCGGCCTTGTGCCGGGAGTAGTGCGACGTGTGGATCCCGCCGGTGGGCCACGACTCGTCGCGCGGCCGGTCCTTCGGCGCCGCGCTGTACGCGCCCACCGAGGAGGCGACGACCACCTGCGGCACGCGCGCCTGCGCGACCGCCTCCAGCACGTGGGCGGTGCCGATGACGTTGGTGCGGTGCATCACGCGCTCGCGGTGGTTCGGCTGCAGGGCCCAGCCCAGGTGGATCACGGCGTCGGCGCCGCGCATGGTGGCCGCGAGCCCGGACACGGCACCCGCCGCGCCGATGTCGGCGAGCCGCCAGGTGACGCCGGAGTACGGCTCGAGGGAGGCGTCGGGCATGCGCCGCGCGACGCCCACGATCTCGGCCCCCGCCGCGTGCAGGCGCCGGAGCACCCCGGTCCCCAGGTTCCCGGTCGCTCCGATGACGACGACGCGCATGCTGCTCCTCTCCTGCGGACGGGACCCGGCGGGCCGGCTGGTCCGCGGGTCCCCTCCATCATGCTCGCCGGAGCGCCGCGTGGAGCCGGTGCGCGGCGGGTGCCCCGCCGACGCTCAGCGGTCGACGGCCTCGATGAGCGAGCCCTGGGCGAAGGTCAGCCAGTCGTAGAGGCTCGCGCTCTCGCGGGGCGCGCGGTCGCGCCAGCCGTCGGCCTCGTCGATCCGCAGCGGCACCGAGATCGCGAGCCGGAGGTCGTTGAGGGTGCGGAGCCAGGCCTGCGCGCCCGTCGGATCCAGCACCACGAGCAGCCCGCGCCGTCCCGCCCCGCGCGCGTCGGCCTCCGCGAGGGTGGCCTCGACCGTGGTCGCGTTCGCGGCCTTCGCCTCCGAGAGGTCGGACGCCGTGAAGCGCCGGAACTCCGCGGACGCCTCCGCGTCGTCCGGGTAGGCGTCGGGCAGCAGCCGCTCGGCCACGGGGGAGGGGGCGGCGCCGTCCGTGGCGCCGCCGGTCGCGGCGCCCTCGTCGAGGATCCCGCGGAGCTCGCCGAGGAGACCGCGCAGCATCTGGACCTCGTGCGGCTCGAGGTGCGCGGCGACGGTGCCGTCCGGCCGAGCCCGGAAGGCCCTCACGCGTCCACCCGCTCGAGCGTCGCCCAGAGGCCGTAGCCGTGCATGGCGAGGACGTGGCGCTCGATCTCCTCGCGGATCCCCGTGGCGACGACCGCCCGGCCGTCCTCGTGCACCCGGAGCATGAGCTCGTCGGCGCGCTCGCGCGTGAAGCCGAAGTAGCTGCGGAACACGTAGGAGACGTACGTCATGAGGTTCACGGGGTCGTTCCAGACCACGCAGCTCCAGACCGGCGGGGTGTCGGGGCGCTCCAGCAGGGACGTGTCGGAGCCGGGGCTCGCGCCGGGGCTCGCGCCGGTGCCCGTGCCGGGGTCGCCCGCGGGCGGATCCGCCGCGCGCCGGGCCAGGGGGAGGGGGCGGACGGCGGCGCGCGCGTCCGCGTGGATCGTGGTCATGCCGCTCCTCGGGTGCCCACCCGGCCGATCTCCGGGGACTCCATCCTCTCGCGCCGGGACGGGCCGTCGCGACGCCCCCGTCCTGCGGTCACGCACCGGGCCGCACGAGCCCGCAGTCGTACGCGAGGATCACGGCCTGCACGCGGTCCCGCACCTCGAGCTTCGCGAGCACCCGGCCCACGTGCGTCTTCACCGTCGACTCCGACAGGAACAGGCGTCCTGCGATCTCCTGGTTGGTGAGCCCCTCGGCCAGCGCCGTGAGCACCTCCAGCTCGCGGGCGGTCAGGGGGCGCAGTCGCGGGTCGGCCGCGCCCTCGCCCGTCCCGGCCGCGCCGCCGGTCGCGGGCATCGCGGGGCCGAGCAGCTCGATCATGCGGCGCGTCACGCGCGGGGAGATGGCGGCGTCGCCGTCGGCGACCGCGCGGATCGCCTCCATGAGGTGCTCGGGCCGCGTGTCCTTCACCAGGAACCCGCTCGCGCCGGCGCGGAGGCCCGCGAACGCGTACTCGTCGAGGTCGAACGTGGTGAGGACGATGACGCGCGTCGCCGGGTGGCGCGCGACGATCTCGGTGGTGGCCTCGATGCCGTCCATGCCGGGCATCCGCACGTCCATGAGCACGATGTCGGGCGCGAGCTCGCCGGTCCGCGCGACGGCCGCGCGTCCGTCGGCGGCCTCGCCCACCACGTCGATGCCGGGCTCGGCGTCGAGCACCATCCGGAAGCCCATGCGCACGAGCGCCTGGTCGTCGACGATGAGCACGCGGACGGGGCGGGCGGGGTCGGTCATCGGTCCTCCTGGATCCGCGGGGGGAGCGGGGCACGGCTGTCGCCGTCCCCGGGTCGTACGTCGTGGCGGCCGCTCGGCAGGGTGGCGTGGACGCGCCACCCGCCGCCCTCGCGGCGACCGGCCGACGCGGTCCCGCCGTACACGGCCATCCGCTCGGACACGCCGAGGAGCCCGCGTCCGCTGCCGGGGACGGGCGGCACGACGGGTCCGGTGGCGTCGTCGTCCGTGACCTCGACGGTGATCGCGTCGGGTCGGTGGTCCACGCGCACGTCGACGCGGCCGGCGTTCGGCGCGTACCGCAGCACGTTGGTCAGCGACTCCTGCACGACGCGGAAGACCGCCAGCTGGCGGCCCGGGTCGTCGGGCGGAGCACCCGTCGTGGTGAAGCGCACGGGCAGGCCGGTGGAGCGGAACGAGTCGACGAGCGCGGCCAGCTCGCCGTGCCCCGGCTGGGGTGCGCGGAGGGGCGGCGCGTCCGCGTCGGCGTCCTCGGCGAGGACGCCGAGCATCCGCCGCATCTCGGACAGCGAGGTGCGCCCGGTCTCGGCGACCTCGCGCATGGCCTCGCGGGCGAGCTCGGGCCGGGCGACCGCGCTCGCGCCAGCGCCGTCGGCGAGGGTCACCATGACGGTGATGCCGTGCGCGACGATGTCGTGGATCTCCCGCGCGATCCGGGTCCGCTCCGCGGCGGTCGCGAGGAGCGCCTGCTGGTCGCGCTCGCGGGCGAGCTGCACCGCGAGGTCGCGCAGGGCGTCGACGTAGCGCTTGCGGCCGCCCACGTTGGTGCCGATGAGGGTCGCGATGAGCATCGGGATGAGGTTCACGACGAGCAGCGTCGCCGCCGAGGGGTCGAGCGGCCCGGTTCCCGCGGTGGCCGGCACCACGATCGCCGCGAGGAGCCCCGCGCCGCCGAGTCCGAGCCACGCCCGCCGGGTCGATCCGTGGACGGCCACCGCGTACAGCGCCACCGCGATGGGGAACCCGTCGAACGAGTCGGTGACGAAGGCCGTGGCGGCCGCCGCCGCTCCGGCGATCGCGAGCACGGTCACGGGTCGGACGCGCCGCGCCATCAGCGCGACCCCGGTGACGAGCGCCAGCACCACGACCACCACGCCGCCGGCCGGCACGGCCGAGCGGCTGCCGGCGACGACGCCCGAGGCGATCGACGCCCAGGTCACGACGAGGGCGAGCGCCCCGTCCACGATCCGCGGATGACGTGCCATCCAGCCGCGGACGGCTCCAGGCGGGGTGGGCAGGCGGACGCCGTCGGGCGCGGCGACGGTCGCCGCGCCCGACGGCGCCCTCCGGTCCGCGTCGATCAGGCGTCCCGCTTGCGGGCGAGGATCAGCGCGGGCACGAGGATCACGGCGACCCAGCCGACCATCACGAGCAGCGCCTGCCAGAACTCGAGCTCGTCGGGCGAACCGGACGGCAAGGAGTACAGCCGCATCCCGGCGTTGAAGGGCAGGTACTCGAGGAGGTCCGAGACCCACGGCAGCACCGCGCCCAGGATGCTCGCGATCAGCGGCAGGACGAGGACGAGGCCCATCAGGGCGCCGATCCCCGCGGCGCCGTTGCGGAGCAGCATCCCGAAGGCGAACCCCATCAGGCCGATGAGCACGATGAAGAGGGTTGCGCCGAGCATCGCGGTGAACGCCTCCCCGGTGGCGATGTCGATCTTCGCGCCCACGTCGATGAAGAACGCCTGGCCCACGAGCACGGCGGCGACGACGGCCACGGCCGACACGATGAACGTGACGACCGTGAACACGATCCCCTTCGCCACGAGCGCGCCGAGGCGCCGGGGTGCGGCGCTGAACGTCGAGCGGATCATGCCGGTGGAGTATTCGCCGCTGATCGTGAGGACACCGAGCACGCCCGCGACGAGCATGCCGAAGATCGAGAAGGTGAGGGTGAAGCGGAGCAGCAGCGGGGTGGCGGGTTCTCGGCCCAGCGCGAGCTGTTCGCCCATCTGCCCGGCGATGGGGGGCGCGAACATCGCGGAGAAGCCGACGAAGACCAGCAGGATCAGCGCGAAGCACCAGACGGTGGAGCGCAGCGTGCGCAGCTTGATCCACTCGGAGCGCATGAGGCGGGGGAGGGTGGGACGGCCCGACGTCACCGGTGCGGGCGCGGAGGCGGTGCGGGTGGCGGTCATCGTGCGATCTCCTGCTCGGTCGTGCCGACTGCGGCGCTGTGGTACTCGACGTCGCCCTGCGTGAGCGACAGGTAGGCGTCCTCGAGGGACGCGGTGATGGGCGTGAGCTCGTGCAGCACGACGCCCGCGGACATCGCCGCGTCTCCGACCTGCGCGGCGTCGAGGCCGGTGATCTCGATGACGTCGCGCTCGACGCTCGTCACCACGACGTCCGGGCGGGCCACGGCCTGGCCGAGCCGGTCGGCGTGCGGGGAACGGACGCGGACGAGTCCACTCGTGGCCCCCGCGACGACCGCGGCGACGGGCGCGTCCGCGAGCACGCGCCCGCGGCCGAGCACGATCAGGTGGTCAGCGGTCTGCGCCATCTCGCTCATGAGGTGGGAGGAGAGGAGCACGGTGCGGCCCTGGCCGGCGAGGTAGCGCGTGATGTTGCGCACCCACAGCACGCCCTCGGGGTCGAGGCCGTTGACGGGCTCGTCGAGGATCAGCGTGCGCGGGTCGCCGAGGAGCGCCACGGCGATGCCGAGCCGCTGGCCCATGCCGAGGGAGAAGCCGCCGACGCGCTTCTTGGCGACGGGCTGCAGGCCCGTCATCTCGATGACCTCGTCGACGCGGGCGCGCGGGATGCCGTGGGTGGCGGCCATGGCGAGCAGGTGGTTGTAGGCGCTGCGGCCGGTGTGCACGGCCTTCGCGTCGAGGAGCGCGCCGACCTCGTGGAGCGGGGCCTGGAGGTCCCGGTAGCGTCGGCCGTTGACCGTCACCGAGCCGGACGTGGGGCTGTCGAGCCCGACGATCATGCGCATCGTGGTGGACTTGCCGGCGCCGTTCGGACCGAGGAATCCGGTCACCATGCCCGGCTGGACGGTGAAGCTCACGCCGTCCACGGCGGTCTTCGCGCCGTAGCGCTTGGTCAGGTTCTCAGCGACGATCATGCGCGCTGCCTCCTCAGGATGGGGTCGCGGGCCCAGCGCCCGCGGATCCCACGTTAGGGCCGGCCCCTCCGGCGGCGCGTCCCCCCTCCGGCCCCCGCGCTCCGGCCCCCGTGGTACCCGGGTGCCGCGTCAGCGGGCGCGGTCCGCCAGCCCGGCGAGCCGCCGCACCGCCTCCTCGAGCACCTCGGTGCGCTTGCAGAAGGCGAACCGGACGAGCGACGCGTGCTCGGTCGCGAGCGGCTCCCGGCAGAAGGCGGAGAGCGGCACCGCGACCACGCCCGCGAGCTCCGGCAGCCGCAGGCACAGCTCGCGGGCGTCCGGGAAACCGAGCGGCGCCGCGTCCGCGACGATGAAGTAGCCCGCGGCGGGCAGCGTGATCCGGAAGCCCGCGGCCGTGAGGCCGGCGGCGAGGATGTCGCGCTTGGCCCGCAGGTCGTCGGCGATCCCCGCGAAGACCTCGTCCGGCAGGGCCAGGCCGACGGCGATGGCCGGCTGGAACGGCGCGCCGTTGACGAAGGTGAGGAACTGCTTCACCGCGAGGATCGCCGACACGAGCGGCGCGGGCGCGGTCAGCCAGCCTACCTTCCAGCCCGTCGTGCGGAACGTCTTGCCGCCGGAGGAGATGCTGACGGTCCGCTCCCGGGCGCCCGGCAGGACGGACATGGGCTCGTGCGATCCGTCGAACACCAGGTGCTCGTACACCTCGTCGGTCACGATCACCGCGTCGTGGGCGATGGCGAGCTCGACCACGAGCTCCCGCACCTCCCGCCGGAGCACCGTCCCGGTGGGGTTGTGCGGGTCGTTGAGGAGGATCACGCGCGTGCGGTCCGTGACCGCGCGACGCAGGTCGTCGAGGTCGGGCTGGAAGCGGGGCCCGCGGAGGGGCACGGTGCGGTGCACGCCCCGCGCGAGGGAGATGAGCGCCCCGTACGCGTCGTAGAACGGCTCGAGCGTCACGACCTCGTCGCCTTCCTCCACGAGCGCGAGGAGCGTCGCCGCGATCGCCTCCGTCGCGCCGGCCGTGACGAGCACCTCCGTGGCCGGGTCGACGTCGATGCCGTGGAACCGCGCCCGGTGGGCGGCGATCGCGGCCCGGAGCTCGGGTGTCCCGCGTCCCGGCGGGTACTGGTTCGCCCCGGCGGCGATGGCCTCGCGGGCCGCCTCGAGCACCTCGGCGGGGCCGTCCTCGTCGGGGAAGCCCTGCCCGAGGTTGATCGCCCCGGTCGCCGCCGCGAGCGCGCTCATCTCGGCGAACACGGTCGTGCCGGGCGTCCCGTCGTCGGCCAGGAGCATGGCCCCGCGGGCTGCGCGCGTCCACGCGCCGGAGATCGTCATGGCCCCCATCATGGCGGGGGCGCCGCACGCGCGGCCGACCGCCGCGTACGCTCGGGACATCACGGCGGGGGAGCCGGGAGCACGTCGCCATCCGACGCCCGCCCGGTGCGGGCGCCGCCTGCGGCGACGCCTGTCAGCACGGCCATAGACAACGCCCAGACTCCACCGTGATGCTGGCACCACCTGAGAGGAGCACCACTGATGACTGACAGTCCCCACGGAGCCGGCGACGACGAGGCCGCGCGCGCACGCGCCACGGGTCCCGACGGCTCCCCGGCGGGCCCGGCATCCTCCGGTCAGGGAGGCGACGGCGACGCGGCGGGCACGGCATCCTCCGGTCCGGCGCGCGAGGGCGATCCCTCCTGGCCCGCCCCCGACGGTCCCGCGGCGGCCGCCCATCCCGCTCCCACGAGCCCCGCGACCGCACCCGTCACCCCGTCGGCGGACCAGCGCGACACGCTCGCCTACGGCACGGCTGCCGCCGTCCCGCCGGCCGGGTCCCCGCAGGACCCCTCCGCATCCGCTTCGGGCGCGGCCGCCGCACCGCCGCGGCGCAAGGCGAGCAAGGCCCTCCCGCTGGTCGCGATGCTCGCCGTGGGCGCCCTCATCGGCGGAGCCGCGGGCGGCCTCACGACCTGGGCCGTGGCGCACGACGACGACGCCTCCGACGCGGTGAGCCAGTCACCGGCCAACATCACGGTCAACGACCCCGAGGACGCCACGCCGATCACCGCCGTGGCGGCCAAGGCCTCGGGATCGGTCGTCACCATCTCCGTCGCGGGCGCCACGGGCGCCGGCACCGGATCGGGCGTGATCCTCTCCGCCGACGGCTACGTCCTCACCAACACGCACGTGGTCACCCTCGACGGTGAGATCGGCGACGGATCCATCCAGGTCAAGACCGCGGACGGCGCGCTCTACACGGCCAAGCTCATCGGCACCGACCCGGTGGTCGACCTCGCCGTCATCAAGCTCGACAGCGCGAGCGGGCTGACGCCCATCGAGTTCGCCGACTCGTCGAAGCTCAACGTCGGCGACACGGCGATCGCGATCGGCTCGCCCCTCGGCCTCTCCGGCACGGTCACCGACGGCATCGTGAGCGCCCTGGACCGCAGCATCCAGGTCGCCTCCTCGGCGGCCCCGCAGACGCCGGGCGACGGCAGCCAGAGCGACGAGACCCCGTTCAACTTCTGGCCGTTCGGCAACGAGGGCAAGGGCGGCTCCGGCGGACAGGGCGGCTCCGGCCAGGGCGGCTCCGGGGGCCAGGGGCAGCCCGCGGCGAACATCAGCCTCGCGGTGATCCAGACCGACGCGGCCATCAACCCCGGCAACTCCGGCGGGGCTCTGCTGGACGGCGACGGCAAGCTCATCGGCGTCAACGTGGCCATCGCGAACGCGAGCGGGACGAGCGGCACCTCCGGGAACATCGGCGTCGGCTTCGCGATCCCGTCCAACCTCGCCAAGCGCGTGGGCCAGGAGATCATGCAGGGCGGCTCCGCCTCGCACGGACTGCTCGGCGCCAGCGTCCGCGACGTCGCCAAGGGCGACTCGTCCACGCCGGTGGGCGGCGCGTTCATCGCGGAGCCGCAGAGCGGCGGGGCGGCGGCGGACGCCGGCCTGCGCTCGGGCGACATCGTCACGGCCTTCGAGGGCCGGCCCATCAGCAAGGCCAGCGACCTCACGGCGCAGGTCCGCGCGATGCCCGGCGGCAGCGACGTGAAGCTGACGGTCATCCGCGGCGGGCAGAAGCAGCAGGTCGACGTGAAGCTCGGCACGCTGCAGCAGTAGCGGTCACGACGGAGGGGCGGGTCGGCGAGAGCCGGCCCGCCCCTCTCGCACGCCGGGGTCGGGTTATCCGGCAGGCTGGTAAACTCCTGCGAGGCTCGGCCAGGCAGGCCCCGGCCGCACCTCCTCCACGAGATCGGCTCAGATGGCGAACCACCCGCGACGCGACCCCGTCGCCGGCATCCCCGGCGGACTGCCCGCCGTCTCGTACGTCATGCCGATCCTGAACGAGGCGGCGCACGTGCGCGCGGCGGTCGAGAGCATGATGCGCCAGGACTACGGCGGCGACTTCGAGGTCGTCCTCGCGCTGGGCCCGAGCACCGACGGCACGACGGAGGTCGTGCGCGAGATGGCCCGGGC
Source organism: Clavibacter tessellarius (assembly GCF_001618005.1). Classification (GTDB taxonomy): domain Bacteria; phylum Actinomycetota; class Actinomycetes; order Actinomycetales; family Microbacteriaceae; genus Clavibacter; species Clavibacter tessellarius_A. The sequence goes on from NZ_LQXA01000024.1 coordinate 59,141, forward strand.
GGATCCGCGCATCACGAGCGTGGACAACCCCAGCGGCTCCACCCCCGGCGGCCTCAACGCCGCGATCCGCGCCACCCGGAACCCCGTGGTGATCCGCGTCGACGCGCACTCCCTCCTCCCGCGCGACTACACGCGCATCGCCGTCGAGACGCTGCAGGCGACGGGCGCCGACAACGTCGGCGGCCTCATGTCGGCCGAGGGTCGGACGCCGTTCGAGAAGGCCGTCGCCCGCGCGTACGGCGCCCGCGTCGGCCTCGGCGGCACCGCGCATCACGTGGGCGGCGAGGAGGGGCCGGCGGAGACCGCGTACCTCGGGTCGTTCCGGCGTGACCGGCTCCTCGAGGTGGGGCTCTTCGACGAGGGGGTCCGTCGCGGCCAGGACTGGGAGCTCAACCGACGGCTCCGCCGGAGCGGCGGGCTCGTGTGGTTCACCCCGCGGATGAAGGTCACCTACCGCCCCCGCTCCACGTTCCCGTCGCTGGTCCGGCAGTTCTTCGCGACGGGGCTCTGGCGCGGCGAGCTGGCGCGCCGGTACCCGCGACAGAACGGCGTCCGCTACTTCGTGCCCCCCGTGGCGGTGGCGGGCGTGGCGACGGGGCTGCTCCTCGGCGCCGCCGGCGCGATCGGACCCGCCGTCGGGCTACCGGGCCTCCGCCGCCTGGTCGGCGCGTTCGCCGTCCCCGGCCTCTACGCGGGGTTCGTCCTCGTGAGCACGGTCGGCGTCGCGGCGCGCGACGGGGCGGCCACGATGCTGCGGTTCGCGGCGGTGCTGCCGTGCATCCACTTCAGCTGGGGCACCGGCTTCGTGCTGGGATTCCTGCACCTCACCGACGACCTCGACGGGCACACGGGACGATGACCTCCGCGACCGACCCCGCCGCTCGCGGCCTGCCCGGATCCATCGCCGAGCTGCGCCGCGTCACGCAGCCGCCCGAGGTCCGGCTGCGCGCCAACGCCGAGCACTGGACTGCGCACCTCTACCTCCGCGACCTCTCGCCGTACCTCACGTGGCTGCTGCTCCGCACGCGCATCAGCGCCAACGGCGTCACGGTCGTGATGATCCTCACCGGCTGGGCCGCCGCGGCCGCGCTCCTCATCCCGGGCATCGCCGGCGCGGCGCTCGCCCTGGTGCTCGGCCAGCTGCAGATGCTCGTGGACTGCTGCGACGGCGAGGTCGCGCGCTGGCGTCGGACCTCGTCGCCGGTCGGCCACTTCCTCGACGCAGTGGGGCACTACTCGACGGAGACCCTCATCGCGCTCGCGCTGGGGATCCGCGCGGCCGCCTACCCGTTCGAGGCGCCGGACGACCTCCCGTGGACGACGCTGGCCTTCGCCCTGGCGCTGGTCATCGTGCTGAACAAGGCCCTGAACGACATGGTGCGCGTGGCCCGCGCGTCGGCCGACCTGCCCAAGGCGCCCGCGGGCGCGGGGACCGTGGCCTCGCAGCGGTCGCTCATCGCCACCGCGCGCCGCATCGTGCGCTTCCTGCCCTTCCACCGGATGTTCCACTCGGTGGAGCTCACGATCGTGACCTTCGTCGTCGCGCTCGCGGGCCTCCTGCTCGGCCAGCCGGAGACCGACCGCGTCTTCCTCGTCGCGCTGGTGCCGCTCGCCGTGCTCGCGCTCGTGGGCCACTTCGTCATGATCGTCACCTCGCGCCGTCTGACCTCCGCGTGACCGGCTCCCTGCCGCGCGTCGGCGTCGTCGTGCTCAGCCAGGGGCGGCGTCCGGACGGCCTCGCCGCGGCCCTCGCGTCCGTCCTGCGGCAGGAGGGCGTCGCGCTCGACGTCGTCGTGGTCGGCAACGGCTGGGACCCGACGGGCCTGCCGGCCGGGGTCCGCGGTCTGCACCTCCCCGAGAACCTCGGGATCCCGGCCGGCCGCAACGCCGGGGTGCCGCTCGTGGTCGGCGACGCGCTGTTCTTCCTCGACGACGACGAGACCGTCCCGAGCGCGTCGTTCGTCCGGGACGCACTCGCGCTGATGGGGGAGCGGGGCGACGTCGCGCTCGTCCAGCCGCGCATCGTCGACCCGACGGGAGCCGCCACGCCCCGCCGGTGGATCCCACGGATCCGCAAGGGCGACCCGGCCGACTCGAGCGCCGTCTTCTCCGTGCTCGAGGGCGCGGTCGTCGTGCGCCGCGACGCGTTCGAGGCGGCCGACGGCTGGGCGGGGGAGTTCTTCTACGCCCACGAGGGGATCGAGCTGGCCTGGCGGATCTGGGACCAGGGGCTGCGCGCCTGGTACGCCGGCGACCTCGTCGCCCACCATCCGGCCGTCGCGCCCACCCGGCACGCGGAGTACCACCGCCTGAACGCCCGCAACCGCGTCTGGCTCGCCCGCCGCAACCTGCCGCTGCCCCTCGTCCCCGTCTACGTCGGGACGTGGACGGCCGTGCAGCTGATCCGCAGCGCCCGCGGCGGCGACGGTCTGAGCACGTGGCTGCGCGGCTGGCGCGAGGGCTGGACCACCTCCCCGGGCCGACGCCGGCCCCTGTCCTGGCGGACCGTCGTCCGCATGACGCGCGCGGGCAGGCCGCCCGTCATCTGATCGTGACCCGGCATCCCGCGGTCACGATCTCCTACCGTTCCGCGCCCCCGACCGGGGCGGGGCCGGGGCCGTCCGGAGCGCTGGCTACGGTGGATGCATGGGTCTCCTGAACGACGCGCGCCTCGGCGTGCGCGCCATCCTCTCGCTCGTCCAGCAGCGTCGGGCTCGCGGATCCCTGCAGCGCAAGCTGGCGCTCCGGCCGCCGTCGCCGCAGGGCGAGTACCGCATCGCCGTGTACTTCGCCGACTCGGCCGTGAACATGTACCAGATCCGGCAGTGGTACCGGCCGCTGGCGGAGCTCGCCCGGACGCACCCCGTCGTGATCCTCAGCCGCCACCCGAGCGGGGCGGACGCGCTCCTCGACGAGAGCCCGCTGCCGGTCGAGTACGTGCGCCGGGTGGCCGACCTCGAGCGGGTGATCGCGGAGCAGGACATCCGCATCGTCCTCTACGTCAACCAGAACACCCGCAACTTCCAGATGATGCGGTACGGGCGCCGCTGGCACGTCTTCGTCAACCACGGCGAGTCCGACAAGATGTACATGACCACGAACCAGTTCAAGGCCTACGACTACAGCCTCATCGCGGGGGACGCCGCCCGCGCGCGGCTCGGCAAGGTCCTCTGGGACTACGACCTCGACCGGCGCGCGATCCCCATCGGCCGCCCGCAGGCCGACCACTACGCGGGTGAGCTGCCGTTCACGCCGGACGACCGGACCGTGGTCCTCTACGCCCCCACCTGGGAGGGGGACCGCGCCGCGGCCGCGTACGGGTCCATCGCCACGCACGGCGTCCCGCTCGTGCGCGACCTGGTCGCCACGGGCCGGCACCGGGTCCTGTACCGGCCGCATCCGCGCTCGGGCGTCGTCGACCCCGAGTACGCCCGTGCGGATCGCGAGATCGCGGCCGTGCTCGAGCGGGCGAACGCGCAGGACCCGTCGGCGCAGCACGTCGTCGACCGGTCCCGGGAGCTCGGCTGGCAGCTGTCCGCGGCCGACATGGCCATCGTCGACATCTCGGCCATGGTCTACGACCGGCTGGCGGCGGGGAAGCCGCTCATGGTGACGCGACCCGTGCAGCCGGAGGCGCAGATCGACACCGACGGCTACCTCTCCGACTGCGAGTGGCTGACCGCCGACGACGCCCGCAGCATCGTCGCGCGCCTCGACGAGCTGCAGCACGACGCCGCGGCCGACCGCCGGCTCGCGGCGTGGGTGCGCCACTACTTCGGCGATGCGTCCCCGGGTGCCGCCACGGCCCGCTTCCACGCGGCGATCGAGCTCCTCCTGTCGGAGTGGGACCGGCACGCCGCCCTGCATGCGCGCGACGAGGCGACCGACGGCGGGGACGCAGAGGTGGACGACGAGGACGAGGAGTCCTGATCGCGGGGAGGGCCGCGTGCTCGAGAGCCGTCCAGCCGCTAGCGCTTGGCGGCCTTCTTCTCCGCGATGCGGATCACGCGGGGCTTCTTCTCCGGCACGGCGAGGTCGGCCGGGAACGTCGCGGGCGCCGGGCCGAACGCCTGGCGGGAGCTCGCGACGATCTTGCCGCCGAGCATCCGGTTGCCGGTGCCGCCGATGACGGCGCCGATGCCGAAGGGCACCGCGCGGCCGAGCGCGCTGGCGCCCTGGTTCACGACGAATCGGCGGATGAAGGCGCGCTTGATGCGGTCGGCGATGGGCCCCATGGCGAACGACGGCAGGCCGGAGGTGATCGCCCGGCCCCAATTCGCGTTCCGGTCCGTCGGCTGCCCCGAGAACTGGCCCGTGAACTGCTGGATGACCTGGGCGCCCGGTGCGCCGAGCATCATGGTCATGACGAGGGCCCGGGCCCGCACCGGATCCTCGACGGTGATGCCGTGGACCTCGGTGATGGACTGCGCGAAGAGCGCGCTCGCCTCGAGGAAGCCCGCGGTCTCGACGCCGGTCAGGGCGAGGGAGACGCCGGTGCCGATCCCGGGGATGACGGCGCTGGCGCCCACGGCGGCCCCGCCCGCGGTGACCGCGGTGAGGAAGCGCTTCTCCAGGATCGCGATGATGCGGTCGGGGGAGGCCTCCGGGTGGCGCGCGCGTATGGACCGGATGTGGGCGAGCACGACGGGGCGCTGCACGGACAGGAGACGATCGATGCCCGTGGCCACGGCGGGATCGAGGTCGGGTGCGTCGTTCATGGGGAGAGCCTACGCGGCGGCAGCTGATCCTTCGTGCCCTCCGGGTCCGTGCCGCCCGCGCGATGTCCGGGGGTGCTCGAGAGGGTAGGCCGTAGAAGCATGGGGCGTTCGCGCTCTGGCTATTCCTTCATGTGGCGGATAAGCATGTGCCATGGTCACCACCGTCTCCGAGGCCGCCGCCGCGTTCGGCGCCCGCGTGCGCGAGCAGCGCCAGCGCATCGGCATCAGCCAGGAGACGCTCGCCGAGCTCTCCGGCATCCACTGGACCGCCCTCGGCAAGATCGAGCGCGGGCAGCGGAACCCCTCCCTGCGGAACATCATCAAGATCGCGAGCGGCCTCGACGTGGACGCGGGCCTCCTCGTGACGGGCCTCACCGCCGACATGCTCCCGCAGGACGACGGCGACTCGCCCGCCGAGCTCATCCGGCTCGAACGCGAGCGCGACCGGCGCGGCACCACGCCCGTCAGAAGCTGACGCGCCACAGGTACTCGCCCCCGTCCGGACGGAACCACCGCACCACGAGGACGGTGTCGAGCGCGAGGTCGTCCCCGCGGATGGTCGTGGACAGCCGCTCGCCCGGCCGCACCGTGACGGGCGCTCGCGAGAGCATCGTGCCGGAGCCGAGCAGGTGCAGCGAGATGGCGTGCAGCACCTCCTCGCCGACGTTGACGAGCGCGAAGCGGGGGCGTTCGAGCGTGCGGTCGAAGTGCCAGGGCACGCGGTACGCGGGCTCGGGATCCGGGCGGACGGGCAGGGGCGGGACGGGTCGCAGCATGCGTGCACGGTAGGGGCGACGTGCGACGTGCGAGGTCGCGGGCCTGTGGAGGGGCGGGGCTGGGGAGGAGGGGCGCCTAGCTGGCCGCCGCGGCCGGTGCCGCGGGCGGCTCGAGGTCGGCGTTGTAGGCGTCCACCACCCGGTCGATGGGGCCGTCGAGGACCAGCGCGCCCCTGTCCAGGTAGAGGCCCCGCGTGCAGAAGCGGCGCAGGTCGCGCTCGTTGTGCGAGACGAAGAAGAGGGTGCGCCCCTCCGCCAGCATCTGCTCGATGCGGTGGTAGCACTTCTCGCGGAACGCCTTGTCGCCCACCGCCAGCACCTCGTCGACGAGCAGGACCGGCTCGTCGAGGCGGGAGATGACCGCGAACGCGATGCGCACCTTCATCCCGCTCGACAGGTGCTTGTACGGGGTGTCCACGAAGTCGGGGATCTCGGCGAACGCGATGATCTCGTCGAACTGCGCGTCGATCTCCGCCTTCGACATCCCGTGCAGGCCGGCCGTGAGGTAGATGTTGTCGCGCACCGTCAGGTCGTTGACGAAGCCGCCCGTGATCTCGATGAGCGGGGCGACGCCCGCGTGCACGCCGACGGCGCCCTCGTCCGGGATCAGCACCTCGGCCACCAGCTTGAGGAGCGTGGACTTGCCCTGCCCGTTGCGGCCGACGACGCCGATCGCCTCGCCTGCGCGCACCTCGAAGCTCACGTGGCGCAGCGCCCAGAACTCGCCGGGGCGGGCGCGACGGGCGGACCCGGCGAACAGGTCCTTGAAGCTGCGGCGGGCCTTGCGGTTCCGGCGGAAGCGGATGCCCGCGTCTCGGACGGCGATGACCGGGGCGGAGGCGTCCGCGGAGGCGGCGGCGGGTGCGGCGTCCATCAGATCTCCTTCAGCACGGCAGGCAGGGAGCGGCGGAAGACGAGCGCGCCCACGGCGAGCAGGACGCCCGCGATGAGCGCGCTCACGCCCACGGCGTACCAGTCGAGCTCCGCGGGGAAGAACGCCGAGCGGTAGAGGCCGAAGATGCCGGTGAGCGGGTTGAGCGCGGCCCACGGGTGCAGCTCGGCGGGCAGGTCGCGCGACGAGTAGACCACGGGGGAGGCGTAGAAGAGGAAGCGCAGGACGAGCTTGACGGCGCGCTCGAGGTCGCGGAAGAAGACGACGAGCGGCGAGATGACGAGGCCGATGCCGAGGAGCAGCGCCGCCTGGATCACCACGGCGAGCGGGAACAGGAGGACCTCGACCGACAGCCCCGCACCGGCCACGATCGCGAAGACGGCCAGCACGGGCAGGCTCGCGATGAGCTCGAAGCCCTTCGCGAGCACGAGCCGCAGGACCCAGATGGTGCGCGGGATCCGGGTCGATCGCACGAGCTTGGCCTGCGAGCTGAACGCCCGGGTGAAGTCGCTCGTGGCCCCGGTGAACCACATCCACGGCAGGAGGGCCGCGAGGAGGAAGACGATGTACGGCTCCTCGCCCACGTCCCGGGTGAAGACGACGGTGAAGACGAACCAGTAGATGCCCGACATCACGAGCGGGTCGAGGATCGACCAGAACCAGCCGAGCGCGCTCGTGGAGTAGCGGACCTTGAGGTCGCGCGTGGTCAGCAGCCAGAGCGATCGGCGGTACCGGGCCGCGGGGGTGCGGGACGCGCGGCCGGGACGGACGGCATCGTGCACGGCGGGGATCCTCTGCGTCAGCATCCCCGAGGCGGCCTAGACGAAGAGGTTGGCCCTCTCGAGGTCCTCCGCGAAGTCGACCTCGACCGCGTACAGGTCGGAGATGTCTACCGGTTCGATGAGCAGGGAGTCCTGCTCGACGCCCAACTCTATTCCACGCTCGAAGTAGTCCTGGTCGCCGACGCGGGCGAGCTGGCGGATGAGGACGGGCTTGTCGGCCTTGGAGACGTAGTTGATGCCGACGGCCTCGCCGAGCCCGCCGACGACGGTCTTCGACAGCTCGCGGATGTAGCCCTCGGGGCTCGTCGTGTACTTGACCTCCTCGTCGGACACGCGGGAGGTGTTGACCGTGACGAAGGACTGGTCCCGGGCGATCATGGCGGCCGCGCGGCGCAGGATCATCGGGTCGAACACGACGTCGCCGTTCATCCAGAGGACGCCGCCGGGGCCCGAGGCGCGCAGGGCGCGGAGCAGGCTCTTCGACGTGTTCGTCTGGTCGTACTGCTCGTTGTAGATGTACTCGGCGTCCGGGAAGGCGTCGATGATGTGGTCGAGCTTGTAGCCGACCACGATGCTGACCTTGGCGTCGTCGCCGAGGCCGAAGCGGATGTTGTCGAACTGCTGGCCCATGATCGTGCGGCCGTCGCTGAGCTCGGTGAGGGGCTTGGGGAGGCTGCGTCCGAGACGGCTGCCCATGCCTGCCGCCAGGATGACTACCTGGGTGGTCATGTGTTCTCCGTTCGATGCGGGGTGCGGAGTCCGATCGGGAGCCCTCCGACGTCGAGGGTTCGCCGGGACTTCACCCGCGGGTTTCCTGTTCGACACGCCGTCATGCCTCCTCCACCCTACGCCGCGGGTGGGGAAATGCGGGGGAGGCGGGAAGCGGTCGTGTCCCTTTCGTGACGTCCGGACGGTCGCGGTGCCGCGGATCGGCGCCTCTACGGGCGCTCGGGGGAGCGGTGCCCGCCGTAGCACGAGGACGCCCGGGCGGGCGCGGAGGAGGGCCTTGCTAACGTGGGCGCGTGACCGACGCCCCCGACGACACGACCTCATCCGACGCGACGTCCGACCGGTCCGCCGCGCTGCCCGACGGGGCCGCCGGCAGCCCCTCCGCGACGCACGCCGATGCCGACCGCGCCACCGACGCCGGTGCCGCCGCCGCCCCGGCCCCGCGCCCCGGACCGCG
>NZ_LQXA01000025.1 GCF_001618005.1 Clavibacter tessellarius
GTCCCGCGCGGCCTCCGTCTCGGCCCGGACGGTCGACGCCGTGGGCGGCGCCGCGTGCGCGCCATGCCCGCCGTCGGCCGGCAGCCCGCCGGGCAGCTCGGTCGCGGGGAGCTCCGTCGCGGGAGCCCCGGCCGTCGTCGGCGCCGCGTGCGGGTGCGTCCGCTCCAGCGCCGCGCCCTCGATGTCGACGTCCGGCAGGATCCGATCCAGCCAGCGCGGCAGCCACCAGGCCGAGCGGCCGAGCAGGTGCATGAGCGCGGGCATCAGCAGCATCCGCACCACGAACGCGTCGAGGAGCACGCCGAACGCGAGGCCGAAGCCGATGGACCGGATGATGGTCGACTCCGAGAACACGAACCCGCCGAACACCGACACCATGATGAGCGCCGCCGCCGTGACGACCGCGCGCCCGGCCCGGAACCCCTGCACCACCGCGAGCCGCGCCTCGGCTCCGTGCACGTACGCCTCGCGCATGCCGCTCGCGAGGAAGAGCTGGTAGTCCATGGCGAGGCCGAACAGGATCCCGACGAGGATCACCGGCAGGAAGCTCAGGATCGGCCCCGAACTCTCCAGCCCGATGAGGCTCGCGCCCCAGCCGAACTGGAACACCGCGACGATGAGGCCGTAGGTCGCGAACAGCGACAGCACGAACCCGCCCGTCGCGATGAGCGGCAGGAGGATCGAGCGGAACACCACGATCAGGATCAGCAGCGACAGCCCCACGACCACGAGCAGGTAGAGCGGCAGCACCGCGGCCAGCGCCTCGGAGATGTCGATGTTCGTGGCGGCCTGCCCGGCGACGCCGAGCGTGATGCCGCCCTCGAGCGCGGGCATGGCGCGGATGTCCTGCACCAGCTGCTCGGTCGACGCGCTGTTCGGGCCCTCGGTCGGGAGCACCTGGAACGCGAGCACGGTGCCGTCGTCGGTGTTCGCGACGGGCGCGACGGCGACCACGTCGTCGAGGTCGTGCAGCGCCTGCGCGACCTCGACCTGGGTGGCGAGGAGGTCGCCCTCGGAGACACCGGAAGGCACGTCGGCGACCACGAGCAGCGGTCCGTTGGCGCCCTCGCCGAACTCGGCGGCGACCGTGGAGAAGGCCTGCTGGCTAGTGGATCCGGCCGGCTCGCTGGATCCGTCGGGCAGGCCGAGCCGCATCGACAGGCTCGGGATCGCGACCACGAGCAGGGCGACGACCGCGCCCACCACCGTGAGCACGGCGCGCGCGTTCGACATGGGCTTCAGCGTCGTCGGCGCCCCGTGCGGGTGGCGCTCGTGGCCGGCGCCGACGCGCGCGCGATCGCGCTTCCGGAGCACGCGCATGCCGGCGAGACCGAGCACCGCGGGCGTGAGGGTGATCGCGACCAGCACGGCGACGAGCACGCAGACCGCGCCGACCGTGCCCATCAGCGCGAGGAACGGCACGCCCGTGATGTTGAGGGCGAGGAGCGCGACGATCACGGTGGATCCCGCGAACACGACCGCCGTACCCGACGTGCCGGTGGCGAGCCCGATCGACTCGCGCACGCCCGTGCCGCCGAGGAGCTGCTTGCGGTGCCGGTTGACGATGAAGAGGGAGTAGTCGATGCCGACCGCGAGGCCGAGCATCACGCCCAGCACCGGGGTCACCGACGCCATGTCGACGAGCCCGGAGAAGGCGAGCGACGCCGTGACGCCGACGCCCACGCCCACCACCGCGGTGACGATGGGCAGCGACGCGGCGATGAGCGTGCCGAGCATCACGATGAGCACGATGGCCGCGAACACGAGGCCGACGACCTCGCCGATGCCGAAGATCTCGGGCACGCCCTGCGCGAGGTCGGTCGCGAAGTCGACGCTCGTGCCGGCGACGGGCGCGTCCTCGAAGTGCGCGATGGCGGCCTGCTTGGTCTCCTCGGAGAGCTCGAGGCGCGGATCCGTGAAGGACACGTTGACGATGGCGGTCGAGCCGTCGTCCGAGACGACGCCGATGCCGTCCGTGAGGCCGAGGAGCGTGCGGCCGAGCTCGGCCTGCTCGGCGCCCGCCTCGAGCTGCGTGCGCGAGGAGTCGACGGTCGACTGCTGCTGCTGGAGGGCCTGGGTCTGCTGGTCGAGCTGGGCCTGCTGCGCGTCGAGCGCGGCGATCTGCGCGGCGGGCGCCCCCGCGGCCTCGGCCTGCTGGCGCGCGGCGGCGAGCTGCTGCTGGCCCGCCTCGAGCTGCGCCTTCCCGGCGTCGAGCTGCTGCTGCGCCTGGTCGAGCTGCGTGCGGCCCGCGGTGATCTGCTCCTCGCCGCTGGAGAGCTGCGCGGCCTGGTCGGCGCGCTGCTGGGTGACGGCGAACGGATCCACGACGCGCGCGACGCCCGGGAGGTCGCCCGCGCTCGCGGCCAGCGCCGAGATGTCGGCCTTCTGCTGGTCGGTGAAGGCCGAGCCGTCGGTGGTCCGGTAGACGACCGTGCCGGTGCCGCCCGCGGTGTCGGGCAGCGTCTGCGCGAGCTCGTCGGTGACGGCGCCGGAGGCCGTGCCCGGGATGTCGAAGCTGTTGCCGAGGGTGCCGGCGAACGCGAGGAACGAGCCCACGCCGATCCCGAGGATCACCACCCACGAGACGATCACGAGCCACGCGCGACGCGCGGCCATCGAACCGAGCCGGTACAGCACTGACGCCATGTCATCTCCTTCAGACGCTTCGACGATACGCTACGTCTCGTCTAGTCCCTGGAGCTACCCTGACCGGATGAACGAGCACAGGTCCGGGCGGCTCCGCAGCGAGGCGGCCCGCGAGGCGATCCTCGGCGCGACCGTGCGCCTCATCCACGCCGTCGGCTACGACCACCTCACGATCGAGGGCGTCGCCAAGGAGGCCGGCGTCGGCAAGCAGACGATCTACCGGTGGTGGCCGTCGCGCGGCGCGCTCATCGCCGAGTGCATGACCGAGGGCCGGCTGATCCCGGTGGAGTTCGCCGTGCCGGACACGGGCGACCTGCTCGCCGACATCGAGCGCTGGCTCACCGATGTGCTGGCCGTGCTCGACGCGCCCGGCGGCGGGCCGCTCGTCCGCTCGCTGGTCGCCGCGGCGGCCGAGGACGAGGCGGTCGGCGACCACCTCGGCGCGAGCCTCGGCGTCGACCGCGACCTCTCGGAGCGGCTCGCCTCGGGGATCCGCGCGGGCCAGCTCCCCGCCCACGCGCCCGTCGACGAGCTCGGCCAGGCGATCCTCGGCGTCATCGTGCTGCGGGTGCTCGGCCGCGAGACCGACCACGCGGATAGCGTGACGCGGCTGGTGCGGTTCGTGCTCGGATCCGGCAGACCGACCGGGAAGGCCCGCCGGGGTTGATCAGCCGAGCAGCCGGATCGGCGCGCCCGCGACCCACGCGGCCACGCTCTCCTGCGCCTCGGCGAAGAAGCGGCGATAGGCGTCCTCCGTCACGTAGCCGAGGTGCGGCGTGAGGACCGTGCGCGGTGCCTGTCGCCACGGCGAGTCGGCGGGCAGCGGCTCGCGGTCGAAGACGTCGAGCCCCGCCCCGCCGATCCGGCCCGCGTGCAGGGCGGCGAGCAGCGCGGCCTCGTCGACGAGCGGGCCGCGCGCGGTGTTGACGAGGATCGCCGTGGGCTTCATCGCCGCGATGTCGCGCGCGCCGATGAGGCCTACGGACGCAGCGTCGAGCTTGGCGTGCACGCTGAGCACGTCGGCAGTGGCGACCAGCTCGTCCTTGCCCACCGGGATCACGCCGAGGCCGCGCGCCCGCTCCGGATCCAGGTGCCGGCTCCACGCCGCCACCTCCATGTCGAACGCGAGCGCGACCCGGGCGACGCGCGCGCCGATCGCCCCGAGCCCGACGATGCCGAGCCGACGCCCCTGGAGGTCGCCGCCGATGGTGCCCTGCCAGACGCCGTCGCGCACGCGGCGGTCCTCCTCGGTCACGTGCCGCAGCGTCGCGAGGATCAGCGCCCACGTCAGCTCGGCCGCGCCCGAGGTGCCGCCGGTCGCGCCGCTCGACACCAGGATCCCGGCGCGCGCCGCCGCCTCCAGGTCGATGGCGGCGTTCGCGCGGCCGGTGGTCACGAGCAGCCGGAGCGCCGGGAGGGCAGAGAGCACGGCCTCGTCGAACCGGGTCCGCTCGCGCATGGCCACGACCACGTCGAAGGGCCGCAGCGCTGCGACCACCTCCTCGGTGGATCCGAGGTGCTCCCGGAACGCCGTCGCCTCGGCTCCGGGGATCGCGCCCCAGTCGGCGAGACGCGCGGAGACGCCCTGGTAGTCGTCGAGGACGGCGATGCGGATCGGTGCGGTCATGCTCCACTCTCCCTCCTCCCGCCACGCGGCGGGAGGTGCGCGCGCGGTCGGATCAGGCGAAGGCGTTCGGCACGACCACCAGCAGCACCCAGCAGATGAGCGGCGCGACGGCCACCACCGCTCCCGCGTTGAGCAGCAGCTGCCGGTAGAAGACGTTCCGATCGATGCCCTGCGCGTTCGCCAGCACGAGCGCGCCGTTCGTGGAGAAGGGCGAGACGTCGACGACGGTGGCCGCGATCGAGAGCGCCGCGACCACGCCCACCACGGGCAGCTCGCCGAGCTGCAGCAGCGGGAGGGACAGGGGGATGATCGCCGCGAGCAGTGCGGTGGAGGAGGCGAAGGCCGAGGACAGGCCGATCACGTAGCAGAGCACGAGCGCCACGATCACGGGGGCGCCGATGAGCAGGGCCATGTCGGCGAGGTCGTCGATCACGCCGAGCTCCTGGAGCATCGCGATGTAGGTGACCATGCCGCCCACCAGCAGCACGGTGGGCCAGCTGATGCCGGCGATCGAGCGGCTCGTGTTCTTCAGGTCCGTGAAGGAGAGGAGCACGCCGGCCGCGATGGCCACGAAGCTGATCGGCTGGTGCCCCACGAGCACGACCACCAGGATCGCGGCGATGAGCGCGAGCGTCAGCATCCGCACCCGGGTGAGCGGCACGTGGTCGGCGTCGACCGTGTCGTCCTCGACGGTCATGACGCTGCCGGTGGCCGTGTACTCCAGCGTCTTCACGCGGCTCGTGACGGCGTAGGCGGCGACCGTCAGCACCGACAGGAGCGTGTTGATCCCGAAGCTGGAGAAGAACAGCTGCCACGGGTCGATGGCGAGGCCGTTGCCCTCCACGATGTCGCGCACCAGCACGCCCGAGACGGAGATGGGCGAGAAGGCGCCGGCGTGCGCGCCGTTGATGGTCATGATCCCCATCACGAGCGGGCTCATGCGCGTGCGGCCCGCGAAGCTCATGGCGGCCGGGGCGATGAGCGCGACCGCGGCCGGGCTGAACGTGCCGAGCGACGTGAGGAACGCGGCCACCAGGAAGAAGACCCACGGGATGAGGTAGACCTTCCCGCGCACGGCCCGGATGCAGGCGCTCACCATCAGGTCGATGGTGCCGTTCTGCTTCGCCATGCCGAAGAAGTAGGTGACGCCGATGATCGTGAGCACGATCGACGACGGGAAGACCTCGAGGATCTCCTTGTCGTCGTAGCCGAACGCGATGGCGCCGACGAGGAAGGCGCCGATGAAGCCGAGGAAGCCGATGTTGATCGGGAACACCGTCGCGATGACGAACATCACGACGAGGCCGATGAGGGGGATGATCTCGATAGACGACACTGTCTTCTCCTGGTGATCGCGGACGCGGGACGCGTCAGCGGGTGGGGGCGAGCGGGATGGGTTCGTGGTGCGTGAGGAGCTCGGAGTCCGCGAGGCGGCGGGCCGCCCGCTGGAGCAGGACCCGCGTGCCGGAGGAGTCGACCTCGACGCCGGCGCGGAGCGGGCCGCCGAGGGTGCCGAGGCGCAGCGGTGCGGTCGCCGGATCCACGCCCACGCGCTCGAGCACGGTGCCGGGCTCGCGGGCCGCCAGGGCCAGGGCGACGGCGCTCGTGAGGCCGATGGTGGGATGCGCCGCGTTCATCGAGAGCATGCGCACGGAGACGTCGTGGTCGGCCGCGCGCACCTGGTCGCCGAGCGTGGTCACGTGGTCGACCGCCGGGCCGACGACGCCCACCTTGGGCACGGCGTCGCCCGCCTCGGCGACGCTCGGCGCGATGCCCATGGCGACGGCGGCGTGCGCGCGGATCCGGCGCAGCAGCGGCACGGCGGCGAGGATCTCGATCTCGGTCGCGGCGGCCGGCAGCCCGAGGTCGGCCGCGGCGAGCAGCACGACGGGCGCGCCCGCGTCGGCCATCGTCACCTCGTAGGCGGTGCCGTCGACGACGAGCTGCTCGCGCACCGAGCCGGTGGGGAAGAGGGAGCCGGTGGTGGATCCGGCCGGGTCGACGAACGCGAGGTCGACGGCGGTGCCGGATCCGCGGACGCCGGGCACCGAGACCTCGGCGTCCCGTGCGCCCGCGACCTGGGCGACGACGACGGCGGAGGTGTTGAGGTTCCGCATCCGGACGGTGGTGGCCGCGTCTCCGGCGTCCGCCAGCTCGAACCGCTCGACCGACCACTGGGCGACGGCCGTGGCGCAGTTGCCGCAGTTGCTGCCCCACTCCACGACGTGCGCGCCGATCGCGACCTGCGCGAAGAGGTAATCGACGTCGATGCCCGGCTCGTCGCTCCGTCCCACGATCACGGCCTTCGACGTGACCGACGTGCCGCCGCCGACGCCGTCGAGCTGGCGCGGGTCGTCGGCGCCGAACAGCTCGATGAGGAGCTCGGCGAGCGCGTCCCGGTCGGCCGGGACGGCGTCGCGGTCGAAGAGCCAGCACTTGCTGGTCCCTCCGCGCATGAGGGTGGCGGGGATGCTCACGAGGCCTCCTGGTCGTCGTCGATGTGCTCACGCTACGAACGCGGAGGGTCAAGGAGAAGCTCGATCTGCTACGACCCCGTTCAGCTCCGCTAAAGTCGGCGCATGGCCTCCTTCGACCTCGTCACGCTCGACCTGCTGCTCGACGTGGTCGACACCGGCACGCTGACGGGCGGCGCGGCCCGCTCACGGATGACCACCTCGGCGGCGTCGCAGCGCATCGCGAAGCTCGAGCAGCTCATCGGCCAGCCCGTGCTCGACCGCCTCCCGCGCGGCATGCGGCTGACCGAGGCGGGCCAGGTGCTCGCCGCGAAGGCGCGCACGGTGCGGCGCGAGCTGCGGGCCGCCGAGGGCGAGCTCGAGGCGATCCGCGGGCTCGAGCACGGCACCGTGCGGCTCGGGTCCTTCCCCACCGTGAGCGCGTCGCTGCTGGCGGACGCGCTCAAGGACGCGCACGCGGCGTGGCCGGGCATCGAGATCCGCGTGCAGTCGGCGCTGCGGCCCGAGCTCATCGACAAGCTCAGCTCCGGCGAGGTGGAGCTCGCGCTGCTGTGGAGCTACGCGTGGACCGAGGAGGCCGAGAAGCACCTCGCGCTGCGGAAGCTCGTGGAGGACGAGACCATGCTGCTCGTCGCGGTCGACAGCCCCATCCGCGACGGGGTGTCGCTCAAGTCGCTGCGGAAGGAGTCGTGGATCACGCGCAACGGCGGGCACCCGGCGGCCGACGTGCTCTACCGCAGCTGCGCGGCGGCGGGCATCCGGCCGGAGGTCGCGTACGAGGCGTACGACTACCAGGAGGTGCAGGCGATGGTGGCGGCGGGCGTCGGCATCGCGATGGCGCCGCGGCTCGCGCTCGCGTCGCACCGGGACGACGTGCGGGCGGTGTCGTTCCGGCCGGCCGACCGGATCCCAGCCCGCACCATCTACCTCGCGTCGCTCGCCCGCCGCGTGGAGACCCCGGCGATGCGCGCGCTGTCGGAAGCGGTGACGCGCGCGGCGCGGTCGTTCGCGGCGGGGGCGGCGGGGGATCCGCGGTGACCGTCGTCCCGCTCGGGCCCTAGGCCGGCGCCGGCGCCTCGATGGCGAGCTTCACGCCGACCGCGCCGAGGAGCCCGCCGGTGGCCCAACGCTGCCAGCGCATCCACCGGGGTCGGCCTCGCAGGAAGACGGCGATCGAGCCGGCCGCGAGGACGATGCCCGCGTTCACCGCGAGGCTCACCGCGATCTGCACCGCCCCGAGCTGGAAGCCCTGCGCGACGACATCGCCCGCGGCCCGGTCGACGAACTGCGGGATGAGCGCGAGGTACATGATCGCGGCCTTCGGGTTGAGCAGGTTGGTGACGAGCCCCATGCGGAAGAGCTTCGCGGAGGAGTCGCGCGGCAGGTCGCGCATGTCGAAGACGGAGGCGCCGCCCGGGCGGAGCGTGGACCACGCCAGCCACAGCAGGTACGCCGCCCCGGCGACCTTGAGTCCCGTGTAGAGCCACGGCACCACGACGAAGACGGCGGCCAGGCCGACGTTGGCCATGGTCATGTAGACGACGAAGCCCACGCCGGTGCCGGCCAGCGAGACGAGTCCCGCGCGACGGCCCTGGCTGATGCTGCGCGAGACCAGGTACATCATGTTCGGGCCCGGCGTGAGGACCATGCCGAGGGCGACGACGGCCATGGCGGATGCGGCGGTCAGGGTGATCATCCGGGTCCTCCTCGCGGGTGGGCGGCGGGTCGTCCGCGGCCGGGACCAGCTTCGCGCATGGGCCACGACGACCCGGTCTTACGTGGCGCGTCCTCCGTCCGGAGCCGTGCGCTCAGCGGGCCGGAGCGCGGCGGATGCGGCGGGCAGCGTGCGCGCCCGCGTCGACGGATCCGCCCGTGAGGCCCGCCACGAGCCGGCGCTGGAGGACCGTCGCGGCGGCGAACAGCGGGATCACGCCGATGAGGGACGCGGCCGCGATCTTGCCGAAGTCCTGCACGCGCTCGCCCAGCATGAGCGACAGGACCACGGGGAAGGTCTGCGCGGTGTGCCCCTGCGTGAGGAACGTGGCGAACAGGAACTCGTCGTAGTCGAGCACCGCCACGATCACGCCGACCGACACGAGGGCGGGCGTGAGCATCGGGGTGACGATGCTGGCGAGCACGCGCCACTCGCCGGCGCCGTCGAGCTGCGCGGCCTCGTCGAGCTCCACGGGGATGCGGCGCACGAAGCCCTCGAGCAGCCAGACGGCCACCGCGGTGTTCGCGAGCGCGTAGACGAGCGTCAGGCCGGTGAGCGTGTTGTTGAGGTGCAGGATCCGCAGCAGCGTGAACACCGGCACGATCGCGACGATCGGCGGCAGCAGCCACGGGCTGAGCACGAGCCCGGCGAGCGCCCGGCCTCCCGTGCGGTGCCGGGCCATCGCCCACGCGGCGGGGAGCGCGAAAAGCAGCGTGAGGGCGGACGCGGCGAGGGACGTGACGAGGGAGTTGAGGATCCCGCGGGGCAGGCCGGAGCCGGCGAGCGCGGCCGCCCAGTTGCCCCAGCTGGGGTCCGTCGGCACGAGGATCCCGGCGGACACCTGGCCCTGCGACATGAGCGACACCGACAGCAGGTACGCCAGCGGCACGAGGGCGGCGGCGAGGGAGAGGGCCAGCCACAGGTCGGCCCCGCGGGAGCGGCGCCGCGCGCCGGGGCGTCGGACGGATCGCGGACGGGCGGCGCGGACGGGCGCGTCAGGCATCGTGGAGCCTCCGGGTGATGGCGACGACGGGGAGCGTGACGACCGTCACGACCACGGCGAGCAGCAGCGTGATGACGGACGCCCGACCGACGTCGAAGTGCTGCAGGGCCGCCTGCCAGATGAGGTAGGCGGGCACGGTCGTCGCCTGTCCCGGCCCGCCCGAGGTGAGGATGTAGACGAGGTCGAACAGCTTGAACGCCAGCACCAGGCGGATGAGGGCGACCGCCGCGACGGTGCCCGCGATCGCGGGGAGGGTGATGCTGCGGAACAGCCGCAGGCCGTGCGCGCCGTCGAGCGCGGCGGCCTCGCCGACCGCCGGATCCTGGCCGATGAGCGCCGCGAACACGAGCAGGACGATGAGCGGCGTCCACTCCCAGACGTCCGCGAGCGCGACGCCGAGGAAGGCGGTCACGGGCTGCGACAGCACCGAGAGGGATGCGCCCCCGGGCACCACGGCGGTCACGAGCACGTCCACCAGCCCGCCGTTCGGCGCGAAGACGAGCTTCCAGAGCACGCCCACCACGACGGGCGGGGTGATCATCGGGAGCAGCAGCAGGGTGCGCACCACGGCGCCCGCGTGCACCGACCGCCACAGCGCCACCGCCGTCGCCACCCCGAGCACGAGGCTCACGGCGGTGACGAGGAGCGCGTGGACGACGCCGCGCACGAGCGCCGCGGTCGTGTCGCCCTCCGCCAGGACGTCGGCGAAGGTCGCGGTGCCGACGAACTCCTGGAACGGCCGCCCGAGGCTCGACTCGGTGAGGGCGGCGAGCGCGATGAACACGAGCGGGTACCCGCCGAGCACGACGAGCGCGAGCACCGCGGGGGCGACGAAGACGCGCCGCGGCCAGGTGCCGCGTCCGCGACGGCGTGCCCGGGGGATCCGCGGCGCCCGCTCCCGGGGCGACCCCGACTCCCAGGTCGGCCCCGACTCCCGCGGCGACCGCGTCTTCGGGGCGATCGCGACGCTCACTCGAGGAGCTCTTCCCACTTCGCCTGCACCCGGTCCAGCGTCTCCTGCGCGGTCCCGCCCTCGCCGGCGAGCAGCTTCGCGAGCTCGTCCGTGAGCACCTGCGCGGCCTCGGTGGCGTTCTTGCCCGTCGGCCACGCGAGCGCGCCGTCGAGGGTCGCGCGGTTCACCTGCTGGATCTGCGGGAACTGGGCGCCGTAGGTCGGGTCCTCGAGCGAGGAGACGCGGTTGGGATCGATGCCCGTGGGCGGCGACGCGGTGAGGAGCTTCGCGTTCACCTCCGACGACGACGCCCACGTGATGAACCTCTCGGCGAGCGCGGTCTTCTGCGTGTTCGCGGCGACGACCCAGCTGAACCCGGCGACGAGCGAGGCCCGCGGCGTCGTGTTCGCCCCTCCGGTGGGCAGCAGGGTGACGCCCCACTTGCCCGCGACCTGGGAGCCCGACGACGGATCCTCGCTGCGGACGCCGAGGTCGGTCCAGTTCTCGATGAAGGCGACCTTCCCGGCGAACCACGCGCTGTTCCCCGCGCCGAAGTCGGTCTCGGCGGGCGTGGGCAGCGCCTGGTCCTGCACGTCGACGAGGGCCTGCGCGGCGGCGACCGCCTGCGGGCTGTCGATCGTGGGCCGCCCGTCCGCGTCGAGGAAGGAGCCGCCGAAGCCCGCGAGCCGGTTCGCGAAGCTCGCGCCGAGGATCAGGGGCGACTTCTGCCCGAACACGGCGGCGCCGTAGACCCCGTTCGCCTTCTCGTTCGCGGTGATGGTGGTGACCTGCTGGAGGTACTCGTCCCACGTCCTCGGCGGCTCCGTGAAGCCGTTCCGCGCCAGGATCTCCTTGTTGTAGAAGAGCACGTGCGTGTCGCCGTCGAAGGGCAGGCCGTAGGTGCGCCCGTCGACCTGGGTGTACGGCTCCCAGATGGAGGGGATGAAGTCCCCCACGTCGATCGAGGGGTCGCCGTCGACCCGGTCGGTGATGTCCTGGATCGCGCCGTCGGCCGCCAGGTCGCCGAGGGACGTGTACCAGGGCGCGGCCACGTCGATGGTGTCGGCGCCGGACTGCTGGTCGAGCGCGAGCTTCGACCCGATCTCGTCGTACGGGACGATGACGGGCGTGATCTTCGCCCCCGTCTCCTTCTCGAACTCGGCTGCGAGCCACTTCGCCGCGCCCTCGTGGGAGGAGATCATGAGGACGGTGAGCTCCTGGCCCGTGATGTCGCCGTCGGCCGAGCCCGCGTCGGCGGAGTCGCCGGAGCACGCCGACAGGGCGAGGGCGGCGGCCGCGACACCGGCGGCGAGCACGAGGCGGCGCGCGCGGTGCCCGCGGCGGGAGCGGATGTGGGACATGGGTTCCCCTCGTGGGTCGGACGGATCGGAGGGCGTCGGCGCCTCCGCTGCTGAGGAAGGTAGGGCGTCCGGCGCGCCAGCGGGAGGCCCGGCGTAGGACGGCGTCACGGTGTGACGAACCGTGTCGCGGCACGTGTCGCCGTGTTGCGGCGGCCCTTCCGGGCGGCGGCGGCGCGCGGCTACCTTCGGGCCGCACGGCTCCGCTGACGGGGCCGGCCGCGTGGCCGTCTCCCCGGACAGCCACGCGCCCGCACCGGGGGAAGGACGGAGCCCGATGGCATCCCGCATCATCCTCAACGCGTTCGACATGAGCTGCGTGACGCACCAGGCGCCTGGTCTGTGGCGGCATCCCGCCAACCAGGCCCACCGCTACAACTCGCTCGACTACTGGGTCGACCTCGCCCGGCTCCTGGAGCGCGGCACCTTCGACGCCCTCTTCATCGCGGACGTGGTGGGCGTCTACGACGTGTACCGGCACTCGGCGGCCCCGGCGCTGGAGGACTCCGCGCAGATCCCCGTGGGGGATCCCGTCGTGCAGGTCTCCGCCATGGCGCACGCCACCCGGCACCTCGGCTTCGGCCTCACCGTGGCGTCCACCTACGAGCTGCCGTACGCGCTCGCGCGCCGCTTCTCGACCCTCGACCACTTCACCGGCGGACGCATCGGCTGGAACGTCGTCACGAGCTACCTCGACTCCGCCGCCCGCAACCTCGGCCTCGAGACGCAGATCGGGCACGATGACCGCTACGGCATCGGCGACGAGTTCCTCGACGTCGCGTACAAGCTGTGGGAGGGCTCGTGGGAGGACGACGCCGTGGTGGTGGATCGTGAGCGCGGCGTCTACACGGATCCCGCGAAGGTGCATCCCATCGCGCACGAGGGCGAGCACTTCCGGGTGCCCGGGGTGCACCTGTCGGAGCCCAGCCCGCAGCGCACGCCGGTCGTCTTCCAGGCCGGCGCATCGCCCCGGGGCCGCGAGTTCGCGGCGAAGCACGGTGAGGCGATCTTCATCAACGGCCTCACGCCGGAGCTCACCCGCCCGGTGACGGACGACATCCGGGACCGGGCGGAGCGCATCGGCCGGCCGCGCGACAGCGTGCGGATCCTGACGCTCGCCACCGTGATCGTCGCCGAGACCGACGAGGCGGCGGCCGCGCTCCTCGAGGAGTACCGCGGCTACGTGAGCCTCGACGGGGCCCTCGCCCTGTACGGCGGCTGGTCCGGGCTCGACCTCTCCGGGTACGACCCCGACGCGCCGCTGAAGTACGTCGACACGGACGCCGCCCGGTCGGCGCTCGCGATCTTCACCCGCTACGACCCGGATCGCGACTGGACGCCCCGTGACGTGGCGCACTACGTGGGCATCGGCGGCATCGGCCCGGTCATCTCCGGCAGCGCGACCACCGTCGCCGATGAGCTCGAGCGATGGATCGAGGTGGGCGGCACCGACGGCTTCAACCTCGCCTACGTGGTCACCCCCGGCACGTTCGAGGCGGTCGTCGACCTGCTGGTGCCGGAGCTGCGCCGCCGCGGACGCGTGTGGGACGAGTACCCGGAGGGCACCCTCCGCGGCCGCCTCAACGGCACGGGATCCCCGGTCGTCCCCGAGTGGCACCCCGCGCACGCCTACCGCGGCGCCTACGTGGGCGCGCCGAGCGCCGCCGACGACACCGCTCCCTCCCTCTTCCCCGCGACCACCGATCCCGGAACGGACTGACATGAACGACACGACCACCCGATCCGCCGCCGCCCCGGCGCCCGCGCCCGCGCCCGCTGCGGCAGCCGATGCGCGCTCGCCGTGGCACGGGACCGCGTCCCGCGACGAGCTCGCGCGGTGGCGGGCCGTCGCCGAGCGGGTCGCGGCCACCCTCGACGAGGACGCCCTCGACCGCGACCGGGCCAACGCGGATCCCACGACCGAGCTCGACCTGCTCCGCGACAGCGGCCTCGTCAACCTCCTCGACCCGGCCGAGCACGGCGGGGGAGGCGGGCACTGGGAGTCCGCGTTCCTCGCCGTGCGGATCCTGTCGCGCACCGATGCGTCCATCGCGCAGGTCCTCGCGTACCACTACATCAACTCCGGCAACCTCGGCTTCACCGCGACCGGGGCGACGCGCGCGGAGGGCTACCGCCGCACGGTCGCCGGGCGCTGGGTGTGGGGCGACTCCGTCAATCCGACCGATCCCGACCTCCGGCTCACGCCCGACGGCGACGGCTACCGGCTCGACGGGCTCAAGCGGTTCTCCACGGGCGCGTCCGCGGGCGACGTCGTCCTCGTGAACGCGGTCGTCGCGGGCGGCGACCTCGACGGGCGCATCGTCGTGTTCGCGCTCGACCACGACCGCCCGGGCATCGAGTACCTGGGCGACTGGGACGCGCTCGGCCAGCGCCTCTCCGCGAGCGGATCCGTGCGGTTCACGCGAGTGCGCGTCGACCCGGCCGACGTGCTCGGCCTCGGCACGGACGAGCCGTTCCCCACGCTCGTGACCCCCGGGATCCAGCTCGCGTTCGGCAACCTGTACCTCGGCATCGCGGAGGGGGCCCTCGCGAAGGCCCTCGACCTCGTGCGCGGCCGACGCGGCAGCTGGTTCCTCAGCCCGGCGGACGCGTACCGGCACGACCCGTTCGTGCAGCGCGTCGTGGGCGAGCTGGCATCCCGCATCGCCGCGGTGGAGGCGCTGGCGGATCGGGCCGGCCGCGCGTTCGACGAGGTCGTCGACCTCGGCGACGCCGTCACGGCGGACGTGCGCGGCGGCATCGCGATCGAGGTCGCGAAGCTGAAGGTGGTGGCCACCGAGGTGGGGGTCGAGGTGGCGAACCGCGTGTTCGAGGTCACGGGATCCAGCTCGGCCAGGTCGTCGACGGGCCTCGACCTCTTCTGGCGGAACGTCCGCACGCACTCCCTCCACGACCCGGTGGACTACAAGAAGCTCGAGGTCGGGGCGCACGCGCTCACCGGCGAGCTCCAGCCGATCTCGCTCTACACGTGAGGATCCCGTGACCCGCCGACTCGACGCCGTCCTCGCGCGCCTCCGTCCCCTGCTCGATCGCATCGCCGAGGGCGCCGTCGCCCGCGAGCGCGACCACGAGCTGCCCGTCGAGCCCCTGCGCGATCTCGTCGACGCAGGGCTGTCCCGTCTCCGCGTGCCCGTGGATCAGGGCGGCGAGGGCCTCAGCATCCCCGAGCTCGCCGAGGTGCTCGTGGAGCTCGCCGCCGCGGACTCGAACCTGCCGCAGATCCTCCGCGGCCACATCGCGTTCGTCGAGGACCGGCTGCAGGCGCCGCCCGGGCCCGAGCGCGACGCGTGGCTGCGGCGGTTCGCGGCGGGCGAGCTCGTCGGCAACGCCTGGAGCGAGGTCGGCTCGGGCGCGATCGGCACGGCGCAGACGAAGCTGGAGCGCCGCGGCGACCGCTGGGTGCTGAACGGCCGCAAGTACTACACGACGGGCAGCATCTTCGCCGCGTGGACGGACGTGACGGCCGACCGGGATGGCGAGCCCGTGACCGCCATCGTCCGCACCGACCAGCCCGGCGTGCGCATCTCCGACGACTGGGACGGCTTCGGCCAGCAGCTCACCGGCACCGGCACCATCGTGTTCGAGGACGCGGAGGTGGACGCCGCCCACGTCGCGCCGTTCGCCGAGCGGTTCCGGTACCAGACGGCGCTGTACCAGCTCGTGCTGCTCGCCGTCCTCGCCGGGGTGGCGGTGGCGGCGGAGCGCGACACGGCCCGGGCCGTCCGCGAGCGCACCCGGGTCTACAGCCACGGGGTGGCGTCGCTCGTGCGGGACGACGCGCAGATCCAGGCGGTGGTGGGGGAGATCTCCGCCGTCGCGTACACGGCGCGGCTGCTCGTGCGGGGTGTCGCGGAGGCGGTGCAGGCCGCGGCGGACACGGCGCACGAGCCCGGGAGCGACGCCGACGTGCAGGCGAACGTGCTCGCCGAGATCCGCTCGGCGCAGGCGCAGGTGGTGCTCTCGGAGTCGGTGCCGCGCGCGGCGACCCGGGTGTTCGACACGCTCGGCGCCTCCGCCACGAGTCGCGCCCGCGGGCTGGATCGGCACTGGCGCAACGCGCGCACGGTCGCCTCCCACAACCCGGTCGTCTACAAGGCGCGCATCGTCGGCGACTGGTCCATCAACGGCACGCCGCCGCCGTTCGTGTGGGAGATCGGGACGGTGGTGCCGGCGGAGGGGGAGAGGGCATCTTCGGAGCCCCCGCCTCGGTAGCGTCGCAGCAGCGGCTCCCCCGTGCGGCGAGCGAACCTCGCGTGAAGCCCTCGCCCAATTGCGGGTAGGGAAGGTCGGCATCGCTCGGACTGCGCCGCCGGGTAGGCGAGCCGCCCGAACTGGGGTCACTCAGGACCATCGGGAGTTCATGCACGCGCATATGATTTAGCGGGTTACCCGCCCGTCAGGACCCGACACGAGTTCCGTGGACATCTGCGCTGTTCCGCGCATGCATGGCGCCCATTGCCGTGCCGCCTCGCCGAAGAAAAGAAAATGTGATGGTCGACCAGAACCCAGAGCTCGATGTTGCAGCAGTGCCTGCCGAAGCTGAAGGTGAAGCGGTACCAGCGCCTCGCAAGAGGATATCTCGACGGACCTGGATCATCGGGGGCTCATCCTTGCTGGCTCTGACTATCGCCGTCGTCATCGCGATGATCGTCATCAGCGTCCTCCAGGAGCGGGCCGAAGCTAAAGCGGAGGCGGTCTCCGCTTACACGTCAGCGCAGACCTCGCATGGGAGTGCGCTCGAGGGACTTCGTAGTGCCATCGCCAACGCCGAGTCACTGACCGGCGTTACGGGAGACGACGAAGTCGACGATGTCGCCCTCCTGGTCGAGCTCAGAGGTGCGGTCGACAGAGCGCAGGAGAGCCTCACCGAGACGGACGTCGAGTACATCGACTCCGCGGCACGCGGCACAGAGGAAGTCCAAGCCGCCGCTGCGGAGCTCGCCGAGGCTCAAGAGCAGGCGAGAGGCGCGTCGATGGCTCTGAACGACGCGCGAGTCGCCGTGGCCGATGATGTATCGGCCCGCGGAGAGCGAATCGCAGAGGAGGAACGAGCGGCCAAGACTGCTGCGGCCAAAGCCTCCGCGGGGCCAGTGGCTTTCGAGGATCTGTCCCGTTCCGGAAACAGTGTCATCGGCACCTACTACCGCTTCGAAGGCCGCATCATCCAGGACGCGGGCTCAGGCACCTACCGAGTCAACATGACCAAGGATCCCGGTTACTCGCGGGTCTTCTGGGAAGACACGATCCTCGTCACCGTCGCCGGGACCCCCGGTACGCGTCTCCTTGAAGACGACATCATCTCCTTCACCGCCGCATCGGGAGGATTGCAGAGCTATACGACCGTCCTCGGAGCGACCGTCAGTCTCCCAATGGTGATCGCGGAAGCAGGGGATGTCTCGGTAACAGGGCGGGCTGACTGACTCAGCGGGCGATTCCCTCTCTTGGACTGCCCCCCGGCGAGCGAACATCACGCGCTCGCTCGCCCCGGTCATCCCCGGCCGGCACTCGGTAGCGTCGAGGGGCGGATCCCTCCGCCGAGCAGGAGGACCCCATGAGCGACACCCCGAGGCGCAGGCCCCTCGATCCCCTCGACCCCGCCGACCAGGGCGTCGCCGGCGAGCTCCGCCGCGACCGCTACCTCGGCGCCCGCGACCTCACCCGCTGGGCCACCCCGGCCGGCCGCGTGCTGGTGCGGCTCGTGCAGCGGATCGTGCGGGCGCTCGGCCCGTACGCGGCCCTCGTGATCACGCTGCTGGTGGGCCTCGTGCTCGCGTTCGGCCTCGCCGCGATCGCCGCGCAGGTCTACGACAACGTGACCGACGCCGACGGGGTGGCCGGCCTCGACCGGCCGCTCCTCGCCTTCATGATCGGCATCCGCACGCCGTGGCTGAACGATGCGGCGACCGCGTACACGGACGTCGCGGGCGTCGTGGTCATGCCGATCATCGCGGTGGTGACGATGCTGTTCCTCGCGGTGCGGCGTCGCTCGTGGACGCCGATCATCCTCGTGCTCGCGGCCGGCGGCGGATCCCTGCTGCTCACGATCGCGGGCAAGGACATCATCGACCGCGCCCGCCCCGACCTCGCCGACGCGGTGCCGCCGTACGAGACGTCGCCGTCGTTCCCGAGCGGCCACACGCTGAACGCGGTCGCGATCGCCGGGATCCTCGCCTACCTGCTCCTCCTCCGCCAGCACCGCCGCGCGACCCGCATGCTCTCGATCGCGGTGGCCGTGGTCTTCGCGGTGACCATCGGTGCCACCCGCGTCTACCTCGGCCACCACTGGTTCACGGACGTCCTCGCCGCCTTCTTCCTCGGCGGCGCGTGGCTGGCGCTGGTGATCACGGCGCATCGGCTGTATCTCACGGCGCGGCGGCCGGAGGTGGGAGAGGCCACCCTCACGGGGTAGGCGGCCTGGACGTCACGCCAGATAGGCCTGCCACTCCGCGGTGTGCTGCAGCCCGTTCGCTCCTGACCTGCAGATCGTGAGCCACGGCGAGGGATCGCCGTCGTCGGCGCCCCAGCCGAACGCGCGATGGATC
The DNA here is from genome assembly GCF_001618005.1 of Clavibacter tessellarius. Classification (GTDB taxonomy): domain Bacteria; phylum Actinomycetota; class Actinomycetes; order Actinomycetales; family Microbacteriaceae; genus Clavibacter; species Clavibacter tessellarius_A. The sequence goes on from NZ_LQXA01000025.1 coordinate 18,338, forward strand.
TCCACGTCGGTCGGACCGTCGCCGTGCGTGACCACCAGCACCGACGGCTTCTCCTTCAGATCGAGGAAGCGGGAGCTCAGCATGCCGTTGATCGGTTCATCGCGGAACGAGTAGCCGATGACGATCCAGTTCGTCGCGCTCTTCAGGCCCTCCTCGAAGACCTCGTAAGCGAGGTTGTACGGATATTCCCTGACGTGCTGCGCCTTGTCTCGGGGGTTCGCCAGCACGACCGAGGGGCGGACGTTCGTGGTGCGGTCGCGGACGGCGGACCATTGCTTCGCGTCGTCGAGGATCTCCTTCGGGATCTTCGCGAACAGGTCCATCTGGCGGTTCTCCCAGTACGCGAGGCAACCGTGCAGATGCAGCAGCCTCACCCGCCGATGCGGCGGAAAATCTTCTGCTTCGCGGCGCAGCGCCGGGACGTACCTGTGCTCCATGTCGTTGACCTCGACCCTGACGGTGCTCCTCCCGTCGGCGAGGTCCGCTACCTGCTTCTTGTCATCATCGACGTGCAGCAGCGCGGCAAGCAGCAGCGTGTCGTAGTTCAGATTCCCGAACGCGACCTCACCCGGGAACTCCTCGAGGATCGCCGTGACCAGGGCGTGCAGCTCGGCGGCCTTCTCGAACTCCGCGTGGGTGCGCTCGCAGATCACCTCCAGCACGTGGGAGACGCCGTTGTCGCGCACCTGCGCGGCGAAGGACGCGACCCGTCGGATCGCCTCGCGCAGCTCCTCGTCCTTCGGGCTGGTCAGCGTCGCGAGAGTCTCCAGCATGCCGAGCATGCGAGATTCCGTGCCGAAGGCGCCGACCAGATGCTCGAAGTCCTCGTCGCTCGTCACGCCCTCGGGAAGCGCGTTCTCCGCGATCTCCTTCATGGCAGCGACCACGTCGTCCCCGTCCGCCGCCCTGATGCGCCTCATCACCTCCTCCGTGATGCTGCGGAGTTCCAGCTCGGGATTGAAGGCGATGGACAATCCATTGCCGACCAGGATCGCGACGTCATCGTGCTGTCCCATTGCGGGTCCGATCTCTTCGGCTGCTGGCCGGGCGTCCGCCGGCGACGCGAGAAGCCTCGGGTCACGACGGCGAGCGTGTCAACGGATCCGAGAACATTGCGGAGCGGGCACGGGCTGCGCTAGAAGCGCCGGGGTGTGGGACGGTGGGGACATGGACGACAGACGCAGCTTCGAGGACGACACCGCGGCGAAGCAGCGGCTGACTGGCGCCCCGTCGGTCCGCCAGTTCCTCGTGCTGGTCGGCGTGACCGCGTTCGTCTCTGCCTTCGGGATCGGGTTCCTCGATCTGGACGTCGTCCCGCGCTTCGTCTTGATCTTCACGGTCATGGTCGTCGTGACCGTCGTCGGCACGGCCGTCATCCGCCGCGCCAACCTCCGTCGGCACCGCTAGCTCGTGCCGAGGTCTGGCGTGACGTCGAGTGGATCCTCCACTCTTGATGCATGGACGACGCTCGCCTCAGGCCCCGATTCGTCATCGTCGGCCTCTTTCAAGCGTGCGATCCGGGCGCGTCGTTCTCCCGGGGTTCCTGGCCAGCCCACGTGACCCTCGCCGGCAACTTCGTCGTCGACGCGCCGCCTCGCGACCTGGCCGAGGCCGTCGGCAGCCTCGGCCTCTCGCGGACCGCGATCCCCATCCGATTCGGCGAGCGGGCGGCGTTCGGGCCTGGTCGGGACATCTCGGTTCGTCTCGTCACGAGCAGCGTGGTGACAGCCCTCCACGACCGCCTCGCGGACGTGCTCGAAACGCAGCCGGGTTTCGCGGCCGATGAGCCTGCGTATTGGCGATCGGGATATCGAGCTCACCTGACGCTGACGCCCGCCGTCTCCGTGGCACGCGACGAGACGCGGACGCTGCGCTACGTCGTCCTCTCGGAGCTGAGCCGGGAGGAGGCGCGCGTCGTCGCCGCCTGGGATCTCGGCGAGGCAGGCGGCTGAGCGCTGGCACCATCGCACTGTCGTGCGTGATCGCCCGTCCGGAACAGCGCCCGCGGATGCGTGGACCGTGCGACCCTTGCCGCATGGATCTCGAGGTCGGCCCCGCGCTGACCATCCCC